>NZ_CP039428.1:0-670203 GCF_043549295.1 Pantoea sp. SGAir0430
ATGTCTGACAAAACCGTGGCAAAAACCGTTATCGTGCTGGGTGGCGGCATCCTCGGCGTCTCAACCGCCTGGCAACTGGCGCAGGCGGGCGCGCAGGTCACGCTGGTGACGGAAGCGGCACTCTGCTCCGGCGCCACCGGTCGATCCCTCTCCTGGCTCAACTCCGCGGGCGAACGTTCGCAGCCTTACCATGCGCTGCGCATGGCGGGCATTGACCGCTATCGCACGCTGTTTGCCCGCCATCCGCAGCTCGACTGGCTGCGCTTCGATGGCGCAATTTACTGGGCCGCAGACGATGACGCGGGCACCAAAGCGCGTCATCACTATGAAAAAGCGCAGGGCTACGACTCAAAGCTGATCAATCGCGCCACGGTCGGTGATGTCGATGCGCAGGTGAATCCGGCCAGTCTGAGTCAGGTGGCGATTGCCAACCCCGGTGAAGGCTGGGTCAGCCTGCCGCATCTGGTTGAGCATCTGGTTCAGGCATTGCGCGCGCTGGGCGGAGAGATCGTTGAGCACGCCGGTAAAGCCAGCGTGATCACCAAAGACGGCCGGGCCAGCGGCATTCGCAGCGAAAAACGCGGTGAGCTGCTGGCCGATCGCGTACTGGTAGCGTGTGGCCCGTGGACGCCGGAAGTGGTTGCCCCGCTCGGCGTGCACATCCCCAACGGTTCTCCGGTCTCTATGCTGGTGACCAGCCAGCCCGGCGATCACCGGCTGCAGGTGGTAATGAATACGCCGCGCGCGGCGGTCCGGCCTAATCCCGGCAACACCATCGCCGTCGATCACGACTGGTATGAAGAGCACATCGTCGCGCAGGCCGACGGGCAGTACAGCATTGATACCGCAGTCATTAACCAGCTGATGGCGGAAGCAGGTAACCTGATCGCTGACGGCGCGCCGCTGAAAGCCAGCAGCTGGAAAATCGGTCTCAAACCGATTCCTGGCGATGGCGAACCGGTGGTCGGTGAGCTGCAGCAGGTTCCCGGCTGTTTTGTTGTCTTCACCCATTCCGGTGCCACGCTGGCATTGATCCTCGGTGAGATACTGACGCAGGAGATACTCACCGGCGTTAAACACCCGATGCTGGCGACCTTCCGCCCGGAAAGATTCAGCTAATGTCAGGACCAGCGCCACAATGATAGTGGCGCTGGCTACGCGCCCTGTTGTCTGTCACACACCTCTCATTTGCCCGATCCCATCGCTTCATCCACGCGCCCTTTTCGCTTCCCTGCTGGTCTGATATCCGCGTATTGCCGGTTTCTTTTCCGATGACAACCGCCAGGGCCAGATAAACTAAGAGTCCGCTATTGAGGCCACAAAGCTTCAGCGGCGGAAAATGTCACATTTTTCACGCAAATCACGACAATCTGAACACAGGAAACCCCTTATGCGTATCGCCATACTCGCCCTGGAAGGCAGCGTACTGTCCGCCGTTGCCGGAATGACCGACCTTTTCTGGATAACCAATAAAGCGATTGCCTCTTCCCCCGTGCACGCCGCACGCTTTCCCGATAAAGCTTTTGAAACGCTGATTGTCAGCGCCAACGGGGATCCGGTGTGGGATACGGAAGGCCGCCTGATTCACATCGACAGCTCATTTCAGGGGGCCGGTGCGGTTGATGTGGTGATTGCGCCCGGCATGTTGCTGGGGCCCGACCTGCAACCGATCAACCTTGACAGTATCCGTCAGGCTGCTGGCTGGTTTAACAAACTCTATCAGCAGGGTGTCTGGGTTGCTGCTGCTGGCACCGGTGGCGTGATCCTCGGCGAGGCGGGTTTGCTGAATGACCGTTTCTACACCACCACCTGGTGGGTCAGCCATATGCTGCAGGCGCGCTATCCGCAGGCGCGACTGGCGAAAGGCAAGACGCTGGAGGAAGACGATCGCGTCATTACCAGCGGTGGCTGTTTTTCGTGGATATCGCTGGCCCTGTATATCATTGAAAAAAGCGCCGGCAAGGCGGTGGCGGACCTTACCCGGGAGATGTCGCTGGCCGATAACCCTGTGCTGCACACCCACCTTCCCGGCTCGCCGGGTACGGGGAAAAGCAGCACGCCGTTTCTGGTGCGGGCGCAGGAGATCATCCGCCTGGAAAATCCAGCCATCAATGCCGCGCAACTGGCAGCCGCACTCAACGTTACCGGGCGCACCCTGCAGCGCAGAATGAAAGCCCTGTCGCAGGAGACGCCAAAAGAGTTTATTACCCGCATCCGCATTGAACTGGCCTGTACCATTCTGGCCAGCACCGACGTCAGCGTGCGTCAGACCGCCTTGCAGTGCGGTTACAGCGAAGATACCGCCTTTCGTAAAGCCTTCCATCAGGTGATGGCGATGACGCCGGCCCAGTATCGTGAGTGGATAGCACACCGTAAGGCGCAGGTAATTAGCGCTAAATAATACGCCACGCATTTTGAAAGTTTTTTAATTACTTCAAAATTAATGATCCTGAGAAGTTAATTTATTCATAATTTTTGAAATAACCTTTTGTGATGTGATGCCGATTAACGCTGAGTTGTTGTGTTCTTCCTTTTAAACTTTTTTCCAGGTAAACAGATGATGAATATTACTCAAAGACTTACCCTGGCTTTCATTTTGCTCTCAGCTTCACTGGTGGTGACGGGTATTATTTCTGTGCGACTGCTGGGCGGTTTTCAGGACCGTTTTGAATACGTACAGGCTAACGCAATTCCTTCTATTCGCGATTTATCCGAGCTGATCGATCGCAGTAATAAACTCTCTCTGTCGCTATATAAGCATCAAAGCCAGACTGACAATGCGCGCATGCCGCCGGTCGAGAAAGAGATCGCCCAGCGCCTGGCCGATATTAAAACGCTGGCAGAATATTATTTAGCCAATGATATCTCCAGCGACGAAGACAAGCAGATCACCATTAAAGGCCTGGCGACGCTGCGGCTGGTGGAGTCGCGGTTGCCGGCGTTTCTTGCTGCTTCACATGCTCATCAGGATGACGTCACGCTCGGCATGCTGGAAGCCGAAAGCGGTATTGGCGGCGCCATCAGTCAGTTAAAAAATGATTATCGCCAGCAGATGGCGCTTAATTTGTCGCTGGGTGACGGCTTGCGCGTGGTGAACCAGGAGATCTATCACCGCACATTCTGGGGATTGAGTGCCGGGGTCACGCTGACACTGCTGTTACTGGGTACGCTCACCGCGTTAACCCTGATGCGCATTCGTCACAGCCTGAAAGCAATTGGGCAGGTGATGGATCACGTTGGCAGCAGCCTTGACCTGAGCGTCACCGCCGATGACAGCAAAAAAGACGAAGTCGGCAACATGGCCCGCGCCTTTAACCAGCTGCTTGACCGGGTTGGCAGCGCGCTGGCGCAGGTCAGTACCGCTTCTCACGCCGTCAGTTCGGCGTCGGCACAAATCGCCGCGGGTAATGAAGATCTCTCTTCCCGAACCGAGCAGCAGGCCGCCTCGCTGGAACAGACGGCGGCCAGTATGGCGGAACTGAGCGAAACCGTGCGTCAGACGGCGGATAATACCCGGCAGGCCAACCGTCTGGCCGGTAACGCGACAGAACTTTCAGACGCCAGCGCGGTGTCGCTGGGCAATATGCTCAGCACCATGGCGGAGATTCGCTCAAGCTCGAAAAAAATCACCGAAATTGTCACGCTGATCGAAGGCATTGCCTTCCAGACCAATATCCTGGCACTGAATGCTGCTGTCGAAGCGGCACGCGCCGGTGAACACGGTAAGGGCTTTGCGGTCGTCGCGGGTGAAGTGCGCAACCTCTCACAGCGTTCGACCCAGGCGGCCAGAGAGATCAAACAGCTGATCGATACCTCTTACAGCCTGGTGGAATCGGGTGCGGTACAGGCCGAAGCGGTGGAAGAGAACATGGCCGGACTGAAAACCGCGTTCCGCCAGGTGAATGATTTAGTCAGCGAAATTGCGGCGGCTGCGGAAGAGCAAAACACCGGCATCTCGCAGGTGCACCTGGCGATCAATCAGATGGATGATGTGACGCAGCAGAATGCGGCGCTGGTAGAGGAGGCCTCTGCCGCATCGGCGTCATTGCAGGATCAGGCGCAAACCCTGTCCGGCCTGGTGAATCAGTTTTCACTGGCCGGGTCCGCGCGACCTGCTGAGCGCCCGAAAACGGTCTCCGCGCTGAAACGTCCGGCTGCTGTACCCGTGGCCGCCGGTCACGGCATGGACGCGGACTGGCAGAGCTTTTAACCCAATACGGCCAGCCAGGCGCTAAATAGCGCATTACTCCGGACCGCCGTGACGTTGACGGCCGGTCCGGACTGGCTCAAGTGACAGCCGATCAAAGCAGCTGGCTGAGGTGCAGCTGCCCCATCAGCAGCGGGTTATCGCTGTAATCTACCGGGATGGCCACCACGGCCGGTCCTTCCACCTCCATCGCCCGCCGCAACGTGGGTTCCAGTTCAGCGGCGCTGTTCACCGAAAATCCAGCGGCACCAAACGCCTGCGCGTAAGCTTTGAAATCCACCGGTCCAAAGTTCACGCCGGACACGCGCTGGTATTTCTTCTCTTCCTGAATCGCCACCATGTTATAGCCATTGTCGACCCAGATGATGTGCAGAATATTGGCCTTTAACCTGACGGCGGTTTCCAGCTCCATGCTGGATTGCAGAAAGCCGCCGTCGCCCGACACTGAAACCACTTTACGGGACGGATCGACCAGCCAGGCGCCAATCGCCCACGGCAGCGCCACGCCCATGGTTTGCTGCCCGTTGGAAATCATGATTTGCCGTGCCCGGAAGCTGTAGAGGTAACGGGCAATCCAGATATGAAAACTGCCCATGTCGACCGTCAGGCTGACGTCACTGTTAATGATGTCCTGCATCGCCCGGACGATACGCAGCGGATGCAGGGCGAACTGATCGAGGCTGGCACCCTGCATCGCCAGCAGCTGACGCTGTTGCTGGCGATCCTGCAGAATGGTGGCGGCAGCGTCGCTGAGCTGCAGCGGCGACGCGATTTGCGCGGCGATTTTGCGCACTGTCCCGGCGATATCACCCACCAGCTCGGCGTCGGGTTGATAGTGGTTATCGGTCTCGGCGGGCAGCACGTCGATGTGCACCAGCAAGGCGTTGCTGCTGTTCCACATGGCCGGTTCATACTCCACCGGGCTGTAACCAATGGTGATAATCAAATCCGCCTGCTGGAGCAAGCGGTCACCGGCCTGATTGTTAAACAGGCCAACCCGGCCGGCAAAGCGTGAGAAATGCTCCTGCCGCACCGCGCCCGCCGCCTGATAGGTGCTGGTCACCGGAATACGGCTTTTGCTCAGCAGTTCATGAATCGCCGCGCTGTTCTCCGGCTGGCTGGCCATCAGGCCCAGCAGAATCACCGGATTTTTCGCCCGCGCAATCTCGCGGCTGACGGCATTCACCAGCGCGTCGGGCGCAGCGCCCAGCGTGATGTGTCCTGAACGCTGTAACAGGCTGCCTGACACCGGCTGGTCAACAATGTCCTGCGGCAGACTGAGGAACGATGCGCCGCCGCGCCCGTTTTCGGCATGACGAAACGCGTTCGATACGCACTCCGCGAGCGCCGAGGCATCAGTGACTTCTACGGCAAATTTGGTCACCGGGCGAAACATCGCCACCGTATCCATACTTTGATGCACCTGTTTGGCACTGTCGGAGCGCTTAACCGCCCCGCCGATCGCCACCACCGGATCGCCTTCGCTGGTGGCGGTGGCCATGCCGGTCACCAGGTTTGAGCAGCCGGGCCCGGAAGTCACCAGCGCTACGCCGGCGTGGCCGGTCAGGCGGCCCATTGCCGCGGCCATAAACGCCGCGTTAGCCTCATGACGCACCGGAATCAGCTGAATGGAAGAGTCCACCAGCGAATCAAACACCTTGTCGATTTTGGCGCCGGGAATGCCAAAAATATGGTTTACGCCCTGCGCTTCCAGCTGAGCGACAACCAGGTCTGCGCCACTGTTCCACAGCGTCTGGGTTTTAAGCTGTTTCATGATCACCTCTGCGATTAACTTTCGACGGAACGGATCGCGGCATCCAGATCCTGTGGATTGAGATCGGCCTGTAAAAACTCGCGATCCTGCGGCAGGTCGACCACCAGCTTGCTGATGGCACCAAACGTCAGCGTGCCCTGCTCCAGCACATAGTCGAGGATATGCCCGCCGCCCTGACGATCGTCGGTGATGAAGTGCTCGTGATAGCCGGCGACGTTAATACCCTGCATATATTGCGGCGTGCGGAATCCAATCAGCTCACCGTCGCGCTGGCGAAAATCAAAGGTGGGCTGATTGCCGAGCACTTCCGGCATCGAGCGATACGGACGGCACTGGCAGGGCACGGTGCGCGTCTGTACCGAGGCAAAGCGGCCGCTCAGGCGCAGCGCGCAGAAATGGTTATCGGAGGTGATGATGCGATCAATCACCTGATGGACGTCATCGCGCGTGGCGGTATGCGCAAAGCGGTGCTGATGTTCCGGTTTGAAGAAGGTCATCACGGCGAACGGGGTTTGTTGTTCAGGCCGTGCCGGGCTGGCGCTGCCATCGGCGCGCAGCTGATAAACCTGCCGGTCAAATGCCACCAGTTCTCCATCAAGCTGATTGAACGTGCCGAGGCCAAAATCGCCCTTCTGTAACAGCTGCGCGACGGTGGTTGAACCGTCATAGACGCCGTTGAGCAACGCACTCATCAGGGAGGTCTGATAGATAACCTTTTCTGGTGATTGCTGTCCCAGTTGAGTGACGGATGCCTTTAGCTGATCTTCGCATGAACAATCAGATACAAAGTTACACATTTGCTGCCTCACAATCAGATAGTTAAGCCGTGTTAATATCATGGTGGGCTACATGGCTCACAGAATCCAATAGTGAAAACTGCCAACTTCGAGACGTTTTTGATATGGAACTTCGCCACCTGCGTTATTTCGTTGCCGTTGCTGAAACGCAGCACTTTACCCGCGCCGCCGAGTTGCTGGGCATGTCGCAGCCACCGCTCAGCCAGCAAATCCAGCGGCTGGAGCACGAGATCGGCACGCCGCTGCTGAAGCGCCTGACGCGAGGCGTGGAACTGACCGATGCGGGCCGCGCGTTTCTGCCCGATGCAATAGCGATTGTGCAGCTGGCCGATATGGCGCTGGAAAAGGCGCGCGGCGTGGCGCGCGGCATGAGCGGCCAGATGTCACTGGGTTTTGCCAGCTCGGTGGCGTTTGGCGCGCCGGTGTTTGATCTGATTCGCGCCTTCAAAACGCGCTACCCGGCGATGGAGCTCATCACCCGGGAAGAGAACATGGCGCTGCTGATGCAGGACTTAGGGGAAGGTTTGCTGGATGCGGCGTTCATTCGTCTGCCGTGTGAGAGCAGTAAGGCGTTTAACCTGAAAGTGATCGCCACGGAGGAGATGAAAGTGGCGCTGCCAGCCAGCCATGCGCTTAGCCAGCAGCAAAGTGTTGCGCTAACGCAGCTGGCCGAAGAATCACTGATTATTTTCCCGCGCGAGGTGGCGCCCAGCCTGTACGAATTAATCGTCAGTGCCTGTCTGCGCGCCGGCTTTGATGCAACACGCTTTCAGCAGGCTCCGCAGATTACCTCCTCGCTCGGCATGGTGGGCGCAGGCTGCGGGATTGCGCTGGTGCCGGCTTCGCTGTGCTGCGTCAATAATCCACAGCTGGTATTTCGTGACATTGAAAACAATACGCTGTTCACCGACATTGCCTTTGCCTGGCGGCGTAATCATCCGGCCAAAACGGTGTTACACCTGCTGAGTTTGCTTAACGGGGAATAATTTGAGGGGGAAATCTGATGTCTGCGGTGACAGAGCGGACTGAACAATATGCTTATATAACATTAGCCGGGGTAATAAATATACCGGCAGGTGCGTTTTTTATCAGGATAATAATACGCAGCGATACTATTATTTTGCTCATCAATCACTAAAAGCCAGTATTATTACCTGACTCATCCCTGCCAGAAATTAATAACGTCTTCATTGGCAATGTCTAATACCTGCACCTTCTACTTAATTAGAGTTAGCAGCAAGGACGCGTAACCTGTTATCAATCAGACTGATAAAAATATTACGATAAATTATCAGAATCGTCGCTGCTTAAAAATTTCGTTAAAGAAAATAAAAATGACAGATGCCGGTGTTAAGCCTACCATGAGAAAGACCATTATAATATTTACGCTTATTAACCACGCCAGCGGCAGGGTGTTGCAGGCCGCATACTGTACTTTTTGCTGTTAAATTTCGCACCGGAACCAGGCCGGCGCGGAGGAAATTATGCTGATGAATTTCAACGGTGACGACGATCGCCGCGCACGGGCATTGAAGGCGCTGCGCAGTCGCGACGAAAGCCGTGACGACGTATTACAAAACTTTGTCCGGCTGACCAGTCAGGCACTGGGTATTCCGGGTAGCTTTGTCTCCGTTCTGGATGATGAACATCAGCATATCTGCGCCGCCCACAATTTTGCGCTGGAGCACTCATCCCGCGAGGATTCGCTGTGCCGCCACGCCGTGGACAGTGACGGCGCGATAGTTATCTCCGATACCCTGCTGGATGCGCGTTTTGCCCGCCATCCGCTGATCATCGGTGCCCCTTTTATCCGCTTTTACGCCGGTGTACCGCTCAGACATCGCGATGGCTATGTGCTGGGCACGCTGTGCGTCACGGACGTCGCGCCACACCCGTTCAGCGCTGATCAGGTGAAGGTATTACAGCTGCTGGCCGATCTGGTGATGTCCTTCCTCGAAGCGTGGCACTGTGCCGGCTTCACCGATCCGGTCACGGCACTGCCTAACCGCCAGCGCCTGATTCGCGACCTGCAGCGGCTGGCCTCCATCGGGGATCGAACGCCGCAGCGGCTGATCCTGATCGACTGCATTGATATGCCGCGCGCTTACGAGCTGGCGCGCTCCATGGGCATGGGGCCGGTGGAAAGCCTGCTGAAGCACGTCACCACGTTACTGCCTTTGCGCCTGCAGCCCGGTGCGGACGACATCATTTATACCGTCGCCACCGGGCGCTTTGCGATTCTCACCATGGATAACAGCCCGCTGACCGCCGCATCGGTGGCGGAAAACCTGGCAGGGATCAGCGCGGATTTGGACGCGGGCATCTCTGTCGCCCTCACCTGCTTTACCGGCGAGGTCATTTTCATTCCAGCAGAACTTCGCGCACAGGAAGTGCTGCGCCGGGCGGTAAGTGCCCTGCATGAGGCGATTGGCAACCGGGTGCCCGCCATGAGCTTCAGCCTGGTAGCCGATCAGCGCCGCACTCAGGACTTTCTGTTGATGAACGATCTGGCTGCGGCATTGCAACAGGATCAGGGCCTGTGGCTGGCGTTCCAGCCGAAGATCTGCCTGAACAGTGGCCGGCCCATTGGACTGGAGGCACTGGTGCGCTGGCGGCATCCGCAGCGCGGCGAACTCGCTCCCGATCTGTTTATCCCGCTGGCGGAACAGACCGAGCTGCTCAGCACCTTAACCAGCTGGGTGACCGACAAGGCGATCGCCAGGTTAAAACGCCTGCAGCACAGCCCCCTCCAGCTGCCGGTGACCATCAATATCAGCAGTCGCGACTTCTCAGATCCCGGTTTTGCCGATGCGCTGGAAACGAAGATGCTGCAGGCCCGCCTGCCGACCTCGCTGCTGGGCATTGAATGTCTGGAGACCGAGCAGATTATTAACAGTCCCGCCGCGCTACAGGGGCTGGAGATGCTCAAGCTGCGTGGGTTTGGCATCTCGCTGGATGACTTTGGCACCGGCTACAGCAATATCGGCTACCTGCGACGGATGCCGCTGGATGTGATCAAGCTTGATCGCGCGCTGATCAGCGAAATCGCCTCAGATACCGCGTCGCGGATTATCGCGCGCAGCATCATTACCATGCTGAAACAGCTGGATTACACCGTACTGGCTGAAGGCGTAGAGAATGTCGACACCGTTGCTGCGCTGGCGGAGTACGGCTGCGATCAGGCGCAGGGTTACTTCTATGCGCGCCCGCTGCCGGAAAGCGAGCTAGATGCGTGGCTTACGCGCCAGCTCGCGGCACAAAGCTGAGTTGTGGTTCAGTGCACGCCGGGGAGCGTCTGGAGCAGATTCAGTGGCAATACGATGACTCTGTTAGCTTAAAGCAGAATGATACTTTAAAGGTGAAACAGAAATACCCGGCTTAGTTTTAGAGAATGCGCTTCACGGCCTCGTTATAAACCTCCGCGCGTTCTCTTTTACCAACCGAAATCACGAAAACCACCACCTTCTCGTCTATCACCTGATAGACAAGGCGATAACCTGAAGACCTGAGCTTTATTTTGTAGCAGTCAGGCATACCGCGAAGCTTGTTCGCTTCAATACGGGGTGCCTCAAGTACTTCAGCCAGCTTTTTTTTTAATTGTTCACGTACCGTCGAGCCCAGCTTTCGCCATTCCTTTAGTGCCCGCTCGTCAAAATCCAGAAAATAGGCCATCAAAGGTCATCCAGCGTCACACGAACTGGCTTAGGATTGCGAAGCCGCTCTTTCACTATTTCGACCAGCTCAGCATCTTCGTCGCTCAGCAGTGTCTGTTTGAACGGTAAACGTTCATTTTCGGCGATATACTCAAGCATGAGACGAAGCGCTTCAGAGGGAGTCACCCCCATTTTTTCAAGCGCAGCGTAAGAACGTGCTTTGAGTTCATCATCAATACGCAGGTTGATGCTGCCCATGTCCTACACCTCTTGTACATACAAATGTCATTACAAGTATTTCACTCCCTCATGCATATATCAAGTCATGCCCAGCGTTATACGCGCTCTGCGAGGTAATGAGATCCACCGCCACACGACTTCTGCCTTAAACGTAGCCCATCAGTTTCAGCATTGACTGCGCCTGGTGCATCGCTTCGGCGCGATGGGTGACGCCCAGCTTCTGGTACAGATTACGGATATGGGTTTTGATGGTGGTTGCCGCGACGTCCAGCTCGCCGGCGATCTGATCGTTGCTGTAGCCGGAATAGATCAGCCCCAGCACCTGCCATTCGCGCTGGGTCAGCGGACTGGTGCGAATCAGCTCCGGCACATCCGGGTGGTTCAACAGCCGGCTGACGAAGCCCTCATCGAAATGGGCAAACTTATGCCGGTGATACTTGTTGATCTCACTGAGAATGCGCCGGGCCCGATGCTGATCGAGTTCGCTCAGCGTATTGAGCTGAATTAACTGGCGCAGCTGCTGCGCCATCATTTCGCCCTCAATCACGAAGTGGCTGACGAAGCCGGTGCTGCGTGCCAGCTTCAGCGCTTCGAGCAGCGCCTGCTGCGCCTCCGCTTTGCGCGCGGTTTGCCAGTAGATTTGATTAAGCAGCAGCAGGTTACGGTTTAAATCACTCATCAGCCGCAGCGCATGCGCATTCTCATTCAGCTCATCGAGGATCACTTCGGCCTGGCTGAGGTTGCCCAGCAGGATCTGCGCCCGCGCCACATTGCGCCACTGGCCCTGCAAAAAATGATTGTTGGCAAAGGCGGGTTTATCGGTATGGCGCATCCAGTGGCTGGCGCTCTGCGCATCGCCCGTCATCTGCCAGTAGATCAGCCGCACTTTGTCGGCGTTGGCAATCCAGTCGCTGTGCAGCACGCCGTTATTCATCAGGTTTTCCAGCCGGCTGAGATAGCTGCGCGCATTATCCAGATTGCCGCGTGCCAGCGAGCACTGAATCAATAGCCCAAGGCACTGGATTTGCTGCTGGGGCGGATAGCCTTTCAGGACTTTGATGCCTGCGCGCGCGGCGTGTTCGGCCTCATCCAGCCGGCCCCACGCCCACATCAGCTGCGCACGGATGCGCAGTAAAAACTCGTGCAGCGGGATGTTCGCCAGATGCTGTTCACTCACCAGCACAAACGCTTTTTCCTGAATCTCCCATGCTGACTGTAAAAAGCCCTGCGCGAACAGGATTTCGCTCTGCTGAATCAAACTCCACAGCGCGTAGTGCCAGGCTTCATCGCGGCGCGCCATCTGTTCGGTTTGCCGCATCAGCGCCAGCGAGTTGGTCAGGTCGCCTTTGCAATGCATCACTTCGCCATGCACTGAGGTGGCCACAATGCGGCTATAGCGACGCGTTTCCGGCAGCGTTTCCAGCGCCAGCCGTGCCAGCCGCTCTGCTTCGTCGGCGTTGCCGTGATTAATGGCCACCTGTGCGCGCACCGCATTGAATTCACCCTGCAGCGCAGCGTCAATTTCGCAGTCGCAGCCTTCCTCAAAGCGCGCCAGCAGCCGGTTAACTTCGGAAAATCGATGCTGGCTCTGCATCAGCCAGGCCTGCAGCAGTACCAGTTTCGGACTGGTCAGCAGCGTGCGCCACGGCAGCGCATTCAGCGACTGCTCCAGCAGCGCCAGTTCGCTGCGGTTGAACAGCGTCCACGCATGCTGCAGCAGCACGTCGCGCAGCATATCAGTATCGCCGGACGCCAGCGCGTGATGAATCGCCTCGCCGGGAAAACCCTGCGCCATCCAGCTTTGCGCAGCCGCGCGGTGAATGGCCGGTAGCTCGCTGGCCAGCTCCCATTCGCAGCGCTGACGCAAAAAGCTGCCGAACAGCGGGTGATAGCTGAACCACTGCCCTGAATCATCCATGCGCTGAATAAACAGTCCCTGACGTTCAATTTCTTCCAGCCGCATGCGCCCGTTGTCTTCACCGGTCACGCAGGCGACCAGCGCATCATTCATCGACTGCAATAACGCGCTCTTCAGCAAAAAATGGCGCGTGGCGGCATCGACGTTATCCAGCACTTCCTCGACCAGATAATCGGAAAGGTGGCTGGCATTAATACCGGAGAGCCGGCGAGCGGAGTCCTGCGCCGATGCCGCGCCCTGACGGGTGGACAGTGCGATCAGCTGTAACGCGGTCGCCCAGCCTGCTACATCATCACACAAACGGTTGCTCTCATCCGGCGCGAGCGGCGCACTCAGGCGGCAGTCGAAGAACTGTTTCGCCTCCTGATGGGTGAAGGCCAGCTGCTGGCTGCCCAGCTCCAGCAGTTGTTCACGCACGCGCAGATTAGCTATACCCAACTGCGGCAGATTGCGGGACAGCACCACCAGCGTCAGGTTATCCGGCTGATGGCGCAGGAAAAAGCGCATCGCTTCATGCACGGCAGGATTGGTGATGTGATGATAATCATCGATGATCAGCCACAGCGGCTGCTGCCACGCGGCCAGCTCATTGAACAGCTGGGCGAACAGCGCATTGAGGTTCACGTACTGACGCTTTTGCGCCAGCGTCTCGCTGCGGCTGCATGCGCCGCGGGTAGCCTGCTGCAGCGCGGCGATCAGGTAATCGGCGAAGCGCTCCGGCTGATTGTCGCCCTCGTCTAATGAATACCAGCCCAGCTCGCTTTTATCAGCCGCCCACTGCGATACCAGCGTGGTTTTGCCGTAGCCCGCCGGGCTGGCAATCAGCACCAGCCGGTAATTCGCCGCTGCGCTGAGCTTTTGCAGCAGACGATCGCGGGTAACCGTGCTTTCAGGACGAACGGGACGACTCAGTTTTGAGGGTATCAACATGGGCGCACGCTTCTCCGTTAACGTTCAGCGCATCATTTTTTTACGCTTCGTAATTAATAGTCATACACGTTCGGAGATTCGGTTACTGAATGCAAGCGAACTGATTAGTTACGCTTTACAAAAGCGAGTGTTATCACACTCCTGCCACGCTTTCAGATTTACCTCAGCCTCTCCACCCTCCCTGTCCTCCCCGTGGAATTTTTTACAGGAGGAGGTAGCCGCCTGGCGGCAGCGTCACACTGCCTGTAACCCTATTTATTCGACTGGAGTTTCCCTATGGCACTGCCCACATTTGACCCTGACCGTTTTTCTGCCGCGCTGGTGCGCCAGTGGCAACGTTTTGGCCTGCCGGATGCGCAGGAAATGAGCCCCGACCAGTGGTGGCACGCGCTGAGCGGCGCGCTGGCCGAACTGCTGGCGGATATACCGGTGCAGCCGGCCGCTGGCGGACAGCGCCACGTTAATTATCTGTCAATGGAGTTTCTGCTGGGCAGGCTGACCGGCAACAATCTGCTGAATCTCGGCTGGTACGACGGCGTTAAAGCGACGCTGGCCGCAGCAGGCGTGACGCTGAGTGACGTGCTGGAGCGTGAAACCGATCCGGCACTGGGCAACGGCGGTCTGGGACGGCTGGCCGCCTGTTTTCTCGATGCGATGGCGACCACCGGCCAGCCTGCGCTCGGCTATGGCCTGAACTACCAGTACGGTCTGTTTCGCCAGCATTTTGTCGGGGGCGCGCAGCACGAACAGCCGGATGACTGGCAGCGCGATCGTTATCCCTGGTTTCGCCACAACGCGGCGCTTGACGTGCAGGTCGGACTGGGCGGCAGCGTGACCACCATTGACGGCGTGGCGCACTGGCAGCCTGCTTTTGTTGTGCAGGGTGAAGCCTGGGATCTGCCGGTGGTCGGTTTCCGCAACGGCATCACGCAGCCCTTGCGTCTGTGGCAGGCAAAGCATGCCCGACCGTTTGATCTCCAGCGTTTCAATAACGGCGATTTTCTGCGTGCAGAACAGCAAGGCATTGAGGCGGAAAAACTGACCAAAGTGCTCTACCCGAATGACAACCATCAGGCAGGCAAAAAGCTGCGTCTGATGCAGCAGTATTTCCAGTGTGCCTGTACGCTGGCGGATATTCTGCGCCGTCATCAGGCGGCGGGACGATCCATCGAAACGTTAGCGGATTATGAAGTGATCCAGCTGAACGATACGCATCCGACGCTGGCCATCCCGGAGCTGTTGCGCCTGCTGCTGGATGAGCACCGGCTCAGCTGGCAGGACGCATGGCGCATTACCCAGCGCACCTTCGCCTATACCAACCACACGCTGATGCCGGAAGCGCTGGAGTGCTGGAACCTGCGCCTGGTGCGCAGCCTGCTGCCGCGCCATCTGATGATCATCAATACGCTCAATGCGCAGCTAAAACAGCAGGTTGAGGCGCGCTGGCCGGGTAATCAGGCGATCTGGTCAAAACTGGCGCTGGTGCACGATCAGCAACTGCGCATGGCAAATCTGTGCGTGGTCGGCAGCTTTGCAGTCAACGGCGTGGCGGCGCTGCACTCGCGGCTGGTGGTACAGGACCTGTTCCCCGAGTATCACGCGCTGTGGCCGGAGAAGTTTCACAATGTCACCAACGGCATCACGCCGCGTCGCTGGATCAACCAGTGCAATCCGGCGCTGGCGGCGCTGATCAACAAAACGCTGCAGCGTCCGTGGCTTAACGATCTCGATGCGCTGCAGGATCTGACGCCATTCGCCGATGACGCCGCCTTCCGCGCCGAATATCGCGCCATTAAGCAGCACAACAAGCAGGCACTGACAGAGTGGATCGCCGCCCGAACCGGCATTGCGGTGCAGCCTGATGCGCTGTTTGACGTCCAAATCAAGCGGCTGCACGAATACAAACGGCAGCACCTGATGCTGCTGCACATGATTGCGCTGTGGCAAACGCTGGTCAGCGATCCGCAGGCCAATCTGGCTCCGCGCGTGATGCTGTTTGGTGCCAAAGCGGCGCCGGGTTATGCGCTGGCGAAAAACATCATTTACGCCATCAATAAAGTAGCAGAGACCATTAACCACGATGCGCGCGTCGGCGACCGGCTGAAAATTGTCTTTATCCCTGATTACAACGTGTCGGTTGCCGAGCGCCTGATCCCGGCCGCCGATCTCTCGGAACAGATCTCTTCTGCGGGCAAAGAAGCATCCGGTACCGGCAATATGAAGCTGGCGCTGAACGGTGCACTCACCATCGGTACGCTGGATGGGGCCAACGTTGAAATCGCGCAGCAGGTCGGTGAAGAGAATATCTTCATCTTTGGCCATACCGTAGAGCAGGTCAGCGCGCTGAAACAGGCCGGTTACTCGCCATTGAACTGGCGCAGTAAGGACGCGCAGCTGGATCGCGCGCTGACCGCGCTGGAAGATGGCACCTTCAGTAACGGCGACCGCACGGCGTTCAGCGATCTGGTCAACAGCCTGGGCGCGCAAGGCGGCGATCCTTATCTGGTACTGGCTGATTTTCGCCACTATCTCAACGCGCAGCAGCAGGTTGAAGCGCTGTGGGCCGATCCTGAGGCCTGGACGCGCGCCGCAATCCTCAATACCGCGCGTTGCGGCATGTTCAGTGCCGATCGCGCCATTCGTGACTATCAGCAACGTATCTGGCAGGCCAGCCGCTAAGGAACGCCATGAAACCCAAAGATGCTCTTGATCGCCGTGCTGACGCGCTTATTGCTGCGGAATATATTGATGCGCACGGAAAACCGCGGCAGATTTCTGCTCTTACCCATCAGCGTCTCGCTGCGCTGATGCAGGCCCCTGCGAACGGCTCCGCACCGCTGCCGCCGGTGGTGATTTTTTATGTCGGACAGCCACTGAGTCTGGCACCGGTGCTCAGCGCCGACGCGGAATGGCAGCTGACGAGCGAAAGCGGCGAAAACTGGTCCGGGCGCTGCCAGCCGGGTGAAGCGTTGGTGTTGCCCGCGTTGCCCGCCGGTTATCACCAGCTGACATTGACCCAGAAGTTACAGTGTCACTGTTGCCCGATTATAGTGGCACCCCGCCGCTGCTACGAACCTGCGGAACTGCTGGCGGGCGAATCGCTGTGGGGCAGCTGTATTCAGCTGTATACGCTGCGCTCTGCGGCTAACTGGGGCATCGGGGATTTCGGCGATCTGCGGCAAATGATCGCTGAAACCGCGCGGCGCGGCGGCGCGTTTGTCGGGCTCAATCCGCTGCACGCGCTGTTTCCTGCCGCACCGGAGAGCGCCAGCCCTTACAGTCCCTCTTCCCGGCGCTGGCTCAACATCCTCTATATCGACGTAAGCGCCGTGGCAGATTTTGGCCTCAGCGACGCGGCGCAGGCCTGGTGGCAAGCTGAGAAGACGCAGCAGGCGCTCCGGTCAGCGCGAGACGCCGCGTGGGTGGATTACACTGCCGTCACCGGGCTTAAGTTGCAGGGACTACGGCTTGCCTGGCAGCAGTTTCGCCGGCGCACGGCAGATGATGGACAGGCGCAGGCGTTTGCGGAGTTTGTGCGTGCCGGGGGCGACAGCCTGCTGCATCAGGGGCTGTTTGATGCGCTGCACGCGGCGCGCAGCGCCCAGGATGGCACGGGTTATGGCTGGCAACACTGGCCGGGCGAATGGCAGCAGGCGAACAGTGCGGCAGTGCTGGCGTTCCGCATCGAGCACAGCGACGAGGTGCGTTTCTACATGTGGCTGCAGTGGCTGGCGGCAGAGCAATTCGCCGCCTGCTGGCAGCTGTGTCAGCAGCAGCAGATGGCGATCGGGCTGTATCGCGACCTGGCGGTGGGCGTGGCGGCGGATGGCGCGGAAACCTGGCGCGATCGGCAGCTTTACTGCCTGGACGCCAGCATTGGCGCGCCGCCGGATATCCTCGGTCCGCTCGGTCAGAACTGGGGATTGCCGCCGATGGACCCGCAGGTGATGGCCGCGCGCGGCTACGAGCCGTGGATCGCCCTGCTGCGCGCCAGCATGCGCGACTGCGGCGCGCTGCGCATTGACCATGTGATGGCGCTGCTGCGTTTATGGTGGATACCGAAGGACGAAAGCGCGGCGCACGGTGCCTATGTGCACTATCCGGTGGATGATTTGCTGGCGATTCTGGCACTGGAGAGCCAGCGCCATCGTTGCATGGTGATTGGCGAGGATCTGGGCACCGTGCCGGAAGCCATCGTTGATAAACTGCGCGACGCCGGGGTGTACTCCTACAAAGTGCTCTACTTTGAGCAGGAATCGCAGCGCCACTTCCGCGTGCCAGCGACGTGGCCGCGTCAGGCGATGGCCGTTACCACCACTCATGATATGCCGACGCTGCGCGGCTGGTGGCAAAGTGACGATTTGCGGCTGGGCAGTGCGCTGGGGCTTTACCCCGATCGGGCGATTCTCGCTGGCCTGCATCGCGATCGGCGCCTGGCTAAACAGGCGTTGCTGCGTACGCTGTTGCGCAGCGGTGATCTGCCGCCGCGCCGCCGCTTCCGGCGGGCCAGCGTCCGCATGAGTCATCAGCTTAGTCAGGCGATCCATCGCTATCTGGCCCGCAGCCAGTGTGCACTGCTCGGTTTGCAGCCGGAAGAGTGGCTGGATATGGCACTGCCGGTCAACGTGCCGGGCACCGTCGATCAGTATCCCAACTGGCGACGTAAGCTAAGCGTAACGCTGGAAGCGATGGCGGAGGATGACAGAATCGATGCGTTGCTGACGGCGGTACAATCACGTCAGCGTCAGCGTAAGTAGCACGAAACCGACCTGCTGCGTGCAGGTCGGAGTGCCATAAAAAAGGTGCGCCGAAGCGCACCAGGTGGGGCAACTCAGCACTGTCGGGGCAGTTTCACCCCTTGCCTTTAACACTGCTGATAAAGGTTTGCCGCGCCGATGTCGATCCCAGACGCTCCGCTTCATCCAGCAGCTTCAGCGCTTTATCGATATTGCCCTGTTGCACCGCTTGACGAATGCTCTGATTGAAATAGCTTTCCGTCTCATTCACCAGCGGTGCCGGTTCAGGCGCTGGCGCGCGCGCCGTCGTGGCGGCCATGGCCGGCCGGGTGCTGCCAACGGTGACAGCGGCAGGCGCGGCTGAGCCAAACAGCGGGCCGACCAGAATCGAGGAGCCGGAACTGGTTGCCACTTTAAGTTTGATTTTGCCGTCGCGACTGTGACGCGCCACCGGATCGGGAATATCCGGTACCGCATGGCCGGTGCCTTTGGCATAAGCTTTGGCCGGATCCAGCAGCGTTGTGGTCTGGGTTAAATCCTGATCGGTGGTGAACACCAGCAAATAGATCTTCTGCTGGCCCGGCACCGGCGTCAGCTTCATCACCCCTTCCAGCCGGTCGGCGCTCATCACGCCGGGCTGCTGATAGCTAAAGAAGCGGCTCGGAAACCACGCGGCCGGCTGCAGGTTTTCATCCAGTACCAGCACATTTGGCGCAAAGACCTGATTGTGTACCACCTCGCTGCTTAGCGTAACCGTCAGCTCGCCCTGATTGGCAGGCAGGCTGTAAGCTGCAATGGCCCCTGTTACGCCACGTACATCCAGCGGCGTTGCGCTTTGTGTCAGCGTGGTGGTTTGTGCACGTGAAGCATCCACCGGCTGCCAGCTGAGCTGCTGCAGCCGCGCGGTGGGAATGGCGGGTGCCGCGGAAAGATCCTGCGGCACCAGATTGATGTCGGCCTGAACTGGCATAATGACGCCGGTCAGCAGCGCGCTGCTCAGGCAGAAGGCGATAAGATGTTTTTTCATTGTGATATCCCAACAAGCTGTCAGGCAGCGGCGTTGGCCAGGCAATGGCTGCCGCTGTCCGAAAACGCCGTGCTTCTGGCGCACGGCGGGTGTTTGCTTAACCTGCGCAGCGCCTTACCACCAGATTTCCATCTGTGCGCCGAAGGTCCACTCATCGTTGTCGCCACGGCTGTTGGTGAACAGACCGTTGCCGCTGCTGTCCGCCGCGGCCAGCGACGTGATATCGCCGGAGGCGTCTTTGCTGTAGCCCCACTTCTCATCCCATTTGGCGTAGGTGGCGAACAGGCGCAGCGCCGGACGTGACCAGATGCTATCGCCAGCCTGCCACTGCTGCGCCAGGGTAATTTTGTACTGGCCGTTGCGTTCGCTGACCTGCTGGGACTTAACGTTGTCATAGCCGACTTCCAGCAGGGTGCTCATGATCGGCGTCCATTTGTACATAGGCCGTACGCCGACGGTGTACCACTCAGTTCCGCGGTTGTTATCCAGATCGACGTTCTGGTACATCGCCACGTACATCAGATCCCAGCGATCGGCCAGCGAGATCGCACCGTGATCGAGGATGCGGTACATATTGCCGTTGTTATTGATGTTGCTGCCCTGCGGCAGGCCTTTGCCCTGCGAGGTCAGCGCATCAGTGGCGTACTGCAGCACAAACTTGTTGTAGCCTTTCAGCATGCTCTGCGTGTGTTCCGCGGTGAACATCCAGCCATCTTTCGACGCGCCGTCATCTAAGCGATAACCGTCACGCGCGTTGGCGCGGCCATAGTCGACACCCAGTTCCAGCACGCCATTGGGGTTAGTTTCCAGGCCGGCGAGACGCACATCAAAAACGTCATTGGCGGTACTGGTGGCGTAATCACGAATCTGGTCACTGGAGAAAGTGTAAGAGCCGCCCGCTTCGGAAGAGCGCGTCGCGGCGAACGAGAGCTTACCAAACCCGAGATCGACATCTTCCAGACCGGCGCCCGGACCGGAGATATCCCAGTAGTAGAAGTCGATCATGTGAACATCGTGACGCTGATAAAAGCGTTTACCGGCCCAGATGGTGGAACCCGGCAGCGCATCGATCAGGTTTTTTCCTTTCACGTTGGCTTCACGGAAGGCCGGTGAAGTCGCTTCCCAGTCATTCTGCTGGGAAACGGAATAGGCGACGTTGGTATCGAAATAGAAACTTTTATCGCCCTCTTTCCACACTTCCTGGCCCAGTTTCAGTTCAGCATAGGTTTCACATTCGTTGCCCAGACGGTATTTGCTTTGCGCGCCGGTAGCCTGAAAGCACTGTTGCTCGCCGCCGCTGCCGGTCCAGCCGATACCCGAACGGGCGTAACCCGTAAAATCGACCGCCATGGCTTGAGCGGTGAGCGTACCCGCTGCGATGGCAATCGCGACGGGAAGTTTGCGCAGAGTTAACATTTTCTATCTCCTGAGGTCATTGCTTTTATTGTTTTGCAGGGCTAAACACCGGGTTCCTGATGCAGCCTGCGGCAGGCGCTCCCGTCCTCGCGGAACAGGTGACAACGCTCCGGCGGCAGGCCAATACCCATCAGGGCGCCCTCTTCTACCAGCACCACGTCCTCCTGGCGGTACACCAGGTTCTGACGAATGGCGGGGATCTGGATATGGATCTGCGTCTCGTGGCCGAGCTGCTCAACCACCTGCACTTCGCCCTCCAGCGTGACATCGGCGATGTCGCTGGAGAGCAGATGTTCCGGACGAATACCCAGCGACATGTTGCTGCCGACCTGGACGCCGGCGCTCTCCACCGGCAGCCATACAAGCTGATCGTTGGGCAAACGCACCTGCACCTGATCGATGGCGGTGGCGGTCACTTTGACGGGCAGAAAATTCATGCGCGGCGAGCCGATAAAGCCGGCAACGAAGCGGTTAGCGGGATAGTGATAGAGTTCGAGCGGCTTACCGACCTGGGCGATGCGACCGGCGTCCAGCACCACGATCTTGTCGGCCAGCGTCATCGCTTCGATTTGATCGTGCGTAACGTAAATCATGGTGCGCTTCAGGCGCTTGTGCAGGCGTGAGATTTCAATGCGCATCTGTACGCGCAGCGCGGCATCGAGATTGGACAATGGCTCGTCGAGCAGAAACACACGCGGTTCGGCCACCAGCGTGCGCCCGATGGCCACGCGCTGCCGCTGTCCGCCCGATAGGGCTTTGGGCCGCCGTTCCAGCAGGTGCGCCAGCTGTAACACCTCCGCAACCTGATTGACGCGCTGCTGGATTTCAGCGCGCTTTACGCCAGCCAGCTTCAGGCCAAACGACATGTTTTCGGCCACCGAAAGGTGTGGATAAAGGGCGTAAGACTGAAACACCATGCCGATACCGCGCTCAGCGGGCGGAACATCGTTCATACGCTGACCGCCAATCAGCAGATCGCCGCGGGTGATGGTTTCCAGGCCGGCGATCATGCGCAGCAGCGTTGATTTGCCGCAGCCGGAGGGACCGACGAACACCACAAATTCCCCTTCGCCGATCTCCAGATTGATGTCTTTTGATACCTCGGTATCGCCCCAGGCCTTGGTGACATGGTGTAACGCAACGCTCGCCATGATGCTTTCCTCTTCGCAGGCTCATGCTTGCCTGCAGCACCGCAGGCAGACTCCGGCGACCACTATGGGCAGGCGCAGACGGCGCAGCATCCTCCACCGTGTGGGTTTTTACTGGGGGATGAGGCGGGAGGAGGAGTACGCGCACGCCAGCCGCGCCGGCGCGACGTTCACGGCAATTTTGTGAGCTGTCACGCAGAGCTGACGCGTCAATAGTGTGCGCCAGCGCGTATTAAGGCGCTGTTTTGCAAGCGCGATCACGGCTTAGTGCCGTTGGGCGTAGAGCGCAGGAGGATGAGGAAATGGCATAACGCCGCACAATGATGCCACTAATGATTTCCGCTTCCGCTAACAGGATGGAGTTATGACAATGAAAACCGGCGCACGCGTTCTGGCCCTTTCCGCCCTTACGGCCGTAGTGTTTTCGGCTTCGGCCGTGGCCAAAATTGAAGAAGGTAAACTGGTCATCTGGATCAACGGTGATAAGGGCTATAACGGCCTCGCCGAGGTAGGCAAAAAATTCGAGCAGGACACCGGTATCAGCGTGACGGTCGAACATCCTGACAAAATGGAAGAGAAATACCCGCAGGTTGCCGCCACGGGTGACGGTCCGGACATTATCTTCTGGGCGCACGATCGCTTTGGCGGCTATGCCCAGTCAGGGCTGCTCGCCGAAGTCACACCGGATCAAAACTTCCAGCAAAAACTGTTTCCGTTTACCTGGGATGCGGTGCGCTTCAACGGCAAACTGATTGGCTATCCGGTGTCTGTGGAGTCGCTGTCGCTGATTTACAACAAAGATCTGCTACCCACCCCACCGAAAAGCTGGGAAGAGATGGCGGCGCTGGATAAGCAGCTGCGCGCCAAAGGCAAGAGCGCCATCATGTTTAACCTGCAGGAACCCTATTTCACCTGGCCGCTGCTGGCCGCCGGTGGCGCCTATGCTTTCAAAAAGACCGACAGCGGCTATGACGTGAAAGATACCGGCGTCGACAACGCCGGCGCGAAAGCAGGCATGCAGTTCCTCGTCGATCAGGTGAAAGCCAAAATCCTTAATGCCGATACCGACTATTCGATTGCCGAAGCGGCCTTCAATAAAGGACAAACCGCGATGACCATCAACGGTCCGTGGGCGTGGAGCAATATCGACAAAAGCGGCATTAACTACGGCGTTACGCTGTTACCGACGCTGAACGGCAAGCCGACCAAAACCTTTGTCGGCGTACTGAGCGCGGGCATCAACGCGGCCAGTCCTAATAAAGAGCTGGCCAAAGAGTTTCTGGAAAATTACCTGCTGACTGACGCCGGTCTCAATGCGGTTAACAAGGACAAGCCGCTGGGCGCGGTCACCCTGAAGTCATTCCAGCAAACGCTGGAGAAAGACGCGCGCATCGCCGCCACCATGAGCAATGCGCGTAATGGCGACATCATGCCTAACATCCCGCAGATGGCGGCCTTCTGGTATGCGATGCGCACCGCGACGCTGAATGCGCTGAGCGGTCGTCAAAACGTTGATGCGGCGCTGAAGGATGCGCAGGCGCGTCTCAATAAGTAATGCTGTTACGGAGCCGACGGCTGTCGGCTCGCCACTGGCTGTTAAGGAACACCGTATCATGTCAGGAATACCGCAAAAGAGACGGCACAGCCTGGTGCTGCGCAGCCTGCTGGTCGGGATCGGCTGTCTGCTGGTCGGCTACCTTCTGGTGCTGATGTATGCTCAGGGTGAATACCTGTTTGCGCTGGTCACGCTGGTAGTCAGCGCGGCAGGCCTGTGGATTTACACCAACCGGCGCGCCTATGCCTGGCGCTATGTGTATCCGGGACTGGCCGGCATGGCGCTATTCGTCCTGTTTCCACTGGCCTGTACCGTCGCCATTGCCTTCACCAACTACAGCAGCACCAATCAGCTCAGTGAGGCGCGCGCGCAGCAGGTGCTGCTGAGTCGCCAGTATCAGGCCGGGGACGCGATGAACTTCGCGCTCTATTCGCAGGGCGATCGCTGGCAGCTGGCGCTCAGCACAGGCGAAAACAGCTTTCTGTCTGCGCCGTTTACGCTGGGTGGTGAACAGCAGCTCAGCCTCACGCCAGCCGCGCTGCCCGCCACCGCGCGCGCCAGCTTAAAAACCATCACCCAAAACCGTCAGGCGCTGAGTCAGTTAACTGCCCGGCTGCCGGACGGTCGCGAGCTGGTGATGAGTTCGCTGCGCCAGTTTTCCGGCACGCGGCCGCTGTATGTGCTGGACGCACCGGGACAGCTGAGAAATCAGCAAAACGGCGCCCGCTATCAGGCTAACCGGGACACGGGGTTCTATCAGCAGATCAATGCAGATGGCAGCTGGGCCAGCGAACAGCTCAGCCCTGGCTTTACCGTTGGCGCGGGCTGGAAAAACTTTGCTCGCGTGTTCACCGACGAGGGCATTCAGAAACCGTTCCTGGCAATATTTGGCTGGACGCTGCTGTTTTCGCTGTTGACCGTGCTGCTGACGGTCGCGGTGGGCATGGTGCTGGCGTGTCTGGTGCAGTGGGAAGCGCTGCGGGGCAAGGCCATCTATCGTGTGATGCTGATTCTTCCCTACGCGGTACCGGCATTCATTTCGATACTGATTTTCAAAGGGCTGTTTAACCAGAGTTTTGGCGAAATCAACGTCATGCTCAATGCGCTGTTTGGCTTCAAGCCAGCGTGGTTCAGCGATCCGACGCTGGCTCGCGCCATGCTGGTGATCGTCAATACCTGGCTGGGTTATCCCTACATGATGATCCTGTGCATGGGCTTGCTCAAGGCGATCCCGGACGATCTTTATGAAGCGTCCGCGATGGATGGCGCCGGGCCGCTGCAGAATTTCTTTTTGATTACGCTGCCGCTGCTGCTGAAACCGCTATTGCCGCTGATGATCGCCAGCTTTGCTTTTAACTTCAACAACTTCGTGCTGGTGCAGCTGCTGACTAATGGTGGCCCCGATCGACTCGGCACCACTACGCCGGCGGGCTACACCGATCTGCTGGTCAACTACACCTGGCGCATCGCCTTTGAAGGCGGCGGCGGTCAGGACTTCGGCCTGGCGGCAGCCATCGCCACGCTGATCTTCCTGCTGGTCGGTGCGCTGGCGGTGATTAACCTGAAAGCGCTACGCATGAAGTTTGATTAAGGAGGCGTTATGGCCATGGTACAACCGAAATCGCAGAAGCTGCGTCTGCTGCTGACGCATCTGCTGCTGCTGCTGTTTATCGCGGCAATTCTGTTCCCGCTGCTGATGGTGATTGCCATCTCGCTACGCAGCGGCAATTTCGCCACCGGCAGTCTGATCCCGGAACAGATTTCATGGGAACACTGGCGGCTGGCGCTCGGGTTCAGCGTCACCCATGCCGATGGTCGCGTGACGCCGCCGCCCTTCCCGGTGCTGCTATGGCTGTGGAATTCGGTGAAGATCGCCGCCATTAGCGCACTGGGGATTGTGGCGCTCTCGACCACCTGCGCCTACGCGTTTGCCCGCATGCGCTTCGCCGGTCGCGCCAGCCTGTTAAAAGGCATGCTGATTTTTCAGATGTTCCCGGCGGTGCTGTCGCTGGTGGCGCTCTATGCGCTGTTTGACCGGCTGGGGCAATATCTGCCGTTTCTCGGCCTCAATACCCACGGCGGCGTGATCTTCGCCTATCTGGGCGGCATCGCGCTGCACGTCTGGACCATTAAGGGCTATTTCGAAACCATTGATGGTTCGCTGGAGGAAGCGGCGGCGCTGGATGGTGCCACGCCGTGGCAGGCGTTTCGTCTGGTATTGCTGCCGCTTTCGGTGCCAATCCTCGCGGTGGTGTTTATCCTGGCGTTTATCGCTGCGGTCACCGAAGTACCGGTCGCCTCGCTGCTGCTGCGCGACGTCAACAGCTATACCCTCGCGGTCGGGATGCAGCAGTATCTTAATCCGCAGAACTATCTGTGGGGCGATTTCGCCGCGGCGGCTGTGCTGTCCGCCATTCCCATCACGCTGGTGTTTTTACTGGCGCAGCGCTGGCTGGTGAGCGGACTGACGGCGGGCGGTGTAAAAGGGTAAAGATTCATCAGTACCACTGCTTCCTCAACGGCAACCACCTGTTGAGGTTTTGGCGGCCAATGGCCGCCGTTTTTATTGCAGGCATAAAAAAAGTGGAGCGCTGTGGCTCCACTCTGTTTGCTGACTGCGCTGGATTATTCCGGCAGTGCGTAAACCACCACCTGATCGCCCACCTGATCCTTCAGGATGGTGTTACCACCGGCGACAAAGGCAACATACTGCCGGCCTTTGTATTCATACACCGAGGGGTTGGCAACCGCGGGCGCTTCGACCTGATCGGACCACAGCTCTTCGCCGCTATCCAGTGAATAGGCGCGCACTTTGGCATCCATTGAGGCGCCGATAAAGATCACGCCGCCGGCGGTGACTGCCGGACCGCCAATGGTTGGCGAGCCCCAGCTTTCCGGCATGAAGAAGCCGTACTGCTGCGACGCGCCGACCGGTCGACGCCATTTCACATCACCGGTGTGCATATCGAGCGCAACAATCTCGCCAAACGGCGGCTGCCAGCACGGCATGCCCAGCCAGTTATTCGCCACCATCAGGCGCAGGCCGTAAGGCGCGCCTTCCTGCGGGGCGAAACCACTCTCGTTACCCGAGCCGTTATCGGCCTTGTCGTAATCGGCGCGGCTGTACAGCTTCACGTATTGCACGATGTGTGAGGTGTTCACAATGGCGATCTGTTTTTGCGGATCGAACGCCACGCCGCCCCACTGCACGCCGCCCGCGCTGTCCGGATAGGTCAGTGCGCCTTCGCCTTTGGTAGTCGGCGGCGTGTACATGCCGTCATAGCTCAGTTTATCCCACAGGCGTGAGCACTGACCGGCACCAACAATATCGGCCAGCTTCCAGATCGCCGGTTTTTTGGATTGATCCAGCAGCGGTGCCGGTTTGGTCGGGAACGGCTGGGTCGGCGACAGTTTCTCGCCCTGCACCGAACCATCCCCCTGCGGCACCGGACGCTCCTCAATCGGCCAGACATCTTCACCGGTCAGGCGATTGACCACAAACAGGAAGCCCTGCTTGGTGGCCTGAATCAGCGCCGGAATCTGCTTGCCGTTCACGGTAATGTCCATCAGCGTCGGTGCTGAGTTAATGTCGTAATCCCACACATCATGGTGCACCCACTGGCGCGACCACACCACTTTGCCGGTATTCACATCCAGCGCGGTCGTGGAGGTGCCGAGCGGAATTGGATCGACGCGGTTGCCGCCCCAGTAGTTTGGCGAAGGTGATGACACCGGCAGATAAACCAGGCCATGCGCTTCATCGGCCGACATGTGGGTCCAGACGTTAGCCGTGCCGGTGCGCGGGCGAATGCTGGCCGGGATGGCGTCAAAGGTCCATTCACGTGCCCCGGTCTGCGCGTTGATTGAAAACACCGTGCCCGGCGGCGCTTCTGCGTAAGCCCAGTCTTTGCCCGCCCAGCCAACGATCAGGTGATCACCCACCACCGTCGGCGGCTGGAGCAGAGACAGCGGGAATTTAGCGTTAACCGTATTCCACTGGTTGACGTTGAGCACACCTTTATCTGCAAAGTTTTCGCACAGCTTGCCGGAATCGGCATCCAGTGCGTACAGCTTGCCGTCAACGGTGCCCATATAAACGATTTTCTGGCAGGCCTGACCCGCCTGCGGATTTTTCGCCTGCCAGTAAGAGACGCCACGATTTTTCAGTACCGGCTGGGTCAGCGCCTGACGTGGCGATTTAGTATCGTAGTGCCACTTCTCCTTGCCGGTGCCCGGATCCAGCGCAATCAGCCGATCAAATGGCGTACCGATGTACAGCGTATCGTTGGCAAAAATTGGCGTGGCGGACCAGACGGTCGCTGGCGTGTCGCCCTTGCCATCCGAAACGTCACCGGTGTGAAACTCCCAGATTTTTTTCAGCTTGCTGACGTTGTCAGCGGTGATTTGTTTCAGCGGGCTGTATTTCTGCGCGTTGAGCTGGCCGTGAAAACTGTCCCACGTCGCCGTGGAGGGCACCAGCGGCGTGGCCGGCTGGCTGGCGGAGGCCACTTTCTCGCCGTCGCGCTTGCCGCTGGAGACATCATCGGTGGCGTGCGTGGTGCCGGGCGCCTGCTGATCGGCCGCATCCACGTTGAGTTTCTCCTGCGTACCCATCGACGCCTCAGCGGCTTTATCTTCGGCGCGTAGCGTGGCAGGTGCCATCAGCAGCGCCAGGGCGGTCATGCCGACTTTGAGCAGCGGAATGTATTTTTCATTATGCACGGTTAGCTCCTTGTGCAGTGGCGTGGCGAACGCGATGCGCCGGGTTGCGCGCCAGCATAATCAGACCCATCAGCCCGATGACCATTGCCAGTGTAATGATCCCCTGATGCAGCAGCGCGGCAGCAAAACCGATCGCGCATAACAGCAGCAGCGTAATGACTATCAGGAAAATACGACCGGTACGGCCGGTTGCCGCGCGCAGCAGGAAGGTCAGCACCGCCAGAACGACGCTGGCAATAGCGACGCCCAGCGCGCCAATGGTGCCGGTGACACCGGTGAGTGGCGTGAGCCAGGC
Source organism: Pantoea sp. SGAir0430 (assembly GCF_043549295.1). Classification (NCBI taxonomy): domain Bacteria; kingdom Pseudomonadati; phylum Pseudomonadota; class Gammaproteobacteria; order Enterobacterales; family Erwiniaceae; genus Pantoea; species Pantoea sp. SGAir0430. Next base: position 28,419 of record NZ_CP039428.1, read on the forward strand.
ATACAGCGCGACGGCAAAGCCGATGAGTGCCGCCAGCAGCAGCAGTAAACTGCCCAAACGGGAGGATTGAGATTGCAACATACCAGGAAGTCCCTTGAGGATGAAAGCACGGAAAACAGCGTGTACTGATGAGTCAATGCGGCTGTTGTTCACACAGGCTGGTTGAATTAACGTCAGCGCAGCGTGAAAAGCAGCGGCATATATCACTTCGCGTTGCTGAGTATAGACGATGATATTCAGGCTGCCCGCCGGATTAGATGCAGAGAGGGAGTCAGATAAAAATGGGGAATTTGTAATGGTCGGAGCGTGTATTTACAAAGGATATTTTAGCGAGGCCAGACAGGCGGCACGGCAAGGATGTTGATTACCGAGGCTCAGTCCGCAGGATATTTAAACCCTGCGGACTGAGTCAGAGACAAATAAGGCGTTACGCGTTAGCCTTGCAGTTCTTTCCGCACAATCTCTGCGCCGGCACTTAATGCCTGCAGCTTGCCGTAAGCCACATGACGCGACAGTGGCGTCATGCCACAGTTGGTGCTTGGATAGAGTTTATCGGCATCCACAAACTGCAGCGCTTTACGCAGCGTGGCCGCCACTTCTTCCGGTGTTTCGATGGTGTTGGTGGCGACATCAATCGCGCCAACCATGACTTTTTTACCGCGAATCAGTTCAATCAGATCCATCGGCACGCGTGAGTTCTGACACTCCAGCGAAACGATATCGATACCGGAACTCTGCAGTTTAGGGAAGATCTCCTCATACTGGCGCCACTCGGTACCCAGCGTTTTCTTCCAGTCGGTGTTGGCTTTGATGCCGTAGCCGTAGCAAATATGCACCGCGGTCTCACATTTAAGTCCTTCGATGGCGCGTTCTAAGGCGGCAATGCCCCAGTCATTCACCTCGTCGAAAAAGACGTTAAAGGCGGGTTCGTCAAACTGAATAATATCAACGCCAGCGGCTTCTAATTCGCGCGCTTCCTGGTTGAGAATTTTAGCGAATTCCCACGCCAGCTTCTCACGGCTTTTATAGTGATCGTCATACAGCGTGTCGATCATGGTCATCGGGCCCGGTAACGCCCATTTGATTGGACGCTGCGTCAGCTGACGCAGGTATTTGGCATCATCAACAAAGACCGGTTTCTGCCGGCTCACTTCGCCCACCACGCCGGGTACGCTGGCATCATAACGATTACGGATGCGCACCGTTTTGCGGTTTTCAAAGTCAACGCCGTTAAGGTGCTCTATAAAGGTGGTGACGAAGTGCTGGCGCGTTTGCTCGCCGTCGCTGACGATATCAATACCAGCCTGCTGCTGGTCGTCCAGACATAAACGCAGCGCATCCTGTTTGCCCTGAATCAGCTCATCGCCCTGCAATTTCCACGGCGACCATAATGTCTCTGGCTGCGCCAGCCAGGAAGGTTTTGGTAAGCTGCCAGCCGTTGACGTCGGTAATAATGTTTTCATTAATCAATAACCTTATTTATTCGTTAATCAAAGAGCGAAATGATCAGACCACTGTTTCAGAATGCTGTGGTAAGGCTTAATAAACTGCTCTTCGGTAAATTTACCCTGCTCAATCGCCAGGCGGGTACGCTCTTCGCGATCGTAAACAATTTTGGTCAGCGAGTGATCCTGATGATAAAGGTCTGGCTGATATTCAATGCCCGCCGGTGAGTTCGCATTGTAAATCTCCGGGCGGTAAATCTTCTGGAAGGTTTCCATGGTACTGATGGTGCTGATCAGCTCCAGGTTACTGTAATCACTGAGCAAATCACCGGCGAAGTAGAAGGCGAACGGCGCCACGCTGTTGGCCGGCATGAAATAGCGCGCCCTGAGTCCCATTTTTGCAAAATAGAGATCGGTCAATGAAGATTCATTTTGCTGATACTCAATGCCCAGCACCGGATGCTGGTTACCGGTACGACGGTAGATATTTTTGCTGGAGACGCTGAGGCAAATGACCGGCGCTTTGCGGAAGTTGGCTTTATACGTCTCTGAGTTGACAAAATGGCGGAAAATATTGCCGTGCAGCACGCCGAAGTCATCCGGAATACTGAAACCGGAACGGCCTTTATTATGCTCGGACAGCAGAACGCTGAAATCATAATCACGCACGTATGAAGAGAAGTTGTTGCCGGTGATCCCTTCAATGCGCTCACTGGTTTTTTTATCAACGATGTTGGTCTTCAGGATCTCAATCGCCGGAAAGCTTTTGCCCTCGCCGCCTGCACCCAGATTCATTTCCACAGAAATGATATCCAGTTCAATCGCATAGCGATCGCCTTTCGGGTTGTCCCAGTTTGCCAGCGAATTGAAACGGTTATTCATCATGATCAGCGCATTGCGCAGATTCTCTTCACGATTGCTGCCGCGCGCCAGGTTGGCAAAATTGGTGGTAATGCGCGTATCTTTGGAGGGATTGTAATTCTCATCGAAGCGCGTGCTTTTTATACTAAAGGTAAAATCATTTTTCATCGCGAGCGGGCATCCTGATTTCTGCTTGCAACCTGACGCTGTTCTCTCCTTTACCGGAGTTCTCAAAACGTTTACAGGTTTGCAAATTCAGCAGTGGTCATGTTGTCGAAAATATTTAACATGACCTTAGTTATGCCAGAGTCCCTGCGTGAGGAAAAGTGATTAAATTTCAAAGCAAGATGAGCTAACTTCATGTTGCCTGCACCAGGCTCGTGCTGAGGGTCAGTAAGCAAAGGTTGGGCAAAAAACCTGCAAAATCAGGCGCTAATCTGCGCTATCACACTGCCCATCCTTAGCCTGACAGCTGACGGCGCGATTGTCAGTTGAAAAAACTTCACCATCACCGTTTTCCATTCTCTTTACCGCTGTCCATCCAGATTTTCAGCGGTTAGAATAGCTGACTTCATATAATTGGCATTATATGAAGTCAGGATCCGCAGGATCATCACCTTTGGTTAACATGATGCAGTGTGTCAGCGCCACGCCGTGCATAAAAAACCGGCACTGCTACGTTAAATCTGGCGGGTGATGACCCTGCAACATGCACAGAATTCACGTAGCGACGTCATAAATTAATGAGTAAAACGGACACCCTGCCCGGGATTACCGCCAGCCCGGCCCTGATGCACAGTACTGATGAGGATATTGCTGAACGCCTGAGAGAATTTGTCAGTGATAAAGAAGCGTTTTCTGATAACACGTGGCGACAGTTGCTGAGCGTTATGCGCATCGGCAGCCGCTGGGCGACTGAACATGGCCGGCAATTTTTGCCGATGGATCCTGCCGATCTGCGTGATTATCTGCTATGGCTTCAGGCATCGGGACGCGCCTCTTCGACCATCGCGACTCATGCGGCGTTAATTTCCATGTTACACCGTAACGCCGGTCTGGTGCCGCCCAATGTTTCGCCGCTGGTGTTCCGCGCCGTGAAAAAAATCAATCGCAGCGCGGTGATAGCCGGTGAACGTGCCGGTCAGGCTATCCCCTTTCGCATTCGCGATTTACTTAAGCTGGATCAGCGCTGGGCGGGCTCTGACCGCCTGCAACAGCAGCGCGATCTGGCATTTTTGCATGTGGCTTACGCCACGCTGTTACGCATCAGTGAACTGAGCCGCCTGCGGGTGCGTGACATTTCGCGCTCGGCCGATGGCCGTATCATTCTCGATGTCGCCTGGACCAAAACCATTGTGATGACCGGGGGACTAATTAAGGCACTCGGGGATCTCTCATCACAACGTCTGACCGAATGGCTGGTTGCATCCGGGCTGATCGCTGAACCCGACGCGTTCATTTTTGGCCCGGTGCACCGCGCCAACCAGGCGCAGATTGTCTGCGATAAACCGCTCTCGACCCGCGCGCTGGAGGATATTTTCGTCCGTGCGTGGCGTGAAGCGGGACCGGGCACCGGCTTGCAACCCAATAAGAATCGCTATCGCGGCTGGTCGGGACATAGCACCCGGGTCGGTGCCGCCATCGACATGGCCAGCAATAAGTACAGCACCGCGCAGATCATGCAGGAAGGCACCTGGAAGAAGCCGGAAACGGTGATGCGCTACATTCGCCACGTTGATGCCCATGCCGGGGCGATGGTGGATTTGATGAATGGGCACCTTTAATCACGCGGCTTTGCTTCATAGCCATACCTTTTAGGGTATCAAACAGGCCAATCTTAGTATTGGAATCAACGCTCACCCTGCTTCTAAGATAAATTCAGCCCGGAAACTGGCGGATTATTAACCGATAGTCAGAGGTGAACAACGATGAATAAACCCATTGCAAAATTAAACGACACCCCGGTACGCCGCGGTGGTGATGTCCTGCTGGAAGTGTTAGAGAGCGAAGGCGTTGAGTATGTGTTCGGTAACCCAGGTACGACTGAATTACCGTTCATGGACGCCCTGCTCAGAAATCCCAACATCAACTATGTGCTTGCCTTGCAGGAAGCCAGTGCGGTTGCGATGGCCGATGGTTACGCGCAGGCCGCCGGTAAGCCCGGTTTTCTCAATCTGCACACGGCCGGTGGTCTGGGTCACGGCATGGGCAATCTGCACAATGCGGTTTGCTCGCAAACGCCATTAGTAGTGACGGCTGGCCAGCAGGATTTACGCCACAGCATCACCGATCCCCTGCTGTTGGGGGATTTAGTGAGTATGGGTAAGATTTTTTCCAAATGGTCGAAGGAAGTCACCAGCGTTGACCAGCTGCCAATCCTGGTTCGCCGTGCTTTTCATGATGCGGATGCCGCGCCCAAAGGCCCGGTTTTCCTCTCTTTGCCGATGGATGTGATGGAAGCCATGAGCGCCGTTGACATCGGCGCGCCGTCTAACGTTGATCGTAAAGCGGTCGCAGGTTCACTGCCGCTGTTAGCCAAAAAATTAGCCGCCTTTACCCCCGGCAAGGTCGCGATTATTGCCGGCGATGAGATTCATCAAAGCGGCGCGGCTGCGGAAGTTGTCGCACTGGCTGAGTTGCTGGCCGCTGACGTTTATGGCTCAACCTGGCCGAATCGGATTCCGTATCCCACCGCGCATCCTCTGTGGCGAGGCAATCTCTCTACTCAGGCGACGGACATTGCCAAAGCGCTTGATCAATACGATGCAATCTTTGCGCTCGGCGGTAAATCGCTCATCACCATCCTCTACACCGAGGGACGTGCCGTGCCGGAGCATTGTAAAGTGTTCCAGCTCTCAGCCGATGCAGGCGATTTGGGACGAACTTATCGTAGCGAGCTCTCAACTCTCGGCGATATTAAATTATCGCTGGCGGTGCTGCTACCTGAGCTGAAAGAGGCTACCGCGCATAATCGCCCGGATTATCAGCGTCGTTTCGCGGCTGCGGCAGCACAGTTCGAACAAACTAAAGAGAACTTATTACAGTCGGTACAAGAGCAGCAGTCGGCCACGAAGATCACGCCATTGATCGCCGCATTTGAGGCCGCGCGCGCTATTGGTCCGGATATAACAATTGTTGACGAGGCCATTGCGACCTCACAATCGCTGCGTAGATCGCTGTCGAGTAACAGAGCAGATCAATATGCTTTTATGCGCGGTGGCGGTCTGGGCTGGGGAATGCCCGCTGCAGTGGGATATTCCCTCGGACTGGGCAAAGCCCCTGTTGTCTGTTTTGTGGGGGATGGTGCGGCAATGTATTCGCCTCAGTCGCTGTGGACCGCCGCCCATGAGCAATTGCCGGTAACCTTTATTGTGATGAACAATACTGAATATAATGTTCTTAAGAACTTTATGCGGTCTAAAGAAGATTATACCTCGGCGCAAACCAATCGCTTTATCGCCATGGATTTGGTAGATCCTGTGATTGATTATCAGGCACTTGGCACCGCGCTGGGGCTGAAAACGCGTAAGATTGAGGTGGCTTCACAGATCGCTGCGGCTGTCGAGGAGGCTATCGCCAGCGGTAAACCCAGCCTGATCGAAATCGTGATTGCTAAGAACTGATGCGGGTATCCGATGCCGTGCTTAACTCCTCTGCGAGGGCACGGCATTGGTTAACAAAGTGTTCCAGCGCTGGATTTTTATTATTAGAAGACCACATCAGAATATTTTCTATGGTATTTGCGTCCGCAATTTTCCGATAATTAATGCCTCTTATCTGCGCCGTCGCCATACTTGCCGGAATGATGGCTACCCCTAATCCATGAGCGACGAAATTAACGATGGTTTGCTGGACTGAAACCTCAACGCCAATATGTGGACTAAAACCGGCTTTCAGACATTGATTAAAAATTCTGTCATGAAGCAGCGGCGACATAGGGCGAGGCACAATGATAAACGGGTCATTGGCCAGCGTTTCCAGGGTGAAATTTTCGACATTTGCCTGGGGATGGTCCGCAGGAAGCGCAACAATTAACGGTTCACACAATAACACCAGCGAGTTAATCGCGGAGCTGGTAACTTCCGAAAAGCTGATCGCAACGTCCAGCCGCCCATCCTCTAGCGCAGCGTTTAACCCGGTCGGGATCATTTCCTGGAATTGCAGATCAATACTGGGATAATTCATTCTGTGTTTCATGACCAGCTGTGGCACCACACTGTACGATGCGTACATGGTTGCGCCCAGCTTAATCAATCCCATTTGCCCTTCTGAAACAGCCTGCACATTACTACACGCCTGCTGCATCATTCTTAATACGGCGTAAGCATCTTTCAGGAATTGCTCGCCGGCAAAGGTAAGTTTCATGCCTTTGGCATTACGGGTAAACAGTTTCGCACCCACATCACGTTCGAGCTGGGCTATTTGTCTGCTTAGCGGTGGCTGCGAAATATTCAGTTTTTCTGCTGCCCGGCCTATATTCCCCACTTCTGCCACGGTACAAAAACTCATTAGCTGATTCAGTGTTGGCTTCATGACTACGCTTCTCACGCATAATCTGACAATAGATACGTCAGTGAATCACAATTTAGCCGATATGGCATAGCAATTCGCCATATTGATCCCTATAACGCCGCTGAGGCTGGAATGCCCGTCTGATTACGCAGCGGGTTCCTCACCATAGTGTGACTGCGCGTACCCGGCAAAGCGCCGGATCTCCGGGTTGGCCGCGCCGGTTTTCCAGCACAGGTAGAGTGCCGTCGTGACATCCTGCTGCGCCAGCGGCAGCAGTGCCACATCCTGCCGCAAAAATCTCTCCGGGGCGTGGGGGATGAAGGTCACGCCCAGCCCCAGCGCGGCGAGGTCGACGGCGGTGGCCACATCGCGCGCGCGGAGCACGCTGGCGGGAATCTGCCTGGCGGCGGCATAGAGATTAAGTACCGCGCCACCCAGCCCGATACCTTCCGGATCTTCCTGCAAAATCAGCGGTTCCGCCGCTAAATCAGCCAGCGTGACGCAGGTCTGCTGCGCCAGCGCATGGTCGTCGGCCAGCACCGCACACAGCGAGGTTTGATGCAGAATTTGCCGGCTAATCTGGCGACGTTCGGGCAGCGGCCCGCGCAGGATGCCGATATCCAAATCGCCGCTCTCCAGCAGGCTTAACTGTTGGTTGACGCTGTACTCCACGGGTTGCAGCGCGATCAGGGGAAAATCACGTCTGAAGGCACGGATAATTTTGACCAGCGCCGGCTCCAGCATGGACGTGCCCACATAGCCTATGCGTAACATGCCGCGTCGTCCGGCGGCCACCTGCTTAATCGTGTCCTGCAGATGCTCCACACGCTGCACCGTCTGCTGGACTTCCCCGAGCAGCAATGCGCCTTCGCGCGTCAGACTCACCTTACGCTTGTCGCGCGCAAATAACTTCACGCCCCACTGCTGCTCCAGTGCCTGAATATGCTGAGACAACGCCGGTTGCGTGAGGTTAACCGCCGCCGCCGCCCGTGCGAAATGCAGCGTATCGGCGAGTGCCAGAAAAGAACGCAGCTTACGGTAATCCATGCCACACCTGATAAGGATTCGTTATTAATAAAAGTATAATACCAATTAGACCCTAATTAGCGAGCGCATTATCTTTGCCTGCAGGACGGCGACGGCAGGAACGCGCCGGAAATTTTTGCCTTTCACAGGAGGCCTTATGCGCATCATTGTCGGCATAACCGGCGCCACCGGTGCCCCACTCGCGCTGCGATTACTACGGCAGCTGGCGGACATTCCGCACATCGAAACGCATCTCATTTTGTCACGCTGGGGAAAAGTGACGCTGGAACATGAAACCAACTGTTCTCTCAATGAAATCAAACAGCTGGCCGATGTGTTTCATCCCGCCGGTGACCAGGCCGCCACTCTCTCTTCGGGCTCATTTGTCACCGATGGGATGGTGATTATTCCCTGCAGCATGAAAACGCTGGCCGGTATCCGCAGCGGGTATGCGGAAGGGCTGATTGGCCGCGCCGCCGATGTCATCCTGAAAGAGCAGCGCAAACTGATTCTGGTACCGCGCGAAACCCCGCTCAACACCATTCATCTGGAAAACATGCTGGCGCTGTCACGCATGGGCGTCAGCCTGATTCCCCCTGTGCCGGCCTGGTACAACCATCCGGCCACGATTGCTGATGTGGAAAATCATATCGTGGGTCGCGTGCTGGATCAGCTTGGCATCGACACTGCTGGCGCCACGCGCTGGCAGGGTTTGCATCCCGCCAGTGATGACCAGACACTCTCAAACTAAGGAACAAGCCTATGTCAAACACATCTTCCTCTTCGCACAGCAGTGAGGTTTACGATCTGCGTTCTGCCATCGAACTGCTGAAACAATTTGATGGTGAGTATATTGAGACCGATGAACCGGTGAATCCCGAAGCGGAACTGTCCGGTGTCTATCGTTACGTTGGCGCGGGCGGTACCGTGATGCGTCCCACGCAGACCGGACCGGCGATGGTGTTTAATCACATCAAAGGTTACGACAACTTTCGCGTACTGATTGGCTTGCTGGCTTCACGGCAGCGCGTGGCGCGCCTGCTAGGAGTGCCGAAAGAAAAGCTGGCGCATCTGTTGCGTTCATCGGTACACAACGCCATTGCACCGGTGGAAATAAGCCAGCAGCAGGCGGTTTGTCAGGAAGTGGTGCACCTCGCCGCGGACGACGGTTTTGATATCCGCCGCCTGCTGCCCGCGCCAACCAACACGCCTGAAGATGCCGGCCCCTATTTCACCATGGGGATGTGTTATGCCGCCGATCCGGAAACCGGCGAACATGACGTCACTATTCACCGCTTGTGTGTTCAGGGCAAAGATGAGATCTCGATGTACTTTGTGCCAGGCCGCCATCTTGATCAGTTCCGCATTAAGGCTGAGCAGGCGGGCAAAGCGTTGCCGATTACCATCAGTATTGGCGTCGATCCGGCCATCGAAATTGGCGCGTGTTTCGAGCCGCCGACCACGCCGCTCGGTTTTGATGAGCTGGCGATAGCCGGTGGTCTGCGCGGTCGGGCGGTTGAGCTGGTTAAGGGTGTCGCCGTTGATGCCCGCGCCATTGCCCATGCAGAGATCGTGATTGAGGGTGAACTGGTGCCGGATTATCGCGTACAGGAAGATCAGCATACCCATAGCGGTAAAGCGATGCCGGAATTCCCGGGTTATACCGGTGAAGCGCAGGCGGCAGTGCCGGTGATTAAAGTAAAAGCCGTGACGCACCGCAAAAATCCCATCCTGCAAACCTGCATCGGACCGAGCGACGAGCACACCAATCTGGCCGGAATCCCGACCGAAGCCAGCATTCTTGATATGGTTGAGCGTGCGTTACCGGGTCTGGTGAAGAATGTGCATTGCCCTTCGCCAGGCACCGGGAAATATGTTGCGGTGCTGCAAATCAATAAGCGCGGCCCGCAGGATGAGGGACGCCAGCGTCAGGCCGCCCTGCTGGCTTTCTCGGCCTTTTCAGAGCTGAAGCACGTGTTCCTGGTCGATGAGGATGTTGATGTGTTCGACTTAAATGACGTGATTTGGGCGATGACCACGCGTTACCAGGGCGACGCAGATACTATCTTTATTCCGGGCGTGCGCTGTCACCCTCTCGATCCGTCACAGGATCCGGCCTTCAGCAACTCGATTCGCGCCCATGGCATTACCTGTAAAACCATTTTTGACTGTACGGTACCGTATGACCTGAAACACAACTTCCAGCGTTCGCAGTTTATGGAAGTTGATGTTTCACGCTTCATTCCAGGTTTTAACCGTTAATCACTCACCGCCCGCCGGGCCTGCGCCTGATTGCGTCCGCTATGCTTGGCCTGGTAGAGCGCCGCATCAGCATGCTCGATCAGGTTGCCGGCCTGATCGTCATGCCAGGTGGTCGCACAGCCCGCGCTGAGCGTCACCTGCGCGTCGGGCAGTGCGGAAGCGGCGTGAGGCAGATGCAGGTCAGCAATCGCCTGTACTGCCTTACGCGCAATATTCAGCGCCGCATGCTGATCGGCACCGGCGAGGATGATGGCAAACTCCTCGCCGCCATAGCGCGCGACCATGTCGCTCTGCCGTAGCTTAAGGCGTTTAAGCGCGTCGGCCACCTGGCGTAAACAGTGATCGCCTGCCACGTGCCCGTAGCGATCGTTGTAGTGTTTGAAGTAGTCAATATCCATCAAAATCAGCGACACCGGTGCTGCTTTTTCCCGCAGATTATGCAAAGCATTCTGCAAAAAGCGGTCAAACTGTCTGCGGTTAGCCAGACCGGTCAGCCCATCGAAAAACGCCAGCTGATCCAGATGGTGATTGGCATCGGCGAGGTCGTTTTTTAGTTTGAGCAGCGCTTCCTGATAATGCTGGCTATGCCGAGCCTGACGAATGACAAACAGTCCCAGCAGGATAATCGCGACCAGCAGCGCCACGTTCAGGGAAATATCCTGCAGTCTTCCTTTCACCCAGCGCAGATACAGATTGCGCTTGTCATAACCCGCCGCGACGACCAGCGGATAGCGTTCTGAGCTGGCGAAACCGAAGATGCGCACCTGCCCATCCAGCGCTGCGTTCCACTCGCCGCTGCCGCGATCGGCTTTCACCAGCATTTGCTGGAACAGATGGCTGGCGGAAAGACTCTTGCCGATGTAGCTGTCGGGCATCGGACGGGCATAAAGCACCGTGCTGTCTGCCAGCATCAGTACCAGCACGTCACGTGGCCCCAGCTCGTAGTAACTGTAAAAACGGCGGAAATAATCCACTTTAATGGTGGCTAACAGGATGCCTTTGAAATCACGCGCGGCATCACTGACGCGCAGGGAAACCGGAATAACCAGATCGCCAGTGCTGCGGCTGCGGATCACCGGGCCGATGTGCAAACTGTCACGGCTGTTGTTGCGGTGATAGCGGAAATATTCACGGTCAGAGTTGTTGGTGCCCACCGGCACGCTGCGCGTGGAGGTGGCGATCCAGCGTCCCTGCTCATCATAGTAAAACAGCCCATGCAGCTGCGGCAGACGGCTTTGCAGATCGCGCATAATCTGGCTCAGGTTGGCGGCGTTAAGTTTTTCCAGCGGCTGCGCCTGCAGGTCGCGCTGCACTTCACGCAGGGCCAGTTCGGTCTGGAGCACGGTATCTTCCGCCTGACGTGACTGTGACAGGGAAAGATTGACCGCCATCTCTTCCGTCTGGCGCACCGCGCCGTGCCAGTCTTCGCGCAGCGTCCACAGGGTGAGCGCAATGATCGCGCATATCAGCAATCCGCCGGACAGCAAAATACTGCGCAGCAGCGAGGAACCTGAAATGATTGCCGCTTCATTTTTCCTTTTAAACGTCATGTTTCACCCTGTTGCTGTCTCAACGCTAAGTTAAGCACATAATCAGCGACGGGATTTTCAGGATTAAAGGCGGTAAAGATGTCAGGCGTGGCGATGGCCGCTGAACGACGGGTGAATGCTGCATAAATCGCCAGCGATCAGCGCGCGTCTCACTCGCTGCTCATCGTGATGACCACCTTACCGAAAGGCCCCCGGTCCAGATGGTCCAGCGCTGATGGCAGGTCAGAAAACGCGTACACCGAGTCGATCACCGGCTTTATGCCGGTCCGATCAACGGCACGGATCAGGCGTGTGAGTGCGCAACGGCTACCAGTGCCGATACCATGAAGGGTCACGTCTTTCATCATCAGCGGCATTGCCGGTGAGCTGAAGTCAAAGCCCTCAAGCGCGCCGATCTGGCAGATGTGCCCACCGACCGCCGCCAGCTGCACGGATTTCCCCAGATGATCGCCACCGATAACTTCAAGGATATGATCGGCACCGTGATTGGCGGTGATGCGGTAAATTTCTTCCATCCAGTCTTCCCGGTGGCGATCCACATAATGGTCGGCACCCAGCGCTTTCGTCCGGTCGGCGTTGCTGGCTCTGCCGGAGACGATCACCTGCGCGCCATGCGCTTTGGCAATCTGCAAACCAAACAGGGCAACCCCGCCGGTACTGGGAATCAGCACAATGTCGCCAGCCTGCACGCCGGCACGTTCGACCAGCGCAAACCAGGCGGTGAGACCGGCACAGGGCAATGTGGCAGCCTGAATCGGGTTAAGCGTCGCGGGGGCGGTAACCAGCCACGCTTCCGGCATAACCACATATTCAGCCAGCACGCCGGGATAATAACCGCCCAGCGTTTTATAGGCCGGCGTGCGCGCATCGCCGGGACGCACACCGTCGATCCAGTCGGGCGTGAACGTTGAGATAACCCGGTCACCGGTGCTGAAGCGGCTGACACCTTCCCCCCGGCCAACAACGACGCCGGCCAGATCGGAACCCGGTGTAAAAGGAAACGCAAGCGGCAGGCCCCGGCCATTCTCAATCACCATCTTGTCCCGGTGATTCAGGGCGACGGCTTCAACTTTCACCAGCACCTGCTGCGGACCCGGAACCGGCATCGCGACCGTTCTCAGTTCGAGGTTATCGCGCCCGATGGCGTCTGTTTCCCAGCGTCGCATGTGTTTTGTCATCGTAAAGCCCTTCCAGGTCATTAATTTTGTTGGTGTTGTTAGTCTCCGGCTTCTGATTATGAATAACAATACGCTATAATCGACACAGCTTGTTGAGCCGGGAAGCAATAATGAAAGGCAGCGAATATAGCGAACTCCGGGCATTTGTGTGTGTCGCGGAGGAACGCAGTTTCAGACGGGCGGCGCAGCGCCTGGGTGTGTCGCCCTCCGCGCTGAGTCATACCATCCGCGCGCTCGAGGAGCGTTTGGGTAGCCGGTTACTCAACCGGACCACCCGCAGCGTGGCGCCGACAGAAGCAGGACAGGCCCTGCTCAATCGCCTGATGCCGGCGATGGCGGAGATCGCCTCGGCCGTCAGGGACGTCGGTGCCTGTCAGGAGGAGCCGCGTGGACGGGTTCGCATCAATCTGCCGCGTATTGCTGCCCGCATGTTGATTGCGCCCATGCTGCCGTCATTCAGGGAGAACTATCCGCATGTCTCTCTTGATGTGGTTATTGATGACAGCCTCACAGACATTGTCGGCAAGGGATTCGATGCCGGCATTAGATCGGGACAACTCGTGCAGCAGGATATGATTGCCGTGCGGCTGACGCCCGACATGCGGATGATTGTGGTCGGTTCCCCGGACTACTTTTCACGCCATCCCGAGCCACAACATCCGCAGGATTTGCGCCAGCATCAATGCCTGACCTATCGCTGGGCCGATACCGGTGTGCTGCAACGTTGGGAATTTCAGGGGCCGGCAGGCGCGCACAGCGTGAATGTTGAAAGCATTGTCACCGCCAACGAAACGGATTTTGTGCTCGACGCGGCGTTAAAAGGAACCGGGCTGGCCTATATCAGCGATCAGTTCGCCCAACCCTGGATTGAACGCGGCGAACTCAGGCAGGTGCTGAGCGAGTGGTCTGCAGTATTTTCAGGGCTTCATCTCTATTACGTTAACAATCCCCATATGTCGGCCTCGCTGAGAGCGTTTATTGATCAGCTAAAATCCTTTGTCGCGACGAGGCGTTGAAATCAGCCAGCGCCATGCTGTTTGTTCGACGACGAATATTAAATCACGCTAATCATTAACCCTGCTATCGTTCCGGTTGTTACCGCCCGTACTTTCTCCCCTGCAACGCGCCTCATCCGCTGCCGCCACGCTTTTAAGGCGATCTAAATTTGCAGCAAAAATTTATTCAATCATTAAATTATATTTATTATATTAGCGAAAATTTAATGTGGACTGGTTGAGGATTACAGTGCTTTTAACAAGGAAATCAGTGATTAGCAGCGCTATCTCTGATGGCGTACTGACAAAAAGAACCCACAGAATGTGCAGGATACTTAATGGTATCGATCAGCACATCAGCATTACACCGGCAAGCGGATTGATTGACTTCCTTAAAGGGATGGAGGTGACCAATGAACAGTACCGGCGCAGTGGAATCGTTAAGGAAAAACGCTCAATTTTTCTCTATAACGAAGGGCTGCTGAATCCGGAAAGCACGCTGTTTCTCGCCCGCAAAGGCCAGGATATCCTCGGCACGCTAAGCGTCATCGCCAATCACAATAACCGTCTGCCGTGCAGCAAACTTTTTCGTGAAGAGATGGCCGCCCTGCAGCTGGAAAAGCGCAAAGTGGTAGAGCTTGGCACGCTGTCGGTACGCTATCAGGCAGACAGTGAAAATATTGTGTTTATGCTGTACCTGAAAATCATGATCTACACCATTTTCATTGAACAGGTGGATGACATCTTTATTCAGGTCAAAGAGAAGGTTGCTGCGTTTTACGAGCGCAATTTCCTGTTCAAACAGGTCGGCGGCACCAAAAAGCACCCGGATTACAGTGATCTCAACGCCACGCTGCTGCGCGTGGACGTGAAAAGTATCCGCGACAAAATTTATGAGCAGCAGTGTTATGGCCCGATGGGCTGGCTGCGCATGCTGCGTGAACTTGGTTTACTGCAGCACTACCGCACGCTGAGCCAGCAGTGCCACAGCTGCCCGCGCTTTACGCCAGATCAGCGGGACGCGGAGCTCTATCAATATCTATGTAATCTGTGACGGCGCCAGCCGTCTCTGCACCGTTTTCGATTTTCACACAGATTACTTGCCGGCATTGCTATCCACGTTGTGCTGCAGGAAGAGTTCTTTTAGCCATTCGATGAAGACCCTGACTCTGGGTGAAAGCTGTCGGTTACGCGGATACAGGACAGAGACGGGAGACGGTTCAG
This sequence comes from Pantoea sp. SGAir0430, assembly GCF_043549295.1. NCBI lineage: Bacteria > Pseudomonadati > Pseudomonadota > Gammaproteobacteria > Enterobacterales > Erwiniaceae > Pantoea > Pantoea sp. SGAir0430. The sequence goes on from NZ_CP039428.1 coordinate 43,472, forward strand.
GTGGAAAGGCTTTGAGCAATTCGACGAGCGCCCCCGTCTTCAGATCATCTTCCACGTGATAACGCGGCACCTGAATGATGCCGAGTCCCATGCGCGCCACGGATACAAAGGTATCAGCCGCATTGACGGTAATTGAAGTTTTGATCGTCGTAGTGATGCGTTTGCCGTCCACCCTGAATTCCAGAGGGAGTATGCCGCTGCTGCCCGTGGTGCGGAATCCGATCATCCTGTGGCCGGAATGCAGTTCATCCGGATCCGACGGAAGCCCGAATTGGGAGACGTAACCGGGCGAAGCGACCGTGACCTCTTCCAGCGTAGCGACGCAGCGTGCGATCATATCGCTGTCCTGCGGCGTTCCGACACGCAGGACACAATCAATTCCCTCACGCACCAGATCGACCAGCCGGTCACCCTCGCTCAGATAGATTTCGATATCAGGATAAGCTTCGAGAAAACAAGGAAGATGCGGCAGAACAAAATGTCTTGCCAGCGTGCCATGAACATCGACACGCAACAATCCCTTCGGTCGGGCACCGGCAAACGCGCCCTCGGCATCCTCGATATCGTCCAGTATAGAAACGCAGCGCTTGTAGTAGGCTTCACCGTCCAGCGTCGGGCTGACGTGACGCGTGGTGCGTTCCAGCAGCTTAATGCCCAGGCGCGACTCAAGTTGCTTAATCGCGTCCGTTACGGTCGAGCGTGGCAGGCCGAGGTCTTCCGCCGCCCTTGTGAAGCTGCGGCGCGCTACCACACGCGTGAAGACGCGCATCGTATCAATTCTGTCCATGGCATTGTTTGCAATTTTCGGATTCTGATGCCAGATAGTGACTGATTATCCGGAAAAGATACAGTGCTAGATTTCTCCTTGTTCAGGCGCGATACCGCGCGAAAATCGGAGAATACCTATGTCTGCTTCAGAGAAAGTTGCAATCGTAACCGGTGCATCCCGCGGAATTGGTGCCGCCATTGCCAGGCAGCTTGCTGCGGACGGCTTTGCCATCGTGGTGAACTATGCCGGCAACGCAGAGGCTGCTGCCGCCGTGGTTGAGGAGATCGAAGCTGCCGGTGGCAGAGCTATCACCGCGCAGGCGGACGTTGCTGATGCCAGCCAGGTCAAACGCATGTTCGATTTAGCCGAATCTGCGTTTGGTGGTATTGATGTGCTCGTCAATAATGCCGGCGTAATGATGTTGTCTCCGCTGGCCAGCGCCGACGATCAGAGTTTTACCAAGCAGATTGACATCAATCTGAAGGGGACGTTTAACACCCTGCGCGAAGCGGCAAACCGCCTGCGTTCTGGTGGGCGCATCATCAACTTCTCCACGTCGGTTGTCGGGCTTAAGCTTGAGAATTATGGCGTCTATGCCGCGACCAAAGCGGCCGTCGAAACACTGACAACCATCATGTCCAAAGAGATGCGCGGACGCAGCATCACCGTTAATGCCGTCGCGCCCGGTCCGACTGCGACCGACCTCTTCCTCAACGGGAAAAGCGATGAACTGATCGCGCGCATGTCCAAAATGAATCCGCTGGAACGCCTCGGCACGCCTGAGGATATCGCCAGTGTTGTTTCTTTCCTCGCCGGACCACAGGGCAGCTGGATGAACGGACAGATCCTGCGCGCCAATGGCGGAATGGTCTGAGCCGCAAACTGCAGATTGAGTCAAAGGAGTACTGTTATGTCTCAGAAGATTATCTTGGTGACCGGATCGTCAAGCGGCTTCGGTCGCATGACTGCCGAAGCGCTGGCTCGTGCTGGCCATACCGTTTATGCATCGATGCGGGATATTGCGGGCCGTAATGCCACAAATGTCCGCCAGTTAAGCGAACTTTCCACGCGGGAGGGAATTGACCTCCGGCCGCTGGAACTTGATGTTCAGAGCGACATATCGGTTGATGCTGCCATTGAAACGGTAATATCCGCCGCCGGGAAGCTTGATGTGGTGGTACACAATGCCGGCCACATGATGTTCGGCCCGGCCGAAGCCTTCACGCCAGAGCAGTTCGCCCAGCAATATGACGTTAACGTGCTGGGAACGCAGCGCGTCAACCGGGCCATACTGCCGCATATGCGCTCCCGACGTGAAGGCCTGCTGGTCTGGATTTCCAGTTCCAGCGTGACCGGCGGCACACCGCCCTATCTGGCCCCTTATTTTGCCGCCAAAGCGGCGATGGATACGCTTGCCGTTCAGTATGCGCGCGAGCTCAGCCGATTCGGCATTGAGACGACAATCATCGTGCCGGGAGCCTTTACCAAAGGGACCAACCATTTTGCCCATTCAGGAAGTCCTGCCGACACCGGGCGTGTCGCGGAGTATGAAGCAGGTCCTTATGCCGGATTCGGCGATGTTGTGCAAAAGACCTTTGCGGGGATAGTGCCGGAGGATGCCGATCCCGCGCGCGTTGCAGCACAGATAACCGATGTTGTCGGTATGCCGTTTGGTACACGTCCATTTCGTGTGCATAACGATCCGTCCGAAGACGGCGCGAATATCGGCTTTGCGGTCATCGACCGTTTGCGCGCCGAAATGCTACATCGGGTTGGATTGTCCGATCTTCTGACGCCAGCGAAAGCACCGTCGTGTGAAGGGTAACAGCCGTGACCGGCGGGATCGCTCGCCGGTCGCTTTACCATGCAAACAGGAGCGCCGGAAATGCACACCGTTGTCATCCTTATCTGTGGCTTTGCGCTATTTGGCATCTTCCTGGCATTTGGATGGCTCTGGCATTTAGAACCTTTTCCCAGTGAGTTAACCACGAAAAGTTTCATCGCCGTCTGGGTGATAATCGCATTCATCAACATGTGGACAGGTATCAACAAAGCCGGCTATGCGTTCAGTGAAGAATTGTCCGTACTGCCGTACGTGTTGCTGCCGCCGGTCATCGCTGCCGGTTTTGTGCTGCTTCTCTGGTAAATTGATTACAAGTAACCAGCAAGCATGACTAATGACGTAAGCTGCTGTTTTAAAGTTAAGTTAACTAACATCGAAACATGATTCGCAGATGGCGATTTATCGCCTGTTTTCGGGTAAACTTACCGGTGATGTTATGGTGAATTTTAAGGATGAAATCCATGAAAATTAGCGAAGAATCACTGCTGGAGTCCGGCTTCAGTCATAAAGATATCCAGAAAATTAAAAATAATACCGAAAATTACGGTGGTTCAATGGGTGATACCATCCAGGATTTGGCAAATCGCTTTATCATAGCGACTTTTGTTGTAACGGGTTGCCTTGCCGTTTTTGTTTTGCTGGTTCTCTTTGGTTCAGCTGAAAACCTTTTCGCTGGCTCTGTCGGGCTACTTTGCGGTATCGCGGTTGCAATATTTGTACAACCGCCGGTGCTTGCCTATAAATCCTGGCGTTATAAAAGAATAAATCGGAGTTAGGTTCAGTTATTCTCAGGGGTCAAAAGGTCAAAAATGACTTTTGCTTTTACACCATAACCAACAATTTTCATCGTTAATTTTGGTTTGCTCATGGTTTCAACTTTTCGGTAATAATCCCGAGGAAGCCATCTGAATAATCGCCACGCACCAGGCTTTCTTGCAAGACCAAAAATACTATAAACACTAGCACTCAAGGTTACTGCATTATAAAATGCCAGCCCTGATTCAGGTTTAAAACCCAGATACTTAGCAGCCTCCATAGAACTGTCTGCAAATATTCCCTCTGATTTGGATTGTTCGCCGTAACGAAGATGGCTGGCCTCTTTTGTGATCCCATTAATACCATCAACAAAAAGTATCGCCCCGGCAAGTATTCCTAAAGGAGTCATTGTCGACATCATGATCATTCCGCCAAACAGCGCTGCACCTGATACCACAATATGAACAGCAGAAATCACATAACCGACAATTTTGTTATTTTCCCGGACGAACTCCACTTTGGCGTAAAGTTTCGCAGTATTCCTGCGCAGCATTTGCCCCTGCTCTGCAAGATTTTCGGTCTCTGCCCTGAGGTTTTCTACGCAGGCCATGCACTCTTCATCAGACTTTGCTCGCCGGGCAATCGAGAACTGCTCTTCAATCACATCCCTTATTTCCTGCACAAACTGGAGTCGTGTAAGTCCATCCCTGATGTGAAACCCGGCTTCACGGTTAGCCGTTTCAATCAGCTTACGGGCTTCAAGATTGACCATCGATTCTGCCCAGGCCCTGTTGCGCCCATTTGAACGCATCATTGCGAGTAGTGCTTCATCCATTTCACAGTTCCTTTGATTAGCCAATAATTCGATAATACTTAATCAGATCCCTCTTTAACATGAGGAGTTATTTTGGACCGCCAGGTTTACGCCTGTCCAGAATTCCTTAGCGTTAGCTTGCGTTCTGTTAAACCTCAGCCCCTGGTTTGAATAAATGGCGCTAGTCAGCCTTAACGGCACGTTAGCCGAACCCGGCACCATTACTTTAATCACTAATAGTATGTTGTAATTAATGGGTGTCATTGCCGCTTACATCTGGCATTGCTGCAAATCCGGCTGCAGCTCCTATGCTGTAGGGAGTCATTAACGTGCGGATATGAGGTATGCATGAGTTTACTGTTTAGCGCGACGCAGCTTGGCGAGTTGTCGCTGGAAAATCGTATTGTGATTGCACCGATGTGCCAATACTCAGCGGAAGAAGGTCAGGCAACGGCCTGGCACCGCATTCATCTGGGCCAGCTGGCGCTCTCCGGCGCGGGACTGCTGATTATCGAGGCAACGGCGGTGGAAGCTATTGGCCGTATCACGCCGGGCGACCTGGGGTTATGGGACGACGCCACTGAAGCCGCGCTGGCCAGCGTGCTGCAGGACGTGCGGCGCTACGCTACCCTGCCGATTGGCATTCAGTTGGGTCACGCCGGGCGCAAAGCGTCCTGTGCTGCGCCATGGCAAGGCGGTGCGCAGCTCTCTGAGGAAAACGGCGGCTGGCAGACCGTCGCGCCGTCTGCGCAGCCGTTTGGACAGGATGAGCGTCCGCCGGCCGCACTCAGCAAACAGGATCTGGCGCAGCTGAAACAGGCCTTTGTCGATAGCGCCCTGCGCGCGGTACGCATCGGCATTGAGCTGGTCGAACTGCATGCTGCGCACGGCTATTTGCTGCACCAGTTTCTGTCGCCGCTCAGCAACCAGCGTGACGATGAATATGGCGGCTCATTAGAGAACCGTCTGCGTTTTCCGCTTGAGGTGTTTAAGGCGCTGCGCGCTGCGCTGCCGGCGGAAATCCCGGTTGGCGTGCGGCTGTCCGCCACCGACTGGATCGAGGGCGGCTGGGATAATCAGCAATCGATTGTTTTCAGCCAGCAGCTCGAAGCCGCAGGCTGCGCCTATATTCACGTCTCCAGCGGGGGGCTGGCACCGCAGCAGCAAATCAGCGTCGGTCCAGGTTATCAGTTGCCATTCGCCCGCGAGATTCGCCAGCAGGTCTCGATTCCGGTGATTGGCGTGGGGCTGATTACCGAACCGAAACAGGCCGAGCAGGCGCTGCAGGAGCAAGATGCCGATTTGATCGCGCTGGCACGCGCGGTGCTGTATGACCCACGCTGGCCATGGCACGCCGCCACCGAACTGGGTGCGCAGGCCAAAGCGCCGCCTCAGTATCTGCGTTCCGAACCGCACGGCCTGAAAGGCACCCTGATTAGCAACCAGTAGTTTCCCTGACCGGCAGCCGCCCGGTTGCCGGTTCTGCTCTGGGAAATTTCACAGATTTCAGCCCATTGTGCGCGACTGCACTGTTTTCGTCTTATGCTTTCCCGGCCAATTAACCAAAAGGAAGATGAGATGAAATTGCAGCATTATTTACTGGGCGGCGCGCTCTGCGCTTTCAGCATGAGCGGCCTGGCCGCTGAGATGAAAAATCCCCTGAGCGTGCATGTGCTGAATCTGCAAACCGGCGTACCGACCGCAGGTATTGAGGTCGAGCTGGATAAGAAACAGGGGGAAGAGTGGGTGAAACTGGCGCAGGGCACCACCAACGAACAGGGACGTATTCCAGCGCTTTACCCGGCGGGCCAGAAGGCGCAGACCGGGATTTACCGCGTAATTTTTAAAACCGGTGACTATTACAAAAAAAACGCTCAGCCGACCTTTTTCCCGGAAATCCCGGTGATGTTCAACCTGGATAATGCCGATCAGCACTACCATATTCCACTGCTGCTCAGCCAGTACGGCTACTCCACCTATCGCGGCAACTAAGCAAAAAAGGCGCTGCGGACGGTATATTTATACCAGTACGTTTTGTTGAACCGTTGCCTCGTTAAGCGATTGAATCAGGCAGGAGAACCTCTATTTCGTTTCTCCTGCCCATTACAGGGTAAGCCTGTTTTTTTTCGACTGGTGTGATTGCTATAGCGTGCTGGCTGACGCATTAAAAACTGCCTGACTCAGCTTTCGCGCTGAGCTGGGTTCTGTGAAATCCAGCGCTCTGTTTTCGCTCTGCTTTCATCGGTTGCCGGGTTAAAGAGCATCATCGTTAAATCCGGCCTGCCTTCAACAGAAAAGGTCGAGAACTCCAGGGCAATCGTCCCCATTTGCGGATGATGCAGCACCTTAAACCCTTCGCCATGCCCGGCCACATCGTTGTTACGCCACAGGCGGGCGAAATCAGCACTTTGAGCGGATAGCTCCTCAACCAGTCGATCAATTTCCTCTGAAGCCCCCAGGCGCGCGGCATCCGCCCGAAAGGCGTTGACGATGAGACGGGCAACGCCCTCCCAGTCGTCTTGCATCCCCCGCGCTTCCTGATCGGTAAACAGCAGGCGCAGAATATTGCGCCGCGAGGGCGGAAGTTGCCCGTAATCCTTCAGCACAACCGTCGCCGGGTGATTCCATGCCACCACATCCCAGGTGGCGGTTTTGATAATCGCCGGAATCGTCAGGCTTTCCAGTACGCGTTGCAGCCGTGGGGTTATGCTGTCGCACCGACTTACCCGGTTTTCTGGCGGATGCCCAAACGCGAGGATAAACAGATGATCGCGTTCGGGAGACGTAAGCCGCAGCCCGGCAGCAATGCGGTTCAGTACCTCACGCGAGGGCGCTCCCCCGCGGCCCTGCTCAAGCCAGGTGTACCAGGTCGGGCTGATATTCGCGAGCTGGGCAACCTCTTCGCGGCGCAGGCCCGGCGTACGGCGGCGGCCGGGCAAAAAACCAAACGAAGCCGGGTCAATTGCCAGACGGCGTGCCCTTAAAAACTCACCCAGCGGATTTTCAGAAAGCAGCGTCATAAATCACCCTGTTAATGTTTATACCCTGATAACTTCACTACTTTAATAGTAAAAGATCCGCGCTTACGCTGTCGCACTAAATCACTCAGGAGACAGGCTATGCGTATTTTTATAACGGGTGCGACGGGCTTTATCGGCTCACGCGTTGTATCGGCCCTGCTGGCTCGCGGCCATCAGGTGACCGGTCTTGTCCGTTCAGAAGAAGCAGCTCAGCGGTTAAAAGATAAGGGCGCCACAGCCCAGCGCGGTACGCTGGAAGATCCCCAGGCGTGGATTGCCGGCATTGACCAATGTGATGCGGTGATCCACACCGCTTTCGATCATGATTTCAGCCGTTTTGTCGAAAATTGCGAAAAAGACCGCCGCGTTATTCGCGCGATTGGCTCTGTGTTACAGGGCAGTCAGCGTCCGCTGCTCATCACTTCTGGTACCGGAATGGGTGATGACGGCGGTGGCCAGCCCGCTCTTGAGCAGAATTTCAACCCGACACACCCTAACCCACGCGTTGCCTCGGAAATGGAAGGCATTAAGCTCCTTGAATCGGGGATCGATCTTCGTGTGGTGCGTTTACCTCAGGTTCACAACACTGAACGTCAGGGATTAATCAGCTATTACATCGCTCTTGCCAGGGAGAAAGGCGCGGCAGCTTATATCGGCGGAGGTGAAAACGCCTGGTGCGCGGCACACGTTGATGACGTCGCCGGGCTGTACGTAAAAGTGCTTGAGCAAGGCGAACGCGGCAAACGGTATCATGCGGTAGCAGAGGAAAGCATTGCCTCACGGCTGATTGCTGAAACCGTGGCAGCAGGCCTGGGTATTCCTGCTGTTTCGCTGAAACCCGATCAGGCCGCGGAGCATTTCGGCTGGTTCGCCGCTTTCGCCAGGCTGGATCTGCGTGCCAGCGGTGCCTGGACGCGCCAGCAGCTCAACTGGCAGCCCAAAGGACCGGGTCTTATCGCTGATTTAAGCAGAGTGAATTATTCAACCCAGTCGTAGCCCCAGTGCCGGGTAGCGGCGCAATTCATTGCATAATTTCAACGCTGCGGCGGGTGGATTCGCGCGATAAATCGCGCCGCTACGAGCTGGTGCTGTGACCGTAAGCGGTGCAATTTATCGCACAATCTACAACGGCGCGGTGGCCAGATTCGCGCGATAAATCGCGCCGCTACGAATACCTATGAACCCCATGGTTCTCGCCACTCAGGCCGCAGCAAATTGCGGTAACACACCCAGCCAGCTCAGCGTCCATGCCAGCACATTCAGCGCGCCGAAAAGCAGCACCAGGCTAATCGCCAGTGGCGTACGCGGCCGATCGGCGAAACGCTGTTGCGCACGCCGCGCCAGCAGCGCCGGAATAATCACCGCCCACAGCGTGGCAAACAGACCGGCAAAACCGATGGCGGCGACGAAGCCATGCGGCCACCATAGCGAAGCGAGCAGCGGCGGCAAAAATGTCAGGCAGGCGGTTTGCAGACGCGCGCGCGGGGAATGCCCCCAGCCGAGGCGGTCGGCGATGAAATCAAACAGGCCTGCCGTCACGCCGAGAAACGAGGCAATCACCGCAAAATGTGAGAACACCGACATCATCAGCGACAACGCGCGCACGTGCAGATGATCGCGCAGCGCGGCCATCAGCGCGGCAATATCTCCACCCTGCTGCACGATGTCAGGAAACGCAGCGCGCGGCAAATTCCCCATGGTGCAGACAATCCAGAACAGGTACAGCGCCAGCGACATCAGCGTACCCAGCACCAGCGCGCGTGTCACCGGCGACTCGCGGCGCTGATAATAACTCACCAGTCCGGTGATGTTACCGTGATAGCCAAAAGAGGCCAGACAGAACGGCAGCACGCCCAGCGCGTAAGGCCAGTAGCTGTCTCCCGGCGCGGCGGCAGCGAACAGTGAGGGCACATCGACCTGGGTTAACAGTCCGCCGAACAGCAAAATCAATAGCAGGATTTTTGCCAGCACGCAGAACGTCATCAAACGACTGACGCCGGTGGTGCCGAGCCATACCACGGCGGCGACACACAACGTCAGCGCGATTTTGGCCCCGGCGGTTGAGAGCGGCACGCCAAGCTGATTCAGCGAGTGCTGGTAAACCGGACCGCTGGCTGAAATATAAGCGTAGGTGAGAATGCCCAGCACAAACAGGATGCTGAGGCCATTGATACTGGCCCAGCCGCGCCCGAGCAAATCGCGCGTCAGCGTATCGTAACCCGCGCCCGGCGGATAATGCAGGCTGACACGCATAAACAGCAGCCCGGAGAGCAGCATTGCGCCCCAGCTGATGCCCAGCAGCAGCAGCGCCCAGCCAAACCACGCTCCGGCCATCACGATCGGCAACGTAAACATACCGGCGCCCACTACCGTCCCACAGATGATCATGGCGCCCCACCATACCGAGGGCTGGCGGCGCGCCATTACGCTCTCCGTCATCACACTTTTCCTTGCACAACATAAAGGCGGCGATGATACACGGGATCGGTAACAAATGTGAGGCGCGGCGGTGACTGACGGGAAGATGGCTGTCAAGAGGTGACAATGTCACATAAAGGCGCACCGGTTAGGGTGCGCCAGCCGCGATGTGGCGGGATTAACGATAAAAAGCCGGACGTGGCGGCATGGTAATCGGGACAATGTCACCGTTGTTCTGTGCCGCAACACAGGCATCGGCCGCCACGGCGGCGGCATAGCCGTCCCACGCCGACGGGCCTGTCATTTTGCCCGACAGCACGTTGTTAATGAAATCCTGCAGCTCAACATCATACGCAGCGATAAAACGCTTTTTCCAGTCGGTCAGAATGCCGGTGGAGAGCTGCGCCGCGTGACGGGTTTGTACTGACATTGGTTCAGGCAGGCGGGCAATGCCGCTCTCGCCAACCACCTCACACTGAATGTCGTAACCATAGGCGCAGTTCACGAAGATCTCGACATCAATGCGGATGCCCTTCGCGGTTTCCAGCAGCACAATCTGCGGATCCTTCAGGTGCGATGACGCGTGGCGGGTCTTGCGTGGGTAAATCACCTGCGCGCTGACATAATCATCGTTCAGCAGCCAGCGCAGCACGTCGAGTTCATGGATCAGCGTATCGGTGATCGCCATATCGGTGGTATAAGCATCGCCAACCGCCGGATTGCGGTGCGCGCAGTGCAGCATTAGCGGCTCACCCAGGGTGCCGCCGTCGATAACCGCTTTCAGCGCGCGATAGCCGCTGTCGTACGGTCGCATAAAACCCACCTGCACCAGTTTTTTGCCCGCGGCAATTTCCGCTTCGACGATATTCATACAGCCCTGCGCGGTCACCGCCAGTGGCTTCTCGCAGAATACCGCTTTGCCGGCTTTGATGGCTGCCAGCACAAACTCTTCATGCGTCGGGCCCCATGAGGTAACCAGAATGGCCTGCACCTCCGGCGCGACGATTAAATCGTGCGCGTTGTCGTAAATCTCCGCCTGCAAGCCGAGCTCGTTAATCACCTGCTCACAGTTGTTGCGATTGATATCATTAAGCGCGACCACGCGCGCATGCTGCAGCACCTGGCTGCAACGACGAATGTGTTCACGGCCGATAGCGCCAGTGCCGATTACACCAATATTGAGTGTCATGCGAGGTTCCTTCAGCGAAATGTCGGATTGGTTAGTGGTTGAGGTAGTCAATGCTGCTGCGGATTTCGCGCGCAATATCCTCAGCGCTCCAGCTCTCCATCACCGAAGAAAACGGCTCAAAAGCATAAACACCGCGATAGCCCATCTCTTCCAGGCGCTGCACCTGCTCGCGGGATTTCAGCAGGTCATCCGCGCTCAGCATGATGCGCTCTTCGTCGGTGAGTTGATGAGTCGGGCGCGCATCCGTTACGCCAGAGAGATGCACCAGGCCGATGTGATTCACGTCTACGCCACCGGCGAAATCCTGTTCAGCGCCTTCGTACAGGTGGTGATGGAAGGTATCGAGTACGATGTTAAACGGCACGCCGGCCTGAGCGATAAGCTGCTGCGCCAGCGCGGTGGAGCGCAGTGAACTCTGCGGAAAACCGAGCGGTTCAACCAGCCCGGCAACACCATATTCGGCAAACAGCGGCGCCAGGGTTTGCAGCGCCTGTACGGTTTGCTCATTACTTACCGGCGTACCATCATTGAGCGGACAGAGTACCAGCGCTTTCGCCCCGGTGGCGCGCGCATCGGCTAACAGCGCGCGCGTTTTTTCCAGCACCGCATCATCTAACTGGTTGAAGGGATATAGCGCGTTGATGGTTTCGATCTCAAGCTGATGCTGCGCTGCCAGGCGACGCACTTCCTCACCGCCTGCGCCGTCGGTCACGCTGCCGCTTTTCATATCGTTGCGTATTTCAACTTTATTTAATCCCAGCTGTTCCACCAGCGCGAAGAATTCCGCCATGCTGAGATGAGGGGCAATTTTACGGTTAACACAGAATCGGTCACTGCTTATTTTGTAGGTCATGATCTTTCCTGGATAATAATCACTGGGTAAGGTTCTGTTTGCTGCAAGGTACTGACATGCCCTGATAGTAAGTTATCTTTTTTGCCCGCTCTGCGGCTTCTTTGAGTGATTTACATCAGCCTGAGCGCCATCTGATCGCCCTCACATTTAGCCTTTGCCGTCATACAATTCATAGAAATAGTGTTCGACCTGTTCCAGGCTGCGCCCTTTGGTTTCCGGGATAGCGCGCAGTACAAACAGGGCGCCGCCGATGCCGATCACGGCGAAGGTGAGAAACGCCCCGGCCAGGCCAAAGGCGGCCAGCAACAGCGGGAAGGCCATGGAAATGGCGAAATTGGCAAACCACAAGGCAAAAACGGCACCACCCATGCAAATTCCGCGCATGCGCGCCGGGAAGATTTCCGACAGCAGCAACCAGGTTACCGGTGACAGCGCGCCCTGCTGAAAACATAAAAACATCAGCATTCCGGCCAGTACCAGATAGGCCCGCAGCAGATTAACCGCACCACCGGCGTGATACTCCGGCATAAGCAGGCACACCGTGGCGATAAAGAACAGGCAGGCGGTACAGCCCATCTGCCCTATCAGCACCAGCGGACGACGGCCAACCTTACCGATTATCACGATCCCCACCAGCGTCATGATTACCGAGATCACGCCGTTGGCGATGGTGGCGAACAACGCCGCATCGTTGCTCAGGCCGGTAGCAGTGAGCATGGTTGGCGCGTAGTACATGATGGTATTCACACCGGTCAGCTGCTGGATGGCGGCAATGCCAATTCCCAGTAAAAACACTTTGCGCAACCATGGCGTGCGCAGGTCACGCAGGCGACCTTTGCCTTGCTGGCGATGCTCTTCGATGGTCTCTTCGATCTCCTCCAGCTCCCACTCTACGTCTTCCGCCGCCCGGGTTTTCTCCAGCACCCTGCGCGCGCCAGCGGTGTTGCCGCGCATGACGTGCCAGCGTGGACTTTCCGGCATAAAGATCATCCCGATCCACAACAGCACGGCGGGTACGGTGGAGATGGCCAGCATCCAGCGCCAGGTATGTTCGCCACCCCAGATTTCATTGAAGGTCGCATTGGAGACATAGGCCAGCAGCTGGCCAGAGACAATCATCAGCTCCTGTAGCGTCACCAGTTGACCGCGTTTATTCGCCGGGGCAATTTCCGCGATATACACCGGCACAGTGGCAGCCGCCCCGCCAACGGCAATACCAAGAAACAGGCGTGACGCAATCATCGTCACCACATCAGGTGCGAAGGCAGAGCCGACCGCGCCGAGGGCAAAAATAAAGGCCAGCGTGATGATGATTTTGCGGCGGCCGAGGGCATCCGCGAAGTGCCCTGCCAGCAGTGCGCCAAAGGCAGCGCCGAATAACAGTGAACTGGTCACCAGCCCGGTAGTGAACGGCGTGAGATGTAAATCGCTGCGCATGAACAGCAGCGCGCCGGATACCACGCCGGTATCGTAACCAAACAGCAACCCGCCGAGTGTCGCCACCAGCGCGATGATTTTTACGAAGGGTTCGGTTTTTGTTGTGCTGTTGGGGCCGGACGCGGTGTTGGTGGAGAGATAAAGTTCTTTTTCCATAATACCTCCTGGTAAAAAATGCGTTAGGAAAAGCATCAGAACAAAGCAGCGCGTCCAGGCTATCGGCATTTTTATTTCATGTTAATTTATATTTGAAACCTGCTTTTCAAATTGTGAGTTCAAGCCTTTTGACCGGTTTATTTTGATGGATTTACATCAGCCGAAATAAGGAGAATGAAGATCGGGCGAGGTGGTTATGGAAGCACAGCAGATCGGCCCCTTTACGCCGGGAGTCGCCACGCTTTGTGATCAATCGCGCAACAACTGCACAAACCTTCTTGTATGGTAGTCACTCTTTAACCTCTTCAGGATTTGTCATGGCCTCTTCAACTGTTGCTCAATCTGATACCGCTGAAGCTCACCCTAAATCATTGATCCGCCGCGTCGCCAGCGCCTCGGCGATAGGCACGGCGGCAGAGTATTACGACTTTTTCGCTTACGGTACGGCAGCGGTACTGTTCTTTGGCCATCTGTTTTTTCCCAGCCACGATCCGCTGGTCAGCACACTCGCTGCCTTCGCCACTTATGCGGTTGGCTTCCTCGCACGTCCCATTGGCGGCATGGTGTTTGGGCACATCGGCGACAAAGTGGGACGCAAAAAGGCGCTGGTGGCGACCATCCTGATCGTGGGCCTTGGCACGTTCTGTATTGGTCTGCTGCCAACCTACGAAAAAATTGGCGTCTGGGCCCCGGTATTACTGATTGCCATCCGTTTGCTGCAGGGGTTTGGCGTCGGCGGCGAACAGGCGGGCGCGGTATTAATGACGGCCGAATATGCGCAGCCTTCCCGGCGCGGTTTCTTTGCCAGCTGGGTGCAGATTGGTGCCCCGGTCGGGTTTCTGCTGCCGCTGGCGCTGTTCGCTGTGCTTAATGCCGCGCTGAACGCGGAGCAGATGATGGACTGGGGCTGGCGCGTGCCTTTTCTGCTCAGCGCGCTGCTGGTGATTGTCGGCCTGTTTATTCGCCTGCGCATTGATGAATCGCCGGTCTTCGCCGCCATTCGTGAAACCAAAGCGGCAGAATCCAGGCCGTTAAAAGAGGTGCTGCGTGGTAATCCGCGGCTGGTGGTCAACGGCGTGGCAGCGAAACTGATCGAAGCCTGCGCCTTCGCCCTGTTTACCGTCATCATCCTTGCCTGGGGTAAGGCTAATCAGCTTGATGCCGGCATTTTGATGAACAGTATGATCGTCGCGGTGATCCTCGAAGTACTGGCGATCCCGCTGATGGGTGCCCTTTCCGACCGCATCGGTCGCAAGCCGGTTTATCTGATCGGCACGCTGCTGATCATGCTCTCGATCGTGCCATTTTTTCTCGCGCTGGCGCACAACAGCTACTGGCTCACGCAGCTGGCGATGATCGTGGCGCTGACGCTGGGTCACAGCATGTGTTATGCCCCGCAGGCGTCATGGTTCCCCGAACTGTTTCCCACGCACATTCGCTGCAGCGGTATCGCGGTGATCTGGCAGATCGGTTCGCTGATCGGCAGCGGCGTACTCGGACTGGTGGCGGTGAAAATTCTGCAGGTGACCCACGGCCACTGGTATGGTCTGGCGCTGTATGTTGCAGTGCTGGGGATGATTTCATTGTTCGGCCTGCTGCGTCTGCCGGAAACGGCGCCAGGCCGCCGCCAGGGTGAATATCACCCGTGGCAGCAGCATTAACGGTTAACGGCGCGGCAGCGCCACGCACAGCAGGCCGCAGACGATCAATATGACGCCAGCGAGACTGCTCCAGCGGAAGGTTTCATGCAAGGCTGGCAGGGAAATGGCGGCCAGCCACACCAGCACATAGCTCAGACTGAGCAGCGGATAGAGCCGGTTGAGCGGCAACAGCCGCAGCGCCAGCAGCCAGCACAGCATTGAGCAGCCGTAAGCTGCCAGTCCGCCGATTAACGGTATCAGGCCGTGCTGCCACGGTAGCGCGGTCCTTGTATCCAGCGGTGGCAGCGCGAGCATTGCCGTGCGCAGCAGCAGCTGCGCCAGTGACACCAGCAGCACGCTGGCCAGCGCCAGCAGCCAGCCCTTCACAGATGGCTCCCCATCAGCGCAACCCCGGCAACGATCGCCAGCGTACCCAGCCACTGCCGTCGCGTGTAGGTCTCACGCCAGATGACGCGCGCCGCCACCGCCACCAGTACAAAATTCAGGCTCAGCATCGGGTAAGCCACGCTGACCGGCACGGTGCGCAGCACCACCAGCCACAGCAGCATCGCCGTCCCCAGCAGCAGCAGGCTGAGCACGAGCCAGCCGAACAGGCGGTGCCCGCCGCAGTGGGCCGCCTGTTTCTGGCACAGCTGGGCGGCACAACTGAGCAGACTTACCAGCAGGATCAGCAGCAGATTCATGGTGTCGCGTTATAGCCGTAGTAGACCAGCCGTCCCTGCTGATAGACATCGTCCGGCACCGGCAGATGCGCATCCGCTTGCTTTTCGTCAGAATTTAGCAGCAGCACCAGCGCTACCGGACCCTGTCGGCGATGCAGGCGCAGCCAGTCGGCGAAAGCTTCCCCGTCGACGTAGCGCGTTTTTGCATCGGGATAACCCAGTCCGTACTCCAGCTCACCTTTTTCATCGAAGAAAGTGATATCGCTGCGGCGCAATTCCCATGCGACCGCAGAAGCGATGCCGGAATTGTCCACCACCAGATAGCGGCTCTGCGCCAGCTGAGGCCGAACGGCGCTGACGAAACTCTGCGGCTGTTTGCTATCACGCACCTTTTGCGGGATAGCAAACCCGACCAGCAGCGCCAATACCAGCGGGCAAAGCGCAGCCAGTTGCCAGCGACCTGTTTTCAGGCTTAACCAGCCCATCACCGCCCAGCCGGCAAATGCCAGCGCAGCGCACAGTACCCGCAGCAACTCATCGCGCGGGTACACCGGATGGTGCGCCAGCCCCCAGGGTGCCAGCACCACTACGACCAGCAGCGTGGCACCCAGACCAAACAGCAGGTTGATCCAGCCATTTACCGCCAACGCCTGTTTCTGGCGCGCGGTGTTACCGTGCGCATAATGCGCCATCAACAACGCCAGCGGCGCAAAGCACGGCAGGATATAAGTCGGCAGTTTGCCTTTGGCGATGCTAAAGAACAGCAGCGGCAGTACAACCCAGCTAAGTAAATAGATCGCGGCAGCGTGCTGCTGACGCTGACGCCATGCGCCGCTCAGCGCGCCCGGCAGCAGGCCGAGCCATGGTAAACAGCCCGCCACCAACACCGGCAGGTAATACCAGAACGGGGCTTTATGCTGCGCATCGCTCTCCGCGAAGCGCTGAATATGTTCGACCCAGAAGAAGTAGTGCCAGAAATCGCCTTCCTGATGCTGAATTGACAGCGTCCAGGGCGCGCTGATCGCGGCCGCCACCAGCACAGTAAGCGGGCCCCAGCGCAGCAGTTCGCCAAAACGTCGCTGCCAGAGCACCCAGGGCACAATCGCCAGCACCGGCACCGCCAGCGCCAGAAAGCCCTTGGTCATGAAACCCATGGCACAGGCCGCGCCGAGCAGCACATACCCCGTCAGCCGCTGTGAGGTACTGTGCGCCTGCGCAGCAAACCAAAAGCTGCACATCGCCGCCACCAGCCACAGCAGCAGAATCGGATCGAGCACCGCATAAGTGCCGATGCCGTAAACCAGCAGCGAGGTAAGAAAGATCACGCTGGCGGTGAGCGCTATTTTGCGGCTGGCGAACATCCGCTTGCCCAGCCAGTAGATCAGCATGGCACACAGCGTGGTACAGATAATCGCACCGGCGCGCACGCCAAAATTATTATGCCCAAATAACAGCTGGCCAAGATTATTGACCCAGTAACCGGCTATCGGCTTCTCGAAGTAGCGCAAATCAAAAAAATGCGGCACCACCCAGTTACCGCTCAGCAGCATCTCGCGGCTAATTTCGGCATAGCGGGTTTCATCCGGCTGCCAGAGATCACGAAACGGCACCGGGATCAGATAATAGAGAGCAAAAAGCGCTATCAGCAGCACTATGCGGGTGCGGCTGCGCATCGGTGTTTCCATACTTGGGTCCTGTAAAATGTTAACTCTGGCAACCCAGCCAGCCTTCCCGGCCGGCAATGTGCCCGCGCACCACATGGCCCTGCGGCAGCGTACTGAGATTGTCCGGCAGTAGCTCGCTCAGCGGACAAAACCGTATGCCCTGCTGCTGCGCGCGCGTCAGCAGATCGGCAAAGGCGGGCAAACCGACGATGCCTTCGACCTCTGCGTGAATGGTATAGACCGGCGTACCGCTGGCGGCATGCATCTGCGCGAGAATAAAGTCGTTAAACCCTTCCGCGCTGACCTGCTGGCCCACCACTTCATCCCACGTTGGCAGAGTTACCGGAATTTGCACCGTGCCGAGGCTGCCATCGTTAAGGCGCGGAATGAACGGCCCGCTGCCACGACAGTCGCTGTTATAGCGAAAGCCAAACGGCTGCTTGGCATCCAGTACCCGGCTGTCGGCGCGCCAGCCTGCCACCGCAGAACAGGTGACACTGTCACCCAAAATGGCTTCCAGCGCCGCTTTACCGCGCGCAATCTGCGCATTCAGTTGCTGTGGCGACCAGACGCCAGCCCAGGTCTGCCAGGCAAAGTGATCCCACGCGTGTAACCCCACTTCATGGTGATCTGCCGTGGCGCGAATAATCGAAGCCAGCCCTTTGCCTATTTCGCGGCCCGGCCAGGCGGTACCGGCCAGTAAAATATCCCAGCCGTACAGCGAGGCCGCGCGCGAACGCAGCATCTTCCACAGAAAGCGCGGCTTCATCAGGCGCCACAGGTGGCGCCCCATGTTGTCCGGCCCAACGCTGAAGAAGAAGCTGGCCTGCAGCTGATGCAGGCTGAACTGCTGCAGCAGCGCCGGTACGCCCAGTTGCGTGCCGCGCCAGGTATCGACATCAACACGCAAACCCACTCGCTTCATGGCTTTTCCTGTAGCTCAACGGTGCGCAGGAAGAAGTCCAGCGTGTTGTCGATGGTGGTATCCATCGCCACGGTTGGCGTCCAGTCGAGCAGTCGGCGGGCATTCTTAATCGACGGCTTGCGGTGCTCCACGTCCTGATAGCCTTTGCCGTAATAGCTGCTGCTCTCTACCTCACGGAAACCGGCAAACGGCGGGAAGCGATCGCGCAGCGGGTGGCGCTCAAAGCTGGCCAGCAGGTGTTCCGCCAGCTCTTTAATACTGGCTTCGTTCTCCGGGTTACCAATGTTAACGATCTGGCCATCGCAGTTGTTGTGCTTGTTCTCGATAATGCGGAACAGCGCTTCGATGCCGTCGCGAATATCGGTGAAACAGCGCTTCTGCGCACCACCGTCGATCAGCTTGATCGGCGAGCCTTCCACCAGATTAAGGATCAGCTGGGTGATGGCGCGAGAACTGCCGATACGCGCGGCGTTGAGGTTATCCAGCCGCGGGCCCATCCAGTTAAACGGACGGAACAGCGTAAAGCGCAGCCCCTCTTTTTCGCCATAGGCCCATATCACCCGGTCCAGCAGCTGTTTCGACACCGAATAGATCCAGCGCTGTTTATTGATCGGTCCGACCACCAGGTTGGAGTGATCCTCGTCGAAATGCTGATCGGTACACATACCGTACACTTCGGAGGTCGACGGGAAAATGATGCGCTTTTTATACTTCACGCAGTCACGAATAATCTTCAGGTTCTCTTCGAAATCCAGCTCGAATACGCGCAGCGGATTACGGGTATATTCGATCGGCGTGGCGATCGCCACCAGCGGCAGCACCACGTCACATTTCTTGATGTGATACTCAATCCATTCAGAGTGGATGCTGATATCCCCTTCAACGAAGTGGAAGCGCGGTTCATCCAGGAAACGGCTGATGGCATCGGAACCGATATCCAGGCCATAAACCTCAAAGTTATCATCCTGCAGCAGGCGTTCGGTGAGATGGTTGCCGATAAAGCCGTTTACGCCGAGGATCAGCACCCGCGTGCGGCGTTTTACCGCAGCAACCGGCTGCGAGTAAAGCAGCGCACCCGGCACCATGCCCAGACTCTGCGCCAGCTGGCTGCCGTTCATGTAAACACCGTTGTCGCTCTGCCCGGTGACCACTTCGAGCGCGCCCTCGCCGCAGGCAATCAGGAACGGCTCAACCGACAGCACCGTGCCCGGTTTGGCGCTGGGCGCATCCTGGTGAACCCGCCCTTTCCACACCACGAATTTCACCGTGCCGGCATACGCAAACGCACCTGGCCACGGATCGGTGACTGCGCGCACCAGGTTATTCACTTTAGCCGCCGGCAGCTCCCAGTTGATGCGGCCATCCTCCGGCGTGCGGCGACCGACCACGGTCGCTTCCGCGTCGTTCTGCGGCGTGGCGGCAATCTCACCGCGCTTCATCGGCGGCAGCGCGCCTTCCAGCAGCTGGCCGGCGCAGGCCACCAGCTTACGGTGCAGCGTCAGCGCATTATCCTGCGGGTCAATCGCCACGCGCTGCTGCGCCACAATGTCGCCGGCATCGGCACGTTTCACCATGCGGTGCAGCGTTACGCCAGTCTCCGTCTCGCCGTTGACCAGCACCCAGTTAAGCGGCGCACGACCACGGTATTTAGGCAGCAGCGAACCGTGCAGGTTAAACGCGCCGACCCGCGCGCAGTTCAGGATCGTGTCGCTCAGCAGTGCGCGATAATAAAACGAGAAGATAAAATCCGGCTGCATGGTGCGGATGCGATCCACCCACAGCGGATGGTTAGCATCTTCCGGCGCATAAACCGGAATGCCCTGCTCAGCCGCGAGGCGTGCTACCGAAGGAAACGCATGGCTCTCCGGCGAGGTATCCGCATGGGTGAAGATGGCACTGATTTCATAGCCTGCGTTCAGCAGCGCAGTGATGCCTGCACAGCCCATTTCGGCATAGGCGAAGACGATAGTTTTCATTGCTTAATTTCCTGTACAGACGGGGCATCTTGTTGCGGATGGATAACACGTTGAATGAAGTAGCGCGGACGGGCGCGTACGTCGTTATAAATACGACCGATGTATTCGCCCAGCAGGCCCATACCGACAAACTGCGCGCCGACAAAAATAAACAGCACGGCAAACAGCATGAACACACCGTCACCGGCCCAACTGGCACCGAGGAACAGTCGCAGCACAATCAGGATCAGAGAAAAGGCGAAACCGGCCAGCGCGATTAAGCTGCCGACAATACTCAGCAGACGCAGCGGCGTGGTGGTCAGGCAGGTCACCAGGTCATACATCAGGTTGATCAGCTTCATGAAGCTGTATTTGGAGTCGCCAAACTCACGCTCGGCATGCGTAACCGGCAGTTCAATGGTGCGGCGCGCGAAGGTGTTTGCCAGAATCGGGATAAAGGTGCTGCGTTCGTGGCAGTTGAGCATCGCATCGACAATGTGGCGGCGATAGGCGCGCAGCATGCAGCCATAATCGCCCATCGCTTTGCCGGTCACGCGCTGAATCAGGTGGTTGATGGTGCGTGAAGCGCGGCGACGGAACCAGCTGTCCTGACGGTTCTGACGCACGGTGCCGACCACGTCGTAGCCTTGCTGCGCGGCTTTGACCAGATTGGGGATCTCTTCCGGCGGGTTTTGCAGATCGGCATCCAGCGTAATGATCACATCACCGGAAACATGGCTGAAACCGGCCATAATCGCTGAGTGTTGTCCGTAGTTGCGATTCAGCAGCACGCCGACCACGTGACTGCCCGGCATATCCGCCGCATCGGCGATCATCTGCGCGGAGCGGTCGGCGCTGCCGTCATCCACCAGTAAGATTTCATAGTCAAGTCCGAGCGTGCGGCAGGCAGCGTCGGTACGGCGCACCAGCTCCGGCAGGCTCTGTTCTTCGTTGTACACCGGGATCACCACGGAGACTTTGCGAATCGGTTTTTCTTCCAGCATCTCAGGCTCCCGCAAGGTGGCGTAAGGCAGCAATCACACGCGTTACATCGTCATCGTGCATGTCGGGGAACAGGGGCAGCGAGCAGATACGATCACTGTTCCATTCGGTGGCCGGCAGCGAGAGCTGCGGATAGCGTTCACGGTAATACTTGTGCGTATGCGCGGCGCGGAAATGCAGGCCGGTGCCGATGTCATGGATTTTCAACTGCTCCATCAGCGCATCGCGGCTGATACCGCAGCGCGCTTCGTCCACGCGAATGATAAACAGATGCCACGCATGCTGATGCGGCCACGCCGGCTGCACCAGCGGCAGCAACGGCGTATCTGCCAGCTCACGCAAATAGCGCGCGGCGATGGCCTGGCGACGTGCATTGATGGCCGGCAACTTTTGCAGCTGCACCAGCGCAATCGCGGCGTTGATGTCTGGCAGGTTGTATTTAAAACCGGGCATGATCACTTCGGCCTGCGGTTTGCGGCCATGGGTATGACGATCGTAGGCATCGACGCCGAGGCCGTGGAATTTCAGGCTGCGCAGGCGGTCAGCCAGCTGCGCGTCATCGGTCACCACGATGCCACCTTCGGCGCAGGTGATGTTTTTGATGGCGTGCAGCGAGAAGATTGCGGTGCCCTGCTGCCCGACGTGCCGGCCTTTGTAATAGCAACCTACCGCGTGGGCCGCATCTTCAATGAGCGGGATATTGTGGCGCGCGCTGACGGCGCGAAGGGCGTCGATATCCGCCGGCGCACCGGCATAGTGAACCGGCACGATGGCGCGGGTGCGCGGCGTAATGGCCGCTTCGATCTGTTCTGCGCTCACCATCAGGTTATCGCGATCCACATCGATCATCACCGGCGTGGCGCCCAGCAGCGTAATGATATTGAGCGTGGAAACCCAGGTCAGCGACGGGGTGATCACCTCGTCGCCGGGCTGGATACCCAGCGCCATCAACGTGACGTGCATGCCTGCTGTGGCGGAGCTGACAGCAATAGCGTGCTGGTTGCCGGTGAGCTGACAAAACGCCTGCTCCAGCGCAGCATTCTGCGGTCCGGTGGTAATCCAGCCCGATGCAAATACCGCCTGCACCGCGGCCAGTTCTTCCTCACCCAATGCCGGGCGCGAAAACGGAAGGAAACTCATAAGATAACCTTACTGTTGTGCCTGAAAACATGCTGAAAAATAAAACAAGCGTTATTGCCGCGCATGACAACCTGATGAAACACGCTGTAACCTTTTGTTTAAACGTTACTTAAACGAGTGCGTTTGATATGCTGTTGTCATCTGCGCGCAACAAAACTTAAGCAGGTCTGTTTTATCGCTATAAGAAACCAAAATACGGAGGAAAACTTAACTGAACATTAAATGGCAAAGCGGCACGCTGACTTTTTTACGTGATGTTGAAGATTGGTAGAAGATTGCGCGCCGGGGCCGGAAATCAGCATCGGATCAGACATCATTGGCCTGCATGACGACACACGGCAATTAAAGTGGCTATTTTTCAATATATTAACCAAGAGACTATACTGTTCTTAAGGTTATCCTAAGGTTGGCTGCTTATTCTTCCCTGGGATAGTGACGCCAAAGGCTGGACAGGAGAATGATGATGAGAACCGCGACTGACAGACTTTCACAGGCAGCACTGCGCCGGCATCACATTGGCGTGAAAACAAAAGGATTGCGTTTCCGCGGTGAGCTGTATGTGTTTCGCTATAACGCCGGCCATTACGACGTGTTTCGCAACAGCGAATGGGTGATGTCGCTCGCCACCAGCAATGTGCTGGAAGCCATGCAGCAGTTTAAACAAAGCCAGTAAATTACAGAGCCAGTAAATTCGCTGGCGCACTGATTGGATTATGATCTGTCTCCGCTGGCGTATTGATTAGATTGTTGCCCGCCTCAGCTGGCCCATCGATTGGATTTTTGCCTGTCTTCGCATCGATTTGGTCATTGCCTGCCTACAGCATTCAGGCATCCCCCGCTTATATCTCCTCTGTTCTCTGGAACCCGCTCGTAAATCCTGCTGCAAATCGCTGCAACGCCGCTTTGCTGCTCGCCACGCCGTCTCCACCGGCGTATTGTGCCTCTCGCACACCGGCCAGGGTTGGCGACAGATCGCGGTGCGCATCAATGCGCACCCTACAGGTTTTGTAGGGTCGCCATTCATGGCGACCTGCCATCAAACCGCACAGAACTGATAGCGGTGCGCATAAATGCGCGCCCTGCGAAACCTGTAGGGTCGCCATTTATGGTGACCTGTCGTCAAACCGCACAAATCCGTAGCGGCGCGATTTCGCGGTGCGCATAAATGCGCACGCAGTGAAACCTGTAGGGTCGCCATTTATGGTGACCTGTCGTCAAACCGCACAGAACTGGTAGCGGCGCGATTTATCGCGCAAACAGGTTATGCGGCACCTTTATGGCAATCTGCCGTGCAACCGGGCAAAAAATCGCCCCGTTCACACCGGTACGCACAAATACGCCCCCACGGCAACCGCGCCATGATCTGCACGATCGCCATTGATGGCGACAGAAAAACCCAACGCTGCATGGACAGCAGGAGAAAACATCATGGAAATCGCCTACTGGCTAATCGGTACACTGCTGGCGCTGTGCGTCGGTAGCTTTCTCAACGTGGTCATTTATCGCCTGCCGCAGCAGGTAATGAACCCGCAACCCGGCATTCCCCTGCTGCTGCCGCGCTCGCACTGTCCACACTGCCAGACCACGCTGCGGGCGATCGATATGCTACCGCTGCTGAGCTGGCTGCTATTACGCGGACGCTGTCGCTACTGCCACCACCGCGTGAGCCTGCGCTACCCGCTGACGGAACTGCTTACCGCCGCGATCAGCCTGGCGCTGGCCTGGCTGCTGCCGCCCGATAGCCGCCTGCCTGCCGCCCTGCTGCTCGCCTGGATTCTGCTGGCGCTGACCCTCATCGACATTGAGCATCTGCTGTTGCCGGACGCTCTCACCCTTTCACTGCTGTGGCTTGGCCTGCTGTTCAAAGCGCTGCACTGGCTGCCCGGAACGCTGCATGACGCGGTGTTCGGCGCAGTTGCGGGATACAGCGCGCTGTGGCTAGTGGGTGGACTCTATCAGCTGATAAAAAAGCGCCCCGGCCTCGGTGGCGGAGACGCCAAACTGCTGGCTGCGCTGGGTGCCTGGCTCGGCTGGGTGCTTTTACCCTTTGTGCTGTTACTGGCTTGCACAGGCGCAATTTTGTTTGTTCTGCTGGCCCGATTAGGCTGGCAACGCGAGCTGTATCACGTGCTGCCCTTTGGTCCGTGGCTGGCACTGGCGGGCATAAGTCTTTTTATTCACACGATTATTTAATCGCCTGTTCATATCGCGGCGCTAAAATAAGTGGCCAGTTTCTGTCCAACGTCCTGATTCCTATATGAAAAGAATAAACAATTCTAAACAAAATTAATCATTGTGATGTGCGTCAAAAGGCTCTATATTGGCCGCGTTTTTTGAGCCACTGATACTTTTTTGTTCAACTAGTCAATCGGCCAGCCTGTTCGAGCCCCGGTTGAAGGAGAGATATGATGACGGATAAAGTCCGTATTGATACTTTTGGTGCCAACTCATTCAACGGAAACAACGACGCATTCTTAGCCCGTCAGGCTGAGTTTGAATCAAACGTCAGGAGTTACCCGCGCAAGTTGCCTTTAGCGATTGCCAAAGCCAATGGCGTGTGGATTACGGATGTTGAAAACAAACAATATCTTGACTGTCTGGCTGGCGCAGGGACGCTGGCACTTGGTCATAACCATCCTGATGTTCTGCAGAGCATCCAAAATGTCATTACCAGCGGCTTGCCGTTACATACTCTTGATCTGACGACGCCTCTGAAAGATCAGTTCTCCGAATCTCTGCTCTCGCTGCTGCCAGGTCAGGGTAAAGAGTACTGCCTGCAGTTCACCGGTCCATCCGGTGCTGATGCCGTTGAAGCGGCGCTGAAGCTGGCGAAAAAAGTCACCGGCCGCAGCGGCGTAATCAGCTTCTCTGGCGGTTACCACGGGATGACCCACGGCGCGCTGTCCGTGACCGGCAACCTGTCGCCGAAAGAAGCGGTTGACGGCATGATGCCGGAAGTGCAGTTCATGCCTTACCCGCACCTGTACCGTTGCCCGCTGGGCCTCGGCGGCGAAGCTGGCGTGAAAGCCCTGACCTACTACTTCGAAAACCTGATCAACGACGTTGAAAGCGGCGTGCGTAAGCCTGCGGCCGTGATCCTCGAAGCGGTTCAGGGTGAAGGCGGCGTGAACCCGGCGCCAGCTGAGTGGCTGCAGCGCATCCGCAAAGTGACTCAGGAACACGGCATTCTGCTGATCCTCGACGAAGTCCAGGCTGGCTTTGCCCGTACCGGTAAGTTCTTTGCCTTCGAACACGCGGGCATTGAGCCAGACATCATCGTGATGTCTAAAGCGGTGGGCGGCGGTCTGCCTCTGGCCGTGCTGGGTATCAAAAAGCAGTTTGACGCCTGGTCACCTGGCCACCACACCGGTACCTTCCGCGGCAACCAGCTGGCGATGGCAACCGGTCTGGCGACGCTGAAGATCCTGACCGAGCAGAACATCGCCGGCAAAGTGGCAGAACAGGGTGAATGGCTGAAAGCCCAGCTGAACGCGATGGCGAAACGCTTCCCGGTTATTGGTCACGTACGCGGCCTCGGGATGATGATCGGTATCGAAATCGTTAAGCCACACGAGCCAGCAGACCACATGGGCAGCTTCCCGGCCGACGGCGAACTCTCTGCACTGCTGCAGAAAAAATGCTTCGAAGCCGGTCTGATTCTGGAGCGTGGCGGTCGTCACGGTGCGGTACTGCGCCTGCTGCCATCACTGCTAATCAGCAACGAAGAGCTGGCCGTGTTCCTGGATAAATTTGAGCAGGCGCTGCTGGGCGCTGGCGTCAAACCTGTTTGACTGGAAGAGTAAATGTCTGAAGTAAACCCGATTCTGGCCGCCTCGGCCCCGAGCATTGAGGCGTACCAGCAGGCGATTGCCCAGAGCAGCGCCGCGGTTGTGCAGTGGCTGCAACAGCCTGAGATGTACCAGGGCAAAACGGTTGCCGAACTGCGCGAGCGTATCACGCTCGACTTCAATCCAAACGGCCTGGGCAACCAGGCCGCGATTGAACGTGCGATTGAATATTTCCTCAAAGACAGTCTGGCAGTGCACCATCCGCAGTGCGTTGCGCACCTGCACTGTCCGAGCCTGGTGGTAAGCCAGGCGGCTGAAGTGCTGATCAACGCCACTAACCAGAGCATGGATTCGTGGGATCAGAGCCCTTCTGCCACCATTATTGAAATCAAACTGATTGAGTGGCTGCGTGCGCAGGTTGGCTATCCGGCCGGTGATGCGGGCGTGTTCACCAGCGGCGGTACGCAGAGCAACCTGATGGGCCTGATGCTGGCACGTGACGCTTTCTATGCGCGTCAGGGCCATTCCGTGCAGCAGCACGGCATCACTGGCGATCTGCGCAAGATTAAAGTGCTGTGCTCAGAAAACGCCCACTTCTCCGTGCAGAAGAACATGGCGCTGCTGGGTCACGGCTATCAGTCTGTGGTGCAGGTGAAATCGGATCAGTTCGCCCGTATGGACGTAAATGACCTGAAAGCCAAACTGGCTCAGGCTGAAGCCAACGGCGAACAGATCCTGGCGATCGTCGCGACGGCAGGCACCACCGATGCCGGCGCCATCGATCCGCTGCGTGAAATCGCAGCCATCGCCGCTGAGCACAACATCTGGGTGCACGTGGATGCGGCCTGGGGCGGTGCGCTGCTGCTGTCTGAAAAGTATCGTCATTACCTGGATGGTCTGGAGCTGGTGGATTCCGTCACCCTCGACTTCCACAAACAATACTTCCAGACCATCAGCTGCGGCGCGTTCCTGCTGAAAGACGCGCGTCACTATGAGCTGATGCGTTATCAGGCGGCTTACCTGAACTCCGAGTTCGATGAAGAAGCTGGCGTGCCGAACCTGGTGTCCAAATCACTGCAGACCACGCGTCGTTTCGATGCGCTGAAACTGTGGATGGGTCTGGAAGCGCTGGGTCAGAAACAGTACGCCGCGATTATCGACCACGGTGTGAGCCTGGCACAGGACGTTGCGCAGTTCGTTGAATCTGAGCCACGTCTGGAGCTGGTAATGCAGCCACAGCTGGCCAGCGTGCTGTTCCGCTATCGTCCAGCCCAGCTGAGCGACAGCGCGCAGATCGCCCTGTTCAACCAGCGTATCGGCGATGCGCTGCTGGAGTCTGGCCGCGCTAACGTCGGTGTGACCGAGCATGCAGGCGTGACCTGCCTGAAGCTGACTCTGCTGAACCCGACCGTCACGCTGGAAGACATCAAGCTGCTGCTGGCGCTGGTAGAAAAAACTGCTGATCAACTGCTGAGCGCCTGATTAGGCGTGAAGTAAAAAAGCCGCTAACCGGCAACGGTTAGCGGCTTTTTTTATGGGTTACAGACTGATCGCCGCACGCTGGCTCACTGCGGAATGCGCGCAATCACCTTGATTTCAAAATCATAGCCCGCCAGCCAGTTAACGCCCACCGCCGTCCAGTTGGGATAAGGCTCATCGCCGAAGAAGCGCAGCCGTACTTCGTTCACCGTGGCGAACTGCGCTTCCGGATCGGTATGAAACGTAGTGACATCAACCACGTCATCGAAACTGCAACCGGCGGCCTTCAGCACCGCCGCGAGATTGGTGAACGCCTGATTAACCTGACGCGTAAAATCAGGCTCGGCGGTGCCATCATCCCGACTGCCCACCTGGCCGGAAACAAACAGCAGGTCGCCGGAGCGAATCGCCGCAGAGTATTTATTGATGTTGTACAAAGCCTGACGGCCCGCTGGAAAAACAGCATCGCGTTTGTTCATAATCGTATTCCTGAAGATGAGTGAAGAAAGCGGGTTATCTATGCCCGCTTTCGCTTTAACATACGCCGCGTATGTATTACTATGTTTTACATACGCGGCGTATGTCAATGCAAAAATTTAAGGAACAGCGATGGCAGCCAGACGACGGGCAGACCAGGTGGAAGAGACACGCGGCAAACTGATTGCCGCTGCACGACGCGCGTTTGCGCAGAAGGGTTACAGCGAAGCGTCAATGGATGACCTCACGGCAGCCGCCGGGCTGACGCGCGGTGCGCTGTATCATAATTTCGGCGACAAGAAAGGGTTATTGCAGGCGGTTATTGACCAGATTGATGGTGAGATTCTTGAGCAGATGCGCGCAGCCGGACAGCAGTATCACACTCGCTGGCACGCGTTTCTGGCGGAAGCCATTACCTATATCGAGATGTCGCTGGAGCCGGAAGTCCAGCGCATCATGCTGCTGGATGGCCCGGCGGTGCTGGGCGATCCGTCACGCTGGCCTAATCAGACCGCCTGTCTGCGCACCACCGCCGCCATGCTGGCGGAGCTGATTGAGGAAGG
This sequence comes from Pantoea sp. SGAir0430, assembly GCF_043549295.1. Classification (NCBI taxonomy): domain Bacteria; kingdom Pseudomonadati; phylum Pseudomonadota; class Gammaproteobacteria; order Enterobacterales; family Erwiniaceae; genus Pantoea; species Pantoea sp. SGAir0430. Next base: position 72,043 of record NZ_CP039428.1, read on the forward strand.
TACGGTGAAACCGGTCGATACCGAAGCGGCGGCGCAACTGGTCAACGGCGCCGCGCTCAATGCCGCGCTGTGGATTGCCGCTGCCGATGAGCCGGTCGCGGCGCTGCCGCGTGCGGTGCAGGCTTTCCGGCTGCTGGTTTCCGGGCTGCTGGTCAACCCGGCGTCGCATTGAGTTCGCGTATCCAGCTGAGAAACGCCTGCAGCGGTGCCGGGATCAGCCGGCGGTCGTTGTAATACAGCCACAGGCCGGGAAAGCTGAGCCACCAGTCGGCAAGAATCGGTTGCAGACTGCCGTTTGCCAGCGCCGGCTTCAGCCAGTCCTCAAACAGATAGACCACGCCAGCACCGGCGATGGCCGTTGACACCGTCAGCTCCATCGCCGCACCGATGCTGCAAATCAGCGGCCCCTGCGGCTGTAGCGTGATACGTTCCGCGCCGCGGCTGAACTCCCATTCGGCCGTCACCCCGGTGGCATAACGACCATACAGACAGCGATGCTGCATCAGGTCGCGCGGATGCTGCGGCGTACCGTAAGCCGCCAGATAGGCCGGAGCCGCGGCTGCGGCAAAGCGCTGCACGCGCGGACCAATCGGCAGCGCCACCATATCCTGCTCCAGATGATCGTCATAACGGATACCGGCATCGCAGCTGTCGCGAAAAATGTCCTGCACATTACTTTCCGCCACGATCTCCAGCCGGATGTCCGGATAGCGCTGCAAAAATCCCGGCACAATCGCCGGTAATACCAGCCGCGCCGCGCTGACCGGCACGTTCAGCCGCAGCGTGCCGCCCGGCGTGTCACGGAACGTGTTCAGGGCATCCAGCGCCGCATCCACTTCGTTCATGGCGGGCAGCAGCCGTGACATCAGCGCCCGGCCCGCTTCGGTCAGTACCACCGTTCGCGTGGTGCGATTGAACAGCCGAACGCCCAGTTGCTCTTCGGCGCGCCGCACCGCATCACTCAAACGCGACGGATTGCTGCCGCTCATGCGCGCCGCTTCGCGAAATCCGCCGGCTTTTGCCACCGCTACTACCGCATGCAGCAACGCCATATCCAGCGCCATTGTGCGTCACTCCGTACAGTCTGTCCTGATTTACACGGATAGTCGCACAGCACCGTTGTGATTACAATTTAAACACTATCCGATAAAGGAGGTTTACATGTCACAGGCTACAACTACTTATACGCTGGGCGACCGTCAGGTTGCCCGTCTCGGCTACGGTGCCATGCAGCTGGCCGGTCCCGGCGTATTTGGCCCGCCAAAAGATGAAGCCCGCGCGCTACAGGTGCTGCGCGATGCCGTGGCTGCCGGTGTGAATCACATCGACACCAGTGATTTTTACGGGCCGCACATCACCAATCAGCTGATCAAAAAAGCGCTCTATCCTTACCCCGACGATCTGGTGCTGGTGACCAAAGTGGGTGCCCGACGTGATGCCAAAGGCGGCTGGCTGCCCGCCAGCACGCCGGAGGAACTGACGCAGGCGGTTGAAGATAACCTGCGTAATCTGGGGCTCGACGTGCTGGAGGTAGTCAATTTACGCTCGATGCTGAGCGTTCATGGGCCAGCAGAAGGCTCGCTGGAGCCGCAAATCGAGGCGATGATTAAACTGCAGCAGCGTGGCCTGATCAGGCACATTGGCCTGAGTAACGTGACCGCCAGTCAGGTCGCGCAGGCACAGCATATGACGCCGATTGCCTGCGTACAGAATCTGTATAATCTCGCCAATCGTCAGGATGATGCGCTGATCGACCAGCTGGCGGCGCAGGGCATTCCCTACGTGCCGTTCTTTCCGCTCGGCGGTTTTTCGCCGCTGCAGTCGGAACAGCTCAGCGCGGTGGCCAGCACGCTCAACGCCAGTACGCTGCAGGTGGCGCTCGCCTGGCTGTTACAGCGTTCAGATAATATTCTGCTGATTCCCGGCACCTCCTCGCCGCAGCATCTGCAGCAGAATCTGGCCAGCGCGGCGCTGACGCTGAGCCCGGAGGTGGTTGCGCAACTGGACAGCATTGGTCGGGCGTAAGGCATATGCCGGGGCTATCCCCGTCCGGCGATGCCCGCTTCCACCAGGCAGGCTTTGAGCACACCAAACGCATCCTGGCACTGGCGCTCATCCACGCAGGCGTAACCGAGCAGCAGACCGCGTCGCTCCTGCGGATGCATGTAGTATTGCGACAGCGGCCGCACCTTCACGCCGCGTCGCAGCGCCAGCGCGGCAATCGCCACATCGTCGCAGCCCGGAGGCAGATTCAGCACCAGATGTAGTCCGGCTTCATGATTGACCACCGGCATAAAGGCCGCGCCCAGGTAGCGTTCAATCAGCGTCATCATAAAGCGCTGGCGCTGACTGTAGAGTTTGCGCATGCGGCGGATGTGCGTCATGTAGTGGCCTTTCTGAATAAACTCCGCCAGCGCCCGCTGCACCAGCAGATGGCCGCCGCGATAGAGTTCGGCCGCCGCCACGCGCAGCGGCTGCGCCAGCGCTTTCGGCACCACCAGATAGCCGAGACGCAGTGCGGGATAGAGCGTTTTACTGAAGGTGCCCATGTAGATCACTGGCGCATCTGGCTCAAAGCCCTGCAACGACGGAAATGGCTGGCCGGCGAAGCGAAATTCGCTGTCATAGTCATCTTCCACCAGCCAGCTTTTGTGTTTGCGCGCCAGGTCGAGCAGTTGCCTGCGCCGCTCCAGACTGAGATGCACACCCAGCGGATACTGGTGTGACGGTGTCACAAAAATCATCTTCGGCGCTTTGCTGCGCGTTGCCAGCTCCGGGATAATGCCCTGTTCATCCACCGCTTTGGCCTGAATTTTTAGTCCGTTAATGCGTAACAGGTTGCGTGTGCCCCAGTAACCTGGCTCCTCGATCCACACCGGATCGCCCGCGTCGCACAGTACGCGCGTCACCAGATCCACCGCCTGATGAATGCCTTCGGTAATGATAATTTGATCGGCGTCGGCACGCACCGAGCGCGCCACGCTGAGATACTCAGCCAGCGCCTGGCGCAGCTGCGGACAGCCGCCGTTGCTGCTGTAAATCAGCCGCTCGATGTCAGGTTCGCGATTCAGGCGCGACTGAATCTGGCTAAATAACTTATGCGGAAACTCACGCACATCCGGCGCGCCAGGTACAAATGCGCCCCACTGATAAGGCGAGGCATTGGCGTGACCGAGCAGCGTGGCGCCGCGTTTTGAAATCGCCGCCGGTTTACTCATCAGGGGTTCACTGAGCGGCAGCGCCGGCGTGCTGTTGAGGCTCCCTTCCGGCAGGTTTTCTGCAATCCAGGTGCCGCTGCCGGTGCGCGCGCTGACATATCCCTGCGCGACCAGATTTTCATAAACGTTTAGCACCGTATTACGCGACACCGCCAGCTCGCGCGCTAAATCACGCGTCGCCGGCAGGCGTGAGCCGCGCGGGAAAATGCCCTCTACAATCGCCGCCTGCATGCAGTGCAGCAGGCGCTGCTGCAGCGTGCCTTCCGCGACAAACTGTAGTCGTTCCAATACATGATCGGCGTACAAACTCCGCAATTGGCTCCATCCTTCTCAGTGAAATTGGCTCTGGCAACCGCGCTCAGTGCAGGCATAAATAAGCGTGTTTGTCGTGATTTGTAAAGACGCTTATCGCTAAGGAAAGGTTATGGAAGGTAAAAACAGCCAGTTGCAACAACGCAAAGATGACGCGCTGCCGCGCGGCACCGGTAATCTTTGTCAGTGGTATGTCGATCAGGCCGAAAACGCCACCCTGCGTGACGTTGAGGGCAATAGCTGGATTGATTTCGCTGGCGGCATCGCGGTGCTCAACACCGGCCACCGTCATCCGCGTATCGTGCAGGCCATTGCCGATCAGTTAGCAAAATTCACCCATACCGCATTCCAGGTCACGCCGTATGAGAGCTATGTGGCGCTGGCGGAACGCATCAATCAGCGGGTGCCAATTGCCGGTAAAGCCAAAACCGCCTTTTTCACCACCGGCGCTGAAGCGGTAGAGAATGCGGTTAAAGTGGCGCGCGCCGCCACCCGTCGTCACGGCATCATCACCTTCGGTAACGCCTTTCACGGCCGTACTTTCATGACCATGGCGATGACCGGCAAAGTGGCCCCCTATAAGCGCGATTTTGGCCCGATGCCGGCCTCGGTGTTTCACGCCCGCTACCCTAACGCGGTCACCGGCATCAGCGTTGAGGACGCTATCGCCAGCCTGCACGATCTGTTCAGCCACGACATCGCGCCGCAGGATGTGGCCGCCATCGTACTGGAACCGGTGCAGGGCGAAGGCGGTTTCCACATCGCGCCGGCAGAGTTTCTTACGCAGCTGCGCGCACTGGCCGATGAGCACGGCATCCTGCTGATTGCCGATGAGGTACAGAGCGGATTTGCCCGCACCGGCAAGCTGTTTGCCATGGAGCACTACAGCGTGCAGCCCGATCTCATCACCATGGCGAAAAGCCTGGCGGGCGGTATGCCGCTGTCGGCGCTGAGCGGTCGTGCTGACATCATGGATGCGCCCGGTCCGGGTGGGCTGGGCGGTACTTACGCCGGCAATCCGCTGTCGATTGCCGCCGCGCATGCGGTGCTGGATGTCATCGAGGAAGAACAGCTGTGCCAGCGCGCCAGCGAACTGGGCGCGACGCTGAGTGAACTGCTGCACCGCGCGCGCCGCGCTAACGCGTCGATTACCGACGTGCGTGCGCTGGGCTCAATGGTAGCGGTGGAGTTTGCCAGTGCGCAGCAGGCGCAGGCGCTGCAGCAACAGGCGATGGCACGCGGTCTGCTGCTGCTGACCTGTGGCCCGCAGGGTAACGTGATCCGCTTCCTCTATCCGCTCACCATTCCGGATGCCCAGTTCCGTCAGGCGCTGGATATTCTCGACAGCCTGCTCAGCCAGCCTTAGCGTTCCACCCATTGTCCGATCGCTTGCCTGCCGCGTGCAGGCAAGTTTCACCTGCATAACAGGCGGGGTCTGCCCTGCCTGAGAGACGATCTGGAGAGATATTGATGACTGCTCAGAATGCCGATGTACTGGCTCAAAGCCTGAAACCCCGCCACGTGCGCATGCTGTCGATTGCCGGAGTGATTGGCGCCGGGCTGTTTGTCGGTTCCGGCCATGCGATTGCCGAAGCCGGACCGGCGGTGCTTCTGGCCTATATCGCCGCCGGCGCGCTGGTGGTGCTTATTATGCGCATGCTGGCGGAGATGGCGGTCGCCTCACCGGACTCCGGTTCCTTCTCCACTTACGCCGACAAGTCTCTTGGCCGCTGGGCCGGCTTTACCATCGGCTGGCTTTACTGGTGGTTCTGGGTACTGGTGATCCCGCTGGAGGCCAACGCCGCCGGCACCATTCTGCACGGCTGGTTCCCGCAGGTGGCGGTGTGGGAATACACGCTGGCGATCACCAGCTTCCTGACCATCAGCAACCTGTTCAGCGTGAAAAACTACGGTGAGTTTGAGTTCTGGTTCGCGCTGCTGAAAGTGGTGGCTATCGTCGCCTTTCTTTGTGCCGGCAGCCTGGCGCTGTTTGGCCTGCTGCCCGGCAGCAGCACGCAGGGTATTTCACATCTGTACGACACTAACGGCTTTATGCCTAACGGTATCAGTGCCGTGCTCGCCGCCATTCTCACCACCATGTTCTCTTTCATGGGCACGGAAATCGTCACTATTGCCGCCGCCGAATCTAACGAACCGCGCAAGCAAATTACCCACGCCACCAACTCGGTGATCTGGCGTATTGCGCTGTTTTATCTGCTGTCGATCTTTCTGGTGGTGGCGCTGGTGCCGTGGAACACGCCGTCGCTGATGAAAGCCGGGTCTTACCAGACGGCGATGGAGATGATGAACGTGCCGTATGCCCGGCAGATTGTCGATGTGGTGGTGCTGATCGCGGTATGCAGCTGTCTTAATTCTGCGCTTTACACCGCGTCGCGCATGCTCTATTCCCTGTCGCGTCGTCAGGATGCGCCAGCGGCGGCCTCGCGCACCACGCGCAGCGGCACGCCGTGGGTCGCAGTGCTGATGTCTACCGCCGCAGCATTTCTGGCGGTGATCGCCAACTATCTGGCACCAAGCGCGGTATTTGAGTTCCTGCTGGCCAGCTCCGGCGCCATTGCGCTGCTGGTTTATCTGGTCATTGCCGCTTCGCATCTGGTGCTGCGGAAAAAGCGCGAGGCGCGCGGCGAGCAGCTCAGCTATCGCATGTGGCTGTTCCCGGGTCTGACGTGGGCCACCATGGTGTTCATTGTTGGCGTACTGACGTCAATGCTGTTCAATGCGCAGCATCGTTCAGAAATTATCGCCACCGGGCTGTTAACGCTGCTGGTGCTGGTTGCCAGCCAGATAGTGCACCGCAAGCGCGCGGCGCGTAAAAACAGCGAGGAGATGGTAGCGCTGCGTTCGTAACGCTCGCCTTAACGGGCACGGAAGCCCGCCGTTACTGCACATCAATACTGATCGACTCATCCGCCACGTTAATCGTCACGGTGCAGTGCGTCCACACCGGCTGCCCTTCAGTCATCTCATGTTCGATAAAGTATTGCTGAAAGTCTTTCAGCGCGGCACTGAGATCGCCAATCGCGCGCGCGTCCGGCTCAAACCAGTCCGGTTCGCCGTTTTCATCAAGGTAGTTAAACTGAAACTGCCCGCCCTCCTCATCGGCAAACAGCTCCGCCTGCACCACCAGCACCTGCGCGCCGTCGGGGCCACAGCTAAAAATGATCTGGCCAATGCGGCGATAAAGGTCTTCGTATTGCATAGTGAGAACTCCTGTAAGATGCGGGACGCGCGACAGCGCCGCGGCGGCATTCATCTCAGCCAATGTCTTGACATTATGTCTGAGGATCAGAGAATGAACGCCTGCGAATAACGGACTACAAGAAACGGAGTTTACCATAGCCTGTTCAGCGCGTTACCTCTCTGTTACCCACATTAAACGCGTCGCCCGTCTGCTGTCTGCCGTGCTATTGCTGGCCAGCTGCGCCTCGGAGCCGCCTAAATCGCTGGTCACCCCGTTTCCGTCGCCGACCAAACCTCCTGTTCCGGCTAAACCCGCAGCGCAGACTGAACCGCTGCGCGGCGTCTGGCTCACCACGGTGTCGCGCCTCGACTGGCCGCCGATATCCTCCGTTACAGCCAGCCCGGCGCTGCGTATTCGCCAGCAGCAGCAGGCGCTGACGGCCAAACTGGATAAGCTGCACAGCCTGGGTATCAACACGGTGTTTTTCCAGGTGAAGCCCGATGGCACCGCGCTGTGGCGTTCGCGCATCCTGCCATGGTCCGATACCCTGACCGGCAATATCGGGCAGGATCCGGGTTACGATCCGCTGCAATTTATCCTCGACGAGGCGCACAAACGCGGTATGAAGGTGCATGCATGGTTTAATCCTTATCGCGTGTCGACCAATACCAAACCTGCGACTGTGACGGCGTTAAACAACACGCTCCAGCTGCAGCCGGCCAGCGTGTTTGTGCTGCATCGCGACTGGATCCGCACCGCCAGCGACCGCTTCGTGCTCGATCCGGGCATTCCGGCGGCGCGCGACTGGATCACCAGCATCGTGGCGGAAGTGGTGTCAAACTACGCCATTGATGGCGTTCAGTTCGATGACTATTTCTACACCGAAACCGCGGCATCGCCGCTCAATGACAGCGCCACCTTCCGCCAGTACGGCGCGGGCTTTGCCAGCAAAGCCGACTGGCGGCGGCACAATACCCAGCTGCTGATCGAACAGGTTTCCCACACGATTAAGCAGCTCAAGCCGGGCGTTGAGTTCGGCGTCAGCCCGGCGGGCGTATGGCGTAATCTGTCGCACGATGCAGCCGGCTCCGATACGCGCGGTGCGGCGGCTTATGATGAAGCCTATGCAGACACGCGCCGCTGGGTGCAGCTTGGCCTGCTGGATTACATCGCGCCGCAGTTGTACTGGCCGTTTGCCCGTCAGGCCGCGCGCTATGACGTCCTGGCGCGCTGGTGGGCCAATGTAGTACAGCCCACGCACACCCGGCTGTACATCGGCGTGGCGCTGTATAAGGTGGGTGAAGCCTCGAAAAGTGAGCCGGACTGGACGGTTCAGGGCGGCGTTCCCGAACTGAAAAAACAGCTCGATCTGAATGAATCGCTGCCGCACATCGACGGCACCATTCTGTTTCGCGAAGATTACCTTAATCAGCCGCAGACGCAGCAGGCAGTCGATTATTTACGTCAGCGCTGGGGAAAATGATTTATTCAGGCCAGCAGTATTCCTCTGCTGGCCTGAAGCGTTAGCGCGGGTTATCCGGATCGAGTAATTCAATACTGCGCGGCACGCCGTTCACGCGGACTTTCAGGAAACGGCGGGTGATCCACTTCCCCGTGGCGTCCTGCTCCTGCCGTTCAAAAAACGGCCCACGCAGCAGCAGTTCTTTATTATTGTTGTAGCCAAAGCCGACATCTTTATTGCCCACCCAGTGCTGTTCAAAGGCGACGACCGGCTGGTTGTCCAGCGCCGTAGCTTCTTCCGCACTGCAGGCGGTAAAACTTTTGCGGAAAATAAAACACTGACCGGACTGGTAGCGATCGCGCCCGTTGGTTTCCACCAGCGCAATCGAGAAGCCGGTATAGGCCGGAATTTTAACGTACAGTTTGGTGTGTGCGCCTTTGCCCTCGATATGCACCTTAATTACGGGTGAGGAGCCTTCGCTGTACCAGCTGCCAATGGTGTTATCGTCGTTGCGCGCCTGCAGATAAATATGCGCCACGCCCTCCGGTGTCCGGTAGCTGTAATCGGTTTGCGTTTCCGACTGGGAAACATACTGCGCACTGCCGACAATGCGCACGTGAATTTGTGAGGTGGCGTCGGAAAAATTAAATTCGCCGACGTAAAACCATTTCGCGTCTTTGCCACGGTTATCCATGTGATGCTGCGAGGTGGTGAAGTCATAACTCAGCGATCCCTGAATGATCGCGCCAAGATCGGAAATCTCCATCACGCCACGATCGCCTTCCGCCAGCAGCGTCCATGGCTCAATACCCTCTTTGCTGAAGTCAAAGCCCGCGCTATCGCGGTGCACGCTTTTCTGGATAATCATCGCGCGGCAATAACCCATCTTCATGGGATTTTGCGTCGATTCAATCACCAGCCCTTCAATCGTCCACTGACCATTGGTGAGATCGCCGGCGAATTCGGAGTGCTCGATCCAGCCATTACGAATAAACGATTGCGTACAGCGCGGCAGATCGAATACCGGCTGTCTGGTGCTGCGCTGCAAATTAAAGTTGGAGAGTTCAATCGCGGTCGAATGATCCCAGGCGCCTTTTTCCCGATCGGACCAGCGCGCATAGACAATACTGCCCTGACAGCCACGTGAATAAAACTGGTCGATTTTACAGTCCAGCGTATCAATCAGTTCCAGCGCCCGCCCGCCGAGGTAGCGAAACTCCATACTGCTGACGCGCAGAAACTGGCCACCGATAATACTGTTGGTAAAGAAGCCGACATTATTAAACGCCGTGCCGCCGTCTTCGCCGCTGTCAGAACTCATGCCTTTCACCACAAAACCGGAAATTTCCACATAGCGTGCGCGCACGCTGAAGAAATGGGTTTTGCGCGGTTTCGGTCCCCAGTTAAATTTCAGCGTGGTGGTGGGGAAATAACCGAAGTTGACCGGCGCGCCGGAAATTTTAAAGCGGTTAATCTCTCTGTCGCTGCCCAGCACTTCCGCTAAATCAAAGCCGGACAGGCTGAACTCACCGGCGGTAAAGCGAATGCCCGCGGAGGGTAAAACACGCTGCGACCATTTAAACATGCGGATCACCGCATCAATACAATCGGTGGTGCCATCGGCTATCGCGCCAAAATCCACCACCGTGACCGCGCTGTAATCGAGGACTACTCTTTTCCAGCGCTTTTTACCGGACGTCACAAAATTCAGCCCGCCGTCATCGGGCGTGCTGTTGTCGGTGGCATCGTAGACAAACACGCCGCCGCCCATCCGACTGCCACGGCTGTATTCCAGCACCGACGCAATTTCGCCAATCGAAACAGGTTCCTGTTTACGTAAATCGTCAATGGTATGTAATTGAATCACCGTCCCGGTGGCAGATGGTGTGGTAGTGCTGGTGGTGCCAGATGTATTCGCCATGGTGTTCCCCATAAATTATTAACGTAATACGACAGAGCATCAGCAGTATAAGTGATTGAAAATTAATATATTGACCTGTACCAGCTTATACGGGAGCTTTTCAGCGGCGTGATGTGGCGAGAGAGAATAACGATATGATTCCGGAAGGAAAGCGAAGCGACAAAATTACGTTTTACAGATTTATCGCAGAATAATTGTGGTAATCGCCGGTACGAACGTTCTGATTAATTTGACTTACGAAGAAGAATGGCTTGAATTATCGAAATATTTCCGGCGATCATCAGTTTAATTTTTTACGCGAGATAACGCGCCAGTGAAAATTTTCGACTGGCGCGTTGCCGTCAAAATGTCGCGTTCAGGCCAATATTCCAGCTCAGCTGATGATAGGCGCTGTTGCCACCGACCGCAGAAACCCCGGCAAAGGCGTTGACCGTTTCACCCAGCGGCACGCTGGCCCCCAGCGACATATCCAGCCAGTTTTTATCACCGGCGCTGACGCTGCGTACAAACCCGGTCTGCGTTGACTTCAGCCCGGCGCGCACCGCGTTCTGCGTATCGTCAAACTGGTGGTTATAACTGAGCTGCGCCCACGGATTCACCGGCCACAGTTTGCTGTCGATACGCCAGCCAAGCGCGCCGATTTGCGAATGCAGGGTTTGATCGGAAAAGCGCATGGCGGTGCTGCTGTCGCCGTTTTCGCTGTAGCCCCCTGCCCGCACATAATCCAGTGCGTAGCTGGCAACCGGACCGGTAGAAAGGTGTTCGCCTATCGGCACATCCCAGCCGGTTTGCACCCGCAGCCCGAGCATTTTGCCGCTGCTGCTGCCCTGTTCGGTGCGCGTTGCCGGGCCGATATCGATGCGACGTTCGATGCTGTCAAAATCGAGATCGGCATAATGCACATCCGCGTTGATCCAGCCCTGCTCCAGCAGCGTCAGCTGGCTATACAGCGCCAGCAAATTGCCGCGCAGCTTGTAATCATAGTGCGCCGAAGGATGCTGGTGCTGCGCGGTGCTCGACAACAGCAGACCCGCCTGCCAGTTATCCGTGAACTGATAGCCTAATCCCAGCGTCAGGCTGCCAGTATCAGCGTCGCCGTTAAGCAGGCTGTCGCCGCGATAATCAATATGCTGACCGGCATAGCCGCCGAACACGCTGACCTGACCGGCGCTGGCCGGCTGCTGACGCTGCTGCTGTAAATGGCCGTCGAGGGTGTTCTGCATATCCCGCGACAGCATCAGCGGCGCCCGTGCCAGTGCCGCCACCTGCGCAGGTGCGTCGAGGATCGATTGAATGTAGTCGGCGATCATGGCATGTACCGCCGGGCTGGGATGCAGCCGGTCGGCAAACAGATAGGCCTGCGCGTTGCTGAAACCGGGCGTTGATGAGGTGCATTCGGCGGCAGAGGTGCCGACCGGACAGGCCATCCCCAGCGTATTGCTCAGGCCATAGCGTTGCGGATTGGCAATTACCTCGTTGAACAGGCCGGCGATGTCGGCACGCACAATGTTGCCATTCAGCGCCACCAGCCCGGCCTCTTCCTGCTGGTTATAGCCATCGGAGAGGGCCGTCACCTGCTCGCTGAGCACCTGCCAGCCCGAAAACAGCTGCTGCGCCAGCGCGGCACGCAGCGCCGGGATGGTCGATACCTGTGCGGCGGCCTGATCGAATGCGTCGCGCACCGCCTGCTGGCGCGCAGCCACGTCGGGCGTGGCATGGCTGTCCAGCGAGGCAAACGCCGCGACCATCGCCGACTGCGCCGCCGGGCCCAGCACACTCAGCACCGCCTGCACCATGAAAGGCGTGGAGCCAAGCTGCGGCACGTTTGGCACGATTACCGCCCCCGCACCGGCATCCAGCAGGGTTTTGATTTGCGACACCGCCGCGCTGGCGCTGTTGCTGATGGTCTCGCGCGCGGTAAGCGGATTGGTCACCGCCGCCGCGATATCGTTAGCGCCCACCCAGTGAATGTACAGTCCGTTGCTATCTGCGCGGCCGCCGGTGGATTGCAGATAAGCAGCCAGCTGGTCTTGCGTATTGAGGCTGGCATCCAGCGCCGGCACGGTAACGCCGCCGCCCTGTGCATAGTTGCTGCCACCGCGCGACGACGGCTGCAGCGTTTGCCCGAGCTGTGCGGCGAGGATCTCGTCATACAGTGGATGTTGCGCGCCATCATAAGTAAAGCGCCCGACATTACCGCCATCGCTCAGGCTATCGCCGAAAACCGTCAGGTTATCCCACGCCAGGGCGCTAAACGGCACATACAGGCAACTCAATGTGGCAAACGCGACCGCCGATCGCGCCAGGTTGCGACTCTTCATCATTCACTCCGAATCAGGCCAGAGCTCATGTCTGGCCGCTAAAGGTGCCGGCGCGTCAGGATGCCGTCGCGCAGGCTGAAAACCGCTTAAGCAGCGGAAAGGACAGTGATAACAAGGATGCTTAAGGTGTAGTCAGGCAGGCGCGCCTTTACCAGGCAGAGAGCGGAAATTTGCGGGATGGATCGGCACGTCAGGGATTGTGGACTGACAACCGCAGCGTGAGGAACGGTGCTTTGAGTGACAAAGCGGCGGCGTTAACTGAAGCCAGTATAATGCGCAGATCTCAGGTATCCATATAACTCACTGATCTTATTGATATCAAGTTGCTCCCGGATGCCAACCGGGGTTGCAGTTTTAGGCAATTTGCGACGTGACACAGGCGCAACAAAAAGTTATCAGGCAACTTCCGGAAGTGATGGCTTTCGAATACGAAGCGGAGCCAGGTGATCGCACAACCGGGGCAGATAATCATCCGGCTGGCAGGCTATGTACAAATCCCGGTGCAATGACCGGGATTCACTCTAATAAGGCTGATAGTCCTCATATTGCCAAAAACTAAAACGGCTGAGCTTTTGAGCAATCTCGGGCCAATCATCTGCATGACAATCAGCGATCTGTTTTTTTATAAAGGCTAAAATTTTATCGTAATTATACTCATTAATGATGATCATCCCTTTACCCCAAAAAACGTCTTTTTTTTCAGCCTCCAGGGCTAACCATTTAGGAGTACAAATTAATATGTCGAAATACTCAGCTCCTTCTTCATTATCAGGGCCAATCATCGCCCTAACCCAACTCCCAAAAACTTCAGGGTCGTCTGGCCAATAGAAGAGCAAATCATCTTCTATATCTAATGAACGTAATTCTTTTAATAAAGCTTTCATTTAATTATATCCAAATGGCCATTACTAATCGGCGGCTCTCCACGCGCTACTTTTTGCTCGAAATTAGCCTGAATTCCTGTTGTAGCTTTTGTACTATTTGGTTTAGCTGAAGGTGGCCGATAGACTCTTAAGCCATCAGCACTTACCCATGATGTTCCATCTTTGGATATTCTGTAACCCGGCCCCCCCCATGCTTCTCCTAATATATTGGCTTCATTAGTTGTGGCATTTCCTAAGCCAAAGTTTCCTTTATTTACTTTAGCTGCATCACGTAACATCCCAATATGTTATGCAATATTTAATGTTTTGGAATTACTAGCTAATTGACTATTTTTCGCCGTATTAGCTGCTACAGCTTCAGCCTTCGCTGCCATCGCTTCTACCGCTGTCTTACCAACCCCGATGGCGCCAGCAACACCTACGCCCCCTGGTGTCACAGCTTCAGCAACCTGCAAACCAGCATTATTCAGGCATATCCTTGGAGCTACTTTACATCCTTCCAGTGCAGCCTTAGCGAGAGCAGCAATTTCAGGAGTGGCGGCAACAATCGTTGCCCCTCCTGCCACAGCACTTACGCCAGCAGAGACAACAAGGTTACCCTCTGCAACCCCTTTGGCTATCCCGGCCTTACACGCTGTATCACACTCTGGTGTTTTACCCAGCCAGAACCCAAGGTCTGAGCCAGCCATTGCACTCAGCGCATTATTCTCAACCGCATTCTTCCCTGCCTGAGCGCCGGCCAGCGCACTGGCGCTACTGCCGCCGGTCACGCCGCCTGCCAGACCTGCAGCCAGGGTACTCAGTGACTGATGATCTGCTTATCCGACTTCTGCAGGTCACTCACCTGTTTACCCGGATACATCGAATGTATGATCAACTGACCCATCAGCTCTCCGCTGACCGCACCGGTCGCGCCTGCTGCCGCGCTGTTGCCTGCCGCCCACGATGTTACCGCACCTACCACTGCATGAGCCATCGCTTTTGCGGCCTGATTGTCAGCGGTATATTTGTGTATCTGCTCGGCCAGATACGGTGCCGCTGCGCCGCTGGCTGCCTGCGCCAGATTGCCACCCGCCAAACCCTGAATCGCCGCAGTCGCCGCCTGAATCCCCTTCTGGATATCGCTGCCGGTGCCCCAGAGTGCCATGGCCTTCTTATAATCACTGCTGTTTTCCAGCGCTTCCTGATACGCTTTCTTTTCAGCCGCAGGCGCGTCGGCATCCGGCTGGTTTATGTTGTTTTTTGCCAGTTCCTTCTTACCTGCTTCCGTCGCCTCAATCTGCCCCTGCGTCCGGGCGATATCAGCAACCTGGCTGCCTGGTTCACCGATCAGCTGAGCCGTCTGCAGGCGTTTCTGCTCCTTCTCTTTGTCGAAAATCGGGCTGATGCTGTCATTAGCGTGCTCGGTGTCGCGGCTAAGTGCAGCAACATCCTGCTGCTGATTTGCCTGGTCGCGCACCACTATCGTTCCCTGGGCAACGGCTGTGTACCGCCACACCACGGTGCACCCTGGCGGGTTTTGCACCAGCAGATCTCATAATCTGCACTTATTAAGACATCAAATTTCTCGCTAAATCAAAAGCTCACGATTCTGGCATGCGGGTTGCTAAGCCTTTGGTAGAGATGTTGGACCAATTAAGGCAAAGCGATGCATGACCCGGCTGAACTCCATCCCATTATTCCGACGCGCAGCGATACGCTGATTCTTGATGCGCTCACGCGCTACATGGCGCATGCCGGCGCGCAGCCGGGCAGTCGCCTGCCGCCGGAGCGCGAGCTGGCGGAGAAACTGGGCGTCAGCCGTAATACGGTGCGCGAGGCGCTCAAGCGCTGGGAAGCACTTGGCATCATTGTGCGCAAAAAAGGCAGCGGCACCTTTCTGCAGGCGGAAGTCGGTCTGCATGACAGCTTTCTCTCTCTGCGCTTTAAAAACGACTCCGCCAACATGCTTCATGCGCTGGAAGTGCGCCGCATCATTGAGTCCGAATCCTGCGTGCTGGCCGCGCAGCGCGCCAGCGCCGACGACCTGCTGGAAATCGAACGGCGGCTGGAAGAGATGGAGCGTGTGCACCTGGCTATCGGTTCCGCCGGGCCGGAGGATTGGGCTTTCCACACCAGCATCTACCGCGCCGCCGGTAATCCGCTGCTGTTGCAGATGCTTAACGGCGTCTACGACACGCTGCACGCCTTTTTCGAATCCCCGCCAGAGCAGGCACTGTTTTCAGACTCGTTTCCCCTGCACCGTGAACTGTTTAACGCCATCCGCGCCCGCGACAGCCAGGCCGCGCGCGCCCTCTGCCACCAGATTCTTGATATCACCGAACGCGACATGAAGGACGTGATCCATGCCAAACGCTAAACCTATTGCGCAACAGACACTGCTGACCCACGACCAGCGCCACGAACAGGGCGCCGTAACGCCACCGATTTATCAGTCCTCGCTGTTTACCTTCAGCGATTACGACAGCATGATCGCCCGCTTTCGCGGTGAGAGCGACCAGCCGCTCTATTCCCGCGTTGATAATCCGACGGTCAAAGCGCTACAGGATAAAGTTGCCGCGCTGGAAGGCGGTGACGCCTGCCTCGCCTTTGCCAGCGGCATGGCCGCCATCAGCAACGCGATTTTGAGTGTGGTTCAGCCAGGCGCGAAAGTGGTCTGCGTCAATCATGTCTATCCCGATACTTACCGCTTTTTGCGCGGCTTTTGTCAGCGTTTCGGCATCACGACGCAGTTTGTTGATGGCGACGATGAAGCGGCGGTGGCCGCCGCGCTGTCCGGCGCCAGCCTGCTCTATCTGGAAAGTCCCTCCAGCTGGGTGATGAGTGAACAGAACCTGCGGCAGCTGGCCACGCTGGCGCGCGATGCGGGCGTCGTCACGTTGATTGATAACAGCTGGGCTTCGCCCATTTTCCAGCAGCCGCTGCTGAGTGGTATCGACATCGTGGTGCACTCCGCCTCGAAGTACATCAGCGGCCACAGCGATGTAGTGGCCGGCCTGGTGATTGCCAGCCACCAGCACATCAACAACATTGCCCGTCACATTAGTCCGTTCCTTGGCGGCAAACTGTCTGCGAACGAAGCGTCTTTGCTGATGCGTGGCCTGCGCACGCTGCCGCTGCGCATGAAGCAGCATCAGCAAAGCGCCCTGCAGCTGGCGCAAAAGCTGCGTGACCATCCGCAGGTCAGCGCGGTTTGCCATCCCGGGCTCAATCCCCCTGAATGGTCCACGCTGCGCGGTTACAGCGGGCTGTTTTCCTTTGCCGTGACCGAACAGGTCGACATACCGCAATTCTGCAACGCCCTGCAACTGTTCCACATGGGTGTCAGCTGGGGAGGTTTCGAGAGCCTGGTGATGCCGGCGATTTCGGTCATTAATCAGGCCAGTGAATTTAATTCAGCCCAGGATTTTGGTGTTTCGCCGCGCCTGATCCGTATCTCTGTTGGCCTCGAAGAGACCGACGATCTTTGGACCGATCTGACTCAGGCACTTGCTGCCGCCACTCACCGTTAATCACGCTCCGGAGAACCAGCCATGACAACACGTTTCGCCCTGAAAGCCCTGATACTCGCCGTGGGTTTAGGCAGCGCCTTTTGCAGCCTCGCCGCCAAACTCACCGTGGTGGAAGTCATCACCAGCCCGCCACGTACCGCGCTTCTGCAAAAAATGCTCGACGAATACAAGACGCAGCATCCTGGTACCGAGATTGAGCTGATTTCGCTGCCGTGGGGTCAGGCATTTGAAAAACTGGGCACCATGTTACAGAGCGGACAGGTTCCGGATGTGGTGGAGATGCCCGATACCTGGCAAGGCTTATACGCCAGCAACAATATGCTGGAAGATCTGGAACCCCGCCTGAAAAGCTGGCCTGAAAGCGCCCAGCTGACGGACAAAACGCTGGCAATGGCGCGGGCCGCGAACGGCAAAGCCACCATGGTACCGTACGGTTTTTACCTGCGGGCGCTGTTCTGGAATAAAAAGCTGTTTAAGCAGGCAGGACTGAGTGAGCCGCCGAAAACAATGGACGAGTTTGCCAGCGACGCGAAGCGTATTAGTCAGTCAGGTAACGGTATCAGCGGCTACTGCATGCGCGGCGGTGTCGGGGGAACCAATGCGTGGATGATGTTTATGGCGGCGATGAACGGTTCGCCTGCTTTCTTTGATAAAGACGGCAACAGTACCTTAACCCAGCCGGGGGCGATAAAGGGAGCACAACTGCTGGTCGATTTGTATCAGCAAGGCGGCGCGCCTAAAGACAGCGTGAACTGGGGCTTTAACGAGATTGTCTCGGGCTTCTATTCCGGCAAATGCGCGATGCTCGATCAGGATCCGGACGCGCTGATCGCGATTAAAAATAGCATGGCGGCTGAGGATTTTGCTGTGGCGCCCATGCCGGTCGGACCGTCCGGTAAAGCCTTCCCGACCATCGGCTATACCGGCTGGGCGATGTTCAAACAGGGTAAACAAAACGATGTCGCCTGGCCGCTGATTACCTTCCTCAGTAATAAAACCAACAACCTGGCGTGGGCGAAGTTTGTCGGCACGCTACCCATCTATAAAGGTGCGGAACAGGACCCGTTCTATCAGACGCCGCAGTTTGCCGGCTGGTTTAAGGAGCTGAACGATCCAAATTATGTGCCGCTCACCATGCCGACCCATCTCAAAGGCTGGGGCTATTTCAATTCAGTGATCGTGAAAGAGAGCAGCCAGGAGACGTTACTGGGCGAAAACGACACCAAAGATATGGTGCAGGACTGGGCCAGCTATCTGAGTAAAGAGCAAAAAGCCTGGCTCGCCAGCCAGTAATCCCGCGTAAACCGGAGCCCTGAAATGACGCCTGAAATCTCTCTTCCTGCCAGCCCGGCGCGCCGCCGCTGGCGCTGGACCCGGCTTGCGGAGCCATGGTGGTATCTGTCACCGGGCCTGTTGCTGATCGCCCTGTTCATCTTCGTGCCGATGGCGATCGGCATTTCTTACGCTTTTCAGAGCATGAACCTGCTCAATCCGCTGGAGAGCGGCTGGGTTGGCTGGGCGAACTTTGCGCAGATGCTCGACGATCGCCGCTTCTTTCGCGCGCTCGGCCATACCCTTAACTGGACGCTGAGTTCACTGCTGCTGCAGTTCTTTTTCGGCCTCGCGCTGGCGCTGCTGCTTAACCGCGAGTTTCGCTTTCGCCGCTGGGTGCAGGCGCTGGTGTTCTTACCGTGGGCGGTGCCGGCGTTTCTTTCCGGCCTGACCTGGTCCTGGCTGCTCAACCCGGTTGTGGGTCCGCTGCCACAGTGGCTCAGCGACGTGGGCATTCTCAGTGAACCCTACAATATTCTTTCCGATCCGCAACTGGCGATGTGGGGGCCGGTGATTGCTAACGTCTGGTTCGGCATCCCGTTTTTTTCCATCACTTTACTGGCGGCACTGCAGTCGATTCCCAAAGATTTGTATGAAGCAGCAGCCATTGACGGTGCCAGCGGCTGGCAGCAGTTTCGCCGAGTCACCCTGCCGTTTCTCGCCCCGATGATCGCCATTACCGTGATGCTGCGTACCATCTGGATCGCTAACTTTGCCGATTTGATCGTGGTGATGACCGACGGCGGTCCGGCCGGTTCAACCTCGATTCTTTCCAGTTACATCTTCACCACCGCTTATCGCAAACTGGATTTTGGTTATGCCTCGGCGATGGCGGTGTGTCTGTTACTGCTGATGACCTGCTATGCGCTGGTACTGCTGCGCATCCGCCATCAGTTACTTAAGTAAGGAGTCCGCATGCGCCTGTTACCATTGATCGGTCATCGTCTCAGCATCGCCGCCTATTTGCTGTTTGCGCTGTTTCCGTTGTACTGGATCATTAAAATTGCCGTCACGCCGGACAGGTTACTGTTCAGTCAGGGCGTGACGCTGTTACCTGGCGGTTTCACCCTGAGCCACTTTGCCAAGGTATTGACCGACAGTGATTTCCCCACGTTTTTTATGAACAGTCTCATTGTCTCCTGCAGCACTGCCGCGCTGACCACCTTGATTGCCGCGGGTGCCGGCTATGCCTTTTCCCGCTTTCAGTTTCGCGGCAAGATGGTGATGGCGGCCCTGCTGCTGTTTACGCAGATGTTTCCGCTGGTGATGATCATTGCGCCGATTTACCGGGTGATGGCCCCGCTGGGACTGACGAATAGTCTGCTGGGGCTGATTCTGATTTACAGCGCCTTTAATGTCCCGTTCGCCACCTTCCTGATGCAGTCATTTTTTGATGCCATCCCGAAAGATCTCGAAGAGTCCGCCATGCTGGAAGGCTGCACCCGCTTTCAGGCGCTGTACCGCGTGCTGATGCCGCTGACGCTGCCCGGCATGGCGGCGACGCTCGGCTTCGTTTTCACCGCCGCGTGGAGTGAGTTGCTGTTCTCACTGATGCTGATCAACAAAAACGAAGTCATGACCTTTCCGGTCGGGCTGCTCAGTTTCGTCTCCAAATTCGCCGTTTCGTGGGGCGAAATGATGGCTGCCGCCGTGCTGGCGTTAATTCCAGCCTGTCTGTTCTTCGCTTTCATTCAACGCTATCTGGTTCAGGGACTCACCGCCGGTGCGGTTAAGGGGTAAATAATGGCTGAAATTACGCTGGCGCAAATTGAAAAGCGCTATGGCAACGTTGAGGTTCTGCGCGACATCAATCTGACCATTAAAGATGGTGAGTTCGTGGTGCTGGTCGGCCCGTCCGGCTGTGGTAAATCCACCCTGCTGCGCACCATTGCCGGCCTGGAGTTAGCGACGGGCGGTAATATCCATATCGGCAGTCAGCTGATGAACGAGGTGGCGCCGAAAGACCGCGATATTTCGATGGTGTTCCAGAGCTACGCGCTCTATCCGCATCTGACAGTCGCGCGCAACATGGGCTTCAGCCTTGAAATTCAGAAACGACCGCGTGCTGAGATTGAGGAGAAAGTCCGGCGAGCGGCGGAGATTCTCAGCCTGACACACCTGCTTGATCGCCGGCCAAAAGAGCTGTCGGGTGGACAACGGCAGCGCGTGGCGATGGGCCGCGCCATTGTGCGTCAGCCGCAGGTGTTTCTGTTTGATGAGCCGCTTTCCAACCTCGATGCGCAACTGCGCGGCCAGATGCGCGTGGAGATCAAAAAACTGCATCAGCAAATGCACAACACCATCGTTTATGTTACCCACGATCAGGTTGAGGCCATGACGCTGGCTGACCGCATCGTGGTGCTTAATCACGGCGTCATTCAGCAGGTGGGCACACCGCTGGAGCTGTACGACACACCGGCCAATAAGTTTGTCGCCAGTTTTATCGGTTCACCGTCGATGAATTTTATCAACGGCGTGATGACCCCCAGCGGCGTGCGTATCAGCGACAGCGCTCAGTTGCCCCTGAATACGCACTGGGCGGCACAGGCCGCTGGCCGTGACGTCATTTACGGCATCCGTCCGGAAAACATCAGCCTGGCGCAGCCGGGTGAGCAGCATGCGCTGCCCCTTGAAGTGTCGCTGGTGGAGCCGACCGGCTTGTCCGAACTGATTCACGGTTCACTGTTTGGCCACCCGCTGATGCTGTTTACCACCCAGCGTTCCGGCGCGCGCGCCGGTGATATTTTACCGGTCACGCTGGACAGCGAACGTGCGATGCTGTTCGACGCCGCATCACAGCGCCGCCTGTAATTGCACGTTTAAGCGTTCAAAACGACCAGCGCACCCCGGCATTGTAGCGCCAGCCTTTGACGCCGTTGCCGGCAATCTCTTTGCGGTAATCCGCCTCGGCATACAGCGCCACGTTGTTGATGAGGGTCGCCGTGCCGCCGAGGCCGACGTCCCACATCTGGCCAAATTTGCCGCTGCTGAAGCTCTGGCTCAGGTCGCTGTCGCTGGTGCCGACCCTGACCTGCGCCGTACCGCCCCAGCCGCGATAGTAGTTAGCGCGCAGATACGGCGTGTACTGGTTCTGACTGCTGTCCTGCCAGCTGCGCGCCACACGTGCGCCGAGCCGGCCAATGGTTTGATCGTAATCGTTATAGGAGACGCGCGCGCCGTCAGCATCGGTAAAACTGTCCATGTTCATACGCAGCCAGCTAACCTGTGCCTGCGGTTCCAGGCGCACATCACCCGCCAGCATCAGCGGATAGCCAGACTCGACTGACGCCGTCCAGCCGTGCCCTTTGGGTTTAGCGACCGCTTTCTGCCGCGCAATGTCGGTTTCGCCACGGTAGTCGCTCCAGCTCAGCGAACCATCCACATACCAGCCACTGCTGCGCAGCCAGGTGCCATAAAGTGACAACGTATCGCTATCAAAGCTGGTGGAGCTGTAACCGTCAGCGGCATGCGGGCGAATGCGCGTGTTGCCGCGCGTATAGGCGACGCCGCCACGTACGCTATCTTCAGCGCCATCGGCGCGCAGCAAATTGCCGCCCAGCTGTACGGCGCTGTAGTTGAGGTCGAAGTCATAACCCCAGGCGTCCAGGCCGCGATTGCTTCGATACTGCAAATCCGAACCGAGGTAGCGGATAAACATCTCTGCGTTGTCTGCCGGCTGCTGGCGCAGTTCGCCGAGACGCTTATGCAGATCGTCAGTGACTGCCAGCGAGTAGTACGCCAGCCCGACCGGTGCGGAGATCCAGGACGGCACCTGCGGCGTAACCGCCGGACGCACCGCCTTAACCGCACTGCCCGCCTGCGGCTGGCACAGTGAGCCATCGCTGCAGATGAAATTGTTCGCCAGACGATAGTCCCATACGTTGCCGCCTGCGCTACTGCCCGGTGCAAAGCTGTACAGACCATACTGCCACGGCCCGGCTGCCACATAGCCATTGCTCAGCCTGAAGCTGTCGGCGCTGGCGCTGCCGGTCACCTGCACCAGTGAGACGCCTTCGCTGGCCGCGATGACGTTGTCGCGATTGCTGTCCAGCAGCCCGCCGCCCTGCAGGCGGTCATCCACCCAGGTGGTGCCGCTGGCGTTACCGTTAACAAGCAGCACGTCGCTGTGGGTGGCTGTCGAATTGAGTTTCAGGCGGCCCTGCGCGGAGGCCAGACTACCTTCGATGGTCAGGGTATTTGCCGCCACATTGCCACCGTTGGTAAGGTCGAGCGTGCCGGCATTATTCACTACCAGCGAATCATTGCTGGCCCCCTGCAGCCGCGCGTTGACGCCATCGCCGGCGAACAGCGTGGATCCGGTATCGATATTGATGGTGCTGTGCGCCAGTTTAATGTTGTCGCTCAGCGTCCACTGCGTATCGATGAAGTTCAGCGTGCTCCAGCCCGCGCCGAGGTTGGTGCCTTTGGTGAGGTCGTCCTGCCGGAACGAACCGCCGCGCGCATTGAGCTGGCTGAGGTTCAGCGTGCTATCCGCGCCGCCGCTGGTGATATGGCGGGTCTGGTTCAGGCTGATAGCCTGCACCGTCGCCTGATTCGCGCTGCCGTCGCCCATACTCAGGCCGCCATCCAGCGTACCGCCCGTTACCAGCAGCGTATCGCTGCCGTTACCGGTGTTCACTTCGCCCGTGACTTTGCCCGCCAGCAGTGCCACCACATCACGGGTCGCGCCGCCCGCCACTACCACCTGATCGGCGTACGGCGCATCCAGCGTGCCCTGGTTGATAAACACCGTCTCGCCGCCGCGCAGATCAATAAGCGGTGCGACGCGGCTTTGTGAACGGATGGTGCCCTGGTTAACCACCTGGCTGGCGCTGCGGGTGACAATCGCCGAACCGCCATCGGCATCGCGGATATCAATCAGGCCCTGAGCGATCACCCGTCCACGGGTGTTGGCACGCACGCCGGTGCCACTGCCGTTGACTTCAATGCGGTAGTCGCGCCCAATCACTAAATCGTTGCCCGTGGTCGATCCATCTGCGTTTTCAAAACTATAGCCGGTACCGCCTGCGCCGACGTGAATCTGCGCGCTACCCGCCGGATCGAACGAAGTGGCAGAGCGAATGCCGGTGCCACCGTTGGCCTCAAAGCGCACATTACTCAGCGAAATATCACTGATGCCGGCGCGATTGTTCAGCGCAGCGCCGCTGCCGTAAGCACCGATGATGATGTCGTTGGCTTCAAAGCGCTGCGCACCGCTGTCGAGCAGCAAACCATCGGCTTTGCCGTAAGCCGCCAGCGTGCTGGCCCCCTGCCCGTCGCCGTAAATTTTCATCGCGCCGCCGGAGCCCACGCGCAGCGCGGCGGTGCCGTCATTCACGCGTAAGGTGCTGTCGAGCGGTACATACTGACCATAACCGCTGCTGACATCCACGCCGGTGCCGCTGGCGACGCTAACCGTGCCGCGGTTGATAAAGTTACCGCCATCGTGCACCCGGGCCCCGGTACTGTTGCGGCCACGCAAATCCACTACGCCCTGCTGCTGATTAAACAGGCGCGCGTCGCCGCTGACATCAAACGCCGTGGCGTTGCGCCCGGTGCCGGTGATGAGCGAGGCGGCGTAGACCTCGGTGCCATCGCCTGTCGCCTGCGCGCCGAGGGTGTTTTTGCCGTTCAGCGCGATTAGGCTGGTAATAATCCCCTGCGCGCGATCGCTGGCACGCAGCACGGTGGCACCCTTACCGGTGACCTGATAAACATCGGTGCTGGATACCAGCGCATCCGTCCCGCTGACCACGATGCCGGTGCTGTCCCTGCCGCTCAGCGTGACGTTGCCAAAGCCCTGGTTGTACAGCCACGCGCCGTTGCGGATTTCATACAGCGTCGAGTTACGACTGCTGACATCAACCGGGCTGCCGTTGACGATCAGGCGTGAGCCGGGATCAAAAGCCTGATAGCCGATCTGATGCGCGTCATGGAACACCACACGGCTGTTCGCGCCCAGCGTAATACGGCCGCCGGCAAAGGCTTTCGCGCCGACCACGTTATCGCCGTACAGATTAATTGTGCCGTTCTGGTTAATCCGCCCCAGCTGGTGATACGAGACCGCACCGAAGGTGGTGGTTTGCTGGGTGCTCTGACCGCTGTAGAGATTAAGCGTGCCGCTATTGTTAATCTCCGTCAGGGTTTTGCCGTCGTCGGCGCCCGGATAGCCATCGGCGAACAGCGCCCGGCCATTACGCAAAATGTTGATATCGCCGCGGTTGTCGACCGTGGCGCCATACTGCGCGTAGATACCCGTTACGCCTTCCCCCCGCAGGGAAATTGCGCCGCGATTCACCAGCCGCGCATGATTCATCACGGTAAACGGCTGCTGGTTATTGGTGCGGCCGTCTATCGCCGCCTGATTGATCAGTAAAGTGTTCGGATCGAACTGCGTATTAGGGTTAACAACGTTACCCTGCAGCGTATAGCGATTACCGTCAGCGATGGCGACGCGGGCATCAGACCCGTTGAGGTGAATACGCGTTGCGGCATCAATGGTGGCGCGGGCGCCATCAGTGATAGTCAGCCCGCTGGCAAAGCTGGCGATGTTCAGCGTCGCGCCGTGGGTATTAATGTCGGTGCCGGCACCGCTGCCGTACACACCGGTCGCAAACGGGCTGTTCATCGACAAAGTCAGGCCGCGCCCGTCAAAATCCGCGCCCTGCTCGACGCGAAAAATCGTGCCGTTCCACACGGAGGCGCTGTAGCGGCCGTTGGCCGGCAAATTAATGCGCGCATCCGGGCCGATACGGTAGAAACTGATCTGTCCGCTATCCAGCATGCTGTCGCTGCCGCTGGAGGTGGGAATGCCGCCGGCACTGACGTTTACCGTTGCCTGGCCTTCAGCACGAATCCCGATGCCCGCTTTACCGCTGAGCCGGATTGGGCCGGTGATATCGGCACTGGCGTGACCGCCCGGTTCGCCAGTTACCCACACCGCCGTATTGTTGGTGCCGCCAAAGCGGTCGGCGTCACCCGCCACGTTGATCGCCCCGCTGGAGAAGGCGTGCGCCTGGTTGCCCGCCGTGGCGATCACTTTCAGGCCGGTGCTGTTATAGCCATTTAGATTGAGGGTGCCGCGGTTACCCACCTGGCCGCCGCTGCCGGAATCCATCGCCAGCATGGCGATATTTTCGCGCGGTAGCGCCTGCGCCATACCGTTGACATCGATAACACCGTTATTCAGTGACACCGCATTGGGCCCGGCCTCGATGCGCATGCCAACGGCGTTCTCGACTTTTGAGCCGATAACAATACGACCATCATTGATGGCACGTGAGTCGAGCAGGCCGGAAATGGCGCTGATGCCACCGCCGAGGCTGACCGCGACATCCTGCGTGACGTCGCCCTTGTGATTTTGCGGTGTGCGGCCGAGATAAATCGTGCCATCGCGCGCGTTGACGAAGCTGCCCTCGCCGCTGAAACTCACCGCCGCTGCTGAGGAGCCGTTCGCCACATCGTGAATGCCGATGTTAATATTGCCGTGGTTGACCGCACTGCTGCTGCCGAGGAATAAGCCGGCGGTGCCCCACGGCGCATCACCGATATGCACATTGAGCACGCCGTTATTGCGGAAGTCGCTGTCATAAATCGCTGACACCGCCGTGCCCGCATAGCCGAGGGAATCCTCCGCCACGCCCCGTCCATTGGCGGCGTTGAAAAAACCGCTGTTGATGACACCATTATTGATACCGCGCGCGCCGCTGATCAGCTCCAGCGCGCCCGCTTCGGATGAGAGCGCGTTACTGGTCGCCAGTTTTCCGGCGATAATCGCCGTTGCACCGTTGCTGGCGCGCATCACGGCGCTGGCGCTGTTGGCCACTTCCAGCGTTTTGCCGCGATTGATTTTCACACTGGCTTTCGCGCCATCGGCACTCAGCACCACCTGATCGCCGAGTGCGGCAGCCACTTCATCATCGTAATTACCGGTGCTCATGCGGTAAACCACACGACCGTCGCGCAGGCTGAACGCCTGGTTCAGCGCGGCGTTATAACTTTCCGGGCTCAGGTTGCCGCCGCTAATCTGGTCAATCAGCCAGTCGTTATAGTTACGCAATTCATTGAGGTTACTGACGTAATAGGCGTTGCTGCTGCCATCCTTGAGCGTGACATCAAACAGACCGGCGTAGGTCACCACACCTCCGGCATCAAATGCCAGCCGATCGCCACCGTACGGCGGCGTGGCGGCGGTAAAGCGGATGCGGTTATTACTGTCCCAGTTAATCTGGCCGTTATTACTGCTGGCAAATAACTGACTCTGTTTGGCCGCCATTGACCAGCGATTGGTGCTGGCGTTAGCGGCTGCGCCTTGCTGACCAATATTGATATTTAACCGGCCATTAGTGACTGTCGCCACGCGCGCATCAATATATTGCTTATCGTTCACATCATAATAATCTGGCACTACCGTAGCGCCATTAATTTCCGCCGGCGCAATCATTTCCGCACTGTTATAAACCTGATAGACACGATAACTGCCTGTTTCTTCATCCGGAATACCAATAGCGTAATTTTGTGCGCCGAGTTGCAGGCGGGGCTCGCCGATTAAATTGTCATTAATAATACGCCCAATCTTTTGTAGTTCACCCAGCGTGACGCTGCTCATGCCACTTTCTCCAGCGGTAAAGCGCGGTATGTCGCTTAGCGTCTGGGTGGAACCATTACATAAGCAATAAGCGCCAACTTTATTGTCGTTGCGTTCGGGAGTGAAAGGTTTTAATACCACCGCCGATACCGGTGTGGCAGACAGCATTAAGCCCTGCGCAGCAAGCAGGCTCAGTAACAAGGGATTTAATTTAAACACACTATTTTCCTCACCAGAGAAAAGACAAATGCCGCACAGCGAATGCGCAGTGCGGGGAAATAGCGAAGCGAAATATATTGTCGTAATAGCTTACGGCTGGAAATCCGTTGAAATGAGTATTACCGCGATCAGGTTACAACGTCCAGTTTGACTTAAGGAATTGTGATGACGGCGATAAGCTTTAGGAATTGCGCTAACGGCCTGAGATAATTATCTGGAACTAAAAATGCAGAAAATGGCAAAAATCAGATGGCGGGAAATAATACCCGGCACGCCAGTGGCGGCCGGGCATGATGACAATTACAGTCGCGCTTCGACCGGCACCGCCACCTTTTTATCTTTCGGCTTGAGGCCAAACATGAATGAGGCGAAGCGTGAACGTTTGACGATAGCGTAACACACCGCGCTCAGCGCAATGCCGAGGGCAAAATCGATCAGGACATACAGGACTGACAGGTTATCCGGTAACCAGACATCCAGCAGCCATGAGAAAATGATCACCACCGGATAGTGCAGCAAATAGATGATCAGCGCGGAATCCACAATTGCCGTCAGAATGCGACTCTCTTTCACGTTGATGCGTTCGAAGCTAAACACCAGCCAGTAGGACAGCATCACCGACAGCACGCTGCCCAGCATCACCGGCACATATTTCATCACCCCGGTGATGTGGTTATGCGCGACGACATAGCAGGCGGCCCACACCGCCAGCACCAGCGCGGCCACTAGCCAGCCATTCATCAGTTTACTGTTGGCGTACCGGGCAATTTTCTCGCGGTTGACGTATAACGCAAAACCGGCGGTGTAATAGACGAGGAAACGTGCGGTCACCGGGATGAGCTCGACAAATTCACCGCGGCCTTTCACCAGAAACTTCAGCACGAAGCAGGCGTTACCCAGAATCACCAGCGTGGCGATCAGCATTGGCAACGACATTTTGCCCAACTGACGGGCGCTCCACTGATAAAACGCGCCGGGTACCAGCAGCGACATCACCGACAATGACACGAGGAACCACAGGTGGTGCATCATGGTATAGCTGTTTAGCCAGCCTTCGAGGCTCAGCGGGGTGTTATTCATCTGTCCCGCGATAAAATACATCAGCGGCGGAATAAACAGATAGGCTGATATCAGCGGAATCAGGACGCGCTTACGGCGATTATCCGTAAAGAATTTCTGCCCTTTTCGCAAAATAATCAGCGCGGAGAACATGCCCGAAAGAAAGAAGAACACTTCCATCCTGAAGGTGTGCACCATGCTCAGCAGTGCCGTAAATATTTCCGAGGGATCGCGCTGCGCGACATAATACCAGCCATTCTCTCCCGGCAAACTCCGTGAGGCGTGTAATAACACCCCTTCCAGAATTAGGCCGGCACGCAGCAGATCCAGGCCAATATTACGGCTGGATAAAAAGGATTCTGTTTTCACATTGCACATCCTGAAATGAGTTGTAACGCAATCATAATGATTCAGTCAGAATGCTAACACCGGATTAATCTGTATACATTATGTTTAGAAACGTTTCGGAATTTCGCCATAGTGTAAAGAATGCCACTGTGCAATGGCCATAAAGCTTAAGCCAGAATGTTCTGATGGTAAAAGTTATCGTCAGGCAGCGCATATTCGCAGCTAACCGCCGGAAAAGCAGCGAAAACCCGCTCCTTTACAACAGGTTGTGGATTATCCGGTTCGACTCGCAGTGCGAAAATTCGCTAATCAAACTGCGTTATATCCTGAAGCAACCATGATGTTTTAAGCAGGCGTCACTGCGGGATTTTCTGGCTGAAGGGTGACTGTTGGGTAAGGTTTGTTTTTATGTCGCTGTATTTAAATAACTTTTATTCAGCGAGCAGCTTTTTTCTCAGAGTTGGCCTAATTTTCACCCGGCAACCGTGCTTTCGGATTGTTGACCCGCAATCTCCCCTGTTAAGGTAATTCGCTTACGGTAAACAACCGATTCTCCATGTAACCTTGAGTATCAAAAGGCGGAAATTTGTTATGCAACGAGCGCTATCTGGCATCGTCACTTTGCTGATTACCACAGCCTGTCTGTGCAATACCGCATTCGCCGAAAGCGGCAAGCCCGATAATAACTTTATTATTGAAGCCTATGGCGGTTCCAGTACGCGCGGTGCCATGGCGATAAAGGAAAATGGCAAATTGCGCGCAATTTATATTAAAGACAATGAGATTGCTCTGATTAACCAGTGGCTACAGGAGAAGTATGGCGATGGCATTCGCGTAGTGAATAAAGGCGCGTCCTCATCGCAGGCCATGGACCTGTTAAATGGCAAATATTTCTACAAGAATAATAAAAGCTGGCGCGAAGAGATGAAGAAATCGCCGGCAAAAATCATTTTGCTGAATTTTGCCACCAACGATGCACGCCATTTCCATTTCCGCGATATAGAAAAGGATTACCAGGTTAGCCCGGATAAATATACCCAGGTGATGACACAGCTGATTACTATTGCCCGTGAAGAGGGTAAGCAGGTGATATTACAGGAGCCGCACCCGATTTGTGGCCGCGCGGAGAAATGGCACGTTGCACCTTACGTCACCAAACTGGACGCGCTGGCTAAAGCAGAATCGGTGCCGCTGGCGCGTCAGTATCAGCGCATACAGCAGATGAAAGACTGGCAGTCGCTGATGTCACCCGATTGTATTCATCCGTCCGAACAGCTGTACCGCATGAAAGCAGAGGAAACGTTTTCGGTGCTGGTCTCCCACTTTAATACCGAGCTGGCTGCTGCCGGGCATGGCAAAAACCCGGATGGCGAGCAGGTGGCGAAACGCTAAGCCGGTGATTGGCTGACCGGTGAAAACGGCTTAACGATATTGTAGCGTTATGGCTGTCTTGTATGGTCGTCTGTGGCGCAGGCAAGTATTCCCTGGTCGCCATAAATGGCGACCCTACAGGGTAACTGCGCGGTTTTATAATATGTTTTGGGTCACCATAAATGGTGACCCTACAGGGTAATTGCGCGGTTTTTAACGTGTCCAAGGTCACCATAAATGGTGACCCGACAGGGTATGGCACTGTTTTGTAGGGTGCGCATTGATGCGCACCGGCATTAACAGGGTGATTTTTAAACTGAACGGCATTGCACGCTTTATGGCGGCCCGTCTTACGCTGGCCGCTGCTCCGGGCGTGGTTAACTTACCCGAGCGATTGCTGGCTCAGCTTCTGCGGTGCCGCTGCGCCGTTCAGCGCCAGCGAAGCCGCTCGGCGTCTGGCCGGTGAAGCGGGTGAAAGCGATGCTGAAGGCGCTGGCAGAGCGGTAACCCACCCGTTCAGCCACGTCGGCTACTGACAGGCGGCTGCTGCGCAGCAGATTTTTTGCCAGCGCCATGCGCCACGTCAGCAGATACGCCATCGGCGCCATGCCCACTGCATCGCGAAAACGCACGAAAAACGCCGAGCGCGATAGCGCCGCATGTTTCGCCAGCTGGGGTACCGTCCAGCCATGGGCAGGCCTGGCGTGGATGGCGCGAATCGCCCCGGCCAGCCGCTCATCGGCCAGTCCCCGCATCACGCCAGGCGATGCATTCGCCGCTGGCATTGCGCGCAGCGCTTCGATCAGCAGTAATTCCAGCAAACGTTCCAGCACGATCTGCCGTGCCGGACGCTGTGCACGGCACTCATCCCTGACCAGCTGCACCAGCGTGGTCAGGCGCGATACGCCACGCACATGAATAAACTGTGGCAGTAACGAGACAATCAATTCCGCGTCGGGTGCGGCAAACTGGCAGTAACCAATCAGCGTCTGAACCTCGGCTGGCTGCTGCCGATCGCCAAGCCACACTTCGCCCGGCGCAAGCATCTCCGGCATCGAATCAGGCGCATCTGCGGCCGGTGGCTGCTCGCTGGTCATGCAAAACTCCCACGCAGCCGGAATCAGGACAAAATCCCCCTGCTCAAGCGCAACCGGAGGATGACCCTTCATTTCCAGCCGGCTGCGCCCCTCCAGCACCACGCAGTAAAACGGCTGGCCGGTCTCACTGCGCTGCACACGCCATAATCCATTGGCACGCGCGCGTTTGGAATAAGCCGCCCCGGGCTGTAACAGTGACACCATTTCGGCGAGCGGATCGATCATAATGGACTCCTGCAAATGAAACCAGGACTGTATGTTGTAGTGAGTCCGGTAGTGGCACTCTATAGTGAGCTCTTACCCAATGCAATGCAGGAGTGAACCATGAAAACCATTTTAATCACCGGCTGCTCTTCTGGTTTTGGTCATGCTACCGCGCTCTGGTTTCTGGAGCGCGGCTGGAAAGTCATCGCCACCATGCGCACCCCGCGCGCCGAACTGTTTCCCGAATCCGCCCATCTGCGCCTGCTGCCACTGGATGTCACCGATGCCGCCAGCATCAGGCAAACGCTGGCTGAAGCAGGAGAGATTGATGTGCTGGTCAACAATGCCGGCATCGGATTATTAACCTCGCTGGAAGGCGCGCCGATGTCCTCGGTGCGGGAAGTGTTCGAAACCAACACGCTGGGCACCATCGCCATGACGCAGGCGGTCATCCCGCAGTTCCGTGCGAAAAACAGTGGCATGGTGATCAATGTGACCTCGACGGTGACGCTGAAATCCCTGCCGCTGCTGGCGGTTTATACCGGCAGCAAAGCGGCAGTCAACGCCTTTACCGAGTCGCTGGCGCTGGAACTGCAACCCTTTAATGTTCAGGTGAAACTGGTATTACCCGGGATGGCTCCCACCACCGACTTTGGCAAAAATGCCCGGCCGCGCATGGAAAACACCTTGCTCGAGCCTTACCAGCCGATGTTTGATGGCATCATCGCCGGCATGCAGCAGCCCCAGCCAACCACTAAAGCACAGGACGTTGCCGCTGCCGTGTGGCGTGCCGCGACCGATCCCGCCGCACCGATGCGCATCCCGGCCGGAGAAGATGCCGAAGCCTCGATGAAGCAATACGGTTAGCGATCTTTGCGCTGGGCCAGCGCCTGCAGTGCTGCCAGACCGTCGCGCGCCAGCCAGCTTTGCAGCGGGGCAAATAACGGTTCAGGCAGCGCCTCAGGCGCGAACCAGTGCCAGCCTGCGCACTTATCCGGTTCCCGCAGTTGCGGCTCACCGCTGGCGTCCGGCGCCACCATCAGCAGCGTAATATAGTGCCGGTTGACCGCCGGAAACACATCGCTGACGAAGGCGCCGTTGTGTACGCTGTGCAGCTGTAAACCGGTCTCCTCCAGCACTTCCCGCCGCGCACAGGCTTCCGGGGATTCACCAAACTCCAGATGGCCGCCCGGCGCCGACCAGTCACCGGCACCGTGGCTGCCTTTACGCTGGCCGAGCAACAGCTTGCCATCGCGGAAAATTAATACGCCAATACCGACCTGCGGGGACATCATTGCTCCTGATTTATCGATCCTCTCACTCTGCACGGTTTATAAAACAGCGCACCCCGCCTGACAATGGTTTCCTGCCGTTATCGCTGGGGTTTGAGTCGCAGCGCCATCAGCATCAGTAGCAGCACGCCCGCCGCCATGATCTGCCACGCGCTGTCGAGTGATGCCGCGCGATCGCGCACAATGCCGGCTATCAGCGGCATCAGCGCGGCCAGCATATAGCCCCCGCCCTGCACAAACGACAGCAGCGCAGTGGCTTCTTCTGGCGTGCGGGCATGATCAAGCGTGACGATCAGCGATAGCGGAAACAGCGCACCGATCCCCAATCCCAGCAGCAGCGTCGGCAACCAGGCGCGTTCGCCGCCCAGCCACAGCAGTGCGATTAGCCCCAGCAGAATGGAAGCCAGCACCACCAGCAACGGCCAGCGGCGATCGCGGCAGCGATGAATCAGCGCGGAGAGCATAAATCCGGCGGCGACTTCGGTCAGGGTTAATGCGCCCAGCACGTAGCCGCTCTGCGCCGGCAGCCAGCCGTGTTGCATGTAAAATGGCGGCAGCCACGCCAGCACCAGCGTGTAAGCACCGGTGCCGATGCCAAAAAACAGCATTAACAGCCAGGCACGCGGCGTGCGGTGTACGCCGCCAGCCGGTGGCGTGTTTACTCTTGTGGTCACAGGTTGCAGGCGCAGCCACAGAATCAATGCGATCAGCGCCGGTAGCGACGGCAGCATCAGGGCGATCGTCAGTCCGGCATGGCTGGCGAGCGGTGCGGCGCTGGCTGCGGCCACTGCAGCTCCGGCCATAATACCGGTGGTGAACAGTGCCATTAACGTACCGGCACGCGAGGCGAAGTGACGTTTGATGAGCGCGGGCATCAGCGCCTGGATCAGCCCGATGCCGCAGCCGGCCAGCAGCGCGCTGGCGGTTAGCATGGTGGCACTGTGATCAACGCCACGCGCGCCACCCGCGAGCACCAGCACTATCAGGCCAGCGGTAATGCCGCGCGCTTCACCCAGCCTGCGCAGCAGCGGCCCGGCCAGCGCCGCCAGCCCCATCATAATGACCGGCAGCGTCGTCAGCAGGCTCAGCTGTGTGGCACTGAGCCCTGCATCGTGTTGCAGTTGCGGGAACAGCGGTCCGATGGCCGCCATCACCGGACGCAAATTCAGCGCCACCACAAAAACCAGTAAAGCAAACATGCCAATAGCAGGTAAGGTACGATTCACATTCTGTCTCCATACGCCAAAGTATCTTAACGTTAAGATACTTTGCGGAAGAACGATAGCGGGTGCGCACAAAGCGACACATTGCCCGCCGTGAACTGATGAGAGTTAACATGACTGACCACGTAGATTTTGTCGTTGCGCAATGGGCCAGCGCCATGCCGGAGCTGGACGCCTCTTCCATGGCGATTTTTGGCCGCATGCTGCGCCTGATGAAGCATCTGGCGAAAAAGCGCGCTGAGGCGCTGGCGCCCTTTGGTTTTCGCGACGGTGAATTTGATGTACTGGCGACGCTGCGGCGTGCCGGCGCACCTTACCGGCTGTCGCCCACGCAGCTCTACAAATCGCTGCTGGTCACCTCCGGTGCCATGACCAACCGGCTTAACCGGCTGGAAGTAGAGGGATTGATTGCGCGTGTTGCCGATGCCGATGATAAGCGCAGCACGCTGGTGATGCTGACGCCGGCCGGCCTGGCGAAGATTGATCAGGCGCTGCAGGTGCATACGCAAACGCAGAACGCGCTGCTGGCCACGCTGGACGATCGGCAGCAGCAGCAGCTTGCCGCCCTGCTGCGTCAGCTGTTGCAGGCAGCAGAACAGTAAGCCGGACGGGATGTGGCAAAAAATGAATTAATTCAGCGCGTTTTTCGCTATGTTAAGCATCCCACACCGCTTATTTTCGGACTGGCTATGCGTAACAAATATGCCCCTGCGCAAATCTTTATTCACTGGCTGACGCTGGTACTGGTGGCCACCGCTTACTGCACCATGGAGTTTCGCGGCTTATTCACGCGCGGATCCTGGCAAGGTTACACCATGATCGTCGGACATTTCAGCGCCGGCAGTTGCGTGCTGTTGCTGATGCTGTCACGCATTGTGCTGCGTTTTCGCCATCGCAGCCCGAAAATCGAACCCCAGCCGCCACACTGGCAAACCGGACTGGCGCATCTGATGCATCTGGCGATCTATCTGTTCTTTATCGTGCTGCCGATTCTCGGCATCCTTTCGCGCTTCTACATGGGCCGTAACTGGTGGATTTTTGCGATTCCGATGCCGGTCAGCGCCAGCCCGGAGCCGGACTTTGCCGATATGCTGAGCGACTGGCACGAAACCCTCGCGCCATACGGCTACTGGCTGATTGGTCTGCACGCGGCGGCCGCGCTGGTGCATCATTATCTGATTAAAGACAATACGTTGCTGCGCATGATGCCGTCACGGCGAAACGGATGAAAGGAATAGGACGGTCGCCTGAGGTGGCGACCGTCCTGATTTACGCAGCGTGCCGGCGATCGGTCACCGACCTCAGCTGAGGTGAAAACGTCCCACGGTATGCGCCAGCTGTGCCGCCTGGTCTTCCAGCGAACTGGCGGCGGCTGACATCTGCTGAACCAGCGCAGCGTTCTGCTGGGTGGTGCCATCCATCTCGTTCACCGCGATCGTTACCTGGCTGATGCCGCGCGCCTGCTCGTCTGACGCGGTAACAATCTCGCCGATAATGGTGCGCACCGAGTTTACCGCCTGCGTCATCTCCTGCATGGTTTTACCGGCATCCTGCACCAGCTGCACCCCGCTGCCGACGCGCTGCCCGGACTCTTCAATCAGCGCAGCGATATCCTTCACCGCATTGGCGCTGCGCTGTGCCAGATTACGCACTTCCGACGCCACCACGGCAAAACCGCGTCCCTGTTCCCCGGCGCGCGCCGCTTCAACCGCGGCGTTGAGCGCCAGAATGTTGGTCTGGAAGGCGATGCTGTTGATAATGGCGGTGATGTCGCCGATTTTCTTCGCGCTGTCGTCGATTTGCGCCATGGTCTGCACTACCTGGCCCACCAGTGACTCACCGCGGCTGGCGATGTGCGTGGCGTTATCGGTCAGCGTCGTCGCCTGATGCGCGTTAGCAGCGTTGTGTTTCACCGTCGCGGTAATCTGCTCCATGCTGGCGGCAGTTTGTTCCAGCGCGGCCGCCTGCTCTTCGGTACGTGACGCGAGGTTGAGGTTGCCGCTGGCGATTTCACCTGCGCCCTGGCGCACCGACGCGCTGGCATCCTGAATCTGCCCGACAATCTCGCGCAGCTGGTTTTGCATGGTGTGCAAGGCGAAGAACAGACTGCTGCTGTCGCGCGCTTTCAGCGGGATAGCGTTATCCAGTTTGCCATCGGCCACAGCCAGCGCAATGGTGGCTGCGGTCAGTGGCTCACCGCCAATCGGCTTCAGCACTTTGCGACTAAATACCAGCCCAAGCAGTGCGCACACCACCAGGATGCTAATCACCATTAAAATCACCGCGTTAATCAGCTGACGGTGCGCCGCTTCCATGACTTTGCTCACCGGGGCCACCACGCCGAGATACCATTTCTGATCGCTGTTACCGATCACCACCGGCCGCCAGGCCACCAGCGCATCCTCGCCCAGAATAGCGTCATGCTGTTCGGTGACCGTACTGCTGAAATTATGTGTGTCGCCCTTCCAGGCTTTGCTGGTCTGGCTTTTGTCCGGATAAGACACCACATTACCCGCGCTCGAGAGCAGCATGGCGTAACCGCTGCCTTCCCACGGTTTGATGCTGTTCACTTTTTCCTGCAGTGACGCCAGTGAGATATCGGACGTCACCACGCCCCACAGTTTGCCCTGGCTGATAATTGGCGCGGCCACCGAGGTCAGCAGCGTTGGCACACCGTTATAGGCATAGCTATAAGGTTCGATCAGCGTATCTTTCTGGCTTTTCTGCGGCAGCAGATAGTAATCGCCCTGGCCTGGCGTAAAGATTGAGGTCAGCGGATGCAGGGCAAAATTGCCGCCCTGGTCGCGATCGACGAAATAGGCGTAACGTCCTTTAGGTGCCGCGCCAGCCTGAGAGGCAAACTCAGCATCGCGTCCGTCAAATGCGTTTTCTTCGAAGATGACCGAAATAGAGAGATAGTCCGGATTATCACGCAGTGCAGAGACCAGCAGCTTATCGGCCACTTTACGGTCCTGCACAC
This sequence comes from Pantoea sp. SGAir0430, assembly GCF_043549295.1. Lineage (NCBI taxonomy): Bacteria > Pseudomonadati > Pseudomonadota > Gammaproteobacteria > Enterobacterales > Erwiniaceae > Pantoea > Pantoea sp. SGAir0430. Next base: position 108,587 of record NZ_CP039428.1, read on the forward strand.
CGGCAGCCGGCAGGGCAATCAGACTGTGGCCAAGGTTGTGAGCGACATCTCGTGCGTAACTCAGCTCCTGCTGGATTTGCAGCGCCTGACTCTGCGCAATCTGCTGTAAGTAACTTTCCGCCAGCGATTTTTGCTCATTGCTGGACTGCCAGCTGAGCACGCCGATAGTCACGGCGAAGCCGAGGGTGATGGTTAAGGCGCCCGTCAGCAGCATTTGTGTGCGGGTGCTCATTTTTTTCTTATTAGATACGGTTGTGGCCATGTCGGCGCTCCTGGTGTTGACACTTTATTACTGAAAAAGAATCACGCCCTGTGCACCTGCATCCCTGTAATCACTCTATCGGCGCACAATCCGGGAACTTGATGGCCTGGCAGGTCCGATCAGAAAACCATCAACTGCTGTTGTGGCGTCGGGTCGCCATTAAAAACGCTAAGACGATGCAGTAAAAAAGAGGGAATTTGATCTGGCGCAAGATCGCCACTTCGTTGTGCTGTCAGGTTATTGCGTACGGGCGCAACGCGCCGCATAACAAGAGGAATGCAACATGGCAGGTAAATTGAGTCTGGCAGGGTTAATGGTGGTCTGGCTGATGTATGTGGCGTGGATGGTCAGTTACTACTCAGGCACCTTCTCTCTTTTCACGCACTGATCCTTAGCACGGTTCCCAGGCCAGCACAGAGGCTGGCCCGGATTCAGCAGCAGTGCAAAGCGAACGCGCTGTTCCTCAGGCGGCTTTGACCGCACGCACCTTCTTCTCTTTTTCCGGCGCAGCCGTATCGCTGTCGTCAGCAGCGGTTTCGCCGCTGTCTTTCACCGCGTCCGGCAGTTTGCTGGTGCGCAGAATGTGTTGCACCGCGTCTTTCTGTTCGGCCAGCAGCATACCCAGCGCTTCGGCCTGAGCCTCATCCATCGCTGGCTGATGTTGCTGCAGCCAGTCGGTGAACGCGTCGGCCATATCGAGCATCTTGTCCCATGCATCTGCGTCTTTTTTATTGGCAAACGTCATCTTCTCTTCACCCTTTCTGACCACAACATATTTGGTTTCGACTGCCATGATGCACCTCATTTACTGTGTTTATATACAGTATATTTCATTCAGCTTTATTTCGCCAACGGTTTTCTGCTCGCCGTTTAAGCCAGCAGCTCTTCGAGGAAGGTTGCCAGCGCTTTGCGTGGATCGTCCTCTTCAGACACGATCATCTCAATGCCCCACTGCCCCAGTACCTCTTTCGCCACCGGATTATTACGGTTGGTGAACAGGTAGGATTTAGGTCGTGCGGTCGCCAGCCCGGTGCGGCCCCACATTTTGGTCAGGCGATAAAACAGCAGGCGGATATTGAAATCGCTGATGCTGTAGCCAACAAACAGCACGGAGTTACCCATGACATCATGGGTCAGTTTGATATCCAGCGGCGAGTCAAAATAGAGCCGCTCAAAGTAGCTGCTCTCATCCAGCACGATGGAGGTATCATCGTCAAAATCGCCATGAAGTTTAATAATATGGCGCTTATCTTCGGTCAGCGACACCAGATCGGCGGCATTAGCGACCTTGCTGTACGGCACGTTGTGCGCTTCATGCGCCATCTCCAGCCAGCGGTCGTAATTGGTGGTATAGATGCGCGAGAAATTGCCCTGGGTGATCATGGTGTGGATTTCAGAGCTGCGCACGTCGATGTCCGGACGGTGCCACTCGCGATCCATCCAGCTGCGCAGCGGGCCGAGCGAGCCTTTGCGCTGTTTGTAATACTCCGCCAGCGACAAATGGGTGCCGTAGGTATTGAAGATCTTCGGATCGTAGCCCAGCTCATTAGCCAGATGTGCAATCAGCTCGTGCCACTCCGGCAGTCCGAGATTGCGTGAGATGCCCGCACCGGCGAACAGAATCAGTTTGCCGGCATCGTAAGCGCGTTTGAGTTCCGGTTTCATGCCAGTCCCCGCGAAGTTTTCAGAAAGGTGGCAAAGCGATCCAGCGCCAGGCGGCGCATCGAGATTTCGTTTTTCAGTTCGCCCATTTCAGCGAATGTCTGGGTGTGCCCTTCCGGGATAAAGACGCAGTCCCACTGAAATTCGCGCGGCCCCGCCGGCTCCCGGGCAATGGTGCCGCGCAGCTGACCTTCAAACTGGTACATTTTGCGCCCGTCACAGTAGCCGAGGACGGTTTTGGCGGTCACGCCCGGGCTGTCCAGTCCGTTCACCAGTTTGGTAAAGCGTTCTGCGTTCAGCCGGCTCCAGAAGATGCGCGTCAGACCGGCGGGCAGGCCATTGAGCCCATCCAGATATAGGCCGGTATGCTCGACAAACAGCGGGCGGCCAATGATTGAAAAGGCTTTAGTCAGTTTGTCACGAACCAGCTCCACCTCATTTTCGGTCTGAATCTCTTCAATACGGCGCGCAATGGGCACCACTTCGACACCCACCGGCTCAAGGATGGTACGCACCTCGGCCAGCTTGAGTTCATTAGCAGATAAGAAACGAATTTTCATTGCAATCAGTATGTTGAAAGTGGGTTAGTCCAACCTGGTGACGCGTATCCGGCTGCGGTTCCGGCTGTTATTGTCCGGCACGCTGTCGCCGCGCCGCATGGTCATTCTACTCTGCGGCGACGTCACTGGCGAGGAACAATCGGGTCGCGCTGCGCGCGCCTTCGCCGGTATAGCGCATCGCTTATCGCTGGCGGCGTTAAATATTGCACCTGAATGCGTTAATAGCGCTATTTGACGCCGCTTATGTCAAATATAAAAATCCGCGCTTAACGCGCAAATAATCTGAAAACAATTATGACAGTCGTCTCGCTTAAATATATTATGTGGCGTTTACACCTTCACGCGTCATGACAATAAAACCCGGAACCGTTTATGAACCCTTTGTTGAGTTCAGCCTGGTCGCGCATCCGTAATCTGCCCTTCATTTTGCAGGGTGATAGCCCGGAAAAAAGCTCCGCCTGACGCTGCTGATTGCCGGCGTCGCCAGTATCGTGGCCGGTATCTTTATGGCAACACTGAATTTCAGTCGCGGTCATCATGACATTGGCTGTCTGTATATCGCCAGTATAGCGCTGGGGGGCTACATCATCATCGGCGCCTTCAGCGACCGGCTGGAGCGGCATCTGGCGGTCATTACCCATGCGTTATTATTTACCATCATCGTGCTGTTGCTGGTGGATAATCACCACGCTGCCGGCAAGCGTTCAGAATATAACTATCTGGTGGCCTTGATCGTCGGTTCGGCACTGGTGTTGCGCCAGCAATCCTTTTATCTGAGTAAAATATTTCCGCTGCTATGCCTGCTGTGTTATCTGTTTTTTGTCACCACCGGTCTGATCTGGGAAAATAATCGTTTTCATCTGAATATTCCGCAGGAAGCCGTTTTTACCGTTTTCAATTGTGCAGTGCCGGTGACGGCACTGCTGTCGACCGTGTTTACCTATGGCGGCAATTATTCCGCCACCGATCTTATCAAGCGCGAGCTCGCGTCCGCCATCGAGCGCCAGCAGCTGGAGCTCTATTATCAGCCGCAGGTCGATGGCGACAAAAATCTCATCGGTTTTGAAGCGCTGCTGCGCTGGAAGCACCCGGAGAAAGGCTTTATCTCACCGGAAGTGTTTATTCCGGTAGCCGAAAAAAGCGGGCTGATTATCGATATTGGCAAGTGGGTGCTGGAGCGCATGCTGCAACAAATCGTTGAGTGGGATCGCGTGCTGCGGCTGCCCCCGCTGGTGTTTTCCATCAATATCAGCCCGCTGCAGTTGATGCACCGCGACTTCACCCATGACACGCTGCTGACGCTGTCGCATTACAAAATCCGTCCCGAGCGGCTGAAGTTTGAAATTACCGAGACCACCTTTATTTACGATCAGCAGCGCATTGGGGATGTCATCAACCACTTCAGCCAGTTAGGGATCAAATGGGCGATCGACGATTTCGGCGTCGGCTACTCTTCGCTTAAGTCGCTGAGTGATTTCGCTATTGATGATATTAAGATTGATAAATCCCTGATTATGCACATTTTTGAAAACGAATCGGCGGCGATTGTGGTGCAAAAGACCATTGAGTTGTCGCGCGCGATGGGGCTGAACGTGCTGGCGGAAGGGATTGAGAGCGAGGAGTATTTCGAGCACCTGCGCAATAAGGGCTGCCATTTATTCCAGGGTTACCATTTTGCCCGCCCGCTGCCCGCCGCCGAAGCATTACAGTGGATAAAAAAAGCAGGATAAACCGGGCGGGATGACGTGTGGACGGATTGCTGTGTCCTCACGCAATACATCACATTGCACGATGCTGTAGCGGCGCGACTCATCGCGCGAATGTTCAGAAGCGCCATGCCCATCCCGGCATAGCGCAATAAATTGCGCCGCTACGCTACGTGCGAAGTGTCATTCCGGTACTTGTAAACCGCACATCCTGTAGCGGCGCGATTTATCGCGCTGATGTTCAGAAGCGCCATGCCCATCCCGACATAGCGCAATGAATTGCGCCGTTACCGCTATTGCCTGTGTTGTTGAACGGGTGAAAACTCATCTCGCCGCTCTGCCACCCCGCCCTAATTATCCTGATAAACAATCCCGGGCGGATTAACCTGCGAAATCTCCACTGCCTCGCCCTCTTCACCCCATCTTGCCAGCACCTGGTGATACTGGCCGCCAGCGATAGCGCCGTTGATCGCCTGCTGCAGCGCGACGTCCAGGCCATTGCCCTTCTTCGTGGTGACCGCCACCCAGGCGCGAAACGGTCCGTGCCCGACAATTTTGGTTTGCCCGCGCGAAGCCACTTTCCACGCCGCCATGGCCTGCGGGCCAAATGACGCATCGGCCCGGCCAGAGAGCAGCGCCAGCGTGGCGGAGGCATCATCGTTGAGATAAATCGGCTGCACCGGGGCCAGGCCCTGCGCCCGATTTTTCTCATCCCAGCTCAGTAATATTCGCTCCTGATTGGTGCCGGAACCCACAATAATCCGTTTGCCGGCCACGTCTTCCCGGCGACGAATCGCGCTGATTTTACTGTCCGCTTTCACCGCGAAGGCGTGGTTATCCGCGCGATAGGTGGCGAAATCAAACTTCTGCTTGCGCTCCTCGGTCACCGCGATATTAAACATCGCCACATCATAGCGCCCTGCCGTGATGCCCAGCGGCCAGTCCTCCCACGCCGCCGGCACCAGCCTGAGTTTCAGACCGAGGCTGTCGGCCAGCAGGCGCGCAATGTCCGGGTCGCTGCCGATCAGCGTTTTATTATCGGACGCCCAGAGGCCAATCGGCGGTGAATTATTGGCTGAGGTGGCGACGGTTAAATAGCCGGGGTGAACAAAATGAAATCCGGCGGGGATCTTCGCGATCGCCTGCGGATTGGCCGCCATGGTGATCGGCGTTTCGTTGTTACTGGCGTCCAGCTGTTGCGCACCTGTCGCGGGTGCCGCCAGCACCGCACCCGTCAGCGCGAGTATAATCACCGGCTTCATTACAGCACCCTGGCGAGGAAACGTTTGGTGCGCTCATGACGCGGCTGATTTAGCACCTGCTGGCTGCTGCCCTGCTCAACCACGCGCCCGTCAACCATAAACACCACGTTATCCGCCACTTCGCGCGCAAAGCCGATCTCGTGCGTGACAATCACCAGCGTGGTGCCGGATCGCGCCAGTTTTTTAATCACATCCAGCACTTCGCCCACCAGTTCCGGGTCGAGCGCCGAAGTCGGCTCATCAAATAGCATCACGCGCGGGTTGAGCATCAGCGCACGCGCAATCGCAATGCGCTGCTGCTGACCGCCAGAGAGATGCCGCGGCCAGGCATCGGCTTTATGCCGCAGGCCGACCACATCCAGCAGCTCACCGGCGCGATCGATCGCTGCCCGGCGCGACAGCTGACGATGGGCAATCGGCGCTTCAATCAGATTTTCCAGCACCGTCAGGTGCGGAAACAGATTGAAGTTCTGGAACACATAGCCGACGTTGATGCGCTGCCGCAAAATCGCCTTCTCTTTCAGCTCATAGAGTTTATCGCCGCGCCGCTGATAGCCGATGTAATCGCCATCGATCTGAATAAAGCCTTCATCCACGCGCTCCAGATGATTGATGGTGCGCAGCAGCGTCGATTTGCCAGAACCGGACGGTCCGAGGATCACCGTCACCGAACCGGGAGCCAGCTCAAGCGACACATCATCGAGCGCTTTATGCCGGCCAAACGTCTTGCTGACGCCGGTAATACTGATGGCGCCGGTGGTATGCAGATAGCGGTAATCAATGGCTTCGGACATGAGACAGCTCCTCGTTGACGGCAGGGTTCACGCTGCGGTTGCGCCACTGGCGCCAGCGCGAAGGTTGCGGTTCACGCGTGACGCTGCGTGCCAGCCAGCGCTCGACGCTGTGCTGCAGCAGCGACAGCACGGTGGTGATGATCAGATACCAGGCGGCTCCGACCATCAGCAGCGGGATCACCTGCTGGGTGCGGTTGTAGATCATCTGGATGGTGTAAAACAGCTCGGGCATCGCCAGCACATACACCATCGAGGTGCCCTTGGCGAGGCTGATGATCTCATTAAAGGTGGTGGGAATAATCGCGCGCAGCGCCTGCGGCAGAATGATGCGAAACGTGCGGCGCGACGACGATAATCCCAGCGCCGAAGCGGCTTCAAACTGGCCGTGATCGACGCCGAGAAACCCGCCGCGAATGATCTCCGCGCTGTACGCGCTCTGCACCAGCGTCAGGCCAATCACCGCCGCCGGGAACTGGCCGAGCACGTTGATGGTCTGGAAGTGCCCCCAAGACAGGGCGGTGAACGGAATACCGAACGACAGCGTGTCGTACAGGTACGAGAAGTTATACAGAATGATCAGCACCACAATCAGCGGCAGCGAGCGAAACAGCCAGATATAGCCAAACGCCAGCGTGCTCAGCAGCCACGATGACGAGAGCCGCGCCAGGGCCAGCAGGCCGCCGAATATCAGGCTCAGCAGCGTGCCGCACAGCGTCAGCAGCAGCGTTTGTCCCAGGCCATTAAGAATCACCGGATCGAAAAACCAGCGGGCAAACACGCTCCACTCCCAGCGCGGATTAAAAGCCACGGAATCGATCACCGCCGCAAGGATAAACAGCGCGATGATGGCACCGACGGTACGCGCCGGATAGCGTGCCGGCACCACGGTCAAAGGTTGTTGCTTACTCATGGTGGCTCTCCTTAGCTGGCCTGCGCCACGTTGTGCACATCAATCACTTTGAGAAAACGCAGCCGGCCATCGTGCGGCGGCTGGCCGTAAATCTCCATATCTTCGCGCAGCTCAAACTGCGGCTGATAGCCGTGGCCGATATACAGCTGCACCGCTTCCGGCTGACGGAAACCGGTGGTGAGAAACACGCGCTGATAGCCTGCGCGTAGCGCCCGGCGCTCCAGCTCCTGCAGAATCAGCAGTGCCAGTCCCTGACGGCGCAGGTCACGCCGCGTCCAGATGCGCTTCAGTTCGGCGGTGGTAGCATCCCACGGTTTGTAGGCGCCCATGGCGATGATCTCACCGTCGCGCTCCAGCACGATGAACAGCCCGCGCGGCGGCAGATACCACTCGGTCAGCTCAACTTCATTGTGTTTCCTGAAGAAATCGCCGTAGCGTGCTGCATATTCACCAAACAGACCGTCAAGAATCGGCTGCAGCTCCGGCGCTTCCGGTGACACTTCGCGGAAAAATTGCTGGCTCATGCCTCCTCCTTAATCGCCCAGTCCGGGCGGATTGATCTCGGAACGATCCAGACGCTCCACGCCTTCACCCCAGCGGTTCAGCACCTTGTCGTAGTCACCGTTTTTGATCACGCCATTGAGTGCGGTGTTAATTGGCTGCACCAGCCCGTTGTCTTTCTTCACCGTCACCGCGATGTGCGCCGCCTTCGGCCAGCCGCCGTCCACGCTACCCACCAGCCGGGTCTTTTTGGTCAGCGCCGCTTTCCATGCGCCAATCACGTTAGGGCCGAAGTAAGCGTCGGCGCGCCCGGCCTGTAGCGCCAGCGTCTGCGCAGCGTCATCTTTGGTATAAACCGGTGTGAAAGGCTTCAGTCCCTTAGCCTGATTCTCTTTATCCCAGGCCAGCAGGATGGCCTCCTGATTGGTGCCGGAGCCGACGATGATGCGCAGGCCGGCGATATCTTCTGCCTTGCTCAGCGAGGTAATCGGGCTGCTGGTTTTCACATAGAAGCCCAGCGAATCTTTGCGGTAGGTGGCAAAATCAAAACGCTGTTTACGATCTTTGGTCACCGTCACGTTGGTGATCGCCGCGTCATATTTGCCCGATGCCACGCCCAGCGGCCAGTCTTCCCACGAGGTGGGCACGATGTTGAGCTTCAGCCCGAGGCTGTCGGCCACCAGACGCGCGATATCCACCTCACTGCCCAGCAGCGTTTTATTGTCGTCGCTGAATACCGTGAGCGGCGGCGAGTTGAGTGCCGCCACCGCCACGGTGAACGATCCCGGCACGGCAAATTTGTGGCCCGCCGGAATTTGCGCCACGGCGGCAGGATTCTCTGGCGTGTTGATGGGCGTTTTATTGGCGGCAAGGCTCACCTGCTGACCATTGACGGCCACGTCCTCGGCCAGTGCCGCACTGCTCAGGCCCAGTAACAGCAGCGCAATCAGGGATTTTTTCTGCATAGCGTGTTTTCTCATCGTTATTGTGGTGTGAACTGGTTGAGCGGTTGTTTCAGACCAAAGCTGGCGCGCAGCGTGCTGCCCGGGTATTCGCGACGCGTCAGGCCGCGCGCCTGGAGAACCGGAATCACCTGATCAACAAAACGCTCGAAGGTGTCCGGCGTGCCGCCCTGAATAATGAAACCGTCAGTGGCTTCGGTTTCGAACCACAGCTGCAGACCATCCGCTACCTGCTGTGGCGTGCCGTGAAACAGCGGACGCGGCGTCGTGGCTTCCAGCGCCGCCTGGCGCAGCGTATGGCCGTGTTCACGCGCTTTGCGTTTGATTTCGTCGGTGGTGCTACGGAAACTGTTCTGGCCAATATCGCCAATGTCCGGGAACGGCTGGTCGAGCGGATACTGCGAGAAGTCGTGATGGTCAAAGAAGCGACCAAGGTAGTTGAGTGCATCCTCAATTGAGACCAGCGCCGCGGTGGTCTGGTACTGGCGCTCGACGTCTGCGTCATCCTCCCCCACGATCACACTGACGCCCTGGAAAATGTGCAGATCGCCCGGTTCACGCCCGTTCGCCACCAGCTGCTGCTTCACATCCCGGTAGAACGCCTGCGCTTCTTCGCGCGTTGGCTGATGGGTGAAGATGGCGTCAGCATGACGCGCCGCCAGCTTGCGGCCATCTTCCGAGGCGCCCGCCTGAAAGATAATCGGCCGGCCCTGCGGCGTGCGCTCAATGTTCAGCGGCCCCTGTACCTGGAAAAAATCACCGTGATGATTCAGCGTGTGCAGTTTGTCAGGCGCATAGAACTGACCGCTGGCTTTGTTGCGCACAAACGCGCCCTCTTCCCAGGAATCCCACAACCCTTTCACTACCTGCAGGTATTCGTCGGCGATGCGGTAGCGCAGCGCATGCTCGGGATGCTGCTGACGCGAAAAGTTTTTTGCCGAGCCCTCCAGCGGCGATGTCACCACATTCCATCCCGCGCGCCCGCCGCTGAGATGGTCGAGACTGGCGAACTGGCGGGCGACGGTGAACGGCTCACTGTAGGAGGTGGACACCGTACCGACCAGACCGAGATGCTCGGTGACGCCGGCCAGCGCCGACAGCAGCGTCAGCGGTTCAAAGCGGTTAAGAAAGTGCGGGATCGATTTCTCATTAATGAACAGGCCATCGGCGACAAACAGGAAATCCAGTTTGCCAGCCTCGGCTTTACGGGCGATACGGCGGGCGTAATCAAAACTGATGCTGGCATCCGCCTGCGCCGCCGGATGACGCCAGGCGGACATGTTGCCGGATGCGCCGTGCAGAATGGTGCCGAGGCGCAGTTGTCTTGCAGTCATAATCGTCTCTCTTTGCTCATGGCGCAGCCTGCCGGCGATAGCCTTATCGCCGTACAGCGCTGCCAGAAATGGAAGGAAATCAGTTAAGGATGGCGTCGCGACATCGCGCGTTTAGCTGCTGCAATGCCTGTTGCGCCAGCTGACTAAAGTAGTGTGCCGCCGGGGCGATCAGCGCTTCATCGGGGTTGAAGCCACCGTGATGCAGGCCAAATTCACTGGCGCTGCCAATGCTGACAAATGCGCCCGGGAGCTGCTGCAGGTAATAAGCGAAATCTTCGCCGCCCAGGTGCAGCTCAGCCGGTTGCACCTGATAACCCACCTGCTGCGCCACCTGACTGGCAAACTGTGCCCAGTGGGCGTCGTTCTCCAGCACCGGCGGCCCCGGATGCCAGCTAAAGGTGGCCGTGGCACCGCTGGCGGCGGCGATATTGACCACCACCTCGCGCGCACGCTGCTCCAGCTGCGCGCGCACCTGTTTATCGTGCGTACGCACCGTGCCGCCAAATTCCGCTTCAGCCGTCTGCTGACCGTCGTGCCTGTGTGCATCAATCCGCGTGACGCTCAGCACCAGACTGTCCAGCGTATTAAAGCTGCGGCTGGTGAGGGATTGCAGCGCCTGAATAATCTGGCTGGCGACCAGGATGCTGTTCACGTCCGCGCGGGTGCTGTGCACACGCACCACAAATTTATCGGCGTTGGCATAAAACGCACCGCTGCGCGTGGCAAAGGTGCCCGTGGGTAAACCCGGTTCGTTGTGCATGCCAAAAATCGCCTGTACCTGATCCAGCACACCCGCGTCGATGAACTGGCGCGCGCCCTGGGCAATCTCTTCCGCCGGCTGGAACAGGATGCGCACCCGCCCCGGTAGCTGAGCTTCCCGTGCTTTCAGCTGCAGCGTGGCACCCAGTATCACCGCACTGTGCACATCGTGACCGCAGGCGTGCATGACGCCGGCTTGCCGTGAACGAAAAGGCAGCCCGGTGGCTTCATGGATCGGTAATGCATCGATATCGGCACGCAGGGCGATCAGGGGCGCGCCCTGACCCACTTCCGCCACCACGCCGGTGTGCAGCGGATAATCCAGCAGGCGCACGTCAGCCTGCTGCAGCCAGCGGCGCAGCCGCGCGCTGGTTTCCACTTCATGACCGGAGAGTTCCGGCCAGCTGTGCAGCTCGCGCCGCCAGTCAATCAGCTGCTGTTCGCTTACTATCGTCACAGGACCTCCCGGTCAGGCGCTAACCAGACGATGCGTCGCCAGCAGTTCGAGGGATTTCACCCGCGCCTGCTCCTCCGCCACCGGCGTATCAATAACAAACTCTTCAATGCCGTAACGCTGGTGCAGCGCATCAAGCTGCGCGTGCACCTGTGCCGCAGTCCCTTTCAGGAGCGACGGCGTGCGTGGCTCAATCACGTAGTCACTGAACCCGCCCTGACGCACATAGCGCTCAGCCTGTTCAATGCTGCCGACGTTAACGCTCTGTCCACCCGTCACGCTGACGTGATAAATGCGCAGTGTGTCGACCAGCAGGTCAGCTTCTGCCGGCGAATCCGCCACCACCACCTGCACCGCCACCAGCGCACGCTGACCCTGACTGTGCTGGCGATAGCTGTTCAGCACCTGCGCCATCAGTTGCGGATCGCCGTTGTGGTGTGCGGCGAACACCAGCTGCCAGCCGAGCTCTGCCGCCAGTCGGGCGCTCGCTTCGCTGGCCCCGAGCAGAAAGCGATTGGCCGGACGCGGCGGCTGCGGCGTGGCGCGCAGGATCTCCTCATCCCCCACCGGCGGCACACTGAGCCAGCTATCCAGCAGCGCCAGCTGTTCGGCAAAGCTGCCTTTCTCCTGCTGGCGCACCCCCAATTGCAGCGCGCGGGTGGAAAGCGGCAGTCCGCCGGGCGCTTTCCCCACGCCCAGGTCGATACGTCCAGGTGCCAGCGCAGCCAGCAGGTTGAAGTTTTCCGCCACTTTATAAGGGCTGTAGTGCTGCAACATCACGCCGCCGGAACCCACGCGGATATGCCGGGTCTGGCCAATGATCCAGGCAATCAACAATTCCGGCGAAGGACTCGCCAGCTGGTCGCTGTTGTGGTGTTCCGCCAGCCAGAAGCGGTGATAACCCCAGGCTTCCGCGCGCTGAGCCAGCTGCAGTGTGCGATGCAGGGCCTGCATGGCGCTCTCACCTGCTGCAATCGGTGATTTGTCGAGCAAACTCAGTCGGTATGACATGCGCCTGTTCCTTATTTCGATGAATAGGGTTGCGATGAATATGGCGCTTAGTGTGGCGGGGAGATTTATATTTCGTAAAACAACTAAATCGGCAAAGCGATTCAGGAAATGAGAAATAGTCATAATACTGGTGGATGAAAGCCTGATTTTTCATAAAGCGGATTTCGCTTTCTGTCGGGTTAACATTACGCGAGCCGGTAATGATCCGCAGCAGCAATAACCTCAGTGCAGGTTTTCAGGTTGAGAAAAAAACAATTTTATCGGGCCAGGAAAAACAACCCGGTAATTGCGTCATAAAATTAATTCTCCGCTTTTGTTATTTTCGCAAAAGCTTAGTGCAATTCATTGGTTCAACTCACGGGTTGCACATTTGATGATGATTTCAGCCCACCGGGCACTTGATAACAAAGGAAATCATCATGAAGACGCATTTTCACTTGCGGGCGCTGAGCTTAGCCCTGCTGACAGGGATATTTAGCGCCCAGGCGGCGGAGACGCCGGTCAAAGGCGGCACGCTGATTTATCTGGAACAGCAGGCACATACCAATCTTTATCCGCCGGCCGGGGGTTTTTATCCCAACGGCGGCATTCTCAATCAGATCACCGACAAACTGACGTGGCAAAATCCGAAAACGCTGCAGGTGGAACCGTGGATTGCCGAAAGCTGGAGCAGCAACGCGGATAAAACGGAATACACTTTTAAAATTCGTCCTGGCGTCACCTTTTCCGATGGCACGCCGCTGGATGCGAATGCCGTAGCGAAAAACTTTGATACTTACGGACTCGGTAATAAAGCCCAGCGCCTGCCGGTATCTGAAGTGATTAATAATTACGAACGCAGCGAAGTGATTGATCCCCAGACGGTGAAGTTTTATTTCAAACAGCCCTCACCTGGATTTTTACAGGGCACGGCCACCATTGGCTCCGGGCTGGTTTCTCTTAGCACGCTGCAGCGCAGCTTCGACCAGCTCGGCGATGCCCGCCATATTATTGGCTCCGGGCCATTTGTGGTCAGCGATGAAAAGCTTGGGCGGGAAGTGGATTTAACCGCGCGCAAAGATTACCAGTGGGGACCGAAAAACAGCACCCAGCAGGGACCGGCGAATCTGGCTGGCATCAAATTTATCGTCACACCGGAAGATAGCGTGCGCATCGGCGCGCTGCTGGCCGGCCAGGCCGATTTTATTCGCCAGGTGCAGGCGTATGACGAAAAACAGGCACAGCAGCAGGCGTTCCCGGTTTACGCAGCGCCGACGCGTGGCGTCAACGACAGCATCAGCTTCCGCCCGGACAACCCGCTGGTCAGCGATCTGCGTGTACGTCAGGCGCTGTTGCACGCGACCAACGCGCAGCAGGTGGTGCAAACCCTGTTTTCACCTAACTATCCGCAGGCCACCTCGGTACTCGCCGCCTCGGCCGCCGGGTATGTCAACCTCGCGGACAAACTGAAATACGATCCCGCCCGCGCCAGGCAACTGCTTGATGAGGCTGGCTGGCAGCCCGGCAGCGACGGCATCCGCGCTAAGGCGGGGCAAAAGCTGGCTCTGACCGTGTATGAATCGCTGCCGCAGCCGCAGAACAAAGAAGTGCTGCAGCTGGTGGCCCAGCAGTGGCGTCAGGTTGGCGTCCAGCTCACGGTGAAAGCCGGTGACGCTGGCAGCCGCACGCTGGACAACCTCGATCCGCTAAAAACGCCGCTCACGGTCTCGGAAGTGGGCCGCGCCGACCCGGACGTGGTGAAGAGCATGTTTTATCCCGCCAACCGCGATGCGCTGCTGCAAAAAGGCGGCTCCAGCGACAAAGTCCAGCATTTCCGTGACGACCAACTCAACAAGCTTTTGGTGGCAATCTCGGCCGAAGTCGATCCGGCGAAACGTCTGGCGCTCACCGGAGACGCCCAGCGTTATCTGCTGGATCAGGCTTATGTGATCCCGATCTTTGAAGAGCCGCAGGTGTTTGCCGGCGCGCCGTGGCTGAAGGGCGTGAGTTTTGAAGCCGTAGGCCGGCCGTCGTTCTACGGCGCATGGCTGGAAAAACATTGAGAGGATGATGATGCGACACGCACTGCTGCATAGAGCGGGACAAAGCCTGCTGGTGTTATGGGCGGCGTTTACCCTGTCGTTTCTGCTGCTGCAGGTGCTGCCGGGCGATGCGGTGCTGATCAAGTTCCAGAATCCGGATCTGGGTCTCAGCCCGCAGCAAATTGCAGAGATGCGGCAGGCCTACGGTGCCGATAGCCCGATCTGGCAGCAGTATCTGCATACGCTGCTGGCGATGCTGCGCGGTGACTTTGGCTACTCGGTGCAGGCAGGTGTGCCGGTCAGCGATCTGCTGCGCAGCAATCTGCCCGCCACGCTGCAGCTGGCGCTGGCGGGATTTGCCGTTGCCTGCGTGGTCGCCTTCGCACTGGCGGCGCTGGCGCGACTGCCTGCGCTGCGCCTGCTGCGTACGCTATTGCAGTCGCTGCCGGCACTGTTTATTTCGCTGCCGACGTTCTGGCTTGGCATCGCGCTGATTCAGCTGTTCTCCTTTCAACTGCGCTGGATCCCGGTGATCAACCCATCGCCCCTGCAGGGGCTGATTCTGCCGGTGCTGACCGTCGCCGTGCCCATCTCCGCCCCGCTGGCCCAGATTCTGCTACGCAGCATCGATCAGGTTGCTACCCAGCCGTTTGTCGCCGTGGCCCGCGCCAAAGGTGCCAGCGCACAACACGTGCTGTGGCGCCATATCATGCGCAACGCGCTGCTGCCGGTGCTCAATGTGGCCGGTTTGCTGCTGGGGGAATTGATCGCGGGCGCGCTGATTACCGAAACCGTGTTCGGCTTAAGCGGCATCGGTCAGCTGACCCAGCAGGCGGTCAACAATCAGGATGTGGCGGTGTTACAGGCGGTAGTAATGATCTCCGCACTGGCGTTTGTACTGATCAACCTGCTGGTCGATCTGCTGATGCCGCTGTTCGACCCACGTCTGCAAACCGTAGCCGGAGGAAATTCATGAGTCTGGTCGATTACTCTACCGCGCGTCAGGGACAGCCGGCCTTGCGGCGCGATCGTGCCCGTCGCCTGCAGCCTGGCTTGTGGCTGGCATGGACGGTGCTGGCGCTGGCATTCGTGGCGGCCGTGGCACCGCAACTGTTCACCCACTATAGCCCGACCGAAGGCATTGCCGGCGCGCAGCGCTTAGCGCCGCACAGTGCGCACTGGCTCGGCACCGATCAACTCGGACGCGACCTGCTGGCGCGCATCGTCTATGGCGCCTCGCAGTCGCTCTCTGCGGCGGTCGCAGCGGTGGCGATGGGGCTCACTGGCGGAACCGCGCTGGGCGTCCTGGCCGGGGCCGTGGGCGGCCGCACTGAACAGGCACTGATGCGACTGGTTGATGTGCTGCTTTCAATCCCGGCGCTGCTGCTGTCATTAAGCCTGCTGATCCTGCTGGGTTTTGGCACCGTGCACGCTGCGCTGGCGGTGGGCATCGCCTCGATTGCCAGTTTTGCCCGGCTGGCACGCGGCGAAGTGGTGCGGGTACGCCGCAGTGAATATGTGGAAGCGGCTTTCGGCAGTGGCGGCCGTTTCTGGCAGGTACTGTGGCGCCACATTGTCCCGAACTCGCTGACCGCGGTGATTGCCTTCGCCGCGCTGCAGTTCGGTCAGGCCATTCTGGCGCTCTCAACCCTCAGCTTTCTCGGCTATGGCACGCCGCCACCGACCCCCGAATGGGGTTTGCTGATCGCCGAAGGCCGCAACTATCTGGCTACCGCGTGGTGGCTGACTACCTTTCCCGGCGTGGTGGTGGTCGCCGTGGTGCTGGCGGCAAATCGCGTCAGCCGTCAGCTGGCAGGAGGTGACGCATGACAGCGCTATTGAATGTGGAAAACCTCAGCCTCAGCTATCGCCAGCGCGGCGAGTGGCACGAAGTGGTACACAACGTGAGCTTTTCCCTGCAGCCGGGCGAAATGGTGGCGCTGGTCGGTGAATCCGGCTCAGGCAAAACCACCACGGCCCAGGCGATTATCGGTCTGCTGGCGGACAATGCCCGGCGCGATAGCGGTAAAATTTTGCTGAACGGCACCGATATCGCCGGCTGGTCATCCCGGCGCATGGACAGCGTGCGCGGCGTGCATATCAGCCTGGTGCCGCAGGATCCCGGTAATTCGCTTAATCCGGTGAAGACCATTGGCGATCAGGTTGGCGAGATCCTGCAGCTGCATCAGAAGCTTAGCCGGACCGCGCGCCAGCAGCGCGTGCTGGAACTGCTGCAAAAAGTTGGGCTGAGCCATCCTGAGCAGCGCCTGCATCAATATCCGCATCAGCTTTCTGGCGGAATGAAGCAGCGCGTGCTGATTGCCATCGCCCTCGCCCTGCAACCACAGTTGATCATCGCCGATGAGCCGACCAGCGCGCTCGATGTTACGGTGCAAAAGCGCATTCTCGATCTGCTCGACCAGCTACGCCGTGAGTTCGCCACCGCCGTGCTGTTTGTCACCCACGACCTGGCGCTGGCCGCGGAACGCGCTGACCGTCTGCTGGTGTTTCGTCACGGCGAGATCCAGGAACAGGGAAGCGCAGCGACGCTGGTCAGCGCGCCACAGCATCCTTATACCCGCCAGCTGTTACAGGACGCGGTGCCCGACGCTACTGCTCTGCCTTATCCGTCCGCAGCCCGTTTTTCCACACCGGCGATTCAGCTCAACGCCATCGATAAACAGTTTGCGCTTGGCAGGCAGCAGACGCTGACGGTGGCGAAAGCGGTCAGCCTGACGGTGCCACGCGGTACGACGCACGCGCTGGTGGGTGAATCCGGCTCCGGCAAAACCACGCTGGCGCGCATTCTGCTTGGCTTTGAACGCGCCGATCGCGGCAAAGTGATGATCGACGGCATTGATGCCAGCAGCCTGCGCGGCGAAGCGCTGCGTCAGCTGCGGCGCAAAATCCTGTTTGTATACCAGAATCCGTTCTCCTCGCTCGATCCGCGCCAGACGCTGTTTAACATCATTGAAGAACCGCTGCGCAACTTTGGCTCGCTCAGCGCCGCCGCACGCCAGCAGCGGGTGCACGAAGTGGCGCAGCGGGTGGCACTGCCGCTGGAACTGCTGACGCGCAAGCCGCGCGAGCTGTCTGGCGGCCAGCGTCAGCGCGTCGCCATCGCACGGGCGTTGATCCCGCAACCGGCGATCCTGGTGCTGGATGAGGCAACGTCGGCGCTGGACGTCACGGTGCAGGCGCAGATTCTGCAATTGCTGCAACAGTTACAGCGCGAGCTGGGCCTCACCTATCTGTTTATCACCCACGATTTGGCCACCGTACGACGACTGGCACACAGCGTTACCGTGCTACGCGCAGGCGAAGTGGTTGAACAAGGTGACACCGTCACACTGTTCAATGCGCCGCAGCACCCTTACACCCGCGCGTTGATTGACGCCATTCCGGTTTTCCGTCCGCTGATTAAGGAGTCTGCATGACGCGCAAACGCATCGGTTTTTTTACCCGCCTGCTCGACGATACCACAGCGCAACAGCGCTACCGGCTGGCGACGGAACAAATTCAGCACGCTGAACGCTGCGGATTTGACAGTGCCTGGATCGCGCAGCATCACTTTCATGAAAAGGAAGGCGGGCTGCCCTCACCGCTGGTGTTTCTTGCTCACGTGGCCGCGCACACCCGTCGTATCCGCCTCGGCACCGGCATCATCACCCTGCCGCTGGAAAATGCCCTGCGCGTGGCCGAAGACGCGGCGGTGCTGGACCTGCTGAGCGACGGACGACTGGAGGTGGGGCTCGGCTCCGGCGGCACGCCAACCTCATTTTTGCCGTTTGGCCTGACCAGCGAACAGCGCGCCGGCGTGTTTGCCGACCAGTTGCATACGCTGCTCAGCGCGTGGCGCGGCGACACGCTGGCCCATCCGGACAATCATCTCTATCCGCCGGCTCCCACGCTGGCGCAGCGTGTGTGGATCGCCACCTTTTCCGTTGCAGGCGCGACGCGTGCCGGCCAGGCCGGTCACGGGCTGATGTTATCGCGCACCCAGCCGCGGCCGGCGGGCCAGCCGGACCTGTCGCTGCAGCAGCTGCAAAACCCGATGATCGATGCTTATCTCGCGGCGCTGCCGTCGGGCGTTGCGCCCCGCATCCTGGCTTCACGCACCGCGTTTGTTGCCGACTCAAACGACTACGCGCGCCGCCTTGCCGCGCCCGGTCTGCAGCGCCAGGCAGAGCAGTTTCGCAAGGCGGGCCACGACATCACCGGCAGCACGCTGGAGAGCCACGCGCGCCAGCTCGATGCGCATATCGGCGATGCGGACGCGGTGCTGGCTTCGCTGCTGGCCGACAGCACGCTGACGCGCGCCACCGACATCACCTTCCAGGTGCACTCTATCGATCCGCCGCACGCCGATACGCTGCGTTCGGTGGCGTTAATTGCTGAACATATTGCCCCCACGCTGCGTGCGCTGGGGACCGCTTAACAGGAGAAAATCATGTCTCAGGCTACAGATTTACTGGCGGCGCTGGCCGATATCGACCCGGCGGCGCAACTGGCAGAGGCGCGCAGCGTGCGTCAGGCCGCGACCCGACACGCCCAGGGCAGCTATGAGGTGCTGTTTGGCCAGGATGACGACGATTTCCCGCTGGCGCAGCGTTACGCGCTCGCCGGGCAGGTCGCGGGCTGGCACGGCGTCACATCATTGCAGGCACACTATCAGCAGCAATCCAGCGAAACCCCGACAGATACGCGCTTTGCCGCCGGTCGCGCCTTTGCTGAGCTGCTGAGCCTGCATCCGGTCGACGCCACACCGCAACAACTGACCACGCTGCGCCATGCCGGCTGGACGCCGCGCGGCATCGTCACGCTGGCGCAGCTGGTGGGATTTGTCAGCTTTCAGAGTCGCCTGCTGACCGGCCTGCGCCTGCTGAGCGGTGAAACATCGCGCGCGCAGCCGCATGCGGTGGCCGGCAAATGGCATAGCGCCCCGCTTACGGCCAGCGGTCAGACTGCGCTCACTGCGTTTACCCAGCAGGAGCTGGGCTGGGAGCCGTGGCTGGCAGCCAAACCGCTCAGCGAGTTTACGGCGGAAGAACAGGCGACACTGGCAAAAAACGGTCATAGCGAGTCCGACTATTTCCGTCTGCTGGCGCGCAATCTGCCGCTGCTGGAACAACGCACGCTGACGGATAAAGGCATTTTTTATACGCCGGGCGGTTTGCCTCGCGCCGAGCGCGAACTGGCGGCCACGGTGGTGAGTAAAGTCAACGGCTGCATTTACTGCGCGTCCGTGCATGCCCGCAAAGCCAGTCAGCTGTCAAAAGATGAGACTGCGGTGCAGAAACTCCTGAATGTCGCGCCGGGTGCCGAGCTGGCACACGGCCAGTCCGCGCGCTGGGCGGCGATTATCGATTTTGTCGCCACCTTATCGCTAACCCCGGTCGCCAGCAGCCAGACCCAACTGCAGGCGCTGCGCGAGCACGGACTGGATACGCTGCAGCTGCTGGACCTGATCCAGTCCGCCGCGTTTTTTGCCTGGGCCAACCGCCTGATGCTAACGCTGGGCGAACCTTTCTTACCCGAACAGCCGCAGGGATGACCATGACACACACGTTATCTGCCACACCGGCAGCGTTTACTGACCATTTTCATATCACCATTCACGGCAAAGGCGCTCACGCTGCACGTCCGCATGAGGGCATCGACAGTATCGTTACCGGCAGCCACATCGTCAGCGCGCTGGCGGCCGCCGGCCTGGATGTCACCCGCTTTCAGGGCGGCAACAGCTGGAACGTGCTGCCGCCAGAGGTCGTCGTGGAAGGCGTGCTGCACAGCGAGGATGCCAGCGCGCGCCAGCGATCATCGGCGCAGGCCGCGACGCTGGTCAGCCATATTGCCCGGGCGTTCGGCGCCGAAGCGCAGCTCGCCTGGCAACCGCAACGCGAAGCCGAACGCAGCGCGACACCGCGGTCATCGTAATGATGCGAACCAGGAGGCAGATAATGGCGATACCGGTACCCATTCCACAGCTCGATCATGCAGTGATCAATGTTGCCGATCGGCTGGATGACGCCAGCGCGTTGTATCGCCGGCTCGGTTTCCAGCTCACGCCACGCGGCCATCATTCGCTGGGCTCCAGTAATCATCTGGCGGTGTTTGGTGATAATTATCTGGAACTGCTGGGCTATGAAGCCGGGCGTGCGCACCGGCGTCAGGATATCTGGCAGGCACCGGCGGGCCTGAGCGGTCTGGTATGGAAAACCGACGATGCCGATGCAGTGTGGCGCTATCTGGAAAGTCAGGATATTGATGGCGATCCCGCCGCCAGTTTTTACCGGCCGGTGCAGTTGCCGGATGGCAGCGCACAGCAGGCGCGTTTTCGCACCGTTCGCCTGCGCCCCGCACTGGTGCCAAACGGACGCAGTTTTTTCTGCCAGCATGAGACACCGCAAGCGGTCTGGCAGCCAGTGTGGCAGCAGCATCCCAACGCGGTGACCGATATTATTGAGTTTGTGGTGGTGGCCCAGGATCCGGCAGCCGCCGCGCTGCCCTACAGTCGTTTATTTGGTGCCGATAAGCTCACCGCCTGCCAGCAGGGCGCGTTTGTGCTGAAAGCGGGCGTTGCCACCGTGCGCTTTGCCGCTGCGCACTATGTGACGCAGCGCTTTACCGGCCTGCCGCCAGATTATGACGGCAGTGCGCGTATGGCCGCGCTGACGCTGCGCAGCAGCGACTTACGCAGGGTGAAAGCCAGCCTGCTGCTGGGCGATGTGCCTTTCCGCGAAGAGCCAGACGCCATCGTGGTCAGCGCGGAACAGGCCAGCGGCGTGGCGCTGCGGTTTCAGCTATGAAAGCATTGTCGGAGTAGATTGCCTGCTGACGACCTGGCAAGCGAACCAGATCTTAATCTCATCGCTTACTGTAGAAATAGAAACACGACAACAGGCCGTTATTAAAACGGCCTGTTGCAATGACTATGACGCCTGATTTGCAGCGTATAATTTATTATTTATACACTGTTGCCGTACCCTGTATTTTCTTGCCTTCTTTGCCGGAGGTGATCACAAAATATTTACCCCCCATCTCATCGGCCTTTTTCGAGATTTCAGCCATGGCCTCTGCCGGTGAACTGTATTCATTATTGGTACTAACCTTACCAACTTCCTGATACTGCTTAGCCTCTTCTTTAGTAATCTCCTGCGCTGCCAGAGCCGATAAAGAGAAAGTTGACGCCACCAGCAATGACATTATTGCTACCGTAATTTTTTTCATAAATCACCCCAGATTAATTGATTCCATCCCGTTCCGGATGGCCTTTTAAGGCTTAGGTGAGCCATAATAATAACGCAAACCTGAACGCTGAAAAATATGACCCGCCTCGTAAAAAATAACCAGCCACTTTCAGCCCACAGAAAATTTATTTATATATTACAATATATTAAGTTATTTTAAGCTTATTCAAAATAAGAAATTCCCTAGACGAAATGCGGAGCAGTGCGATACAGCAGAAAAAAATCACTCTGCCGCTCACATTTTTAAAATAGCACTTGGCATTCCAGTTATGAGCCGCTATGGTTGCTACATAACCAGATACACAGCCTGCTCATTTTTTGCATTTTTATACCTTGGTTACTTATACCCTCTCGCACACCGCATATTTTTCGCCTGCACGCAGCCTGCGTGCAGCGGGCCACGCTTTAATAAAAACTATTTAAAATCACAGATAATCAGACTGACTGAGCACCGCCATTCCGCACCGGGAAATAGCTATCAAAAAGATGCGTTTATTCATCTGTCGTCCTTTCAGGATAAGGAGGAAATAACCGTCTGCGCAGCACTTATTCGGTCGGAAAAATTCTGACCTGGTCGGAATACAATTATCGGAGTGCAGAAATGTCCAGATTACCTTTTAGCAAGTCACTATTAGCGTCCATGCTATCTGTGGCCTGCTGTTCCTGGAGCGCCCATGCGGCTCCTCAATCCCCGACGCCCTCTACCGCGCCCGAGCAAAATTCGGGCAAGCCTAACATCGTGGTGATTTTTGGCGATGACATTGGCTACTGGAACATCAGTTCCTATAACCAGGGCACCATGGGATACAAAACGCCCAACATCGACAGTATTGCCGCCGAGGGCGCCAAATTCACCTCGTATTACGCCGAGCAAAGCTCCACCGCCGGACGCTCGTCGTTTATCACCGGGCAGATGCCGTTCCGCACCGGCATGAGTAAAGTCGGTATGCCAGGTGCGCCGCAGGGCCTGCAGAAAGAAGATCCGACCATTGCCTCAATCCTGAAACAGCTCGGCTATGCCACCGGTCAGTTTGGTAAAAACCATCTGGGCGATCGCAATGAATTCCTGCCTACCGCACACGGTTTCGACGAGTTCTTTGGCAATCTGTATCACCTGAACGCCGAAGAAGAACCCGAGAACCCGGACTATCCGAAAGATCCTGAGTACCGTAAACAGTTCGGTCCGCGCGGCGTCATTAAAGCCAGCGCGGATGGCAAGGTTGAAGATACCGGGCCACTGAACGTGAAACGTATGGGCACGGTGGATGAAGAGTTCCTCGCCGCCAACAACGATTTCATGGAGCGTCAGGTCAAAGCGGGCAAACCGTTTTTTACCTGGTTCAACACCACGCGCATGCACAACAAAACGCACATTAAACCGCAGGATCAGGGCGTGACCGGCCTCGGCGACTACGCAGACGGCATGGTTGAGCACGATAAAATGATCGGCGAGGTGCTGAAGAAAATCAAAGATCTGGGTATCGAAGATAACACCATCGTGATTTACACCACCGACAATGGTCCGATGATCGCCACCTGGCCTGATTCCGGCATGACGCCATTCCGCGGCGAGAAAAATACCGGCTGGGAGGGCGGGTTCCGCGTACCCGCGATGATCAAATGGCCGGGGCATATTAAGCCTGGCACGATGATCAACGATATTTTCGGCAGCAACGACTGGTTCCCGACGCTGGTTGCCGCAGCGGGCGTGCCGGATATCAAACAGCAGCTGCTGAAAGGCTATAAGACCAGCGCCATGACCTACAAAGTGCATCTGGACGGTTACAACCAGCTGGATTTCCTGCAGGGCAAAGGGCCCGACCAGCGTAATGAGTTCTTCTACTGGAGCGATGACGGCGATCTGTTAGCGATGCGCTACGGTCGCTGGAAAGCGCATTTCATGATTCAGGAACACACCGGCCTCGACCTGTGGAAATATCCGTTCGTTAAACTGCGCACGCCACTGATCTTCGACCTGGAGATCGACCCGCTGGAGCGCGGTGACAGCGGTATGGATTACAACCACTGGTTCTATGACCGTCTGTTCCTGCTGGGTGGCGCGCAGAAATATGCCGCAGAAATGCTGCAAAGCTTCAAAGAGTTCCCGCCTCGTCAGAAACCCGGCTCTTTCACCGTTTCGGATGTGCAGAAACTGATTGACGAAGGCAGCCCGGCCACCAACTGAGTTATCACTCACAGCCGGGCACGCCGTGCCCGGTATTCGGAGGCATTGATGAAATACAGCACCACACTGCCGGTTCGCCCGTTGCCCTCGGCGGAAAAATACAACGGCATCGGCCCGGCGTATAAACGCCGCTTTCACGTAATGGCCAAACCCACCGGCTCGCGCTGCAATATTGACTGCAACTACTGTTTTTACCTGCATAAAGAGCAGCTGCTGCAGCAGGATCATCACAGCGGCATGTCCGATGAAGTGCTGGAGAACTATATTCGCCAGTACATTGATAGTCAGGATGGCGATCAGGTGGTGTTCTCGTGGCAAGGCGGTGAACCGACGCTGATGGGGTTGCCGTGGTTCGAAAAGGTGGTGGCGCTGCAGCAAAAGTATCAGAAGCCAGGACAACGCATCGAGAATGATCTGCAAACCAATGGCATCCTGCTGAACGATAGCTGGGCGCGCTTTCTGAAGCAGCATCACTTTCTGGTCGGGCTGTCGATTGATGGCCCGCGCGAGTTGCACGATCGCTATCGCGTAACACGCAGCGGTAAACCGACTTTCGACAAAGTGATGGCGGGTGTGGCGGCGCTGCAACGCCACGGCGTGCCGTTCAACGCGCTGGTCACGGTCAACCGGACCAATGCACGCTTTCCGCTGCAGGTGTACCGCTTTCTCACGCGCGAACTGGGCGCGACCTATCTGCAATTCAATCCCTGCGTTGAGCCGGTCGATTTTACTCAAACCGCGCCGCAGTTCTGGCGCGATGACAGCATCCCGGTGAGCGGTTCCCGCCGCGCGCGGCCGGGCGATCTCGACTCGGTGGTGACCGACTGGTCGGTCGATCCCGATGACTGGGGACGCTTTCTCATCGCCGTGTTTGAGGAGTGGGTCAACAACGATTTAGGGCGCGTGCAGGTTAACCTGTTTGAAACGGCAGTGGCGCAAACCCTGGGCCTGCCGGGCCAGATCTGCGTGACTTCAGAGTTCTGCGGCAAGGGCCTCGCCATTGAAAAAAACGGTGATGTCTATGCCTGCGATCACTACGTCTATCCGGAGTATCAGTTGGGCAATATTGCCAACACTAAACTGGCGCACCTGGCGTTTTCCGAACGGCAAAAAGCGTTTGGCCTCGGGAAACGCGACACCCTGCCCGCCGTCTGCAAACGCTGTCCTTACCTCAAATTATGCTGGGGCGAATGCCCGAAAAACCGCATCGTGCGCAGCGCAGAGGGTGAACCCGGCCTTAACTATCTCTGTCCCGGCATCAAAGCGTTTTTTTCCTATGCTCAGCCGATCCTGGTAGGTATCGCCACGCTGCTTGAGCGGGAAAAACAGGGAGTGACGCAATGACCCTGCGGCAACGGTTTCTCGACCTGGAAGCGAGCATAAACCAGCAGGTGCTGGGTCAGCCAGAGCTGGTGCGCATGCTGATTATCGCGCTGCTGTGCGACGGCCACGTTCTGCTGGAAGGACTGCCCGGACTGGCCAAAACCCGTGCGGTGCGTGAGCTGGCGCGCCACATTGAAGGCGACTTCAGCCGTATTCAGTTCACACCGGATCTGCTGCCCTCGGATATCACCGGCAGCGAAATTTATCAGCAACACGCCACGCGTGAAGAGGAGCAGTTTCGTTTCCGGCCAGGCCCGGTGTTCGGCAACCTTATTCTGGCCGATGAGATCAACCGCGCCTCGGCCCGCGTGCAGTCGGCGTTGCTGGAAGCCATGGAGGAGCGTCATGTCACGGTGGCGGGCAACAGCTGGCCGCTGCCCGGCGTGTTTATGGTGCTGGCGACGCAGAACCCGGTTGATCAGGAAGGCACCTGGCCTCTGCCGGAAGCGCAGCTGGATCGCTTCCTGATGAAAGTGCTGGTGCACTATCCCTCGAAAGAGAATGAACAGCGCGTGATGCAACTGGTGCGCGCCGAACAGCAGGCAAAATATCGCGAACAGGACACCCCTGCCGTCAGCGCCGCTACGCCGCCGCCAGTGAGGATCAGCCAGGCGGATATGGGTCGCTGCTGGCAGGCCATCTCCGACATTTACGTCGCGCCCACGGTGGAAGATTACATCGTCTCGCTGGTGGAAATGACGCGCCAGCCGCAGCAGGTCAGCGACACCTTTGCCAGTTATGTGGCGCTGGGTATCAGCCCGCGCGGCACGCTGGCACTGGACCGCGCCGGGCGCGCGCAGGCGTGGCTCGAAGGGCGTGATGCGGTGTTGCCGGACGATATTCAGCGCATTGCCCCGGCCGTGCTGCGGCATCGTCTGCTGCTGAGTTATCAGGCCAGCGCCGACCAGGTGACCGCCGATGACGTGGTGCGCATGCTGCTGGATGCGGTGGTCGCATGACGGATACCGCACTGGCCGTCACCCTGCCCGGCCTGCTGGCGCTGGCGGGTGCAGCGCAGCAGCTGCGCAATCCGCCGGCTCAGCTGCCACCCGGCGCGATGGCCGGCGAGCGCGTGTCGCGTCAGCAGGGACGCGGACTCAATTTTGACAGCCTGCGCCGCTATCAGCCGGGCGATGATGTGCGGCTGATCGACTGGCAGGCCACCGCGCGTCTGCGCACACCCTGGGTGCGGTTGTATAACGAAGAGCGCGAGCGGCCGGTATTTCTGCTGGTTGATCAGCGCCTGGATATGTATTTCGCCACACGCGGGCACACCAAATCGGTCGCCGCCGCCCATCTGGCAGCGCTGCTGGCGTGGCGTAGCTGGCACGATGGCGATCGTCTCGGGGCCGCCGTGTTCAGCGATGATTCCCTGAGATTGCAGCGCTGCCGCTCGCCGAAACTCGCCCTGGCGCCGTGCCTGAACGACCTGCATCAAATGAATAATCAGCTGCCGGCGCGCTATCCGCAGGAGCCCGCCAGCAGTCTGCCACTCCATCAGGTGCTGCAACGTATCCGCGCTCAGGTGCCTGCCGGAAGCTGGCTGGCACTGATCAGCGATTTCCACGATCTTGACGCTCAGAGTGACGCGCTGCTGGCGGCGCTGGCGCGCCGGTGTGATATCACCGCCTTTGTGCTGCTCGACGATCTGCATCTGCGGCTTCCGCATCAGGGCTATCTCGCCGCGCATTACCAGCATCAGCACGTTACGCTGCCGCTTTCGCCCGCGTTGCGTCAGCAGATTAGCGAGCGGGTCACCGCCCGGCTGGCACAGCAGCAGACGCGACTGCTGCGGCTCGGCATCCGCGTGCAGCACATTGTGGTGAGTGAACCGTTATTGCGTCAGCTGACGCAGGGAGACGAGCATGCTGGAAAAAGGCTTTAGCGTTCCGCCACTGCTGCAGCCTGACCTGCCGCCCGCGGTCTCCTGGCTGCCGCTGCCTGCGGGCTGGTGGTGGCTGGCAGGCGCGTTAGCGGCCCTGCTTGTGCTGCTGGCGCTGTGGCGCACAGCGCGCTGGCGGCGCAACCGCTGGCGGCGTGAAGCGCGTCAGGTTTTACGTCACGACAACAGCATTGATAGCTGGCTGCGGCTGATTAAGCGTGTGCGGCTGGTGCACCAGCCGCGTGCTCAGGTCAGTGAACTGAGCCTCAGCCAGTTACTGCAGGAGCTACCGCTGGATGCCGCGACCTATCAGCGGCTGCTTTACGGCTACTGCCAGCCGGACAATAGCCTGTCGCCTGATGAAATGCAGCGCCTGCGCAGACAGCTGCGGCGCTGGCTGGAGGCACTGCCCGATGTCTGAACTGCTTACCCGCTTCGATTTTGCCTGGCCGTGGATCTGGCTCCTGTTGCCGCTGCCGCTGCTGATGCGCTTTCTGCTACCGCAACGCCAGCCGGTCAGCGAAGAGGTGCGCGTGCCGTTCCTGCCGGAACTGGTGAGGGAGTTGCGTCTGGAGAATGCCCCTCCGGCCAGCCGCTGGCCTCAGACGCTGCTGTTCTGGCTGGTGTGGCTGCTGTTACTGGCCGCGCTGGCGCGCCCTGAGCTGCTGTTGCCACCGCAGCTACAGCATAAGCCGATGCGCAATGTGGTGCTGGTGCTGGATGTTTCCGGTTCGATGGCGAAAAACGACGCCGGCGCGGGCACCACTCGCCTGCAGGCGGTGCAGCGCTCGGTGCACAATTTTGTGCTCCAGCGAACCCGCGATCGCATCGGGCTGGTGATTTTTGCCAGTCAGGCGTGGCCGTTTGCGCCGATCAGCGCCGATAAGCAGGCACTGCTAGCGCGCATCAACCAGCTGGCACCCGGCATGGTGGGCCAGCAAACCGCCATCGGCGATGCGCTGGGGGTAGCGGTCAAACTGCTGGACAGCAGCCTGGAACAGGACGCCAGCCGCATGGTGATTTTACTTACCGACGGCAACGATACCGCTTCACAGCTGCCGCCCGCCCTCGCTGCGCAGCTGGCAGCAGAGCATCAGGTGCAGGTTGATACCATTGCCTTTGGCGATCTCAACGCCAGCGGCGAGGACAAAGTCGATAGCGCGCTGATGCAGGATATTGCCCGCATCACCGGCGGCAGCGCGTTTCAGGCGGCTACCTCAGGCAGCGCACTGCAACGTGTCTGGCAAACCATTGACGCCCAGACGCCCGCGCAGGTGGCGACGCTCGGTCTGTCGTTTACGCGCCCGCTGTTTGCCTGGCCGCTCGGCGCGGCGCTGGCGCTGTTAACCGCGACGTTGTTGCTGGCGCGCCTGCGGGAGCGTGCAGCATGAATGGCTTTCATTTTATGCACCCGTGGTGGCTGTCCGGGCTGCTGGTTTGTCTGGCACTGGCGTGGCTGTTGCGCGCGCCGCGCAGCGCCTGGCAGCGCATTATGACAGCGCCGTTTCACGCCCTGATTACCGGTAAGCAACTGCAGCGGCTGTCACCCGTACCGTGGCTGCTGGCGCTCGGCGTGCTGGCGCTGGCAGGGCCGTCATGGCAGAAGGCGTTACCGGGCGGCGTTACGCCGCAAAGTAACGTGATGGTGATTCTGCAACAGGATCTCACCATGCTGACGCAGGATCTCCCGCCCGACCGGCATCAGCGCATGCAACATAAGATCGCCCAGCTGATGCAGCAGATGCCGGGCAGCCACTTTGGCCTGGTGGTGTATCGCGGCGGTGCCTGGCTGACCACGCCGCTGACCAACGATCCGGCCTTTTACTCGCTGTTCCTGCAGGCGCAGCAGCCAACGTTACTGCCGGACGGTCAGGGCAATGGCCTGGCGGCCGCTCTCAGGCTGGCCGATGATAATCTGCCGGACACGCCACGCAGCATTGTGCTGGTGGCCGATACGTTGCGCCAGGATGATGCCCGGTTGCTCGGCCAGACCTCGCTGCCGCTGCAGCTGTGGGTGCCCGGCACTGCGCCAGGCGGCCCCTTGCCGCCCGCTTTCGCCAGTCAGGCTATTGATACCCGCCTCAACGTGGCGCGCTTCCAGCAGCTACGCGCCAACGGCGTGGCGGTTACGCTCGCCACCCCCGATGACAGCGATCTGCCTGCCATCAGACGCCATATTCAGCAAAGCCTCAGCGCCCAGCAAAACAGTCGCGAGGATCTGCCGTGGCACAACAGCGGCTACTGGCTGATTGCGCCGATGTTGTTGCTGCTGCTGTGGTGGCGTCGTCAGATACTGATCGTGCTGATTGTGTTGCCGCTCGGTGGGATAACGCCGCCGGCCGCCGCCGCGCTGCTGGATGCGTTTATCCCGCCCGACCTGCAAGGGCAACATGCCTTTCAACGGCAGGATTACGCGCGCGCGGCGCAGCACTATGTCGATCCGCTGCGCCGCGGCATTGCGCTCTACTATGCCGGTGATTTTTCCGCCGCCAGCGGCGCTTTTCGTCAGGCACCCGTGACGCCTGAATCGCTGTTGTGGCTGGGCAACAGCCTGGCGCAGCAGAAACAGTGGCAGCAGGCGCTGCAGCATTACGATCAGGCGCTGAGCCTGCGTCCCGACTGGCGAATGGCACAGCAAAATCGCGCCAGTATCGCGCGCATTGTGATGCAGCTTCGTCAGCAGGAGCGCGATCGCCAGGCGGCACAGGGAAAAGAGCAGGATTACGATCCTGACGGCAGCAAAAAAGACCTGCACAAACAGCAAGGCGTCGCGCAGCAGGTCATGCAGCCTGCAGGTCACGCGGCACCGCAGGTCAGTCAGTGGTACGACAATCTCAGCCTGTCGCCCGGTGGCCTGCTGGAATATCTCTATCGTCAGGAGTCACCATGAGAACGCTGCTGATTTGCCTGCTGCTGCTGACCGGGCCCGCGCGCGCCGCAATGGACATCACGCGCGAGCTGGTTGGCGATGACCGTTTGGTGCCGGGTCAGCCGCTGCGCGTCGCGGTAACCTACTGGACCGATAGCTGGTTTAACCCGCCGCCACAGTGGCCTGACTTCCCGGTCAGCAACGGCACGCTGTTGCCGGCGGCCATTCCCAATCAGCTGGTATCGCGTCAGCGTGACGGTGTCAGCTGGAGCGGCATCCGCATGGAGCGCCAGCTGATGGCCTGGGATCAGGGCAAACTGCAGCTGCCGGCGCTGGACATCACCCTGCAATCCGCGGGCCAGCCGCCGCAGACCGTTACGCTGCCAGCGCTGGAAAAAAATGTGCGCTGGCCGCCGGGTGTGCAGCAGCCGGATCGCTTCCTGCCCGCCGCCACGCTGCATCTGCAGGAAAAAGTGACGCTGTATCGTGCCGCGCAGGGCGACGCGCTGCATGTCGGCGACGTGGTGGAACGGCAGATAACGCTGCAGGCCAGTGGTGTGGTCGCCGGACAGATTCCACCGGTGCTGATCGATTTGCCCGGTGCCAGTACCCAGCTGCTGACGCCCGAGGTTAGCGTCCTGACCAGCGGACGCGGTGAAATCACTCGCAGCCAGCGACGCGAGCGGCTGCGCTATCTGCCGGACAGCGCCGGCAGCCTGACGCTGCCGCCGGTGCAGCTGCGCTGGTGGGATACCCGACAACAGACATGGCAGCTCGCCACGCTGCCCGCCCATCATTATGACATTCTGCCTGCGCGCACGGCCGGCAGCGAACAGGTGCTGCGTGCCGGGCCTGAACGCCCCTGGTGGCAGTGGCTGCTGCTCGCCGCAACCGTGGTTCTTCTCGTCGCGGTGCTGTGGCCTGGCCGCCGTTTACTGCGTCAGGCGCTGATCTTTGCCGGCCATGCGTGGAGCCGCCTGTGGCGTATTCATACGCTGCCCGATCTCGTTCCACATCACAGGAGTCGCCGATGAAAACTGTTTCTATACTGGCGGGCCTCACGCTGTGCCTCGCTAGCGTCAGTCAGGCTGACGATCTCTCCGCCTGGCGTGACGGTGCGGCAAAGCGTGCCATTACACAGTGGGTGGATGACACCACCCGCGCCGGCAGCGCTGACTTTATTCCTCTTAACCAGCGCTACGTGGTGTTCGATAATGACGGCACGCTATGGCCGGAAGCACCGCTCACCTTTCAGCTGCAGTTTGCGCTCGATGAAGTGAAACGGCTGGCGCCGCAGCATCCGCAGTGGCAGCAGGATGCGCTGGTACAGGCAGTGCTCAGCAACAACACGGCCGCTATTGCCGCCAGCGGGAAAAAGGGGCTGATGCATTTGCTGACGCTGACTCACAGCGGTATCACCACCGATGAGTTTGCCCGGCGCGTGCAGAACTGGGTGGCGACGCAGCGGGATACGCGTTTTGGCTGCCGCTACGATCGCATGGGCTATCTGCCGATGCGCCAGTTGCTGGATTATCTGCGCGCTCACGGTTTCCGCACCTGGATTATCTCCGGCGGCGGCATCGATTTTATGCGCGTGCTGGCGGAACAGATGTACGGCATTCCACCTGAGCAGGTGGTTGGCTCGTTTTCCCTTGCGGAATTTTCACTCAGCGACAACGGCACGCAGTTGCGGAAAACCATGAATGGTGCATTTTATGATGATGAAGCGGCCAAACCGGTGGCCATCCATCTGTTCATGGGTCATCGGCCAGTAGCAGCGTTCGGCAACAGCGACGGCGATGTGCCGATGCTGCAATACACCTCGGGCAACCCTGCCGCCAGCACCTTCGGCCTGCTGGTGCATCACACCGATGCGCAGCGGGAATACGCCTACGATGCGCATCCGCCGGCCAGCGGCAAACTGGTTAACGGTCTCAGGCTGGCCGCGCACTATGGCTGGACCGTTGTCGATATGAAACAGGACTGGGGTACGGTGTTCGATCCCGCCCAGTGCCCGGCCGCCGTTTCCGTTCATCAAGGAGAAGCAAAATGAAAACATTACCTTTCACTGCCATGATCGCCCTGCTCACCCTGAGTGCCACGTCTGCGCTGGCGGTATCGCCGTATGAGAATCTGGCGCTGGCGCTGCGGCAGCAGACCATGATCAACGATCTGCGCACTCACTGCCGCGTGCCGGTCTCCATCGACGACGAAAAAATCAAGCAGACCTTTCTGGCGGATAAGAGCAATCACAACGCGCTGTTGCAGGCTGCTGATGCGCTGAAGATGGGCAAGCATCAGCATTATCAGCAGCTGATGTCGCATATAACCTGCCCGGATTTTAGCTGATCGTCGCTGACAGGAAATGCCAGACGCCATCATGGTCAGCGCGGAACAGGCCAGCGGCGTGGCGCTGCGGTTTCAGGCGTAATCTACTGTTTGAGCTGCGCCCGCGCGGTGTAAAAGCGACGGTAGGACAGATACGCCGCGATGATGGTCGACAGGCTGGCGGTGGCAATCAGCATAAACGTCACCATGATCTGGTACTTGATGGCCTTTACCGGATCGATCCCGGCGAAAATCAACCCGGACATCATGCCTGGCAGACTCACCAGCCCCACCGTTTTCGCGCCGTCAACGGTGGGGATCATCGCGGCACGAATACTGTCACGCATCAGCCCGGCGGATGCGCGTTTGATTGGTGCCCCCAGGCTGAGCATCTCCATGATTTTTTGCTGGTTGTCGCTAAAGCGCTGATTGAGATTGGTGAAACACAGCCCGACCGCCACCATGGCGTTACCGGCAATCATGCCGGAAATGGGGATCACCTGCATGGGAACAAAGGCAATGGCGCCGCTCAGCAGCAGCACCGTTAGCGTCAGTGCCGTACCGCTGGTAATCGCCACCAGCGCGATGATAAAACCATGATCGATCCGCCGGCTTCGTTTGCGCGCGTTCAGCGCTGCATTGACGCAGATAAACAGCACCATCAGTAGCGTCAGCCAGTCATTATTGACATCGAAAATTGACTTCAGCACGTAACCGACGATCACCAGCTGGATAATGGCGCGTGTGACACTCCACAGAATGTCTTTGCTCATCCCCAGCTTCTCTTTCTGGCTAATCAGCAGCGCCACCAGCACCAGCATGAGTGAAAGCAGCAGCGAGCTGTCGCTGATATTATGCTGACTCATGCTGTTCTCCCGCTGCGGGTGGGGTCAGCCGCAGAATACGCTCAGCGGCATCAATCTCCTGTACGTCATGGCTGATACGGATCACCGCCAGCCCTTTTTCCGCCACCAGCGCGGCAATCAGCTGGTTAACCCGTTGTTTATTAGACTCGTCCAGTGCGCTGGTCACTTCGTCCAGCAACAATATCTGTGGCAGAAACTGCAGATTGCGCAGCAAAGCCACCCGCTGCTTTTCACCACCAGAGAGTCCGGCAACGTTTTTGTCCAGCAGGTCTCCGGATAAATGCAGACTGCGCAACGCCGCCTCCAGCTGCTCGCGTGACGGTTGTTGCTGACGCAGCTGCCACGGCAGCGCCAGGTTATCGTAGACCGTGTCACCAAACAGTTGCGGTGTCTGGAAACAGTAGGAGACCTGCTGGCGATAGTGTTCGACTTTCAGCGAGTGAATATCCCGCTGCTGAAACAGGATCTGGCCGCTATCGGGCTCCAGCAGTGAGGCAATAATTTTCAGCAACGTGCTTTTGCCGCTGCCGGACGGGCCGGTGAGCAACAGCGTTTCACCTGCGTACAGCTGCAGTGATACCGGCGCCAGCAAGGTGCGCCCCTGCACGGCCAGCGTGACGTCTTGTACCGCCAGCAAAGGAGAATCAGCAGACATAAAAGGCATCCGTGAGAAATTGTCGGCAGATTATAGTCAGCTGCACAAGGCAGGGGAATGCGTCACGATGCGGAGAGCGGCTGCCGTTTAACCGCCGTGGCTTTACAACGCGGCAGAAATCCGCATGCTGGTGACATTCAGGACCACTTTCTTCATTACTATGACCGCCACCAAAACCGGATTTCTCTGCGCGAGCGTGCTGCTGCTGAGCGCGCTGACGCTGCTGTCGTTGCACTGGAGCGCGTTTCAGGCATGGGCGCTGCAAAGTCAGATTCAGCTGCACCGGCTGCTGGTTACCCATTTACTGCAAATCAATAGCGGCCAGTACAGTGCCGGACTGTGGCTGCTGGCTGTGACCTTCATTTACGGCATTCTGCACGCGGTGGGTCCCGGGCACGGTAAATTTATCGTTACCACCTGGCTGACCACTCATCAGCCCCCGCGCGGCGTGGCGCTGAGCGTGCCGCTGCTGGGCAGCCTGGTGCAAGGGCTGAGCGCGATTGCCTTTGTCTTTATTCTGGCGGTTGGTTTTAACCTGACCACCGGCGATCTCAGCCTGAGCCGCTGGTATCTGGAGAAAGCCAGCGCTGTGTTCATTGCCGGGTTAGGCGTGATGCTGCTGCTGCAAGCCTGGCGCAAGCCGCCAGAGGAGCATCATCATGATCATTGCGGCCACGCGCATGGCGTCGCGGCTGGGCACCGCAGCGACTGGAAAAGCTGGGCGGGTATTATCATTGCCACCGGCGTGCGGCCGTGCAGCGGTGCGCTGACGGTGCTGCTGTTCGCCAGCGTCATCGGGATTACGCGCTGGGGTATGCTGGCGGTGATGAGTATGGCGCTCGGTACCGGCATGGCGCTGGTGGCGCTGGCACTGTTTGTGCAGCATTACCGTCAGCGCGCCGGGCAGCTGTGGCTGGCAGAACGCTCGCCGCAGGCGGCATCGCTGCTGAGAGCGGTACGGATCGCTGGTGGGATCTTGCTGGTGATGTTTGCGCTGGTGCTGTTTTTTACCGTGGTGCCGGTGAGTGCCAGCGGGGATTATATTGCGGCGGGATGCTGAGGTGCATGGGTTGGGGTGGGTGCGGGTTTCCCCTCACCCTAACCCTCTCCCGCACGCGGGAGAGGGAATGTCAGGTGCGGCCTGTTCCCCGGGAGAGGGAACGTTAAGTGCCGCTTTGGGCACGGGCTTAATGATCAGAAACGGTATTTCGCGGACAGCATAAAATTGCGCGGTTCGCCGTAGACGATGCCGGTGCTGTCGACGTTTTCGTCGTTCTCTTTGTCGAACAGGTTATTCAGGTTGGCCTGCAGGCTGAGGTTTTTGGTCACGTCGTAGCGCGCGAACAGATCCACCAGCGCATAGCTGCCCTGACGGGTGCGCCAGGTGCCATTGCCATCCGGGCCACTGATATCCGCGTAAGTTCTCGCCTGCCAGTTCACCCCGCCGCCCAGCGTCAGCTGGTCCAGCATCGGCAGGCGATAGCTGGTGAACAGGTTAAACGACGTGCGCGGCAGCTGTGAATTGTAGCGATCGCCGTTGGCGTCTTCCGCCACATACGAAGTCCCGCCAAAGGTCATCTGCCAGTTATCGGTCAGCGCCCCATTCACCTCAAACTCGACGCCACGACTTACCACACCCTTCTTCGCCACGTAAATGGTGTTACCGGTCTGCGCATTGGTCTGACCGGTGCTCTGACCGACGTTATCCAGTTCGGTGCGGAAGATCGATACCGAGGTGGTCAGACGGCTGTTGAACCAGTCAGACTTCACGCCGGCTTCGTAGTTTTTGCCAATCACCGGCGAGAGATACGCGCCTGACGCATCCTGATAATCCTGCGGCTGGAACACTGAGGTGTAGCTGGCGTAGGCAGACCAGTTATCGTAGAAGTCCCAAATCACCCCACCGTACGGTGTGATGTTGTTTTTCTCCATCTCTGCCGTCAGCGTCTGGCGGTTCCAGTTGGTGTAGCGCGCCCCGACAATCAGGTGCAGCGGATCGGCCAGATTGATGCGCGTCGCAAGATACGCTGACTTCTGCCGCACCAGTTGGGTATCGGCCGCGGGTTCACGCGGATTCCAGTCGGTTTCCGGGAAATCACCGTTGAACTGATTAAAGTTGCCCAGCTCGGCTGACGAAATGTTGGCCCAGGCGCTGTAATATTTGTTGTCCTGACGGCTGTAGTTCACCCCGACCATCAGCTCATGCTGGCGGCCCAGCAGTTCATAAGGACCGCTGGCGAAGGCATCGACCGCATCCACCTTACGTTTGCCGGTGTTGTAGCCGGTTCCGCCCACCACCGGATAGCCGGCATAGCCAGAGACGCCTGCGCCAGTGGTTTTATCGAAGTAACCGTCGAGATACAGCTGCTTGCTGTCGAGGAACATCTCGTTATGCGTGCCGTTAAGGGTGATGTTCCAGCCGTTATCGAAATTCTGCTGCAGGTTAACAAAGACCTTTTTATTTTCTTTGTTGTTGTAAGCCCATTCAGGTGCGGTGTTATAGCCGCGACGGGAGTGGATCTGCGTGCCGTCGGTGTACCAGCGCGGCGCACCGCCCCACATCGGTGAATCGGTATTTACCTGGCTGAATTCATAACCAACAGACAGTCTGGTGGCGTCCGTCACATCAGCGTCGACCACGCCGTAAATAAACTTCTTATCGGCACCGTAACGTTCAATGAAGCTGTTTTTGTCTTCATAGCCGGCAACCAGGCGACCGCGTACGTTGCCTTCCGATGACAGCGGTGCAGAAAGATCGGCGACGTAACGCTGCTTATTCCAGCTGCCATAGCCAGCTTCAAGGCTACCGGTAAACTCTTTGCTATCGGCATGTTTACGCACCATGTTGATGGCAGCGGAAGGATTGCCCGGTCCGGTCAGCAGGCCCGTTGCGCCACGCACTACTTCGACGCGTTCGTACAGCGCGGTATCGGTCTGCGCATCACCGAGGTTCCAGCGCTGGGCAAACGCGGTCGGAATGCCGTCGGTCATATAGTTATCAATCAGAAAACCGCGCGAATAGTAATTGATGCGGTCCATATCGGCGGCCACACCGTGGATGCCGGTGGTGTTGCTCAGTACGTCGTTCAGCGACTGCAGCTGCTGATCCTGCATGCGCTGCTTGCTGACGATAGTGACCGACTGGGGAATATCACGTGCGGTCAGCGCCATTTTAGTGCCGGCCCGCGTCACCGGTACGCTGTAATCCGCTGCGGCCTGCGTCTGCTGCGCTTCCGCGCTGGCGCTGGCATCAACGGTCAGGGTGGCCTCACTGTTTTGCGTATCGGCCGCCTGAGCGACACCCGAGACAACCAGCACTGCCAGCAGTGACAGGCGCAGAGCGCGCTGCGGCGCAAGACCTGCGTCCCTGACGCGCATCTCTTTGCAAGACATAATATTCCTCAATCGGCTTATCGTTATTTTGTGGCGAGCATTTGGTTAAGAAAGCAAATGAGAAATATACGCATTAAGATTAACATTGCAAGAAATTGTTACGACCTTTCTGACGCCTTTACACTGCGAAAAAATCTTATGCTTCAGGGAGTAACGGCCCTGAGGCTGCTTTACAGGAAACTATCACGCCTGAAATCATCCTTAATCTGAGTCAACCGGTGCGTGACCTACGGCCTCCCCGCCTGAACGGCTGTGCCTGCATCCTGCTATGGCATCTGAACACCACGCATGTACCAGCCTGGTACCCGGTCACCGCCATTGATTTATAATTACGCTGCCGATGGGAAGGTGTTTATAAAATTTCCTTTTCTGCGCTAAGGTTGACCAGTTATGCTTTTAATCCCTGCAGCAATCGCTGCGTTGTTAACATGACGCCATTTATTAAGCTGTAAATCGCCGTGACGTATATTGCGTGAGATGCTGCGATGTTAAATGAACGGTTTAACGTAGGTGGCTGGTAATATTAAATCCGCCGCTAACATGTTTATGCGTAATCAATGAAGAGACAAAAATCTTTACGCCCAATCAAAAACTGTACAGGCCGGGGCATATTTCCGGACAAATCTGTCGGCGGGTGAATATTTTCATTTGAATAAAATTGCCGTAGAATGCACGCTTTCAAATCAGTGATATCAGTAATAAGGGTTTATACATGAGCGATGCACTCAAGGCATTGAACAATCTTCGTACGCTGCGTGCTGAAGCACGTAATATTGAGGTTGCGGTATTAAACGAAATGCTGGAGAA
This sequence comes from Pantoea sp. SGAir0430, assembly GCF_043549295.1. Lineage (NCBI taxonomy): Bacteria > Pseudomonadati > Pseudomonadota > Gammaproteobacteria > Enterobacterales > Erwiniaceae > Pantoea > Pantoea sp. SGAir0430. The sequence goes on from NZ_CP039428.1 coordinate 146,400, forward strand.
GTTTGCCGTGGTGGTCGCCGAACGCCGCGAAGAGACGGCGGCAGAGAGTGCTGCACAGCGCGAAAAAGAAGAGAAGCTGGCGTTATATAAAGAGATGCTGCGCAAAGACGGCATTACAATTAATGAACTGGCGCAATTAAACCAGGGTGAAACGAAGAGCAAAGCAAAACGTGCACCGCGTCCGGCGAAGTATAAATTTACCGACGAACAGGGTAATGAGAAATTCTGGACCGGTCAGGGTCGTACTCCCTCGCCGATAAAGTCAGCGATTGACGCTGGCGGTTCGCTGGATGATTTTCTGATTTAATCCAGTCGCAGTAAATCGGGGCGGAACCGGCTAATTGCCGCATCACCGCCCCTGTGTCGCGGCACCCGAAATGCTTTCATGCAATCCTTTCATGCATTCCTTTCATGCATTCCTTTCATACAGTGTGCCGCGAGGTGATCAGGCTATTACGCCTTCCCACACCCGCCCGTCAGATTAACGCTGCACAGGCGCGCGCAATGCGTTTACCCGCCTCCTCAACGCTATCGATATCCGTGGCGATCGATAAACGGAAATACGGCGACAGGCCGTAAGCACTGCCCGCCACGCCGGACACACCGCTCTCCAGCAGATAATTCAGCACATCCTGTTCGTCATGCAGTACGGCGCCGTCAGGCCGGGTTTTGCCCAGCAGACCAGCACAGCGACAAAAGACAAAAAATGCGCCCTGAGGTTGCAGCACTTCAATGCCGGCCACCTGCTGCAACTGCTGCACAATGACATCGCGTCGCGCCTGATACGCGGCGCGCTGCGGTGGCAGAAAATCGAGCCCACCGTCAAAGGCCGCAACCGCCGCCGCCTGGCTGATGGCGCTGGCACCAGAACTGTTCTGCGACTGCACCACCACCATGGCATCAATCAGCGGTTGCGGCCCGGCAGCAAAGCCAATGCGCCAGCCGGTCATGGCATAGGTTTTTGACACGCCTCCCACCAGCAAAACGCGTTCAGCCAGCTCCGGCGCCACCTGCAGCAGACTAACGTGCTGACGATCGTCAAACAGGATATGTTCGTACAGCTCATCCAGCATGATCAGCACATGGGGATGATCGCGCAGCACCGTCGCCAGGGCCTGCAACTCCTGTGCGCTGTACACCATGCCAGAGGGATTGCCGGGATTGTTCAGCACCAGCCAGCGGGTTTTCTCAGTGATCGCCTGCGCCAGCTGCGCCGGCTGCAGCTTGTACTGCTGCTCAAGCGGACAAGGCAGCAGCACCGCCTCGCCACCGTTGAAACGCACACTGTCCGGGAAAGTTGGCCAGTATGGCGTGGGCACAATCACCTCGTCGCCGTCGTTTAGCGTCGCGGCAAACGCGTTGAAGATGATTTGCTTTGCGCCGTTGGCGATACAGATTTGACCCAGCGCGTACTGCAGCTGGTTCTCGCGCGCCAGTTTGGCCTGCACCGCTTTACGCAGCGCGGTGGTGCCATTGGTCGGCGTATAACGGGTTTCACCGCCATCCATCGCGGCGCTGGCGGCGGCACGGATGTGCGCGGGCGTATTAAAATCCGGCTCACCGGTGGTGAGGTCAAGAATATCCACGCCCTGCTCTTTTAGCTGGCGCGTCAGCTGACGTGCCGCCGCATTAGCCGAGAGCGACACAGACTGTACGCGCTTCGATAGGGTGATCATGTTTCGCTCCTGTCTCTCACACCACCGGCAGGCCGAGGTTTTCACGCAGCGTGGCGAACTCGTACTCTTCGCGGAACAGACCGCGACGGCGCAGTTCCGGAATCACCAGCTCCACAAACAAATCCAGCTGCTCGGACATGATCGCCGGCATGATGTTGAAACCATCGGCGCCGCCCTCGTTGAGCCACAGCTCAAAGTCATCGGCAATATCCTGCGCGGTACCGACGATTACCCGGTGACCACGCGATCCGGCGGCTACCGCGGCCAGTTCGCGCAGCGTCAGATTTTCACGTTTCGCCATGTCGGTCATCAGTTTCACGCGGCTCTGGTTGCCTTCACCCAGCGGCACTTCCGGCACCGGACCGTCGAGCGGATACTGGCTCAGATCCATATTGAAGCGCAGCGAGAGCTGACGCAGACCGTTGTCGATATCAACCAGCGTGTTGAGCTCTTTCCACAGCGCTTTGGCCTCTTCGCGCGTGCGGCCAACAATCGGCATCACGCCAGGCATGATCACCACGTGATCCGGATTGCGTCCTGCGGCAATCACCTGATCTTTCTGCGAACGGTAGAAGCTTTGTGCTTCTTCCAGGCTGGCCGAGGCGGTGAAAATCACCTCGGCGGTCTCTGCCGCCAGCTTCTGCCCATCGCTGGAAGAACCGGCTTCGATAATCACCGGACGCCCCTGCGGTGAGCGGGTAATGTTCAGCGGGCCCTGCACCTGGAAGTGCTCGCCGACGTGGTTAATCGGCTGAATTTTGTCATCAATGAAGTACTGACCGGTCTCTTTGTTGGGCTGCACCGCCCCCGCCTGCCAGCCGTCCCACAGCTTATAGGTGACATCAAGGAATTCACGCGCGCGAGCGTAGCGCTCCGCATGATTAGGCATATCGCTGCGGCTGAAGTTACGCGCCACATCGGTAGAGAACGACGTCACCACGTTCCAGGCGGCGCGGCCGCGGCTAATGTGGTCCAGCGACGAGAAGCTGCGTGCCATGGTGAACGGGTCGCTGAAGGTGGTCGAGGCGGTCGCCGCCAGGCCAATGCGTTTGGTGTTGACCGCCAGCGCCGACAGCAGCGTTAACGGCTCCAGACGCGCCATGGTGGAAGGCAGACGATACATGCTGGTCGCCAGTGCATCACCCACGAAGAACAGATCAAACTTACCGGCTTCGGCTTTTTTCGCGATGGTGATCAGCCAGTCAATATCCGTCGGATCGCCCAGATTTTCCGTCAGCCGCCAGCCGCTCACGTGCTGTCCAACCGGTTGCACAAACAGCCCTAAACGGATGCGGCGTGAAGATGAAGTAGCCATATTTTTTCCTGGTCAATAAAAGGGTCGATAACAATTAAAAGGCGTTCTCGGTCGCCAGCAGCGCCTGCTCTAAGGCATCCGCGCTGATGCGGAACGGCAAACGTTCGGCGCTGGCCGCCGGGAATTTGATCTGTTCAGCAATGCTTCTGATGGCTGCGCGACGATCGCCGTGCAGCGGCGCTAAGGTCAGCGGCATATCATACTGCCGCAGCAGCGCCAGCAGCGCGGCGTCCGGCTCACCGTCGTGCTCAATCAGCGACTGCACCAGCAGGCTGTAACCGACTTTTTCACCGTGCAGCCAGTGGTGCAGCTCCGGCTGATGGGTCAGACGGTTATGAATGGCGTGGGCAAAGCCTGGCGTTGGCAGCACGTCACGCACGCTGTTGGCCAGGCCGGCCAGCACAATGCTGGCATCGATCACCTTCACCAGTTCCGGCGTTACCTGCTGTTGCTCGTTGGCCAGCACGGCGGCGGCACCGTGCTGGCGATAGACATCCAGCGCGCGCTGCGCGGTCATCACTTTAAGATCGAGGGCGAGATCGTGGGGGTTGTGCCGCAGATAAGGAGAGAACTCGTAGTATTTAGCCAGCGCGTCAACAATGCCCGCTTTGAGGTAACGCACATCACTTTGCGCAATCACTTCGCTGTCTACCAGTACCAGTTCAGGCATTTTGCCCAGCGGCTGGCTGCGCACGTGGCCGCCCTGCGCGTCATAAATAATCGCCACCGGCGACCAGGCGGCACAGGTCGCCGCGACGGTGGCGAAATTGACGACGGTGATTTCCGGTAACTGGCTGCCGACCGCTTTAGCCGCATCCAGTACGCGCCCGCCGCCAATTGCCAGCAGCAGTTCAGCCTGCTGCTGTTGCAGATTGCTTTTCAGCGTATCAATGGCCGCGTCGGTGCATTCGCCGTGTAAATACTCGATTTCCCAGCGAATACCACAGGTTTCCAGACTTTGCGTTAATTGCGGATTAACCGCCTGCCAGGCGCGCGGAGAGGTGAAAATACGGATATGCGTAGCATAAGGTTTAATGAATTCGCCGGTGCGCGCACGCAGTCCCGGTTCGTGTGCGTAGGCACGCGGAGATTTAATCGCTAACACGTTGTCACCCTGATTAGGAAAAACGCCATAACAAAATTGTTATATTTCAGAGGATTAATGCGAAATAGTTATAGCGCTATGTATTTTATGCATACTACGGTAAATGGCGATTAGTGCAATGAAAAAGCCGTTATTTCATTTTCACAAATTTGCATTAGCTTATCCGGATTTCACATATAGCCTGTCAGCGCTTTACTGCTACTCTGAGCCTTCTTTTTTTATCGCCCGCCGGGCGGTTTTCCGGGGATAGCTATGACACTTGAGTTTCGTCAGGTCACAGAAGACGAAGTGGACACTTATCAGGCGCTGATGCATGCCGCCTATGCGCCCACGCTGGCGCTGGGGATCAAATTTGATGCGGCCACCGCTGACCGCGAGAAAACGCTGCGGCATCTGCAAAGCCACGGCGTGTATGCGCTGTATGCCCAGGGCGTGATGGTCTCCTCGGTCACCGTGCGTTATCCATGGGGCCCGCTGCCGGGTCCGTTCGGCCTGCCGCACATCGGCTGGTTTGGCGCTCACCCGGACTACGCGGGGCAGCAGTTTGGCCGCCAGGTTCAGGCTCACCTGGAGCAGGAAATTTTACGCGGCCAGTTACGCGCTCCGGCGGTTTCGCTCGGTACCGCCATCAGCCATCCGTGGCTGATTGATATGTATCGCAAGCGCGGATTTGTGCTCATGCACACCACCGATCTCGGCAAAGGCCACATCACGCAATATATGAAAAAAGTGCTGGATGAAACCGCGCACGATGCCTGGCTGACGCGCCAGGCGGCATCACAAGGAAGCCAGGCATGAGCCAACTGAATGAAACAGCGCTGGGCGAGCAGCTGATCGCCTTTCGCCACGAACTGCACCGTTTTCCGGAACTCTCTAATCAGGAGTTCGAAACCACCGCCCGCCTGCGCCAGCAGCTGGAACAGCACCAGATTCGCATCGTTGATTTGCCACTGAAAACCGGTCTGGTGGCGGAGGTCGGCCCGGCACAGGGGCCGCTGATTGTGCTGCGTTCGGATATTGATGCGCTGCCGATTGAGGAGCAGTCGGACGTCGCTTTTCGCTCGGAGCGTCCTGGCGTGATGCACGCCTGCGGCCACGATTTTCACGCTTCCGCTGCACTTGGCGCGGCGATTCTGCTTAAGCAGCATGAGGCAACGCTGCCCGGCCGCGTGCGGATTCTGTTCCAGGCCGCCGAAGAGACCGGCCAGGGCGCGCCAGATGTCATCGCTACCGGCGCGCTGCAGGAGGCGGTGGCGATTTTCGGCATTCACAACGATCCGTCGCTGCCGCCTGGCGTGGCGGGCAGCAAAGCCGGCGCGCTGACCGCGGCGGTGGATCGCTTCGATATCCGCATCACCGGCACCGGCAGCCATGCCGCCAAACCGCATCAGGGCAACGATCCGATCGTTATCGCGGCGCAGATTGTCTCCGCGGCGCAAACGCTGATTAGCCGTAACGCCCCCTCCGCTGACAACGCGGTGGTGTCGATCACCCAGCTGCACAGCGGCAGCACCTGGAACGTCATTCCGGACAGCGCCTGGCTGGAAGGCACGGTGCGCACCTTCTCTCAGTCCACGCGTGAGCGACTGGAGCAGCGCTTCCGCGAAATCGTGCTCGGCCTCGGTGCGGCTTTTGCCGCAGAGGTTGAGTTTAACTGGCACGCCGGTCCGCCTGCGGTGGTGAATGATGCGCACTGGGCGGATTTTGCCCTGCAACAGGCCACCGCCAGCGGACTTGAAGCGCGCGTGGTGGAAGCCAGCCCGATCGGCGAAGATTTTGCTTTTTATCAGCAACAGCTGCCCGGCGCCTTTGTGATGATCGGCACTGGCGAACCTTTTGCGCTGCACCATCCGGCTTTTCGCATCAATGATGCGGTGTTACTGCCCACCTCACGCTACCTCGCGCAGCTTGCCGTGGCGGCGCTGCGCAGTCTGGAGCAGGCATGAACCTGAGCCTCGCGCTGGCTGAGCGCATCCTGCAAAGCCAGCCGGATGCGGCGGCACGTGATGCCGCTTGCACTGGCGTGCAGGATTTTCTCGCTGTGAGCTGGCCGGTGTTACAGCAGCAGGTGCCGGACAGCGGCTTACCGGCGCTGCGACAGGTTTATGACGACGGCAGCGTACGCTCACAGGCGTTACTGCTGGGCTATGCCGGCCATGCGCTGGATTACGATGATTTCCATGCCGATTTTCGCGGCCATCCCAGCGTGGCGATTCTGCCCGCGCTGTTTGCCTGGCAGCAGCAGCAGCCCGCCACTGCCGAAGCGTTCCTTGATGCCTATATCATCGGCGTGGAAGTGGCTGGTCGGCTGGGACTGGCCGCCAGCCAGCAACACTATGCGCTGGGTTATCACAACACGGCCACGCTGGGTACGCTGGCGGCGGCGGCCGCGCTGGCACGTCTGCTGCGGCTTAATGCAACCGACTGCGCCACGCTGATCGGCATCGCGGCGACCCAGGCCAGCGGACTGCGCGCTCAGTTTGGTTCAGCGGTGAAGCCGCTGCACGCCGGACTGGCGGCAGAGCGTGCGGTGATGGCGGCGCAGCTGACGCTGGCGAAATTCGATGGCCGGCATGAAGGCGTGATCGACGCGTTTTTCGCCGCCAGCAGTAACGGCGAGGCGCAGCCGCAACGGCTGGTAGAAAACTGGGGCGTGCCATGGCGCATCAGTACCCCCGGTCTGGAGTTCAAACCCTTCCCCACCTGCGCCGGAACTCACAGCGCTGCCGAAGCGGCACGTCTGCTGCGGCGCGCCTGGCTGGCGGAAGGTCACTCGCTGGACTCGCTGCTGGAAAATATTGATGACATCACGGTCGCCTTCCCGCCGGGTGGCGATATCGCGGCGGCAGTTCGCGTGCCGGCTAACGGCATCGAAGCACGCTTTAGCCTGGAATACGTGATTGCCGCCATGCTGATGTATGACGATTTACGGCTGGAAGATTTTGCCGAAGGTGCGCTTAATCCGGCGGTGATGCCGCTGGCGGCCAAAGTGCGTCGCACGCCGGATGCGTCCGCGCCGCCTGACGCGCTCAACCCGGCGCGGCGTTTTCATCTCGTCACGCTGACGCTGAAAGAGGGTCGGCAGCTGCAGCAGCGCCGCACGCGGCAGCAGTCGCTGGCGGATGGCGTAGATGTGGCGGCCAAACTGCGTCAGGCGCTGCGCCATGAAGTGCCGGCGCGCCAGCAGCAGTTACTGGCTATCAGCGAGCTGCAAAGCACGGCGGATTTGGCTACATTAAGCCAACTGTTGCGTGCCTGATTCCTGGCGGCGCGCGTTCTTCGCTTAAGGCTGGCGTATCATGTCTAAAACTCAGCGGCTTCCCGAACTGCTGCAATTGCTGCGCTGTCATCGCTATCCGCTGACCGCGCAGCGTATCGCCGAACAGCTGCACATCAGCGTGCGCACCGTCTATCGTGACATTCTTAGTTTGCAGCAGCAGGGCGTGGAGATTGAGGGCAGCGCGGGCGTTGGTTATTTACTCAAATCCGACGGCCATTTGCCGCCGCTGATGTTTTCCCGGCAGGAGATTGATGCGCTGGTGCTCGGGCTCAACTGGGTCACCCGACACACCGACGATGAGCTTAAGTCCGCCGCGCGCCATGCGCTGGCCAAAGTCCAGGCTGTGATTCCGTCCCATCCTACGCAGAGTATCGATCACCAGTCGCTGCTGATCGCCTCCCAGGGCGAAGCGTTGTTCGAAACCCATTTGCCGCAGATTCGCCAGGCAATCCATCAGCGCAGCAAGATCAGCCTGCGCTACAAAGATCTGCAGGATAACCTCTCCACGCGCACCATCTGGCCGGTGGTGATTGGCTACTTTGAACGCGTGCGCCTGCTGTGCGGCTGGTGCGAACTGCGCCAGGAGTTCCGCAATTTCCGCGTCGACCGCATTGAAGCGATCAGCGTCACCAGCGAACTCTATCCCGGCACGCGTCATCAGTTGCTGAAGCGCTGGCGGGATTATCACCATTTGCGTCACCCGGTGGACAGCGCGACACGCTAGCGACATAAAGTTGCCATAAGCGACAAAATGTCGCATACTTAGCCGCGTGTAGCAGTAATCGCAACTCAACATTACAACAGTCAGTCCATCACCGCTTTCATCCGCGAGGTAATATTCATGGCCACAAGTATTCGTTTAGACGATGACTTCGTGAGCGACGTAAAAATTCACGCTGAAGCCGCCAGCCGCAGCATTCCAAAGCAGATTGAGCATTGGGCGAAGATCGGCCGGATTGCTGAGGATAATCCGGACTTACCGTATAGCTTCATCGCTGAAGTATTGATCGCCCAGGCTGAAGTCGATAATCAGAAGGTTTCGCCGTATGTCCGCCGAACACCCCGATCCAAAACCACAAAATAGCATCGAGGTTTTTCAAACACGCCGCTTTGAAAAAACGCTCGATAAATTGCCCGATACACAGCGTGCCATCGTCGAGGATGAGATCGACAGGATTGTTGACGCGCCTGAGATCGGTGAGCTTAAAAAAGGTGACTTAAACTTTTTACGCGTGCACAAATTTCAGCTGAATAACCGCCTGACGCTGTTGGGCTATAGCTGGGTGGAAAATAAACTGGAACTGTATCTGCTGGATATCGGACCCCATGAAAATTTCTATCAGGAACAGAAAAAGCACCGTAAAGCCGATCTGAAAATTATCAGTTAACCCATCGACTCCTGACAAAATCTGTCACAGCCTCCCCCTACTATGCAGCGGTAAACACACAAGGAGATCACCATGCTTACCGCTAATATGACCATTATTTATGTGCCCAACGTCGTGAAAAGTGCTGACTTTTATGCCGCGCTGTTCGACATCAAACCCGCAGAACTCAGCCCGACCTTTGCCATGTTTGTGTTTGAGAGCGGCTTTAAACTGGGTATCTGGTCGCAGTATATCGTTGAACCCGCACTCTCCCTGCCTGCCAGTGCAGCGCGTAGCGAAATTGTGTTTAAAACCGCGCGCAAAGACGATGTCGATTTTCTTTATCACGAATGGGGCGTGCTGCGTGAAATCACCATTATTCAGTCGCCGGTGCGCATGGACTTTGGCTACACCTTTACCGCGCTGGACCCGGACGGGCACCGCCTGCGTGTCTGCTATTTACAGCTGGATGAGTAAGTGAAGAGGCCTGGCGCTTACGGTTGCAGGTTGTTAAATGCACTGAGTAATCATTAATTATATTTATATTTTTAATTGCCGATTAATGACATCAACGCTGCTGTTCAGTTAAGCAACGTGCAGGTAATTCAACCTGGTGGATAGCGGTGCGATTTATCGCGCAATAAGTTGCACCGCTACACAGTGCGCGAGATGTTTGTATCACCACAGGTTAATTACCATGCATTTCAGTTAATTATAATATTTTTCGTCATTATCGACTTTATCCGTCATAACGTTCCCATCCCACATCGCGCTTTTTTAAAATGCCTTCCGTGTATGCCATAAATAAAATCTACTGAATACAGCCACCTGAACACGCTACGTCATTTCCAGGACAAGTCTTGTTACTGTTAAATATTAATTACGTTTTTATGGGCCTCTGCACAGGCTGCAGTGTACCTGTAGCCCGACCATGGATAAGGCCAGGCGATTAAACGCCGTACTACACCGGGATGTGATGATGAACAGTAATCTGCTTAACCTGCGCCAGCAGCGCGCGACGCGCACGCTATTTTTTATCGCCGGACTGGGCATGGCCGCCTGGGCGCCGCTTATTCCCTTCGCCAAAGCGCAACTAGCGATCAATGACGGCATGCTGGGGCTGCTGCTGTTCTGTATCGCCGCAGGCTCCATGTCAGTTATGCCTTTTACCGGCGCGCTGATAGCCCATTTTGGCTGTCGCACGCTGCTGCTGCTGTGCGGTGCCGGACTGGCCCTGGATCTGCCGCTGCTGATGCTGCTGTCCTCACCACTGCCGATGGCGGGCGCGCTGTTGCTCTTCGGCGCGATCAACGGACTGATGGATGTCAGCATGAATTATCAGGCGGTGATCGTGGAGCGCGAGGCCGGGGTCAGCAAGATGTCGGGCTTTCACGGCTTTTACAGTCTTGGCAGCATTGCTGGTGCCGGCGCGGTGAGTCTGCTGCTGTGGCTACAGGTTGCGCCTCTGCTGGCGCTGCTGCCGCTGTGTGTGTTGATTTTATTGCTGCTGCTGATGAGCCATAGCGCCCTGTTGCCCCGTCGTTGCACGGATGCAAAACCAACGCGCGGTACGCTGCGCGCCCTGACGCACCGTAACGTGGTGCTGATTGCCCTGCTGTGTTTCCTGCTGTTCCTCACCGAAGGCGCCATGCTCGACTGGTCAGCGGTGTTTATGAACAGTGAACGCGCCATGTCGATGCAGCTGGCCGGTTTCAGCTTCACGCTGTACGCCACGGCTGTCGCCACGCTGCGCCTGTTTGGCGATCGGCTGATTAATCACTATGGCAGTCGCCGCGTGCTCACCTGGGGCGGTCTCGTCGCCAGCGGAGGGCTGGCTTTAGCGATTTTCTCCGTCTGGCTGTGGAGCGCCCTGCTCGGCTTTGTGCTGGTGGGTATCGGTCTGGCCAATATCGTGCCGATTTTGTTCAACGCGGCGGGTAACCAGCGCAACGTCGCCGCGCATTACGCCATACCGGCCGTCACGCTGTGCGGTTACTCCGGGCTACTGCTGGGCCCGGCGCTGATTGGCTTTAGCGCCCAGCTTACGTCGCTGACCACCACGCTCAGCGCCGGCATCGTGATGTTGCTGCTGGTGACTTTCGCGGCGCGTTTCGCTCTGACAGCGAAGTAGCGCCTCTGCCCTGTCATATTCACAAGGAGTTTCTATGACAACCTCAACGCAACCGGTGTTCAGCCTGCACTACGTCGGGCTCAATCTGAAGAAAGGCGTTAATGCCGCGACCTTCGAAGCCTTTCTCAAGGCGCGCGGCACGCAGATTCCTGCTTATCCGGGCTGGCAATGGTCGCTGTTAAAAGGCCTGCGTGGCGAACGCCAGGAACAATACCTGATGCTGTATCAGGCTCCCAGCCAGGCAGACTATGACCGCTATATCACACCGGCTGGCGAACTCACGGCTGAGGCCATCGCCTTCTGGCAACAACGGCCCGAGGCGTGCGCGCTGCTTGAGGAGTGGAAAAACTTTGCCACCTATGGGGAGTTACCAACGCTGTTCTCCACCTTCTCGCTGCTGGCAGAAAACCGCCACAGTTCACTGCCGCCCGGCCCGAACTTTCAGCCCGATGCTCAACCTGCGGTGGCACGCGTGGTCGGTTTTCATCATCTGGCACTACGCGCTGGCGTGACGGCTGCCGACTTTGATCGCTTTATGATTGAGAACGTCGCGCGCATTGATGACTATCCCGGCTGGAAGTTTCACATGCTGAAGGGCACCGGCGGCAATCGAAGTGAGCAATATGCAGTGATGCTGGTGATCGAAAGTCTCGACTCGCTCAACAGCTTCCATCCGGCGATGGACGTCTCAACCGAAAAATCGCTGACGTTTGTGAAAAACCATCAGGAGAGCGAGCGTATGTATGATGAATGGCGCACCATGGCCTCGTTCTCCGGCGCACCGCAAATGTATACCGACTATCTGACGATTGCCGGCAACGTCGGCTGAGGTTGGCCACGACCGGCGGAGGCCGGTCAGACTGCATTATCACGCCCGTTCAGGGTTGGTGTTCGGTTCTGGCTGGCCCGGCACCTCAACGCCAGGCCAGCCCGCCGTTCGCGTCCGTTGCCGGATTAGCTCACCCGCGCCGCTGCCGGGCTGTTCAGCGCGGCCAGCAGCGTTGCCGAGTCCGCCACTGCGCCGAATATACCGCCCTGCATATGAATCATGCTGAGCGCCGCCTGATGATGCTTCAACTCCGTCGCCGCGCAGCAGTCGCTCAGCACCAGACATTCAAAACCGCGATCGTTGGCTTCGCGCAGTGTGGTATGCACGCAAACGTCGGTGGTGATGCCGCTGATGATTAAGTTGCGGATACCGCGACTGTGCAGAATCAGCTCAAGGTCGGTGGCGTAAAAAGAGCCTTTGCCGGGTTTATCAATAATCACTTCATCCGGTAGCGGCGCCAGCTCGGGGATGATTTCCCAGCCTGGCTCACCGCGCACCAGAATGCGGCCACAGGGCCCTGGTGCACCAATCTCCGCCTGCATCCGCCGCGATCGCCAGCGCTTGTTGGCCGGCAGATCGCTCAGGTCCGGACGATGGCCTTCACGGGTATGGATGATCGGGAAGCCGGATTCGCGCATGCGCGCTAACACCTGCTGCAGCGGTTTGATGGGGGCACGCGTCAGGGCGATGTCGTAACCCATAGTGTCAACATAGCCGCCCTTGCCGCAGAAGTCGGTTTGCATATCAATCACCAGCAGCGCGGTGTTTTGCACCGTGCAGTTGCCGTCAAACGGCCACGGATAGGGGGTTGAATTAACGATATAATCAGGCATTGCTTTTCTCCATTACCGCCGTGCTGCTTTCCGGTTTCCATTTCACGATCAGCGTATAGCTCAGTGCCGCGGTGACCAGCCCGATAACCGCTTCACCAAACTGCGGGAATTCGAGGTGGGCCATCACCGCACACAGGCTGCCGATGGCCCAGGCGGCGAACGCGCTGCCGCGCAGGCGCCGTGTTTGACGCTGTTCGCTGATTTTCGCCATAAAGATCAGGTCAACAATCATCACTGCGCCAAACGGCGGCACCACCATGCCGAGCAGGCTGAGCCATTCAAGGAACCAGGACCACACGCCGGCCAGCGCCAGCACGCCACCGATGGCCCCGAGGATCAGCGTCCACAGGCGCATTTTGCTGCTGAACAGATGGCTGAAACCGACCGCGCCGTTATACAGGCAGTGCGTGCACACCGAACCGAGGTTGATAAACACAAACAGAAAGGCAATGACGGAGAGCAGCATGCCGTGCCCCATCAGCAGCGGCAGGAAGTTACCGCCGTTGCTGAGCGGATCGACCGCCGCGCCGACGGCGACAATCACCACGCCAAACAGATAGGAAATCACATTCGCCAGCGGGAACGCGGAAAACGCGGCGATCACCGCTGATTTGCCGTCCTTCGACCAGCGGGTGAAATCCGCTGTCATGGTGCCGGAATCCGCAAAGCCGGCAATCACCATGGTGACCGCCGTGCCCATGCTCATGGCGCCAGCGGCTGCCGGACTGCCCTGCCACTGGGTCAGCGTGGTGAAATCATGATCCTTGCTCACCAGCCACAGCGCAACCAGCCCCAGCACCACAAACAGCGGTGCGGCAATCATCCCCAGCACCGACAGCGCCCGCACCCCGAGAAAGGTGACGCCGGTATACAGCACCATGGCAAACGCGGTGACCGCCAGCGCGTTCCAGCCAAAAGTCTGGTTGATCACCGTCCCGGTCAGGCCGGTCTGAAAGGCGTACCAGCCTATCACCACGGTAGAAAGAAAGCCGGACACCAGGATATAGCCTTTGATGCCAAAGGTCCGCTTCGCCTGCAGCGCGAAGTTCATACCGGTATGCCCGGCGAACCAGCTAAGTGCGCCGACATAGGCAAACAGCACCAGGTTACCCAGCAAAATCGCCAGCAGTGCCGGCCAGAAGCCAAGATGCCAGGTGATAATGCCGCCAAACAGCGCATTGGTGAGGATCATCGGAAAGCCGAACCACACCGCCGACACCGAACCCGTCGAGTGGCGATGACTAAGCGGCACCGGCTCATGCTCGAACTCCTGCTCCAGCGCAGGGGAAGATTTGTTACTCATGGAGAACTCCAATAGCAGCAGGATAGTGATGATTCCATGGTTGGATGCGCTCAAAAGCGGCACTGGCCGCCAGCACCAGGCCATCGTCCAGATGACGACCCACAATTTGCATACCGATCGGCAGACCACTGGCCGTGAAGCCGGCAGGCACCGAGGCGGCAGGCTGACCGGTAAAATTGAACGGGAAGCAGAACGACAGCCAGTGATCGCTGCGCACCATGCGGCCATCAATGACTTCCGGGCCCTGCATGTGCAGCGCAAACGGCGGCACCGCCAGCGTAGGTGACAGCAGCAGGTCGTAGCGCTGCATAAAGCGCCACAGCTGGTTGCAGAGCTTTTTGCGCGTGGTGTTGGCGTCGGTGAAATGCTCCGCGCGCCAGTCGCGCTGCAGCATGGCACTCAGGTGCGGTGACATCGCAGCACCCAGCTCGCTCTGCATCTGGCGCATGCCGCTCAGATCGCTTTCAAACGCCACCAGCGCAGCAAAGCTGGCGCTTTCGTCAGCGATGCCGGGATCCACCTCTTCCAGCTCTGCGCCCAGCGCCGCAGCGAAACGACGCGCGGCCGCGGTGACCACGGCGCGCACTTCCGCATCGACGGCGATATAGCCAAAGTCGGCGCTGAAAGCGATGCGCAACCCCTGCAGTGGCCGATCCAGACTGGCGAGCCAGTCAACATCGCTGCATGGGATGGAGTGCCGATCGCGCATGTCCGGACCGGCCATCACCGACATCATCAGCGCGCTGTCGCGCACGCTACGCGTCATCGGACCGATATGTTCAAGCGATTCCCAGCTGGAAACGCCAGGATAACGCTCATCGCGGCAGCCCGGCCAGAGCGGTACCCGCCCCATCGAGGCCTTGAGTCCATAGACACCGCAGTGGGCCGCCGGGATACGTACCGATCCTCCGCCATCACTGCCGAGCGCAATCGGACACAGCCGCGCCGCCAGCGCCGCGCCGGATCCCGCGCTCGATCCGCCCGGCGTTTTGCTCACATCCCAGGGATTACGCGGTGAGGGAAACAGGGGATTATGGCCGACACCGCTGTAGCCAAATTCCGGCGCGGTGGTCTTGCCCAGCAGGATGGCATCCGCCGCCAGCAGGCGCTCAACGGTGATGTCATCTTCTTCGGGAATAAAATCGGCGTAGGCGGCCGATCCTGACGTGGTTCGCACACCGGCGGTACAGATCAAATCTTTTACCGCCAGCGGCACACCCGCCAGTGCGCCCAGCGGCTCGCCGCGCGCACGACGGCGGTCGATCTGCTCTGCCTGTGCCAGCGCCCGCTCCGGCGTCAGGGTACAAAACGCCTGAATCAGCGGCTCCCGCTGTTCCAGGCGATCCAGCGTCGCCTGGGTTAACTCGCGCGCGGAAACCTCGCCGTCGCGCACCCGCGCCGCCAGCTGGGTGGCATCTTCATCCAGCAGTGCATCAAACATGATCGTTCTCCCGGGTTAATTGGCTACCGGGAGGAGTGCAGTTTGCGTGCCAGAATAGCGTGAAGTGCGCGGCCGTTATGCGCCGGGCCAGATAGGATACGGTCTGGGATACAAGATGGAATACTTATGGATGCGGCAGTCATACCGATGCAGGCAATGCGCACAAGCTGTGCACATCGCTGCATCATCGCGTTGCCATTTTAGGGTGCAGCCAGCGGAGGCGGAGTTGCTGCCGTGGCGTGCGTCAGAAGGGTTAGCTTTGCGCGCTGACTAACCGCACGGCGAAGCCAAAAAACAGCATGCCGGTCAGCATGTTCGCCAGCTTGACCAGGCGGGTGCGGCTGCGCAGATAGCGCACCATCACCGCGCCAGCCACCAGCAACAGTGAATAGTAGCTGAAACTGATCACCTGAATCAGCGCACCCAGGGTGGCAAACGCCGGCGCGGTATGGGTTACGCGCGGATCGATAAACTGAATGAAGAACGAAACGTAAAACAGAATCGCCTTGGGATTGGTTACGCCAAGCAGCAGCGCACGCAGGAAATAGTTTTCCTGTTTTACCGCTTCAGCCGGTTGATCGCCGCTGCGTTTGCGCAGCGCGCCGATGATAATCTTCACGCCGAGATACAGCAGGAACATGGCACCAAGATAACGCACCACCATAAAAATATGCGGACTGGTACGGATCAGCGTCGCGACGCCCGCCCAGGCGAGGAAAATCAAAATTAAATCGCCCGCCATCACCCCGGCTATCGCCTGACAGGCCGGCTTTGCCCCACGACTCATCCCGGTGCGCAGCACATACAGGCTGTTGGGTCCGGGTAATAGAATGATCACCAGCGCGCCCGCCAGGAAAGTCCAGAGATTGATGATGCCTAAATCGTGAAACATTACGGTGCTACCCCATGCCGTTAAGCAGGTAAAAATGAGTGAAAGTGGAACCCGGCGCGCTGCTCAACTGCCGCGGCGCGGCGCATAGTAGCAGTTGTGCGGTGGATTTGTCGCTTAACGCCACGGTTCAGTATGTCGAAACGGTGTTACGTAACGCATACAGCGCGTGACAGGCACCAGTGACGTTGTCACAGTGATGATTCAGAGGTTTTGCAACTGCTGCATCACCGCATCCAGAAATACCCGTAATACCGCAGGCTGGCGTTCGCGCGACATATACAGGCCATAAATGCCTAAGGTGCGCGGTTGAAAGCCGGGCAGTACGCAACGTAACTGACCGCTGGCAAGCGCAGCCTGTGCCTCCATTGCCGGCACCATGGCAACCCCACATCCGGCGATAGCGGCATCACATAACACGGATGAAATACCAGCGCTAAAATTGCCGCTCACCACCACGGAAACCGCCTCGCCTTGCGCATCGTGAAACTGCCAGCGCTGCCCGGCAAAGCGGCTGTAGTGCAGGCAATTATGTTGTGCCAGATCCGCTGGCGTCTGCGGTTCGCCCCGCTGCGTTAAATAGGCCGGCGCAGCGCAGACTACCGAAGCACATTCACCCAGCCTGCGGGCAATCGCGCCGGGCTCCGGATCGTCGGTAATGCGAATAGCCACATCGATGCGCTCACCCACCAGGCTAACCGGCTGATTATTGATCTCCAGCTCAATACGCACCGCCGGGTAACGCGCAAGGAACGCCGGAATCATCGGTCCAAGAATGTGTGTGGCGGTTGAATGTGCACAGGCTACGCGCAACGTGCCCTGCGGTTTGCCCTCATCGCCCTGCTGTTCGATCTCGTCGGCCAGCCGGGCCAGCGCGCGTGTCTTATGCAAAATCTGCTCACCCGCCGGAGTAATGGTCAGCCGCCGTGAAGAACGGTGCAGCAGGCGTGCGCCCGCCCACTTCTCCATTTCATCAAGATAGCGACTGACCATCGGGCGCGAAATATCCAGCGCGCGCGCCGCCGCGCTCAGGCTTCCCAGTTCACAAATCCGGTTAAACACCCGCGCTGCCGTCACTCTGTCCATGCAGGCTCCATCTGATCGTTTTATGCAACTGATCATATCTGATTGCGGGAATTCTGCCAGCTGGCGATTTGCTTACAATAGCGTCTTTCAGTGACGGCACGTTGCCGTAAAAAGGAAGATGCCATGAAGATGAAATCACTCGCGCTGCTGGTCACCTTAGCCGCCGCGCCGGCTTTTGCCGCTCCGTTGCAGTTAGACGTGTATAACCCACAGGAACAGGGAGTTTTTCCGGTCTCGTCGACGCTGGTCTCCGGTCCGCATGAAGCGATTCTGTTTGATGCGCAGTTCAGCCCCAAGGATGGCGAGAAGCTGGTGGAACTGATTAAAGCGCGCGGCAAGCAGCTGACCCACATCGTGATCACCTCGGGCGATCCGGATTTCTACTTCGGTCTTGAGCCGCTGGTGCAGGCGTTCCCGCAGGCCAAAATTGTCGCCTCGCCGCTGGTAGTGGAACATATCGAAGCGACCAAAGATGCCAAGCTGCAGTACTGGGGACCGCAGATGAACGGCGCTGCGCCGCACCAGCTGTATGTGCCGCAGATTACCCACCAGACGCGGTTTAGCGTCGATGGTGAGCGCATCGAACTGCGCCACGCGGCAGAAAAATCAGCCTACGTGTGGATTCCCTCCAGTAAGGCAATACTCGGTGGCACAGTGGTGGATTCCGGCATTCACGTCTGGACCGCGGACACCCAGACCGCACCCAGCCGCGCAGAGTGGCGTCAGGTATTGCGAGAAATGCAGCAGTTGAAGCCGCAGGTGGTGATCCCCGGCCACTATCTGGGTGCGCGTCCGGCAGGCGATAAGGCGGTCACCTTTACCCTGGATTATCTGCAAAGTTTTGAGCGGGCGCTGCAACAGCACAAAGGCTCCGCGGCGGTGATTCAGGCGATGAAACAGGCATGGCCAACCTTAGCGGATGTCAGCTCGCTGGAGCTGAGCGCGAAGGTGAATACCGGTGAGATGAAGTGGAAGTGACGCGAGAATAAATGAACGGGCCAGACGCCACCGCGCCTGGCCTGAAGCTTACTGCAGATGGGTTTTCAGCTCTTCCGCCGCCTGGCGAATCGCAGTGCGGACTGCCGGCACCTCGCTCAGCGGATTGAGCAGGCCGTAGTCATGAATCAGACCGTTATAGCGCGTCACGGTGACATCCACACCGGCGGCATCCAGTTTGCGACCAAAGGCTTCACCCTCATCACGCAGCACATCCAGTTCTGCCGTCTGAATCAGCGTTGGCGGTAAGCCCTGCAGCTGCTCTTTTGTGGCGCGCAGCGGCGAAGCGAGAATATTGTCGCGCTCGCTCTGTTTGGTGGTGTAGGCGTCCCAGAACCATTTCATCATGTTCCGCGACAGGAAATATCCGTTAGCAAACTGGTGATACGAAGCGGTATCAAAGCGCGCATCGGTTACCGGCCACAGCATGATGTCATAACGAATTGCTGGCGTTTGCTGCTGTTTAGCCTGCAGCGCGACCGCCGCCACCATGTTACCGCCGACGCTGTTACCAACCAGCGCCAGGCGCTTGCCATCAACACCAATTTCACTACCGTGTTCCGCCACCCAGCGTGTCGCCGCATAAGCCTGATTAATGGCCAGCGGATAATGCGCTTCGGGTGACGGCGTATAGTTCACAAACACGGCCGCAGCGCCAGATTCCACCACCAGATCGCGCACCAGACGTTCGTGGGTCGGGAAATCACCGAGGATCCAGCCGCCGCCGTGGAAGAACATAAATACCGGCAGCGTACCCTGTGCGCCCTGCGGTTTTACGATATTCAGCTTAATGGGCTGGCCGTTTACCTGAATGGTTTTTTCAGTGACATCGGCCGGCGGCAGCGTTACGCCCTTCTGCGCATCAATCAGGACCTGACGCGCCGCCTGCGGTGACAGTTGCTCAATCGGTTTGCCGCCGCTGCTGTTCAGCGCCTGTAAAAACTGTTGCACGTGACGTTCAGGTTGTGGTGCGTCAGCAAAGCTATTTACCGACGCAGTAGCCATCGCCATGGCAAGCAGAGAGTGTTGTAATTTCATGGTGTTACTCCTTTAATGTTTTTTGCGATTATATCGCACGCTATTTAAATGATAATGACTTGATGGTCGTGTTCTGAACTGAGACTGAATTTATATAGCGCGCTATTTAATAGCAAGATATTTTTTAGCGAAGATTTACATCACTACTCTATTACACTGATTTTAATCAGGATATTTTTTCAGATTTTTGCCTGCAGGCGGGTGCGCTTTCCGGCCAGTCACATCGGCAACCTGCAGATTCATCTTGTCTGCGTCCCCGCCAGCCGCCACACTGGCGAGCACGCCGCGATTTTTCACACATTGAGGTAACGGGTAATGCCGCAGAGTAAAGCTACCCTGACTGGTCTGCTGGCCATTCTGCTGTGGAGCACGATTGTAGGATTAATAAAAAGCGTCAGTGAAAGTTTTGGTCCGGTAACCGGTGCCGCGCTGATTTACAGCGCCAGCGCCCTGCTGTTGCTGCTCACCGTGGGTTTTCCTGACCTGCGCCAGTTTCCCCGCCGCTATTTGCTGATCGGCAGCCTGCTGTTTGTCTGCTATGAGCTCTGCCTGTCGCTGGGTTTTACTCATAGCGGCCATCAGGCGATTGAAGTCGGCATGGTTAATTACCTGTGGCCGGCGATGACCATCGTTTTAACGGTGATGGTTAACCGGCAAAAGACCAGCCCGTTGATTATTCCCGGCCTCCTGCTGGCCGTCGCCGGTATTTGTCGGGTACTCAGCGGCGATCGGGGATTTTCACTGGGCGAAATGATCGACAACGTGATGGATAATCCGCTCAGTTATGGTCTGGCATTTGGCGGTGCGATGATTTGGGCGGTTTATTGTGTCGTGACAAAAAAAAGCGCGAAAGGCAGTAACGGCATTACGCTGTTTTTCATGTTAACTGCGCTGACGCTGTGGCTGAAATCGCTGCTATCACCGCAGCCACCCGTGGTGTTTTCGCTGCAGGCGTGCATCAGCCTGGCGCTGGCAGCGATGGCGATGGGGCTTGGCTATGCGGCGTGGAACGTCGGCATTTTGCACGGCAATGTCACGCTGTTAGCCGCAGCATCCTACTTTATCCCTATCATTTCATCGCTGATAGCCGCTTTTATCCTTAACTCCAGCCTGACCTTCTCCTTCTGGCAAGGCACGGCGATGGTTTGCCTCGGTTCGCTGCTCTGCTGGTGGTCAACGCGCGGGGCTACAACGCATAAGCTGGAAAGCAACACGCTGGAATAACCGGCTGGATGGCGCAGCCGGACGAGAATACGGACAGTGGTGCAGACTCAGCGCGGCGGCGGGAACATTTTGCGATACAGCGACGGCGTCATGCCGGTCACTTTGACAAACGCGCGGCGCATCACATCGGCACTGTGATAACCACAGGCCGCCGGGATCGCTTTGAGCGGCAGCTCACCGGCATCCAGCAAAGCCCGCGCGTGGCTGATGCGTGCCTGCTCAAGCCATGCGCCAGGCTGGATCTGCATCTCCTGCTGAAACAGACGCGCTAAATGCCGCGTACTGAGGTGCATGTGCGCTGCCAGGTCTTCCAGCCCACGAATCTGTGCCAGATGCGCGATTGCCCAGCGCTGCATCTCCTGAAAGGCGCTGCGTCCGGCCAGGGACATCTGTTGTTTACGCACGAAATGTCCCTGTGTGACCGGGCGCTGGAAGAACATCACCAGGCTGGCGGCCACCTCCTGCGCCAGCTCGCGCCCGAGATCCTCTTCCACCAGCCGCAGCGCCAGATCCAGTCCGGACGTCACCCCCGCTGCCGTGCGTAATGCACCATCCGCCACATATAGCGCATCGGCTTCGACCTGCGCATCGGGTAGCAGTAATGCCAGCCGTTCCGCACACGCCCAGTGAGTAGTGACTTTCCTGCCGTTCAGCAAACCCGTTTGCGCCAGCAGCAGCGCCCCGGTACACACCGAGCCGTAACGCTGGCTGCGCTGACAGAGCGCGATAATCTGCTGGCGCTCACTGGCGGAAAGCTGCATCTGGCTGGCGTCAGGTGCTCCGGCGACCAGAAAGGTATCGGCGCGATGCTGTGTCGACACAGTTAGCGCAACGTCGGCTTCCAGCCGGACACCAGACGAGCAGCGGATGCTGGTGTGCTGCAGCGACATCACGCTGAGCTGATACACCTGACGATGCAGCAGCCGATTTGCCTCGGCAAACACATCCAGCGGCCCGGAAATATCCAGCAGTTGGGCGCCGGGAACGGCCAAAAGGGTAATGTGATGGTGAGTCATTGTCTGGCTATCCGCTTAAATCGCAATGTCAGAAATCATCGTTAAACAGAGATTCATGACATTGTCGCGCGGCTTTATGCTGAACGCAACTTCACTAAGCGGAGACATCACCATGAGTTTTACTATTAACGGCATTCGTATTCCGGACAGCAAAATGGCGCGCGATGCTACCGCGCTGGTACGTGACATCGAATCGGATCTGTTATTTCATCACTCCAGCCGCGTTTTTTACTGGGGCGCTTTGGCAGGTCAGCGACTGGGGGTCAAAGTGGATGCTGAGCTGCTTTACGTTGGCTGCATGTTTCATGATGTGGGTTTGACGCAACAGCATTGCAGTTGCGATAAGCGCTTTGAAGTCGATGGCGCCAATGCGGCGCGCGATTTCCTGCAACATTATGGGGTTGCCCAGGCGGATATTGATAAAGTGTGGACGGCGATTGCCCTGCACACGACGCCCGGCATTCCGCAATTTATGGCCGGGGAAATCGCCCTGGTGACGGCCGGCGTTGAGATGGATGTGCTGGGTATTGACTATGACCACTTCAGCGATGAGCAACGTGAAGCCGTGGTGCAGCAGCATCCCCGTCCGGCACAGTTTAAAGAAGAAATTATCCAGGCATTTTATGAAGGCATTCAACATAAACCGGCGACGACATTCGGCAACGTGAAAGCTGATGTCATCGCTGATAAGCAACCGGCATTTCGCCCGATGAATTTTTGCCGGATTATCCGTCAGTCGCGCTGGGCGGGTTAACATGGACAGCGGAGATAGCTCATCGCGAACGGGAGAAATGGCGACGGAAGCGTGCGCTGTGAATCCCGGCAACAAAATTAACTCATCGAACATTGTCAGCAGGAGAGAATTTTCGTTGCTACTATAGTGACGCAACACACAGCTCAAGCGTTGCGACGAGAATTTTTCCTGTAGTTTTTTGTTATGCCCGCTCTGCGGGCATTTTTTTCCGAAAAATGCACCATCGCGCTGCTGCCAAACCTCTTACGCCGCAGGTTTCAAACGGCTTGATTCCCCTGCTTCCAGCAATGCCTTTGCGGTCGTCCTTGTACGTTCAGTTAACAGAGGGTCATGCACGGACACGGTGTTAACCAAAGCAATCAATTCATAACAATTCGACCATGCTATAGGTATTTCTTCATTACAATTTCATTAGACTCATCCCCCGGTCGCCCAGAGGCAGGTTCAAACTTTCCACTGTAAATGATATTTTTGAATGTGCTTTTTCAGATATAGAAGTGATAACATAGTTAGGAAGCACAGCTGTTACAAATTGATAGAGTAAAAGGACTTTGAAATGGAATTATTTTTAGTAGTAGTACTCTTATTAGCACTTCTGGCTCCGGTTTTATCTGTCGTACTTTTCAAAAAAAGCAAAAAATACCGAGAGGAAATAGCTCTTTTAATCTCCGGCAAAAATACGCTTGGCGAAGAATTAGGTGAAACGCAGAAAAAATTAGCTCAGGCTGTACGTGACCACGCAGAACTTGAAGGAAAAGCCACTCCTTTGTGGCAGTATCAGGAATTACACGATGCAGTATTAGATGCGGAAAAAAAGATTAAAACCGCTGACGCTATTGCCAGAGAAAAGCTGGATGACGCGCAAAAACAAGCGGCAAGAGCGGTAAACGAAGCTCACGATCAGGCTGCATTAACAATAAGCAACGCCAATAGCGAAGCTGTCGCTATCACCCAGGATGCGCGTGATGCTCGCCTGAAAGCCAAAGAACGACTCGATAACGCGAATAGTAAAGCGGATGAGCTGATCTCCAACGCAAATGATAATGCGATGAAAATAATCGCGGATGCAGAGATACGTGCAATGGAAATAGCTGGCTCCGCATATGAAGCGAAAGAGTTTGCAGAGACCTATCAGGCTGTCGCCAGGTCAATGAAAAATAAAATTGAAGGGTACGGCGATGAATGGATAGTGCCAAACCGAAGCGTTTTGGACGAACTGGCAGAGAATTATGAATTTACGGATGCAGGAAAAGAACTGCAAAAAGCCAGAGAGTTAACTAAGTCTCTTATCAAAACGAACAAAGCGGCAAGCTGTGATTACGTCGAACCAAACAGAAGAAACACCGCCATCAAATTTGTACTGGATGCTTTCAATGGAAAAGTCGACAGTACCCTCTCAAAAATTAAACACAACAATTACGGCAAATTATCCCAGGAAATAAAAGATGCCTTTGAGCTTGTTAATTTTAACGGTTCAGCCTTTAGGTCAGCCAGGATCACTGATATCTGCTTGCAAGCCCGACTCAACGAGCTTAAATGGGGAGTAGCTGTAAATGAAATTATGCTTGAAGAAAGAGAAGAGCAAAGACGAATCAAAGAACAGTTGCGTGAAGAAGAAAAGGCGCGTCGCGAGTATGAAAAAGCGATAAAAGAAGCTGAAAAAGAAGAAAAAACAATTCAGCAGGCGATTGATAAAGCGACTAAAGAACTGATGCTCGCAGGCGAAGAACAACGTATAGCCCTCGAACAAAGACTGGCTGAGCTACAAATTAAATACGAAGAAGCTGAAGCCAAAAACCAACGAGCCATTTCGATGGCACAGCAAACACGTTCAGGTCATGTGTATGTGATCAGTAATATCGGCTCGTTTGGAGAAAACGTTTATAAAATTGGGATGACACGCAGACTCGAACCGCTCGACCGGGTTCGTGAACTTGGCGATGCCAGCGTCCCGTTTTCATTCGATGTACATGCAATGATCTACAGTGATGATGCTCCTTCGCTTGAAAACCACCTTCACAAAGTGTTTAACGATAAACAGGTAAACAAAGTTAACTCGCGCAAAGAGTTCTTTAATGTCGGTATTAAAGACATCAAATCCACGATTCAGGAAATGAGCATTGATGTGCATTGGACAATTTCTGCAGAAGCTAAAGAGTACAGAGAGTCTTTAGCCATCGAAAATGAACGCAACACAGCGTTAAAAGAAAGCGAAGAGTTGATCGTTGCATAACGTTTTGTAGCCATGATATGACCTGATGATGATACGTCAGGTCATTGTGAATGTAAGAATAAGTGGCGGATCTGGTGACATTCATTCGTAACGGCTGGGGCAATCAGGCACCTGCGGTAAGCGCGGATCAGGTGGCAAAACTGCGTAAAGATCTGCCAAAGGCAGCGGAGGCAGATAAGGAAAAGAGTCAGTAAAAACTGACGGAGAAAACGCCCTGTTCAGGGCCCCGATAAGGGCCCTGATAATGACGCCGGATAGCAATGGCAACCTGAGCAATTACCGTGCAATACCCCATCGCCAGCCTTAACTATGTTTTGTCGGCTTCGGTCAGGGTGGCTCTCACCTGCGGCAAACTCTGCGGGTAATTCTGCTGAATGAATTCAATCATTTTCTCGCGGACGTAGCAGCGTAAATCCCATGCCGTCGGTGAGTTCTGCGCGGTCATCAGTAAACGGATGGTCATGGTTTTTTCCGTGGTATCGGTCACCTGCAGTACCTGAGTTTCGCGATCCCAGAGCCGCGTCTCATTGAGGATTTTTTCAAAATGCTCACGCAGCGGCGCCAGCGGCATCGAGTAATCAACATAGAGAAACACAGACCCCAATATTTGCGCATTATTTCGCGTCCAGTTCTGAAATGCATTCTCGGTAAAATAGGTGATGGGCAGCACCAGACGGCGTAAATCCCAGATGCGCACCACAACATAGGTCAGATTGATTTCCTCAATCCAGCCCCACTCCTTTTCGACCACCACCGCATCGTCAATTTTTATCGGTTGGGTGAAAGCAATCTGAATGCCGGCAAACAGATTCACCAGCGACTTTTGCAAAGCGAAACCAATAATAATACCGGCGACACCGGCACCCGCGAGGATGGTGGTGCCGAATTTACGTACACCGGGGAAGTTGAGCAGAATTAAACTCAGGCAAAACAGTACCAGGATGACGATAGCCACTTTTTTAACATAGATTAATTGCGTACGAATTTTACGCGCGCGCAGGTTGTTCGACAGGTTGATATCATAGCGAATAAATAACATATCCTGCGCTACGTTAATCAGGCGAATCAAAATGGAACAGAACGATAAGATGATAAAGATATTAAGCGTGGTGGCGATAAAGCTCAGTGAGCCAGGATCAAGATGCACATAATTCATCCCCATATTGATCAGCAGTAATGGAATGAATAAAAATAACGATCCCCGCAGATGCTTTTCCAGCGATTTAAACAGCTTGCGATCGCGGCTTTGCCAGTAGCGAATAAACCTGAGAAGAATAAAGCGGGCCAGAAAACCCAGCAGTAGCGAGAGTGTGACGAGCAATACAGCAGGTACCCATGTCGGCGCACCAGATAACTCACCTAGAAGTAATGGCATGATATTCCCTTCTGTTCAGCTAACAACCGTGGTTGTCAGATAAGTCACCAAAATCAGTAACCGTTATCGTGCCGGTTATCTGCTAAACCCATGATTTCGCACTTCAGTGGGTAAAAATATAGTTCACTGGCCGCTGTTAGCAGGGGAAAAACCCTTCAGGTCATCGGGTGCTCTGCTGGCGATCATCGCAAGGTTATGAATTGGTGGTTTTTTTCGGCTTTATTGCTAAAGGTCTGAAATTTCAGGCAGGTGATGAGGCAAAGCGTCAGAGGGTGCTGACGAGAAATGCGCTGACAGGCAGTGATGCTGCGTCCGGGGAAGAAGTACAGACAACCTGTTGCGCCAGCTCGCGCTGACCACGCGCATAGCGCAGCAGTTTGATGCAGAGAAAAAGCGCGCGATTAAGCGCGCAATGCCTTATTTGGCGTACGCCTCGGTAGAGAGCGTAATCGTCACTTCGTCGCCCACGGCCGGAACATATTTATCGATTTTAAAATCCGAGCGTTTGATGACGCCGGTGGCATCAAAACCGATCGCCTGCTTTTTAACCATAGGATGCATATCCTGCTTGTTCAGCGTGGCATGCAGCACAACCGGCTTAGTGATCCCTTTGATGGTTAAATTACCCTGCACATCATATTTATTATCGCCTTTACTTTCCACATGGGTGCTGTGGAAGGTGGCCTGAGGATATTTTTTAACGTCAAAATACTCATTACCCAAAAACTCTTTGGTCAGCGCTGGCACATGCGTGTCAATCGTTTTTAACGGCAGGGTCACATTAACCTGTGACTTTTCCGGGTTTTCTTTATCAAAAGCCAGCTGACCGGAAACATCAGAAATATCAGCAGTCGGATGAGAGAAACCAAAGTGATTCCATGCGATCACCACGGAAGTATGTTGCGGGTCAAGGTTATATTCCGTCGCTGCGGCATGTGACAGGGGAACATATAATGCCACCAGAGAAAGCAGCGCCGTTTTTTTCAAAAATTTCATGGAAACATCCTCAAATAATCAAGTGCTAATACTGTAGCGCAAACCTGCTAAGGTGTTATTGAAATCATTTGTTTTACCCATTCAAAATTTTTAACCGTTTTTTCCCGCAAGCAAATAATAACGCAGCGTGAAATTTACTGAAATGACGTAATTAAATTCCGGCGAGTCGAATTTAATAAGTTCATTTTTATGTGGACTAATTTAGCGGCGAGGAGAAGAACGGCAAACCATGTTGAGCATGCGATTAACAGACCGCCTGAATAGCCGGCGGCCGCCACGCTTTATTCTTCGCTGGCACGACGTTGATCATAGACAACCTGTGCCTTTTCAATCGCGTCGCCCTGCTCTCTGGCCCACTTCATCAGCGCAACAAACGGATCCTGCAACGTCTGGCCCAGCGGCGTAATGGCATATTCCACCGCCACCGGGGACGAGGCGATCACGCGGCGGCTGATCAGGCCGTTACGCTCCAGCCGGCGCAACGCCTCCGTCAGTGCCTTGTGGGTAATCGGATCAAGACGGCGCTTGATCGCGTTAAAGCGCGCGGGTTCAGTGCACAGCACGGTCAGAATTAATACCGACCACTTATTGGCGACCTGTTCCAGGATTGGACGGGTGCTGTTGACCTCTGCCAGCAGCGCCGCGATATCAGTCGGCATGGGGTTTCCTTATGTATATCTAATGTAGATAAGGTGCGTAATTGACACTAAATATACGAAATGTATCATCAGCCGTCCACCCCTCTCATTCTGGAGCAGCCATCATGAAACTCGAAGGAAAAGTCGCGCTGGTGACCGGCGGCGGCAGTGGTATCGGCCTCGCCATCGCGCGCCGTTTTGTGCAGGAAGGTGCCCACGTTTTCATCACCGGGCGACGCGAAGCGCTGCTGGCCGAAGCCGTCACGCTGACTGGCGGCCGCATTGAGGCGATAGCAGGCGACCTCACCAGCGCAGACGATGTTGCCCGTCTGTTTGACACCGTGCAGGCCCGCGCCGGACGTCTCGATATTCTGGTGAACTCCTCTGGCGTGGCTGAACCCGCCAGCCTCGAAGAGACCAGCGCAGAGCACTTTGACCGCACGTTCGGCCTCAACGTGCGTGCCATGGTATTCACCGTACAGCATGCGGTGAAGCACATGACGGAAGGCGGTGCCATCGTGCTGGTGGGCTCGATTGCGGGCAGCATGGCCAATCCTGGCTATGGCGCTTATTCGGCCAGCAAAGCCGCGGTGCGCGCCTATGCCCGCACCTGGAGCAGCGAACTGGCACCGCGCGGCATTCGCGTCAACACGCTCAGTCCTGGCCCGACGGACACGCCGATGTTTGACCAGGTCAGCGACGAGGTACGACAGACATTCAGCGCGCAGATACCGGCCAAACGCCTCGGCCATCCTGACGAAGTTGCGGCGGCCTCCCTGTTCCTCGCATCGGACGAAAGCGTTTATGTCACCGGCAGCGAACTGGTGATTGATGGCGGTATGTCCGCGTAATGGTTGTCGTGCTGCACAGCGCGCCGGCCGGGCGTTGTGCAGCCACCGAAAACGTTTCTCAAAAGGTGTAGCTAAAGCCGACCGTGCCGGTGACCTGATCGCGCCGGGACACGATCGGGCTGTCCGCGGCGCGATCGCCCAGCCAGCTGTAACCGGCGCTGACCAGCGTGCCCCAGTGGGCATCAAACTGGTGGCTCCAGGTGAGCGTAGTCGCAACACCATAAAAGCCGCCGCCGGCATCGTAGCGTGAAAACCGGCTGCGGCTGCTCTGGACATCGCTCACGCCATACCAGGTATTCATATAACGCGCATCGCCAAACAGCGCCGCCGTCTGCAGTGCAATGGTATCGCTGTCGCGCTGGAGAGGCACCAGCGTAACGGATGCCTGATAGTTCACGCCCTGATCATCGCTGAGCGGCAGCACCGCTTTGCCCTCTGCACTCAGCCACGGCGTAAGCTGCCAGCCCAGCGCCAGTGCAGTGTTCACCGTCGCATTGATGTTTCCCATACCTTGCAGCCGGCTGGCGCCGTCCCGCCACGTTGAATCTTTATCGCTTCGGCCCAGGCCATAACCCAGCGTGTGTTCCAGATAAAACCCGCTGTCGCTCTGCAGGTCGTACCCGATGCCTTTCTGGGCATCAGCAAAAAATGCGCCATCTCTGGCCTGGAAAATCGGTACCGGCTGCACCCGTGTTTTATTCGATCCGCTGTAGCGTGGCGCGAATTGCGCCCCCGCGCCGAGCGTCAGGCTGGTCTGTGCGTCACCATCCGCCCTGGCGGCAGCGGAAATCATGAGTAGCAGATGGGTCATGTACATCAGCGTTTTTCTGGTTATCATCGTGTCACCTCTTTATCGGTCCGTTTACCGCCCCTTGCCCGGGCAGCCGCAGCGCGCAGCCGAAGTATCCCGGGGCTGTGTCAACAAACAGCCAGGGATTTATGAAGAAACTGTCAAGGTGAGTTATGCAGACCAAAAATATCCTGATTATTGAGGACGACGCTGACGCGGCTGAGGTGCTGGAGGCGTATCTGCTACGGGAAAATTATGCGGTGCGTGTTGCCGCTGATGGCCTGAACGGACTTGAGCTGGCCCTGCGCTGGCAGCCCGATCTGATTTTGCTTGATGTAATGCTGCCCGGCCTGAACGGCACCGAGGTGCTGGCAAAACTCCGGCGCAGCAGCGAGGTGCCGGTGATTATGGTCACGGCCATGGGCGATACGCCCGATCGCATCGGTGCGCTGCGCTACGGCGCGGATGATTATGTGGTCAAGCCTTATCATCCCGGCGAAGTGGTGGCACGCGTGCAGGCAGTGCTGCGGCGCAGCGCGGTAAAAACGCCAACGGAGGAAGTGTTGCGCTGGCAGGGGCTGGAGGTGAACAGCGGCGCGATGACGGTTACCGTCACGCAGGCCTCGGGTAACGTGCTTTGCGTTGATACCACGCCAACCGAATTCACGCTGCTGGTCACGCTGATGCGCGCACCGGTGCGTGCGCTGAGCCGCCCGTTTTTGCTGGAGCAGTGTATGCCGGACAGCGACGCGCTGGAGCGGGTGATTGATACCCACGTGTATAACCTGCGCAAAAAGCTGGAGGCGGCCGGTATGGCGGGCGTGCTGCTCAACGTGCGCGGCGTAGGCTACCGGTTCCGCCAGCCATGACAGAAAAATCTCCACAAACGCTCTGGCGCTGGCTTTGTCTGCGCATTCTGACGCTGGCTATCGGTACCGTGGTACTGATTGCTTTGTGCATGTGGCTGCGCTTCACGGTGCAATACCTGTGGATCACGCACCATATGCCGCCGGCGGTTCTGCGTGAATTTCTCGCCCTGCGTGCGCATCCGGAACGCGATCCCGCGCGCTTTCACCAGATCATCGATAGCTGGTGGGGCATACGCTACTCCGATCCGTCCATTGCTTCCTCGGACTGGATCACCGTCGGCATCCTGGTGCTGGTGACCATTCCGTTTATTGCCTATTTCGGGCTGCGCCACGCGCGCCCGCTTTCTGCACAGTTCAGCCAGCTCAGACGAGCGGCAGACCAGGTGACCGCAGGCGATTTCGGTGCGCAGGCGGCGTTAACACCGGCAGCGCCCGCCGAACTGGCGCAGTTCGCGCACAACTTCAACGCGATGACGCGCCAGCTGGCGCGTTACGACAAAGAGCTGCGTACGTCGCATGTCGCCATGGCGCATGAGCTGCGGTCGCCGCTCAACGCCGCCATGGTGCGTCTGCAGGCGCTGCTTGATGGCGTGTTCAGCGCTGACTCACGTCAGCTCGCCCTGATCATGGCGCAGCTCAGTTGTCTGCACCGGCTGATCGATGAGCTGCATCTGCTGTCACTGGCGGATGCCGGCCAGCTCACGCTGGAGAAAGTCCGCTGCAACCCGGCCGATATCCTGCGCGAGCGCCTGCAGTGGATCAAACCGCAGCTGGATGAAGCGCGCATCAGCACCGGGGTAGCGCTGGCTGAGGAGACATTACTGCCGGTCGATCCGTTCCGACTCGGACAGGTTTTCACCATCCTGCTGGAAAACGCCCTGCGCTACGCCGGAAGCGGCAGCCAGCTGCAGCTGCGCACGCGCAACACCGTTGATCATTACGAAATCATCGTGCAGGACAACGGCCCGGGCGTTCCTGCGGCGTTTCTGGCGTTGATGTTTGAGCGCTTTGCGCGCGGTGAGGCGTCACGCGCCCGCCACTCGGGCGGCAGCGGGCTGGGCCTGTCGATTGCGCGGGCGATTTGCCAGGCGCACGGCGGCACGATTAATGCCACGCTGCCGGCAACGGGAGGCTTGCAGGTACAGATTTTGTTGCCGCGCAACGCCTGACGTTGTTGCCCTTCTTGACACGCTCTTGATGGAACATCGCCGGATTCTTGATAATCGCACGGTGTAATGGCGCAAATACCGATAAAGGAATTGCGCCATGACCGACGAGCTTCCCTGCCTGATCAAACAGGGTGTGCGCCATTTGCTTAACCCGCGCCACCTGGTTTCCCTGCTGCCGCTGCTGCCCTGTCTGCTGCTGACGGCCCTGCTGCTGACCGGCTGTGACCGCAAGCGTTCGCCCATGCCGCCGCCACCGCGTCCGGTAAAGTTCATCACGGTTGGCCCGCCCGCGCCCGCCGGGCAGCAAACTCTGACCGGCGAGATCCGCGCGCATGATGAAACCTCGCTCAGTTTCAGGCTGGAGGGGCGGATTCTGACGCGCAGCGCCGATGTCGGCAGCCGCTTCAGGCAGGGAGAGACGCTCGCCGTGCTTGACAGTCCCGGCGCGCTGAATCAGCTGGCGAGCGCACAGGCGGAGCTGAACAGCAGCCGCGCGGCCGAAAAGGTGGCGGCCCTCAATCTGCACCGCATGCGCCTGCTGATGCCGTCCGGGGCTATTGCCCGTGCTCAGCTCGATAGCGCCAGCGCCGACTGGCAGGCTGCGCTGGCGCGGCGGCAGAGCAGTGAAGCGGCATTGAAAAATGCGCAGGATAGCCTGCGCTGGACCCACCTTACCGCGCCTGACGATGGCGTGGTGACGGGCGTCAGCGCCGCAGCCGGTCAGGTGGTCAGCGCCGGGCAGACGGTGTTTACCGTTGCGACCGGCACAGGCCGTGACGTGGTATTTGATGTTGCCACACCTGAAACCCTCGATCGCCGGGCCAGTGCCCGTTTTCGCGTTGCGCTATTGCAGAATCCGTCCGTGATGGCCGAAGCGCACCTGCGTGACGTCAGTCCGCAGGCCGACGCCCAGACACGCAGCTGGCGGGTGCGCATCACACTGGACAATCCTCCCGCAGAGATGGTGCTGGGTGCCAGCGTCGCCGTCACCCTGCCGCTGGCCGACACGACGGCGGATGCGGTGATGGCGATTCCGGCCACCGCGCTCACCCGCCAGGCCGGCCAGCCGGCGGTATTTATTCTCGACCCGGTGAAAAACTGCGTTATCCGGCGCACGGTCGCGATTGCCGGCTACACGGCAGATGCGATATGGATTCGCGCCGGCATCATGCCGGGCGATCGGGTGATCACGGCGGGCGTCAGAAGCCTGCGTGACGGTGAACGCGTTGCCGGCAGCCAGGAGGATCAGCATGAAACCGGCGTTTAATCTTTCTGCCTGGGCGCTGAAGCAGCAGCAGCTGATGGCCTTTCTTATGTTGCTGATCGTGGCAGCAGGCATCGTCAGCTATGAAAAGCTCTCGCGCAACGAAGATCCGGCGTTCACCATCAAAACTGCGGTGGTGTCTGCGCAGTGGCCAGGTGCCGACATCAACGATACGGTCAGACTGGTCACCGATCCGCTGGAGAAAAAGCTGCAGGAAATTCCCTGGCTGGATTATGTACAGAGTGAAACGCACGCTGGCCGCACGGTCATTTTCGTCAATCTGCGTGACGACACTCCGCCCGCACAGGTGGCCGGGATCTGGTACCAGGTGCGTAAAAAAATGCAGGATGTGACCCCAGCTTTGCCGCAGGGCGTGCAGGGCCCGGCGGTCAACGATGAGTTTGACGATACCTTTGGCACGATTTACGGCTTCACCGCTGACGGTTTTTCTCCGCGCGAGCTGCGGGACCGGGTGGACGATATTCGCCGCGATCTGATGAGTCTGCCGGATGTGGGCAAGATCCAGCTACTGGGCGAGCAGGAAGAGCAACTGGTGGTGGCCTTTTCCCCGCGCCAGCTGTCCGCTATGGGACTGGATTTGCAGCAGGTAGCAGAGGCGCTACGGGCGCAGAATGTCGTCGAGCCGGCGGGCAGCGTGCGCACCGCCACCGATAACATCGCCCTGCGCGTGAGCGGCGCGTTCAACAGCGAGGCGAGCCTGCGGGCGGTTACGCTGCACGTTAACGATCGCTATGTTCCGCTGACGGCGATCGCCACCATCACGCGCCGCCCCGCCGAGCCGCCTGCCCCGCTTTTCCGCGTTAATGGCCAGCCGGCCATCGGACTGGCCGTGTCGATGGCCGCCACCGGCAACATGCTGGATTTTGGCCAGGCACTGCGGGCGCGCATGGAGAGCGAAGCCAGCCAGTTGCCGCACGGCATTGAGATGACGCGCATCGCCGATCAGTCAGCGGTAGTACAACAGGCGGTCAGCGGATTTGTCGATGTGCTGGGCGAGGCGGTAATCATCGTGCTGGCGGTTTCGTTTGTCTCGCTCGGACTGCGCGCCGGCCTGGTGGTCGCGGCGGCGATCCCGCTGGTACTCGCCATGACGTTTATCGGCATGCATCTGGCCGGTATCGGCCTGCAGCGCATCTCGCTGGGCGCACTGATCGTGGCGCTGGGCCTGCTGGTGGACGATGCAATGATCACGGTGGAAACCATGGTGGCGCGGCTGGAGGCCGGCGATTCCCGCACCGGCGCAGCGACCTGGGCGTTCAGTACCACCGCCTTCCCGATGCTGACCGGTACGCTGGTGATGATTGCCGGTTTTATTCCGGTCGGCTTTGCCGCCTCCAGCGCGGGAGAATATTGCTATACCCTGTTTGCGGTGGTGCTGATGGCGCTCATCAGCTCATGGCTGGTGGCGGTGCTGTTTTCACCGCTGACCGGCAGCTGGCTGTTGCCGGCCACGCTAAAGCAGCACCGCGCCGGAAACGGGCGCCTCAGCCAGCTCTATCGCCGCCTGCTGAGCAGCGTGCTGCGCCACCGCATGCTGACACTGGCGATGGCGATGCTGGCGCTGTTGCTGGCCGGCGTCGGCATCACTTATATGCAGGGCGAGTTTTTCCCGGCCTCCGATCGGCCTGAACTGCTGGTGAGCCTGGCGCTGCCGGCCAGTGCGTCGCAGCAGGCCACCCTGCGTCAGGTGCAACGCCTTGAGCGGATTGTCTCCGCCAGCCGGGATGTTGACCACTATTCGTCTTACGTCGGCACCGGTGCGATACGCTTCTACCTGCCCATGGATGTGCTGCTGGACGATGAAAACAGCGCTCAGCTGGTGGTGGTGGCCAAAAGCCTGGCCGCCCGTGAACGATTGCAGCGCTCGCTGGATGCGGTGCTTGCCCGGGATTTCAGCGACATCACCACGCGCGTTGCGCCGCTCGAGCTCGGTCCGCCGGTAGGCTGGCCGATTCGTTATCGCATCAGCGGTCCGGATTATCGCCAGGTGCAGCAGCTGGCAGAGCGGCTGGCCGCCGCGCTCGGCAGCTCAGCGCTGACGCGTGACGTCAATCAAACCGCCGGTGAGCCCGAACGCGTAATCACTTTGCAGGTGAATCAGACGGCAGCGCGCGCAGCCGGCCTCTCTTCTGACCTGATTGCTCAGTATCTGCATACGCTCTGGTCAGGAACGCTGATCACCACGGTACGCGATCGCAACCGGCTGATTGATGTGGTGCTACAGGGCAACGCTGCGGCGCGCCATGACCTGAGCAGCCTGTCCGGATTGCTGCTAACCGCGCCGTCGGGCGCAAAAATTCCGCTGACGCAGGTCGCAACACCGCAGTGGGGGCTGGAGGATCCCGTTATCTGGCGACGCCAGCGCCTGCCGTTTATCACCGTTCAGACCGATACGGCGCCGGGTTTGCGCGCGGAAGCCGTCTCCGCCGCCCTCACGCCGCTGATTGCCGCATTCAGGGCCAGCTTGCCGGCCGGTTACCGCCTGAGCGAGGACGGGGCGGTAGCGGAATCTGACAAGGGCAACCAGTCGGTGATCGCTATCCTGCCGGTCACGCTGCTCTGCATGCTGGTATTGCTGATGTTACAACTGCGGCGGATTTCCCGCCTGCTGCTGGCCCTGCTGATGGCGCCCTTTGGTCTGCCGGGCATTGTGCTGGCCATGCTGCCGACCGGCACACCGATGGGCTTTGTGGCGCTGCTGGGTGTTATTGCCCTGGCTGGCATGATCATCCGCAACGCGGTGATCCTGATCAGCGAGGCAGATAACAACGTTGATGCAGGTATGCCGCCGGATGCCGCCATTGCGGCTGCGGCAGAACACCGCGCCCGGCCGATCGTGCTCACCGCCAGCGCCGCGATTCTCGGTATGATCCCCATCTCGCGTCAGGTTTTCTGGGGACCGATGGCGCTGGCGATTATCGGTGGGCTGTTAGTGGCGACGCTGGTGACGCTCACGGTTTTACCCGCGGCGATGAGTCTGGTGATGCAGGCAGCAGCCCGTCGGGACAAACTAAAATCGCTGCGCTGGCGGCCGTTCAGAAAATAACCGCCTGCTGGTCAGCCCTGCTGGCATGGGGCAACGAAAGGTTTATCCACAGGGTTCCGGGCGGGATATGCACGCCAGATGTGGACAGTATCAGGAGAGAACGCGCAGCACCGGCTGCGCGTGGCCACGGGCTATTTCACTACCGGATGCTTCTCCTGCTGCAGCGCATTCATAAAGGTGTCGCTGAGATGCAGATGCTGGCGCACCAGCGCTGGCGGCGTGCTGGCCAGCCACTGGTTAAGCGAAATATCCGCGTAATAATCGCTTTTAAACAGTTCCAGAAAGCGCAGCGGCTTGTCACCCGTGTTTTCGATATAGTGACCCATGGCAAAGGGCACATAGCCGACATCACCGGCGCGGAAGTCAAACGTACGCGCCTGACCCGACGAGGCAAACACGCCCATCCGCCCCTGACCTTCCAGATAGTATTGCCATTCGTCGTTATTGGGATGCCAGTGCAGTTCGCGCATCGCGCCGGGGGCCAGTTCCACCAGCGCGGCGGCGATGGTTTTCGATACCGTAAAATTACTGGAATCAGTAATGCGTACCGTGCCGCCCGGCAGCGTCAACGGCTTCTGCGCCAGCATTTTATGCGAGAAGACCTGCTTCGATTTCACCCCGCCGCTCACCGCCGAAGCCGCCGCGCCGTCCGGTGCCTGCCCGGCAAAGATGTACTCCTCTTCCGGCGAGGGCAGCGTGTTAAACACCTCAGCCGGCACGCCAAAGTTTTTTGCCAGCACTTCGGGCGGGATATGTTTGAACCAGTCGCTGAGCAGAAAGGTACTGTCTTCATCGAAATTGCCATTGTCGAAGGCCAGCAGGAATTCGCAGCCGTCCGGCCCGAGGCCCTGAATTGAGTGCGGCACGCCCGGCGGGAAATACCATAAATCGCCCACGCCGACGTCATCGACAAACCAGCCACCTGCGGTATCCAGCGCGGTGATGCGCGCATTGCCGTACAGCATGTAGGCCCACTCGCCCTCTTTGTGCCAGTGCAGTTCGCGGATGCCCCCCTTATCCAGCCGCATATCGACGCCAGCAATGGTGGTGGAAATGCCCAGTTCGCGCTGCGTCACCTGGCGCGTCCAGCCGCCGCTGCCCTTGCGCACGTGCGCATCGCTAAACGAAAAGCGCAGGTTGGGTAATGTGCCGCTGTCGGTTGCTGGCGGATCGACCAGATCCGGATTCAGCGCTTCGCGCACCGGATCGTGCGGGCCAGGGTCGCGCGGATGGTTGGGATCATTCGCCGGATAAGTCGCCACCTTGCCGTCGTGGGCATGGACCTTGCCGGCCGCCAGCGCCACGGTGCCACCAGCCGCGAAGGCCATAAAGCTTCTGCGAGATAAGTTTTCCAGTTTCATACCTGCCGTCTTCCTCAGTTTCTTATGGTTTGTGTCACGCCCCTTAACCATAATCAAACTGTGGATTTCGCCAACCTTGTGTCACCGCTGAAATCAATAGAAAACCTTTATCATCGCGTAATACCGCTATTCACCCGCCTCACGCCATTTGCGCTTCGTTGAGATCGCGTTGACGTTCAGGTTATATCAGCCGACAAATAAGGCACAAAGTGATTAAATCACCTCCCTGATTAAGCAATTTTTTTAATGATAGCTCGCCGCAAAAGTTAATTTAATGTTACAAAAGCATCGCAATTGCAATAATTACCCGGCTACGTTTTTTCTCCGGCGAGACGTGGCCGTTCCGGGCGGAAGCCCATACCAATCAATCGGCCAAACAGATGACGTAAAAACGGATAGCGGCTGATGAGCTGCGGAACCTTACTGGGCGTGGTGCGCGGGCGCTTGCCGCTGCTCATTTTGATCTGCAGGAATTGCGTCGCCACGGTCGGAAACTGCCGCCGCCGCTGCACGTTCTCCAAATCGCGCAGCGTGAGCGTGCCGTTTTGCAACGGCCGCGTCAGATAATTGGCGGCGGCCACCGCGTCCTGAATCGCCAGGTTCACGCCCACGCCGCCAATCGGTGACATCGCATGTGCGGCATCGCCAATGCACAGCACGCCGGGCTTCATCCATTTGTCCAGCCGATCGATACGGATGGATAACAGACTCAGCTGCTGCCACTCCTGCAGCTGCGCCATGCGCGCCACGCTGAACGGCGCAACCTCTGCCATGCGGTTTTTCAGCGCGTCGAGCCCGGCCTGCTTCAGCGCCTCGAATTCGCCTTTCTGAATGGTGAATCCACACTGCCAGTATTCGCCGCGGTCAATGACAATGAAGTTTTGCTTCGGCCCCTTGTGGCCCATCCCCAGCTCAGGGTCGTCCGGCTGTTTATCCAGCCGGAACCACACCACATCGCGTGGAGCACCGAAGCTTTTACCCACCAGCCCGGCTTTCTGCCGCACCGCCGAGCAACGGCCATCAGCGCCTATTACCAGCGGCGCGTGAATTGCGTGACCTTGTAACGTTTTCACGCCTGCGATTACGCCGTCCTGATAGTGAAAATCGTCAAAACCGGTGGATTGCAGCAGCGTGAAACCGGGATAGTGCGCCGCCTGGGCGGCGAGGAAAGTGAGGAAGTCCCACTGCGGCATGAAGGCGATAAAACGGCAGCGCAACGGCAGACGGGAGAAATCGGCCATGGTGATCTCCTGCCCGCCTACTTCCGCCTGTAACTTCTCCGCGCGCTGATGCGGCAGCGCCAGCAGCGCGTCGAGCAGACCCAGCTGGTGCATGATCTCCAGGGTTGAGGGATGAATGGTGTCGCCGCGAAAATCGCGCAGAAAATCGGCGTGCTTCTCAATCACGACCGCGCGCAGGCCGGCGCGCGTCAGTAAATAGGCCAGCATTAAGCCGGCCGGACCGCCGCCGACGATACAGCAGTCGGCGTTTATCACCTGTGGAGACGGCATGATATCCTCATCAATCGCTATATATGATAATTGTTATCATTTATATAGCATCTGCGCGTCACCAGGGTGATGATAAATGCCGCAGTCAGACTAGTGGTTTGCTACCAGCCCCAGCGCAATCAGGCTGCGCGCGGTGGCAAGAATGGCCTCCTGCGGACTGCGCGGATGCCAGTTCAGCAGCCAGCCAGCTTTAGCGGCGCTGACGTTCATATCAACGCCCAGCAGTTTTACCATTCCCGTCATCAGCGGATTTTGCGCTGCCGCCGCCCGCACCATGGCGTCACTCATTGGCTGCAGCGAAACCTTCTCTGCTTCTGCTGCCAGATGGGTTTTGAGCGTGCGCGCCACCTCAATAAGCGGCAGGCTGTGCCCCGAACTGGCAAGGAAGCGCTGCCCCTGCGCGGCGGCGTGGGTCATCGCCAGCACGTGCAGACTGGCCACGTCACGCACATCAACAAAACATGAATTGATGTCAGGACAGCCTGGCTGCCCCTCCAGTAGCTCCTTCACAATGCGAATCGAATGTGAATAGTCGGCACCCAGCACCGGCCCCAGCACCGACACCGGGTTCACCGTGGCCAGTTCCAGACCGTTACCCTGCTCAGCGATAAACTGCCAGGCGGCGCGTTCCGCCAGGGTTTTCGATTTCTGATACGGCCACACATCGCCGCTGACATCGCTCCAGTCGCGCTCGGTAAAGGGGCGCGGATAGTCCGCTGGATGTCCGATACCGACCGCGCCAAACGCCGAGGTCAGCACCACACGTTTAACGCCTGCATCGCGCGCGGCGCGCAATACGCGCAGATTTCCTTCAATCGCCGGATTCACCCAGTTAGCTTCGCTTACCTGGTTGCCGGTCGGGGTGGGAGAAGCGCCATGCAGCACGAAGCGACAGCCTGCCACCGCGTCTTCCCAGCCCGCGTCTGCCGTTAAATCGGCAACGACGAATTGCAGCGCCTCGCCTGCGTCCACCCCGGCCTGCAACAGATGCGCCCTGACTTCAGCTTCACGTTCGGCATCACGTAAGGTGGTTCGCACCTGATAGCCCTGCTGCAGCAGCGCAATAATGCAGTACTGAGCGATAAACCCGCTGCCGCCGGTAACCAGAACCTTTTCATTACTCATTTTTCTTCCTCATCACAAGCATCGTTCATTCGACGCGCTCTACGTTAAGCGGCGGAGGGCGGATTTTGAATGCTTTTAAATGCACTTTACTTGCGTGATAGTACAGAAATGAGCCTTGATCCCTTTTCCGACATTCTGCGATTCGTTCGCGCTGAATCATTGCTGACCGGCGGTTTTACCGCAGGCGGACGCTAGGCGCTGCGTTTCCCTGCGCCCGATAAAATTAAATTCTTCGCCATTATCAAAGGCAGTTGCTGGGTCATACTGGAGGGCGAACCTGAACCGTTTCATTTTGCCACCGGCGACGTCGGCTTGCTGAGCGCTAAACGCGCCTTCGTGCTGACCAGCCATCCGGACGAGCCGCCGGTTGACGCCATGAGCGTGTTTTATGGCGCAGGAAAAGGCCATGCGCCGATTGGCAGCGGTGATGATTTTGTCCATATCGGTGGCCATGTACTGCTTGATCCTGCCAGTGGTCGTTTACTGACCCACGTATTACCTCCCTGGATTCAGGTGCCGGCA
Source organism: Pantoea sp. SGAir0430 (assembly GCF_043549295.1). Taxonomy (NCBI): domain Bacteria; kingdom Pseudomonadati; phylum Pseudomonadota; class Gammaproteobacteria; order Enterobacterales; family Erwiniaceae; genus Pantoea; species Pantoea sp. SGAir0430. The sequence goes on from NZ_CP039428.1 coordinate 186,454, forward strand.
GCGTCACCGCAGGCGGCGTCATTCCGCTGGGTGCTGGATCAACTGGTGCAGGAAGGCCAGCATGTCCAGCCGGGATCGCAGCTGGCAACGGCCCAGCTGGCACAACTGCTGTTCATCCAGATTCTGCGGGCGCATTTGCAAACCAGCAGCGCACTGCCCGCCAGCTGGCTGCGGGCGCTGAACGATGCGCGATTGGCACCGGCGTTACAGCGGCTGCATGGCGATCCGGCGCGCAACTGGCATCTGGACGAGCTGGCGCGTGCCTGTGCCATGTCGCGCACCCGTTTTGCCCAATATTTTCGCCAGGTGGTCGGCATCACGCCGATAGCCTATCTGACGGCGTGGCGCATGCGGCTGGCGGAGCGTGCGTTGCAGGAGGAAAATGAGGCGGTGGCCGTGGTAGCGCAGACGCTGGGTTACGCCTCAGAGAGCGCCTTCAGCCATGCTTTTAAGCGTGAAACGGGTCAGTCACCCAATGCATTTCGCCGCGCCGTGCGGTTACAGCAGGCGCAGCGATAAAGCGCGCCGCGTTGCGCGGCGCCGGCATTATTTAAGTTGAGAAGAGACGCGCCACATATCCACCCCGCCTTCGGTGGCGTAGCGATCAATCTCCGCCAGCTCCTGTGCCGTAAAGGTCAGGTTGTCCAGCGCGCGCAGGGAATCGCTTAACTGATCAACCGTGCGGGCACCAATCAGCGCAGAAGTGACCCGCTCATCACGCAGCGCCCAGGCGATCGCCATCTGCGCCAGCGTCTGACCGCGCGCTTCAGCAATCGCGTTAAGCGCACGAATTTTTGCCAGGTTCTCTTCGCTGAGCATGGCAGAAAGACGCGGATCGCTGCCGCCGGCGCGCGCGCCCTGCGGTACGCCGTTGAGATATTTATTGGTTAGCATGCCCTGTGCCAGCGGTGAAAAAGCAATGCAACCGCTGCCGAGCTCCGCCAGCGTATCGAGCAGCCCGTGCTCAATAGTGCGGTTTAGCATCGAATAATTGGGCTGATGAATAAACAGCGGCACTTTCTCATCGGCCAGAATCGCAGCGGCCTGACGCGTCAGCTCTGGCGAATGGGAAGAGATGCCGACATACAGCGCCTTGCCCTGACGATGCAGCTGTACCAACGCGCCCATGGTTTCTTCCAGCGGTGTATTCGGATCGACGCGATGGCTGTAGAAGATATCGACATAATCCAGCCCCATGCGGCGCAGGCTGTTATCACAGCTGGCAATCAGATGCTTACGGGTGCCGGTCGGGCCACCATACGGACCCGGCCACATATCCCAGCCCGCTTTGCTGGAGATAATCAGTTCATCACGATATGGGGCAAAATCCTGCGCCAGCCAGCGACCAAAGTTCTCTTCAGCCGATCCCGCTGGCGGCCCGTAGTTATTCGCCAGGTCGAAATGGGTAATGCCGTTATCAAACGCGTGGCGCAGGATCGCTCTGCCGGTCTCAAACACGTCAACGCCGCCAAAATTCTGCCATAGCCCCAGCGAGATCAGCGGCAGCACCAGGCCACTTTTGCCGGTTTTACGGTACTGCATGTTGGTCTGATAACGCGCTGGCGATGCAACATAACTCATAACAGATTCCTCTCATTAAATGCCGCCGTGCTGGTGGGCAGAAGACGTACCCTGATTTCCTGCAAAACCGTGCGGCGAACAGGCGATTGCCGGACAAATTTTTACCGCGTATCGTTAATCTGTAAAATTCATTATTGTGATTAAATTCATCTTTTATGGAGATAACTGATGGAATTGCGCCAGATGCGGCACTTCATCGCCGTGGCGGAACATGAAAATTTCACCCGCGCCGCACAGAGTATGCATATTGTGCAATCGGCCTTGTCCACCTCGATCAAACAGCTGGAGGAAGAACTGGGCACGCCGCTTTTTATCCGCTCCACTCGCCAGGTGCGCCTGACCATGGCCGGGAAAGTGTTTCTTGATTACGCCAGAACCATCGGCGCCTTTGTCGAAAAAGCGTCGCAGGAAGTGGCGGCGATCGTGGCGCTTAAGACCGGAACCCTGTCGATTGGCACGGTGCAAAGCGTGCCGCCATTTATCGATCTGCCGCAATTACTGGAAACCTTTATTCGTCGCTTTCCGGATTTTGACGTCAAGCTGTGTCAGGGATCATCGGCGAAGCTCAACGCAAAAGTGCACGATCAGCAGATCGATCTGGCGATTATGCCGGTGGAGGAAGTCTCCGACCGGCTGTCGTCGCGCATCATCGCCTGCGATGAAATCGTGGTAGCGTTTGCCGCCGATTATGCCGGGTTCACCGCGATGCAGCCGGACGTCACCATGGCACACCTGGCGCAGCAGTCGTTTATCGATTTCGAAGCCGGCCAGGGCACGCGCAAGGTGAATGACAATAGTTTTGCCCTGCAGGGGCTGAGCCGCAAAGTGACGTTTGAAGTGAGCGATCTGGAAACTTTACTGAGTCTGGTGGAGCGCAATATGGGGATTGCCCTGCTGCCCGAACAGGTAGTGAAAGCGCGCAGCACGACGCTGCATTATTGCCGCATCAGCGACGTTGATATGTGCTGGGAATTGGCTGTGGCCTGGCTCAGCGATCGTCCCGGCAGTATGAACGTCTACGACCGGCCAGTGCAGGAGTTTATGGATATTCTGGGCAGCAGCGATTAGCGCCGGGGCGGGTAACGGCGGGATAGATACTAACAGGCAAAGATCTATGCCTGTTTTTCATCACTTCAGCCCGGCGTCACAGCGTGATTTTGGCTGCGGCGTCACGACAAATTCGTTGTGTCACGCAATGTCAGGCCACGTTATGCTGTGGCCGCAAAAAATGATTAACGCAATACCTCAAGACCCTTTCTATCAATGAGGTTAAGCAGGCGCAGCGCAGCGCCATTTGGCTTTTTCTCCTCGCGCTCCCATTTCACCACGGTGGCCGGAGACAGGCCAATATAGGCGGCTAACATGGCCTGACTCAGACCATGACGCTCACGTAACTGACGGATAGCCTCGCCTGACATCAGTTGTAAAACCGGCAGAGAAGTACGCAGCTCACGTAATCTGACACGTGAATCGATTTTTTCGGTAAGCTCATCGCTAATCACCCCCAGCGGGTTAAAATCATGCGCGATTTCCTGCAGATCTTTTAGATGATCAACCATCGCATATTACCTCTCGCATTTTTCTCGCCTTTATCGCTGCTCTTTCCTGCTCAGTCGTCATGGCAAACAGTTGACTGGCTACCTGCCTGTAGAGATTAAGCTCATCCTCTTTAATCTCACGAATGCCACTCTTCGTGGTCGATTTAGCGTAACCGTTCACAAAAAACAGGTGTTTTTGCGATTTGAACGCGACAATCGCTCTGGCTCCGCCGCTTTTGCCGGCGCCGAGCGGAATACGTTTTTTATAAACACCACCCCCCAGGCTGGCCTCATACTGTCCGGCAATCAATTCGCGGGCAGCCAGACAGAGCTTGATGTCCGCAATCATGTCACCTTTGAAATTTCGGTCGAAGGGCTTCAATACATAAATGGCCATGCTGTTTCCCTGCTTTATGAAGAAGAGGACTGTCCTTGTCCTTGCCTGAACCACCTATGCTACTAAGTACAATAGCAACCTGCAACGCCAGCGCGCATTAAAGCGCTAAATAGTGAAAGGGATGACACTCCCGCCTGTACAGAAGCGCTTTTGTTGTATAAGTTTAAGGGTGCTGTCGGGGAAAAATTTCGCTCAGCAGGTCACACATTTCCGACAGAGGAAGAGCGACACTATCAGTCGTTGATTAGGCTTTGGTTTACCTGCACCAGGCAATGCTAAACGCAACGCGGATACTGAGAGCTTTTATGTATAGAAGTGAAGATGAAAAACTGGCCGACATTGTCATGGGCGATGCCGTGCTGCAATTGTTAAAACAAGCCGGACCGGTAACCACCCTCGCACTGCTGGAAAAACTGCGCGCGATGGCGGCCTCAGAAACCGATCCAGCACGCCAGCGGGCGTTTCGCTATGCGATTGCTGAAGTGCAGAACAGCAAAAGTGCGCCTCAGGGCGAAGCGGTGGCGTTAAAAGGTAGCGATAACGTGACCCATATTTTTCGCAACCGTGATAATACGGGCAAAAACACCCGACATTAGCCCCGCTCTGCCCCAGTCTGCTTATCAATAACGTAACCGCCCGCTTATGCCTGCGCCCGACAGGTGACGGCTAGACAGCTGCACACTCTCCGGCTGCGGCTCATCCATTAACAGGGCGAGGAAGCTGTCGGCCCACCAGTGACAATCATAGCGGTGCAGATTATTCAGCAAGCGCGCATGACGGTTCTGACGGTCGCTGAGCGGCAGCCGCAACGCCGTATGGATGGCATCCGCCATTGCATCCGGATCGTAAGGATTAACGATCAGCGCGCCATCCATCTGTTCGGCCGCACCCGCGAACTGCGACAGAATCAGCACGCCGGGATTCGCCGGATCCTGCAGCGCAGCATACATTTTCGCCATCAGGCTCATGCCCGCCATCAGTGGCGTCACCAGCGCCACCCGCGACGCGCGATACAGCCCGGCCAGCTCCTCACGGCGATAATCGTGGTTGAGATAGCTGACCGGATACCAGTTGAGCATACCGTGCACGCCATTAACCTCACCGCACAGATTTTCCAGATTGTGGCTGATTGCCTGCTGCCGGTGCGGGTGACCGCTGGCAGCAGAAGCCAGCTGCAATAACATCATGTTGCCCGCATAGTCGGGGTGATGGCGTAGCAGCACTTCCAGCGCGCTGATGCGATACGGCAGACCTGCGCTGTCGTCGAGATGACCGCCGCTCAGCACCGTGTTGGCCGGCAAATGTTCGCGGCTCTGCTGCTCCATATACTGGCAGCTGTTACTCTCGAGTAATGCCTGAACCTCAGCCAGATCGATCCCGACCGGAAACACGCCAGTGGTGATAATGTGACCGTGCACGCGCAGACGGTTCCTGCCTAAGCGTTCAGCGCGAAACTCGCTCTCCAGCCACAGCAGAAAGTTATTCATATCCTGCGCGGTCTGGAAGCCAATCAGGTCACAGCACAGCAGCGATTCTGCCAGGCTGCGCCAGTCAGGGATCGCTTCGAACAGCTGACCGGACGGAAACGGCTGATGTAAAAACAAACCGATGCGGTTAGTTAAGCCGGTATCACGCAGCATTTTCACCGTTGGGATGAAGTGATAATCCTGCAGCCAGATCACATCGTCCGGCATGGCATATTCAGCGATGGCGTGAGCATAAGCCGCATTCAGCTGGCGATAGGCCTGGAAGCTGGCGCTGGTGAAACGTGCCAGGTCCGGACGCTGGTGAAACACCGGCCACAACCCCTGATGTACGTAGCCGTGATAGCCCTCTTCGTATTCTGCGCGCGTCAGCGCAAACTGCAGCCTGTCGTATTCATTACCCTGCTGAAAGCTAAGCGTGCGCGCCGCTTCCTGCGCAGCGACGGTACGTTGTCCATCCCAGCAGACCCAGAGGCCACCGCGTCGCGCCATCAGGCGATCGTAAATGGCTGCCAGCGTGGAAGACTGATGCTGATTATGTGTGACCAGAATAGTGCCGGGCATGATATTTCCCTTTGAGGTTAAGGCGCGCCACAGTGCCGCCTGCTGCGCTGATTTAACCGCCGGCAATATAAAAAAGGCGTAAAGAAAACCTGCGCGGATATAAAAATCCGGCAAAGATCAGCGCCAGTGTGTGGAAATCAGCCCGGCGCCAAAGGGGAAAGGCTTGCAGCGATCAGTGACGGATGGCGCAGCCGCACTGCGACATTTCGCCAGGCACATATTTGCCGTGATGCGAATGGCGCACCTGCAACTCACCCTGCTGCCAGGCGCGGCTGTGGTCCGGACGCTGATCCAGCAGCCGGTTCAGGGCTTCCGTCACCAGTAAATCACGGCGCGGTGCCCAGCTGCTCAGGTGCCATGTGGAGCCGCGCGCCTCGTCAGCATCATCAAAGCCCACTACGGCGATATGCGCGCCCTGACCGAAGTCGCGCACGGCCTGCAGTGCGCCAAAGGCCAGCTCGTCGTATTCGCACATCAATGCATTGATGCGTTCTGCCGCACGGGTTTTCTTCAGATAAGCCATCATCGCCTGATAAGCCTGCTCACGGTGAAGGGCACCGGCGTGCAGTGCTGCGTGCAGCGTCTTATCTTCCGCCTGCAGGCTGGCAATAAACCCCTGCACCTGGCGCGGCGGCGTGTCACTTGCCTGCACCTGCATAGCGCCCAAACGCTGGTGTCCCTGCGACAGCAGCAGTGCGCCAAGCTGCTGCCCGGCGTGATACGCATCGGCAACCACCACATCAGCGCCCGCGCTGTCGTTCGGGCACAAATGCACCGCGCGCAGCGACGGCAGCAGGTGCGCGGCGATCTCCTGCGCATCCTGAAACGGCGAGCTCAGGAACAGCAGTCCGCCCAGTGGCAGCGACGCCGCGTTCCGCAGCGCGGCCTGAAAATCCTCGCGCGTAGCGGCGCACAGCAGCACCGGCAGCCGATCACGCGCACTGAGCTGACGCGTGACTTCTTTGTGCATGTGCATACTGTGCGGATGACTGACATCATCGCTGACAATGCCGATGAGCGGCGAATGGACGGACATAACTGACCTCTCCTGTTACGTAGGGTACGGGAAAAATTTTGACGTATTAGTATGAAATTCCACGTTACCCGAATAATCAGATATCGCCAATCGGTGGATGCGAAGGATTGCTGCGCTCCCCCTTCACCCGGTGCGTGTTGACGGCGGCAAAATGCGCAGCCGCTGCACCGGACGCCCGGTGAGCTTCGTTTTACGTTACACTGACGCCACGAATATTTTGCTAGCGGAAAATTTATGCGCATCACCCTCGATCAGGCCGATCAGCCTTTTATTCACCGCTTACTGGGCGAGGAGATCGCCAGTATCGATTCCACGTCTGACGAACAACTGCGCCTGCAACAGGCGTTGCAGGATGCGCGGTTACAGAGAAATCATGAAGCAGAGCTCGACTGGAAACGCAACGCGCTCTATCTGCTGCTGTTTGTGTTCCTGTATGGCGCACTGGGCTGCTCGCTGACGCTGGATTTGAGCGCGGTCGCACAAGCGTCGAGCCATAAAAGCATTGCCTATGCGCTGGAAGCGGTACCGGTCCTGATCGCCTTCTCTGGTCTGTTCCTGTCGCTGCTGTTTCTGTTCGCCGCGCGCGGCAGCGCACGCCGCCTGCACAACTGGGATCACACTATCGTGCTGCTGGAAAAATACAGCGGCTGCAACCTGAGTCTGCAGATTAATGAAATGGGGGCGCGCACCACGCATTACTCGCAGTCGGCGATTACCGTGGCGCTGGCGATGTTTATCTGCCTCACCTGGGTGGTGATGTACAACTACTTCACCTTCACCACCAGCGGCGTGATTGGCAGTGTGATCTCACTGTTTATCACCACCATGACCTACGTGATTCTGGATATTCAGCTGCTGAAATCCGGCAAATCGATCGCTATCGATGAGCCGCTGATTCCGCCAGAAGATGAGGTTGAGAAACGCCGTTAATCGACAGACCGGCAGCGGCGTAAGGTTTTGCGCCGCGCCGGTTTCGCTATCCTTATCTATACTTCAGACAGGATTTTGAGAGATATAAAGGAGTTGCGATGAAAATCTGGCCGTTAGTCGCCATTACGGCGCTGTCTGTTACTCTGGTCGCCTGTAAATCCCCGACGCCACCTAAAGGGGTGCAGCCCATCACTCACTTCAATGCCGATCGCTATCTCGGTACCTGGTATGAAATTGCCCGCCTCGATCACCGTTTCGAACGCGGTAAAGATCATGTGACCGCCACCTACGGCAAACGCAGCGACGGCGGTATCAGCGTGCTGAATCGCGGTTACGATCCGGAGAAAAAAGCGTGGAGCGAGAGCGAAGGCAAAGCTTACTTCACCGGCAAACCTGACGTCGCCGCGCTAAAGGTCTCGTTCTTCGGACCTTTTTACGGTGGTTATAACGTGATCGCGCTGGATGAAGATTATCAGTATGCACTGGTCGCCGGGCCGAACCGGGGGTATCTGTGGATTCTGTCGCGTCAGCCCACCATTCCGGCTGAAGTCAAACAGCGTTATCTCGCCTATGCCCAGCAACTGGGCTTCGCAATCGATCAACTGATTTGGGTGAATCAGTCACGATAAGAGGGTGCAACGCTGGGTGATGCCTCCGGGGCGACAGCTATCATGCTGGCGGTAAACGAAGGTCTGCCTCCTCCACCAATCCATTTAACATCTAATGATAAAAAGGTTTTCATGATTTTCACGACGACACCGCGACTCATTATCCGTACATTCGAAGACAAAGATGCGCCTGCACTTTTTGATTACCTGTCTTTACCTCGCACACCTTGTTTTCAGGAGGAGAAACTTGACTCTCTCGCAGAGGCATCAGAAGAGGTTAATAGACGATCGAGTGATACAAGCCAGTTTGCTGTCTGCCTGAAAGAAACTGATGAATTGATTGGTCATCTTTTTGCCGATAATAGTGAAGAGATTGACACTAACACCTGGTCAGTAGGATGGCATTTTAACAAGCGGTACGAAGGCAAAGGTTATGCGACAGAATCCGTCGCGGCACTATTTCAGTACCTATTTTCTGACAAAGAAGCCAGACGTCTTTATGCCTACGTGGAAGACTACAATTTAGCTTCTCAGAAGCTTTGTGCTCGCCTTGGTATGCGTCAGGAGGGCTGTTTCAAAGAATTTGTCGCTTTCGCACGGGATGATGATAAAAAGCAATATGACGATACCTTGATTTTTGCACTGCTCAAAAGAGAGTGGAAGCCGTTGATTGCATAAACACTTTACGTCAGCTCCTCGCTCATAGCGGACATGGGCCTGGGCATAGTCCGCTTTGTGCCTTAGGCAAACTTCAATAATTTAACCACGTTTTTTTATTCGATGCGTTTCACATCGGGATGATGCTCAGTTGCAGCTTCATGAAAGATATCACCCAGCCAGCCTGCAATTTCGTCTTCTGGCATATCGTCTGGAATAGCGATATCAAACATTCGTGAGAATTTTCTTTCTGTCACGTCGGCGCGAAATACCTGCCAGGCATCCTCCTTGCGCAGAACGCCAATGTGCCGGCCAAAAACGTCATAAATCAACATATTCAATCTCCTGTGATATCTATCAGGCTCTGACGCCATACTATACCAGCGCCGATACAAATCGCTGGAAAAAGCCGCACACCGCCACTATTATCGGCTGACTTATTCACCTGCTGATAACTAAGGAGGATCTCAATGCCGTCGTGTGAACTGTTTGTTTACTCACACTTCTATGGTGACTGGACCCGCTCAGGTTTTACCGCACTCGTGCTGCGATAATCCGCCTGAGCGAAGTTCTTACAATCTAATCCCTTCTCTCCGGCTTACCGGGTTGTCGTCAGCGAAATTCTGACGTCAGGCTTTTTTGCGCCTGCAACTTGAGAGTAAGTAGATGAGCACACTCCTTTCCGCACACGCCGTCGGCTTCGACAATGCCTTTGGCCCGCTTTTCCATTCCCTGGATTTCAGCCTGAAAAAAGGCGACCGCATCGGTCTGATTGGCGACAACGGCAGCGGTAAAAGTACCCTGCTGAAAATTCTCAGCGGTGAACTGGCCGCCAGTCACGGCAGCGTCACGCCAGCGAGCCACTGTCTGCTGGCGCGCATCGAACAACACCTGCCGGAAATGTTACTTGAGGCCTCATTGCTGGATGGCGTTATCGCCCGGCTGCCCGCAGCACAGCGCAGCAGCGAGCGCTGGCGTGCCGAGGCGCTGCTGCATACGCTGGGTTTCAGCACAGCGCAGCAGTCACAAACCGCGGCGACGCTGAGCGGCGGACAGCATATGCGACTATTGCTGGCGCGCGCGCTGATTCTGCAGCCCGATTTACTGTTGCTGGACGAACCGGGTAACCATCTCGATCTGCCGACCCTGCTGTGGCTGGAGAATTTTCTGATCGGCTGGCAGGGCAGCTTTGTGCTGGTGTCCCACGACAGCGCGCTGCTGGACCGCGTCACCAACTGCAGCGCAATCCTGCGCGATCGCACGCTGCATGTTTTCCGTCTGCCCTGCACGGCCGCCCGCGAGGCGCTGGCGCAGCAGGATGAAGCCGATGCGCAGCGCCACCAGGCACAGCAGCAGGAGATTGCCCGGGTTGAGAGCAGCGCAAAACGGCTGGCGATCTGGGGTCGGACCTATGACAACGAAGGTCTGGCGCGTAAAGCGAAACAGATGGAGAAGCGCATCGACTGGCTGAAAGCCGCGCAGACCACGCTCAGCGCCGGCAGTCCGTGGCAGCTGCAGTTACAGGGCGAAGCGCTGCAGGCGGATCGCGTGCTGGCGCTGCCGCCGATGTCGATTCAGCCTGCTGCCGGGGCGCCGACCCTTTTTTCCCTGCCCGCGCTGCAGGTGAAAAGTGGCGATCGCATCGCGATTGTCGGCCACAACGGCTGCGGCAAATCCTCACTGCTGCGCCAGCTGTGGCACAGCTGGCAGCAAGGCGACAACCCGCTGTTTCATCCGCGCGCCCGCGTCGGCTATTACGACCAGAGCCTGCAACAGTTGCGTGACGACCAGACGTTAAGCGCAGCGCTACACGGTTTCGCTGCGCTGAGCGATGAGCAGTGCAAAATGGCGCTGATTAGCGCAGGCTTTCCCTGGCTGCGCCATCAGCAGAAGGTTGCCTCACTCAGCGGTGGTGAGCGCTCGCGCCTGCTGTTTGTCGGCCTGACGCTGGCACGCTACTCGCTGCTGCTGCTGGATGAACCGACCAACCATCTGGATATGGCAGGCAAAGAGGAGCTGGCGCAGGCGCTGCAGCAGTTCGCCGGCGCGGTGCTGCTGGTGTCTCACGACCGCAGCCTGATCGCCAGCAGCTGCAATCGCTTCTGGCTGATTGAACAGCAGCAGCTGAGCGAGTGGCACGACTGGCCGCAGGTGACCGCCAGGCTGGCCACCGCCCATGTGCCAGTCGATTACCCGCTTGCCGCTGCCGCCGTCGATGACCGCCCGGGCGATGAAGATGCGCTGTTGCAGGCGCTGCTAGTGCTGGAAGAAAAGCTGCAGCAGGACGAAGCGCGTAAGGCAAAGCATCAGAAACCGGCGCAACAGCAGCAGTGGCGCAGGGAGATTGCGCAGCTGAAACAACAGCTGAATCTGCTCTGAACGGATTGACTGACGGGGTATCGCTAACCCACAACCTGCGCCAGGGATGGCGCACTCCCCTGCGGCTGACAAAATTCCGCAGAATTTTTCTCCAGTTTGTCCCGCTTAGTGATTATTATTCTCGCTAAATTTAAGGGACGATGATGCACACAATGACGAAAAAATGGCTGTTTGCCGCGCTAACTGCGCTGGTGATGATTCTGGTTCTCTGGGGGTATTCGGCGTCACGCAGTAAACCCAATCCGCTGATGACCGCCGCGGTGCGCCAGGGCGACATCGAAAACGTGATTGCCGCCACCGGCAAAATGGACGCGATTGAGCGCGTTAACGTCGGTGCGCAGGTCTCCGGTCAGGTGAAAAAGCTGTATATCAAAGCTGGCGACAACGTACGTAAGGGCCAGCTGATCGCAGAAATCGATGATCAGCCGCAGCGCAGCGATCTGCGTAATGCGCAGGCGGCGCTGAGCGTGGCGCAGGCGGATTTACAGACCCGTCAGGCTACGCTGGTACGCCAGCAGGCACAGTTTCAGCGCCTGCAGCAGATGGTTAAAACCAATGCCGTTTCCCGTCAGGATTATGATACCGCCGCCGAAGCGTGGCGCATCGCCCAGGCAGAGCTGACGGCGCAGCAGGCGCGGGTGATTCAGGCGCAGATCGAAGTGGATAAAAAGCAGCTCGATCTCGGCTACACGCGCATCATGGCACCGATTGACGGCACGGTGGTGGCGATCGTCACGAAGCAGGGCCAGACCGTAAACGCCGTACAGAGCGCCCCGACCATCGCCAAACTGGCGCAGCTCGGCACCATGACCATCAAAGTGCAAATCTCCGAGGCGGACATTACCAATATTCAGCCCGGCCAGCAGGCGTGGTTTACCACCTTCGCCAACCCGGATAAACGCTACAACGCCACGCTGCGCAGCATCGAACTGGCCCCTGAGTCGGTGATGAAAGATGATGCGCTGATGGGCAACAGCGAAAGCAATACCGTGAGCAGCACGAACGCGGCGGTGTATTACAACGCCCTGCTTGATGTGCCGAACCCGGATAATGCGCTGCGCATCTCCATGACGGCGCAGGTTAATCTGCTGCGTGACCAGGCGAAAAACGCGCTGCTGGTGCCGGTACAGGCCACGAAAAAGGCCAGCGATGGTCGTACTTACGTCGAAATCGCGGATCAAAATAATCAGCCAGAGAAGCGCTACATCACCACCGGCATCAGCGACAGCGTTGACATTCAGGTGCTGAGCGGGCTGCGCTTAGGGGAAAAAGTGATCCTTGCCACGCAGCAGCCGGGCGCGGACAAGGTGGTGATGTGAATATCATCGAACTGCACAACATTCAGCGCAGCTACGTCAATGGTTCCCAATCCCTGCAGGTGCTGAAAAACATTAATCTGCAGATTGCCAGCGGCGAAATGGTGGCGATCATCGGGCCCTCGGGCTCAGGCAAATCCACGCTGCTGAACATTCTTGGCTGCCTTGATGCGCCGGACAGCGGTGATTACCTGATTGGCGGCAAAAATACCGCCACGCTCTCGCCCGATGCGCTGGCGCAAGTGCGGCGCGAGCACATCGGCTTCATCTTTCAGCGCTATCACCTGATGCCGGATCTCAGCGCGCTGAGCAATGTTGAAATACCGGCGATTTATGCCAACTTATCCGGCACCGCACGCCGTCAGCGCGCCGCACAGCTGCTGGCACGGCTCGGATTACAGGGGCGCGAACAGCATAAGCCGGGCGAGCTGTCAGGCGGCCAGCAGCAGCGTGTCAGTATTGCGCGTGCACTGATCAACGGTGCCGAAATTATCCTCGCCGATGAGCCCACCGGCGCGCTCGATTCGCACTCCGGTGAAGAAGTGCTGCGCATCCTCAGCGAACTGAACCGCGAAGGTCACACGGTGATTATCGTTACCCACGATATGAAAGTGGCGCAGCACGCGGAACGCATCATTGAAATTCAGGACGGCGAGATTTTTGCCGACAGCGGCAGCGCTGCCACGGCCGCAAAAACGCGCTTTACGCCAGCGCCACGCAAGCGGCAGAGCAGATTCCGCGGCCTGCTTGACCGGCTGCGCGAATCATTGCGCATGGCGCTGAATGCCATGAACGCCCACCGCCTGCGCACCGCACTGACTATGACCGGCATTATCTTTGGCATTGCCGCCGTTGTCACCGTGGTGGCGCTGGGCCAGGGCGCGCGGGAAAAAACGCTGGAGAGCATTTCCGGACTTGGTACCAATGTGGTTTCTATCTATGCCGGGGGCGATTATGTCGAGGACGATGCGCATCCGGTACAAACCCTGGTGATGGCCGATGCCGATGTGATTGCGCGCCAGCAGTTTGTCGCCGCCGTCAGTCCGGAAATCATCGCCACGCAGCCCATTCGCTACCTGGCCAACGCCTCCAAAACTTCAGTTTCCGGCGTGGGCGTCGACTATTTTCGCATTCAGGGCATTAAGCTGGTGGAAGGCAGCAACTTCAGCGATGAGCGGCACGCGCGCCAGGAAGTCATTATTGATATCAACACGCGCAATAAATTGTTTGGCGAACAGGGCCCGAGCCCGATTGGCAAAATGATTGTGCTGGGATCGGTGCCGGTGCGGGTTATTGGCGTGGCCAATAATGAAGACGGTCTGTCGCCCAACCGTCTCAGCGTCTGGCTACCGTGGAGCACGGTGATGTACCGCATCAGCGGCCAGACCGCGCTCACCAGTATCAGTATTAAACTTAAAGATGATGTGGTGAGCGGTGCGGCGGTGGAATCGCTCACCCAGCTGCTGACGGCGCGCCACGGCACCAAAGATTTCCTGATGTTCAACCGGGACAAGTATCGTAAAGCGATAGAAGGTGCGGCGGCCACGCTGACGCTGCTGATTTTACTGGTGGCTTCGATTGCGCTCATGATCGGCAGTATTGGCGTAATGAACATCATGCTGGTGTCGGTGACCGAACGCACCCACGAGATTGGTGTGCGCATGGCGGTAGGTGCGCGACGCGGCGACATTATGCAGCAGTTTATGATTGAAGCGGTGCTGGTGTGCCTGGTGGGCGGATCGCTCGGCGTGGCGCTGTCTCTGGTGATAGGTCCGGTCATTTCACTGCTGGCTGGCGGCGTGCTGACCGCCATCTACTCATGGCAATCGGCTGGCGCAGCGTTTGCCTGCTCAACCATTATCGGCATGATATTTGGTTATCTGCCCGCGCGCAAAGCCGCACGAATGGATCCGGTCGCCGCGCTCGCCAGCGAATAAAATCAGCAACCGGACCGGCACATTATTCATGCTGGTCCGGTCATTTCAGGTCTAATCCGAAAGTCATTAAATCAATTAGCCCCGCAGGTCATCATCGGCGTAGACTGAATGCGTCTCTAATTTAGACACATCACCGATTATCTATTCGATGGCTATCACTCGCCCGAGAGTAAGTTATGTTAGAACCGCACTATTTTTATTTATGTCACGATCCGGACGCCGGCTGGGTATTGCATAAAAAAGGCTGTTACGTACTGGAATTTGAGGAAGAGAAGCGCTTTATCGGCTCTTTGTATACCGTGCATCAGGCGCTGACGGTAGCGCGTATCCACCATCCGCAAATAGCCTGTTGCCGCGACTGCCTGCTGGACAAAGGCCGGTCGAAAAGAACGCCGGTTAATAAAGAGAAAAATCTGATTCCCTCTCGCCATTTTGACGACGACGCGAAAAAATAACGGTGCAGATTACGCAAACGTAATGTGTTTTGAAATGGTGAAATAAACTCACCCGCTTCGCGTTTATTTAGCCGCAACCGGATTTATTTCTGACAAAATAACCGACGGATATCTCGGGACATCCACTCAGCGTTTATCGCCTGACGGTTTGATATTAAAGCAGTTATCCACAACTGGCGTGCAAAGAAGCAGGCTTATCCTGTGGATAAACGCCTGGACTCCGCCTGTTGCGCCCGCTGAGCAGGCTTGGTCAAATTTCGAACGCCAGCCTGCTGCTTTTGTTCGTTTTCAGCATTCCGGAAAAAGCAAAGCCGCCCGAAGGCGGCCTTAACACAGTGAACCAGTCTGAACTTAGTTATACAGTTCAGCCGTCATGTGCACGCGGTTGTTGGTGTTGGCTTCAGTAATTTTATACTGAGCGCCCTGCTGTTGCGCCTGCGCGGCGATTTTAGCTTCTGCACCGTCCAGCGTAGAGGAAGTCACGGTTACGCTCTGGGCAAAGCTGGCAGCTGACATCAGTGAAAGAGCGGCAACAGCGGCGATTGACATAGCTCTAATGGTTTTCATGGTCTTATTCCTTAATGGTTATGGCTGAAGGCTGTGTGCCTTCGATGGAACTAATGATAACTCAGGTTACTATACTGAAATTGATAATTAGTGCGGTTATCGTGATCGTGCTAATTATTTCTGGTTGCCCGGTTGCGCCAGCTCAGCGCGCACCGTCGCGATAAATTGCGGCCAGTGGGCAAAACGAATCACCGGAACGTGAGCATGGCGTTGCGTGCGTAATGCATCTGCAAAAGCCAGCGCCTGCCGGTTGATATCCACGTTGTTCAGCATATTGCGTTCTCCTGCCAGACGGTCTGCGCTGCAAATTCAGCAACATCGCCAGAATGATTGTTACGCCGCGAGCCTGACTGCACGACAAAAAAGGCCGCCCGTCAGGCGACCCGTTCTGGCACATCCCTGTGCAACCATCCGTTATTTGTAGAGTTCAGCGGTCATGTGCACCAGGTTGTTGGTGCTGGCTTCCAGAATTTTATATTGCGCACCCTGCTGCTGAGCCTGAGCGGCAATTTTCGCTTCGGCACCATCCAGTGTGGTGGAGGTGGCTGAAACGGTTTGCGCGAAGCTGGCAGCAGACATCAGGGAAAGCGCGGCGGTGGCGGCAATGGTCAGTGTTTTGATAGCTTTCATGGTCATATTCCTTAGCGTTTGATGAGAAGGCGCTGCGCCTTCAATGGGGATAATAATAACCATGTTTACTATTACAAAATTGATAATTAGTGCGAATACTATGATCGCACTAATTGTTAACGCGTGATATTTAAATTATTTATTTATAATCAACAGGTTGAATGTATTTCAATGCCCATAAAGCGGCACAGAGCGTTAAAGCAGCCATCATGTTGGATGCGAATTGCCACTGAAACAGGAGACGAATGGTTGACGGCGGGATGGGTCTGAGCACGGGCGCGAAAACGTCGCGCCGCGGCTTTGTGGAAGGATGTCTGACTTCAGACTTTATTTTTATAATTGAAACTGATCTGCGAATTTTGCTCGCGCGGAAGTCGTCTGGCTTCTAAATATACCGATTTCCAGTACGGATTATTCAGTGACGAGCGCATCACACCCTGGCTGACTGATGCATGCAGGAACTGGCGATCGGTGTCGTAAAAGCCGACGTGCAGCTCATGCTTAATGCGGAAGAACACTAAGTCGCCAGGCTGTAAATGCGCCTGATCGACCGGCTTACCCATGGCAATCAGTTCACGCGTTGTGACGCGATCCATGGGAATATTGAAACGATCTTTTAAGGTGCGCCAGACAAATCCGGAACAGTCAACGCCGGATAATTGCGTTCCGCCCCACTGATATTTGGTGCCTTCCCACGAATGCATTTGATCGTGCAAAGCGGCTATTACCGGAATTAAATCGGGCTGTTTACCACCGTCCTGCGAGGTATCTACACTTTCCTGCTCCGGTGCTGGTGAGGAGTGAGACGAGCAGCCAGCCAGGGTTAATAACATCAGGCAGGCAATCAGGTTGCGGGCCGCAGTAGCAATCATAGGGTGACGTTTCACAGTGGATAACAGGGATAGCAGATTTATACCGTAAAGAAGTTGCAGAAATAAAGCGTCTCCGCCCGAATTCTCGCTGTCTTCACTAATTTTACCTAAGTTTACAGAAAGGTAACGCTATGTATTTAGGATAAAAATCTATATCTTTTGCTGCTTTGCGCCGACAGCGCATATTTATCCGGCAAATTGCGTTTAAATTTTATTCCGCAGCCTGACCGACGGACCTGCTGCGAAATAACGGGAAAGCTTATTAGCGCACGTTATCGCGCAGCGGCGACTCCGGCAGCAGCAGCGACAGTATAAAAGCCAGCAGCATAACGCCGGCGGCCATCTGAAATGCGGCATGCACCGCATCACTGAACACCAGCAAATAAGCCTGACGCAGCGCTGCAGGCAAATGGTTCACGGCGACCGGATCCAGCGAAGGCGGCAGCACGTTACCCTGCTCTATCAGTCGGGTCGCTCCGGATTTCAGCACGTGACTGAACACAGCGCCAAACAGCGCAACGCCGATCGAACCGCCCACCGAGCGAAACAGCGTAACCGATGAGGTCGCTACGCCGATGCGATCGGGCGTCACCGCATTTTGCACCGCCAGCACCAGCACCTGCATAGTCATGCCCATTCCCATGCCGAGCACGCTGGAGAACAGATAAATGTGCCAGAGCGGCGCATCCAGCGTCAGCGTGGTCATCAGCGCCATCCCGGTTGTGGCCAGTAGCGTCCCGGCGATGGGGAATAAACGGTATTTCCCGCTGCGGCTAATCATGCGACCACTAATGATCGAGGTGACCAGCAGCCCGCCCATCAGCGGTAACAGCTGTAGTCCGGCCTCGGTGGGCGTGGCGTTTTTTACTACCTGCAAATAAAGCGGCAAAAACGTCACGCTGCCAAACAGCGCCATGCCGATAATAAACGCCATCAGACTGGCGAGGGAAAAACTGCGATTGCGGAACAGATCGAGTGGAATGATCGGTTCCCACGCGCGTCTCTCCTCATAGACAAACCCCAACACGCCAACCAACCCCATGGCCAGAATGCACCATAGCTGGGGATCTGACCATTCGCGCAGCGTGCCGCCTTCACTGGTAAACAGCGTCACGCCCACCAGCGCCAGGCTGAGAAACACCGCACCCGGATAATCGATTTCATGGGGTTTGCGTCGGCTATCCGCTTTAAACACCGCATTAATGATCAGCAGCGCCAGCAGGCCGAGCGGCAGGTTAATGTAGAAAATCCAGCGCCAGGACATGTGCTGCACAATAAAACCGCCCAGCAGCGGCCCAATCACCGTCGCCAGACCAAACACGCCGCCAAACAGGCCCTGGTACCGGCCGCGTTCGGCGGGCGGAATGACATCCGCGACCGCCGCCATGCTCACCACCATTAATCCGCCGCCGCCCAGTCCCTGCAGCGCGCGGGTAAAAATCAGCTGCGGCATGTTTTGCGCCAGCCCGCACAGCGCCGAGCCCAGCAAAAACAGCACCACCGCGATCTGCAGAACCGTCTTACGCCCAAACAGATCGCCAAATTTGCCGTACAGCGGCACAACCAGGGTTGAGGCCAGCATGTAAGCAGTGACGATCCACGACAGGCGATCCAGCCCACCCAGTTCGCCGACGATAGTCGGCAGCGCGGTCGAGACGATAGTCTGATCAAGCGCGGAAAGCAGCATCACCAGCATCAGCGCGCCCATCAGCAGGCGAATGGAAGGCGGGCTGGTTGCCCCGCTGTCGCGCTGCGATGTGATAGATTGAGGTTTCATAACGACACCGTTTGAAATTAATTAAATGCACAATTAATATTAACCGAAGTCTGACACGAAACCCGTGAGTACGTAAAGATGACCGCCCAAAAAGTGATGGAGAGCGAGACAGCGCCTTCTGATAAACCCCGCCGGCCGGGCCGTCCACGCGGCGGCGCAATAAATGCCCAGCAGCGCGAGCATCTGCTGGACATCACGCTCGCGCTGTATGCGCAAAACGGCATCGCGGAAACCTCGCTCAACGCCATAGCCCGTAAAGCCGGCGTCAGCCCGGCCATGCTGAATTACTATTTTCAGTCGCGCGAGTCACTGCTGGATACCGTGGTCGCGGAACGCTTTGTGCCGTTACGGCAACGGCTGGAAGCGCATTTTGTCGAAGAGAGTAGTGACCCTGTCGCTGCGATCAGCGGGTTTATTAAAGAGTTCGCGGATATCGTGCTGAGTCATGACTGGTTCGCACCGCTGTGGCTGCAGGAAGTCGCCAGTGGTCAGGGGCTGGGCGGCACGCTGAAACAGCGTCACGGTCATGCCGGACGCGAACGGATTCGCGCGTTGCTGATTCAATGGCAGCAGCAGGGATTACTGAACAACCAGCTGAATGTCGATGTGCTGATGACCTCAATTCTCAGCATGGTACTGGTGCCCTTTACCCGCTTTGCCCACGAGCCGGGCTTTGATACCGAAATGATTCTGCAGCACACCCTGAGCATGGTGTGCCACGGTATACAGCCGCGCAACTGAGTCAGGCGTCGTCGCCGTGGGTCAGCGTCTCCAGTTGCTGCCAGAAATCTTCCGGCACTGGCTGCACGCGGGGCGCAGGCTCGGCTATTTGCTGTTCCAGAGCAGCCAGCAGCTCATGGGTTTCACTGTTTTGTTTATCGCACGGTATGGAAGACATATCTAAAACCTGTAAAAACATCAGATGATTATTGTAAGGATTTAACGCCAGGAATAAATAAACCAAACGGTAAAAAGGGATCTGTCCTCACTTTTTTTTGCCACCTGCGCAACTTTTTACTCACTGCGGCGAACTGTCTGAAAGCATCACCCTAACCGGACCTCTTTCACCGCAGGAGCAGATCATGACAACTATCAGGCATCTTATCGCTACCCTCACCCTTGGCACCACGCTGAGTCTCGCCGTGTTTAGCGCCAGCGCGGCGCTGCCGATCGGAGAAAAAGCACCTGACTTTACGCTACAGGGTGCGCTTGGCGGCAAGCCGATCACCTTCTCGCTGCAGCAGGCGCTGCAAAAAGGGCCGGTGGTGCTCTACTTCTTCCCGGCGGCCTTCAGCGCGGGTTGTACCATTGAGGCGCACGACTTCGCCGAAGCCACGGATGATTTCAAAAAAATGGGCGCCACGGTGATTGGCGTCACTGCCGGTAACACCGAGCAAATCAGCGATTTTTCTAAGCTGGAGTGTCGTGACAAATTCGCCGTGGCTGCCGATCCGGGTGCCAAAGTGGCCGCCGAATATAAAACGCTGATGCAGATAAAAGGCAAAACGCTGTCTGACCGCACCTCTTATGTGATTGCCCCCAACGGCAATATTCTGCTGAGCTATACCGACAGAAACCCGGATACCCACATCGAAAAAGCGCTGGCGGCGGTGAAAGAGTATGACGCTGCGCATCCGCAAGCGCAGTAAGTGAGAGGCCAGCCATGTTAACCGCGATGCTGGCCGCCTTTTTGGGCGGCATCATCCTCAACCTCATGCCGTGCGTCTTTCCGGTGATTTCGCTGAAAGCGCTTGGCCTGCTGCGCCATCAAAGCCAGGCTGCCAGCGCGCGTCGGGAAGGCCTCGGATTCCTGCTCGGCGTGCTGGTGACCATGATGGCGCTGGCTGGCATTCTGCTGGCCGCACGCGCGGGTGGCGCCGCGGTCGGCTGGGGCTTTCAGCTGCAGTCACCGCTGGTGATCGCCCTGCTGTCGCTGGTAATCCTGGCTGCCGCGCTTAACCTGCTTGGCGTCTTTGAGGTGGGGCTGACGGTGCAGCGCGTCGGGGCCATCGACATCCAGCGCGGCGCTTTTTTGCGTTCCGCGCTGACCGGGGCACTGGCGATCATCGTAGCCACACCCTGCGCCGCGCCCTTTATGGCCAGCGCCATCGGCTACGCGCTGGTGCAGCCCCCTGCGGTTGCGCTGGTTATTTTCTTTGCGCTGGCGCTCGGCTTTGCCGCGCCGTTTACCCTGCTGTCGCTGTTCCCGCCGCTGGCACGATTTTTACCGCGTCCTGGCGTCTGGATGGATATCCTTAAGCGCGGGCTGGCCTTTCCCATGCTCGGTGCCTGGGCCTGGCTGGTGTGGATTCTGGCCCAGCAGGCGGGCAGCAGCGCGCTGGCTGTTGTGCTGGCCGCCTCGGTGGTACTGGCGTTTGCCGGCTGGCTGTATGGCATGGCGCAGCAGCGCCGCTTTGCCGGAAAAGGGCACAAAGCGCTGTTCAGCGTCACGGCGATATTGCTGATTGCGGTGATCGCGCCGCTGCCGGGGCTGATCAAGCCAGGCGCGGCGCTGCAAGGCGATATACAGGCGCAGGTCAGCAAACAGACGTGGACGCCGCAGGCGGTGGCCGCTCAGCGCGGGCATGGCAAAGCGATTTTTGTCGATTTTACCGCATCATGGTGCATCACCTGTCAGGTGAACGAGAAGACCTCGCTGTCGACCCAGGCGGTGAAAACCGCACTGGCGAAAACCGGTACGCTGTACATGGTGGCAGACTCGACTAAATTTAACCCGGACGTTGATGACGTGATGAGTGAGTTTGGTCAGGGCGGTTTACCAATGTACCTGGTGTATCCGGCTGATGGCGGACCACCGAAAGTACTGCCGCAGGTGCTGACACCCGGCATCGTAGTGGATGCGTTAAACCAGGCGGCAGCGAAGAAGACGTAACGGCAACAAGGCAGCGTATGCACACAGGCGATAGCGCACGTGAAAACTGGCCCGGACTGATGGAACGCGCGCAGGCCGGGGATCAGTGTGCCTATACCCGGCTGCTGCGGGCGCTGGTGCCGGTGATACGCGCGCAGGTGCGGCGCAGGCTGAGCGATGAAGCCTTAACGGAAGATGTGATTCAGGATGTGCTGCTCACGCTGCATCGCGTGCGCCATACCTACGATCCCGCTTACCCTTTTCTGCCCTGGCTGACGGCGATAGTCTCGGCGCGCGCGATTGATGCCCTGCGCCGCCGCGGCCGCCAGCAGCACTGCGCGCTTGACGACGCCCAGGCCGCCGATCCCGCCAGCACGGCAGAACAGCAGCAGCTGGACACCCGGCAGGAGCTGGCGGGCTATCTCAGCCAGCTGCCGCTGCGTCAGCGTGAAATCGTTGAGCATGTTCATTTGCATGAAATGAGCCTGAACGAGGCGGCGGCACACCATAATCTGAGCGTGTCGGCGGTGAAATCGCTGTTGCACCGCGCGCTCACCAATCTGCGCCGCTTTGGAGCAAACCATGACTGATCATCATTTGCTGATTGAAAAACTGGGGCGCGATCTGCGCCCGGTGAAACGCCCGCCGGCGACCGGAAAACGCGTGCTGGGCTGGCTGGCACTGGCGCTACCGGCGGGCATCGCGGCCAGTTTGCTGGTGCCGCGCACTCTGACCGACTGGTCGCAGGCCGGCGCGATGCAGGCCGCGCTGCAACTGATGCTGGCCTTTATCCTAGGATTACTGGCGATGCGCAGCGCCTTTGAACTCAGCATTGCAGGGCGGCGCGGCATCAGCGCAAAGCTGCTGTTGCCGCCGGGCCTGCTGTGGCTGGGATTGAGCGCCAGTAGTCTGCTGCAAACAGCCACGCCGCTGCAGCAGCACGACACGCTGCCGTGCTTTGTTTTCCTGCTGGTGGTGAGTCTGCCGATGCTGCTGCTGACCATCATCAGTCTGCGCCGGACGCGAACACTCTATCCGGCCCGCAGTCTGGCCATGGCGGGCCTGGGCGTCGCCTGCATGGCGGTAAGCCTGCTGGCGTTCTGTCATCCGGTGCACCTGCATGCGCTGGATTTGCTGCAGCACCTGGCGGCCATCGTGAGCATCATCGTGCTGACCGTATTGCTTGGCCGGCGCTGGGTGCAGATCGCCTGACAACGCCGGCCAGTAACGCTATCAGGGAATGATGCGCTCCGCACGCAGCCGGTCGAACAGCTGGGTGAAGGAATCCAGCGTGGCGCGATAGCCGGTAAAGCCGGCTTTACGGCTCTTGCTCATATCGGTAAACGCCTCCATCGGCCGACCCAAATCCGCATCGGTGTGCCACCACGACGCCAGTTTATCGATGTCCGCTTCACGCAGCTGATAGCGCGCAGCGATCTCACGCCAGGCCGCTGCGGCTTCCTGCATGCGTCCTTCCAGCGGCATCATCTGCGCCGGATAGTCTGCAGCTTCAATACCGAAATAGTCTGCCAGACGCGGCCACAGCCAGTTCCAGCGAAACACATCGCCGTTCACCGCGTTGAAATCCTGATTGGCAGCCCCTTCAGCACGGGTCGCCCACAGCAGCTGTTCCGCCAGTAAACCGGCTTCGGTGACATCGGCCAGACCGTTCCACTGTTGCGGCGAGCCGGGAAAGATGAACGGCCAGCCTTTTTCACGGCACAGCGTGGCGTAAACGGCCAGCGTCTGCCCCATGTTCATGGCGTTACCCAATGCATAACCAATGATGGTGTGCGGACGGTGCACGCTCCAGCTGTAGCCATATTGCTCTGCGCCTGCAAACACTTCATCTTCCTGCGCATAGTAAAAGTTATCGACTGGCTGACGTCCCTGCTCTTCGCGGAACGGCGTCACCGGCACCGCGCCCTTGCCATACGCTTCGAACGGACCGAGGTAGTGCTTCAGCCCGGTCACCAGTGCCACATGCGCACCGTTCAGCCGCTCGCCGAGCGCGGCAATGACGTTATGCACCATGCCGCCGTTGACGCGAATGTTCTCTTTTTCATTCGCCTGGCGTGACCAGACGCTAAAGAACAGCGCATCCGGTTTTTCCTGCGCCAGCGCATTGCGCACCGCTTCTGCATCGGTCAGATCGGCCGTCAGACTGCGGCAACCTTCCGGAATAGCACCGCGTCCGCGCGACAAGCCGGTTACCTGCCAGCCCTCACTTTGCAGCCTTTCCGCCAGCGCACGACCGATAACCCCGCTGATCCCCACGATTAACGCCTGTTTTTGCATGTCGAATCTCCTCTGTTGCAGTTATCCTTAGCGTAATAGAGAATTAAATTCTTAGCCGTGGCATTAATTCACATCATTCCTGAACTGGATTCACTAATACATGCACGATCAGCGTCTGAAAGACATCGTTCCTTTTGTCGCCAGTGTCGAATGCGGCAGTTTTGCCGCTGCCGCTGAGCGCCTGCACCTGACCGGTTCCGCCATCAGCAAAAGCGTGACGCGGCTGGAAGCGCGGCTCGGCTCTCGCCTGCTGGAGCGCACCACCCGCAGCCTGACGCTCACCGACGCCGGCAGCGCCTATTATCAGACCTGCCTGCGCATTATGGAGGAGCTGGCGGAAGCCGAAGCGGTAGTGGCGGCGCAGCGCACCATTCCTTCCGGGCGGTTGCGGCTGGCGGTGCCGAATACCTATGGCCGGCTCGGCGTGATGCCGCTGCTGATTCCGTTCTGTCAGCAGCATCCGGATGTGGAACTCAGCCTGACCTTCTCGGATCGCTTTATTGATCTGTTTGATGAGGGCATTGATGTCGCGGTGCGCATCGGCGGTTCGCCGGATCTGCCCGCCTCGCTCGGCTGCCGGCCGATGGGCCGCGAGCGTATGGTGTTTTGCGCCGCGCCGGACTACCTGGCGCGCGCAGGCAGACCGACCAGCGACAGCGAGTTGCTGCAGCATCGGGCGATTCTGTACGAGCGCGTTGACGGCAGCACCAAGCCGTGGCTGTTCACCACGGAGGATGGACATCCGCACTGGCGTCAGGTGCCGTCTCGCATGGCGCTGGGCGACGTGGATGCACAAATGCAGGCGCTATGCGCTGGACTCGGGGTGGCGCAGATGCCTTCATGGCTGGTGCGTGACGCGCTGGCGAGCGGCGCGCTGGAAGTGATTGTGCCGCAGCAGCAGCCGGACGGTCTGCCGCTGTCGGTGATTTGGCCGCGGCGCAAACAGCTGCTGCCGAAGGTCGACGCGCTGCTGGCGGCGCTTGACGGCCTGCAGATCAGGTGAAACGCCTTTAGCGATGGTTCAGCCGGCGCGACAGCCGGTCGCCACACAGCTGCAGCAGCGTGACCAGTGCCACCAGCACCACGATCACCGTGAGCATGACCTGCATATCGAAACGCTGGTAGCCGTAACGATAAGCCAGATCGCCCAGCCCGCCGGCGCCGATCGCACCGGCCATCGCCGAGGCATTAATCATCGTCACCAGCGTAATGGTAAAACCGCTGACGATGCCAGGCCGCGCTTCTGGCAGCAGCACGTGCCAGACAATATGCCAGCGCTGAAAGCCCATCGCCTGCGCCGCTTCCGTCAGCCCTTTATCCACTTCGCGCAGACTCACCTCCGCGATGCGGGCAAAAAACGGCGTCGCCGCCAGCGTCAGCGGCACCACGGCCGCCCAGACGCCGTAGGTAGTGCCGACAATCCAGCGGGTAAACGGGATCAGCGCCACCATCAGAATCAAAAACGGAATCGAGCGGAACAGGTTCACCAGCCAGCCCAGCAGCCGGTTGAGCAGCGGATTGGGGAACAGATCGCCGCGCCCGGTCACCACCAGAATCACCGCCATCGGTAAACCGATCAGCAGTGCCAGCAGCGACGACACGCCGACCATCAGCAGCGTATCCAGCAATCCCTGCCATAAACGATCAATAGCCAGTGACATAACCTGCAACCTCCAGTTGGTCCGCCAGCGGATGAAGCGCGGCAAGGGCTGCCGGCGCGTCGTGCCGGGCATTCAGCAGCAGTAACAGCTGGCCGGTGGGTTTGCGATCGACCCATTCAACCGCGCTATACAGTAGCGTCAGCTCGCCGCTGACCTGTGCGCTGATCGCCGCCAGATCCGGCTGCGCACCCTGCCCGCTGTAGCGCAGCCGCACCAGCAAACGCGAGTCCACGTCCTGACGTTGTGGCGTCAGCAGCGGCTGGATGGCCTCCGGCAGCGCGCCGAATTGCGGATTAAGCAACTGCCGCGTCGTCTCATGCTGCGGATCGCTGTACACCTGCCACACCGGACCGCGCTCAATGATTTCACCCTGATCGATCACCGCCACCTGGTGACACAGGTCGTGCACCACGTCCATCTCATGGGTGATCAGCACAATAGTGATATGACGCTGCTGATTGATTTTTTTCAGCAGCGCGAGGATGGCGCGCGTGGTTTCCGGATCCAGCGCCGAGGTTGCCTCGTCGCACAGCAGCAGTTCCGGATCGTGCACCAGCGCGCGCGCAATGCCGACGCGCTGCTTCTGCCCGCCAGAGAGTTGCGCCGGCCAGGCATGCTGGCGCGCCTCCAGCCCAACCAGCGCCAGCAGCTCATCCACTTTTTGCCGCCGTTGCGCCGCCGGTATGCCGGCCACCTTCATCGGCAGCTCAATGTTTTGCCGCACCGTTTTAGCGGACAATAAATTGAAGTGCTGAAAAATCATGCCGGTGCGGCGCCGCCACTGCACCAGCTGGCTGGCGCTCAGTGAACTGAGATCGATACCGTCAATCACCACCGCACCCTGCGTCGGATTTTCCAGCCGGTTCAGACAGCGGATCAGCGTCGATTTGCCCGCGCCGCTGCGGCCAATGATGCCAAAAATCTCGCCGCGTTTAACCTGCAGGTCGATGTGCTTCAGCGCATCCTGCGACTGGCCGTCATAGCGTTTGCTCAGCCCGCGGATCTGCACATGCGCACGGCCCGCGACCGGCGTCGTGGTGTGCAGCGCCGCCTGCTCGCCAGGAAGAGTCAGGCTGACCATGATTACTGGCTCCAGCCCGGCTGATACAGCTTGCCGTAGAACTCATCCAGCTTCGCGCGCACCACCGGCGAGTGCTGATAGATATCAACAAACTGTTTCAGTCGCGGATCGCCCTGATGTCCGTCGCGAATCACGAACTGAATCACATATTCCGGATGCTCAAGGCCATCAAATAACAGGGCCTTGTTGGGGTCGATGGTCTTCGACAAACGCAGATAGTGCGGATACCCCTGCGCCAGGTCGACTTCATCCAGCGAGCGCGACAGCTGCACTGCCTCCACTTCGATGATTTTCAGGTGTTTGGGATTGCTGGCGATATCATCCACGGTGGATTTCAGCCCGCTGCCCGGTTTTAACGTAATCAGCTGCGCTTTTTGCAACAGCAGCAGTCCGCGCGCACCGTTAATTGGGTCATTGGCAATCGCCACCGTGCCGCCGTCCGGAATCTGATCGATTGCCGTGTGCTTCTTCGAATAGAGCCCGATGTTATTGATGATGGCGGGCGCATACGGCACCAGATGGAAACCGCCCTCGCGGTTGGCATTGTCAAGAAACGGCTTGTGCTGGAACAGGTTGACGTCAATGTCGCCATTTTCCACACTCACGTTCGGCGCAGTCCAGTCGGTAAATTCCACCAGCTCCACCTGCAGTCCCTGCTTTTTCGCTTCAGCCACGGCGGTTTCCAGCGGCGGCGCGAAAGCCGCCGTGGTACCGACTTTGAGGGCGCCGCTGTAGTCACCGGCGGCAAACGCGCTGGCGGTTAATATTGCGGCGCTCAGCGCCACTAATGAGGCAAATTTCATCCTGATTCCCTGAGGTTAAATTAACGAACGTCAGCCGCAGGCCGCCAGCGCGCGGCCGGGTGGCGCGCGGGCAGACGATCCTGCTGTTGAAAAATTTTTTGCCGGAGCGATCCCGGCTGATAAGCGGTTTTAAAGCGGCCGCGCTGCTGAAGTTCCGGCACCACCAGCTCAATAAAATCGCGGTAGCTTTGCGGATTCAGGATGCGCGTCAGATTGAAGCCGTCGATGTCACCTTCATCAATCCAGCGGATCAACTGGTCGGCGACCTGGGACGGGTTGCCGACAATCACCGGGTAGCGGCTGCCAAGCGCGTGCTGCTCCAGCAGCTGGCGACGCGTCCAGCCGTTATAGGCTTTGCTCACCGATTCAATGGCGCGCGTGTCGCCGCTGTGAATCGGTTCATCGAGGCCAAACGCGGCGAGATCGACGCCAATTGAGCTGGAGAAGTGCGCAATGCCGGCTTCGGCACTGGCGTATTCCAGATAGCTGCGGTGCTTCTCCTGCGCTTCGCGTTCGCTGACGGCGACGATCACGCTGACGCCCATAAAGATGCGTAAGTCGTCCGCCTGACGACCCGCCGCCACCGCCGCGTGGCGCAGACGCTGCGCCTGCTCGCGCAGCGCCGCCGGCGAGCTGGCATTCACGAAACTGCACTCGGCGTGCCGCGCAGCAAACGCCACGCCGCGTGCGGATGAGCCTGCCTGGAACAGCAGCGGCGTGCGCTGCGGCGAGGGGCTGCTCAGGTGATAGCCCTGCACCTGATAAAATTCACCCTGATGATTGATCGCGTGAATCTTCTGCGCGTCGGCATACAGCCGGCGCTGTTTGTCGGCCAGCAACGCATCGTCCTGCCAACTGCCTTCCCACAGCTGATAAGTGACATCGAGAAATTCATCGGCCTGGTCGTAGCGCCGATCGTGCGCCAGCAGTTGCTGCTGCCCCATGGCGCGCGCCGCGCTGTCGAGATAGCCGGTCACGATGTTCCAGCCGATGCGGCCATTGGTCAGATGGTCGAGCGTCGACAGGCGGCGGGCAAAAGGATAAGGGGCTTCGTAGCTGAGATTGGCGGTCACGCCAAAGCCCAGATGCTGCGTCACACTTGCCATGCCGGAAATCAGCATCAGCGGATCGTTCACCGGCAGCTGAATGGACTCGCGCGCCGTCAGGCCGATACCCTGCTGATACACATCGTAAACGCCGAGAATATCGGCAATGAACAGTCCGTCGAACAGGCCACGCTCCAGCAGACGCGCTAAATCCAGCCAGTACGCCAGCGAATTGAACTCTACCGAGCGGTCCTGCGGATGGGTCCACATGCCATGGTGAATATGCCCCACGCAGTTCATGTTAAAAGCATTGAGCAGAATCTGTTTGCGGCTCATAGCGTTCCCCGTCGCGGCGGCAGCACGCCGTTAAGCAAATAGTTGCCGATGACCGGATATTTCCAGCGTACCGGGTCATGCAGCGTGTGGGTACGCGCGTTGCGCCAGTGGCGATCGAGGTTGTGCTCGCGCAGGCTGGCGCGCGATCCGCCCAGCTCAAACAGCAGGTTGCCGGCTTCCAGCGCCACCTCAGTGGTCCAGGCACGCGCTTTCGCCACTTCAACCGATGCCAGCGCGACGTGCTCAGCACTCGGGTTGCGTTGGGCGACATCGACCGCCTCCCCGGCGACATCCAGCAACGCATCACCGGCGCTGAGTCGTGCGGCGAGCCGCCCGGTGCGATCCAGCGTCAGCGGATCGTCACAGGCTCGCTCAACGCCGCTGTCCGGCCACGGCCGCGCGCGCTGCTGCACAAAGGCCAGCATGTCGTTGAAGGCCGCGCGGGCAATGCCCTGGTCGATGGCCGCATGCATAATCTGGGCAAACGGTCCGACGGTGGTCGGCCGCTCAAACGCGCTGTGAAACGGCACCACATCGTCCGGCGCGATCGCCACATCACGAAACTGCACGCTGCCGCTGCCGGTGGTGCGCTGGCCGAAACCGCTCCAGTCATCAATCACCGTCACGCCCGGCTGATGGCGCGGCACAAACACCAGCTGTTCTTTGCCGTCATCGGCGATGGCCAGCGTCGGGATGCGGTCGGCAAACAGCGCCCCGGTGCAGTAAAATTTGTCGCCGTTGAGGCGCAGCCCGCTGGCGGTCTGGCTGAAGGCGGTGGTGCGCTGATGGGCCGCCGCAGAGCCGAACTCCGCCAGCGCGTTGCCATAGTGAACGCCCGCCAGCACTTCGTTGTACAGCCGCTGTTGCTGGGCATCGCTGCCGTTAACGCGCAGCACTTCCAGCGCGTAGAAGTGGTTTTGTGGCACCTGACCGATCGATGCATCGGCAGCGCTGAGCATGACAAAAATCTGCGCCAGTTCTGCGCTGGAAATCTCAATACCGCCCCACGCACGCGGCACGGTAATGGCGCCCAGGCCAGACTGGAAATAGTGCTGAAGTTCAGCATGTGGCAGCTCGCGCTGCCGATCGCGCTGCGCTGCGCCGCTGCGAAAGCGTTCAGCCAGCTCTTCTGCCACCTGCAGGGCCTGCTGCGCACTGCGGATGCGTGCTGCCGGCTTTTTAGCGAAAACCTGCGTCATTATCGCTCCTTAAATCCACGCATGACGCGCGGGCAGAACATCATTGAGGTAATAGTTGCCGATGGCGTGCGTTTTCCAGCGCACCGGATCGTGCAGCGTATGGGTGCGCGCGTTGCGCCAGTGGCGATCCAGCCCATGCTTCAGCAATGTGCCGCGGCTGCCGCTCCACTCCAGCAGCTTTTCGCTGGCTTTCAGCGCAATTTCGGTGGTCAGCACTTTGGCTTCTGCAACCGCGATGGAGGCGCGCGCGCAGTGCGCAGCGGTAAGCGCGTGCGGGTCAATGCTGTCCAGTACGCGCGCCGCCCGCACCAGCAGCGCGTTGGCGGCGCTCAGTTCGGTGCTGATACGCCCGACATCGGCGAGAATGTAAGGATCGTCTGCGTTGCGGCTCACGCCCGCGTCCACCCACGGACGCGAGCTGCTGTGAATAAACGCCAGCGCCTCATCCAGCGCGCCCTGGGCGATCCCGGCGTCAATCGCGGCCTGGATCAGCTGCGATACGGCACCGCGCAGCGTTGGCTTATCGGGGGACGGTAGCGCGATGGTCAAACCGGCATCGACCGCCACCTGCTGGAGCTTCACCGTGCCGCTGGCGGTGGTGCGCTGACCGATACCCGACCAGTCATCGATAATCTCCACCCCTGCCGCCGGCAGCGGAATGAACGCCATCACCGGCTGGCCCTCCTGCTGCGCGGTGGTCACCAGAATGTCGGCAAACAGTGCACCGGTTGAATAAAACTTTTCACCGCTGAGCCGTAACCCCTCCGGGCCTGACACCAGCTGCGCCTGCACATCACGCGTGTGCTTGCTGTTCTTTTCCGGACCACCGTTGCCCAGCCGCTGGCCCTGTACCACCGCGCTGAGCAGGCGCTGCTGCTGTTGCGCGCTGCCTTCACCCAGGATGAACTGAATCAGCCCGAAGTGGTTTTGCGGAACCTGGCCAAGCGACGGATCGCTGGCGGAGATCAGGCGGAACACCTCCGCCACAGTACCAAACGACAAACCGCCGCCGCCAAACTGGCGCGGTACGCTGATACTGCCCAGCCCCAGCTGGGTGAACTGATCGAGCAGTTCACGCGGATAGATACGCTGTTGGTCGCGTTCGGCTGCCCCGGCTTTCGCCTGTTCCGCCAGGTGGCGGGCGGCGTCGATTGCCGCCGCGTCAGACGTGATCACCGCCGCGCGCTGAAGTTGTTGAGCCCTGATTTGCGTCATCGCTGGATTCACTTTTTATTTTGCTGTGATTCACAGGCTCATTCTGCCAGGGCAGAGAGCCGTAATTTAATAACAGATTGAGCGCGATGATAATCAGCGGGAATAACAGCGGTAAAGAGCGCGGTTATGCTATATCCGGCAAACGGCATGCAGAAAGAGAATAAAGAATTTTTCAGGGATAAGAAGGCGTTAGCGGGCGCGGAGATGCAGGGTTATCACGCTGAGTGATACGGGTGAATTATCTTAAGTATTAATTCCGCTATCGATAGTGATAAATGACATTATTGCTTTATTGCGCCATGGGCTGGCGCAATAAAGTGGGCATTACGCCTGCGCCAGATACATCGCCGGGGAATAATGGCGCGTCGATTCACTCTTCTCACTGTGCGGTGTGCTGGTACTGTCGATCAGCTTCGCCAGCTGATAGGTCTTCACCGTTTCCTGCTGCGTCAGCTGCTGGGCGAAACGGGCGGTGAGATTGCCCTGCGCATCCTGCGTCACCTCAGTAGTGCTGCGCGTTTCATCGTGAATCTGGTGGTAGTGATAGTTTTGTGATTCTTTGGTTTCATTGAGCGCCAGCGGCGAACTGGCGCTTAGCGCGGTATGAAAACTGGCGTTCAGCTTAAACAGGGTTTCCTGCGTCATGCGCTGCGTATCGCCGTTCTTCTGCTGGCTGCTGCGCTGCGCCACATCCAGAGCGAAAGTATCTTCTTCTTCCGGCTTCAGCGGATTGCTGGAGCGCGCCGTCTGGTGATAGCTGGCCGAGAAATCCGCCAGGCCGCTGATGGCACCGGCCTGCGCCGCATGCTCGCCTACGGTGATCGCCTGCGGGGTGCGCATCGCCACGCCGGCCGCCGCGCTGGTGCTGTTTAAGGTCTCGAAACCCTGCTTAAACAGTGCCAGCGCCGCGCGATCGCCGTGACCGCGCGAAGCGGCCTGATCAAATTTCGCGCTCCACTGCGCCAGGGCGCTCTGCTGCTGACCGGCGTTGCTGGCCTGCGCCAGGCTGCGCATGTCCGTCGTCAGTTTGAAACTGGCGTCAGCATTATGGAAACCCAGCCAGCGTGAGCCCGGGTCGGCATGCAGATTCAGCGACTGCATCACTTCGCCGCTGCGACGCAGGTCGGTTTTCAGATCAATGCTGGCCAGCTGGTTACTGTCAAAACTGAGCAGGTCACCGACATCCAGTTTACCGTTGCCGTTATCCAGCCCGCTCAGGGTTTTCTCCAGCGCGCCGGAAAGTTTGGCGATTGCCGCAGCTTCGTCATCGCTCAGCTTACCGTGAGTGGTTTTCAGTGCCACCGCTACGCCATCCTGCTGCCGCGTCATCTGCAGAGTCAGGCTCACGCCGGACTGAGTGGTAATCTCCAGCGCCACCGCGCTCTGCGAGTCAGTTTGCGCGCCGCCGCTGGCCGGTACGCTGATGGTGACATCGTCACGCTGCTGCGTCAGTGCGCTCAGCAACGCGCTGCCAATGCCGTTCATGCTGACGCCCGAGCTGCGCAGCGCACCCATCGCCTGCGTCTGCATATCAGGCGAAAGAGGCGTGCTGGCGGTGACGCGCGCCGGCGTCATCTGGTACACCGCAGAGATGGCGTCGGTGGCTTCGCTAAAGGTGACTTTCGCTGAGGCGTCTGCCGTCAGACTATTTTGCCGGGTCGCATTGCTTGCCGTGCTGTTGGTCACGCGTGCGCTGGCGCTGCTGAGATGGAGCGGTGAGAAACTACCCGGTCCGATACCGTTAATCATCCTGACTATCCTCGCTGGTATTATACCGCTACGTTATCGGCGATCCTGACGAAATCTTTACACTTCCGCGCGGCGCATGACGGTGCAAAATGGTTGTTGAAATTAATAATCATTATCACTAATCTGTCTGGCGCTTTCGCTGTGACACGGAAGTAATTGACTCGCCAGCTAGTAAGGAAGCGCCATGATTTATCGCTTTATCATTCCGCTGTTCACCCTGCTGAGCCTGCTGCTCAGCCCCGCTGTCGGTTTCGCCCGGCCTGATATGACGCCGCTCGGACCCAATATTGCCGACAAAGGCTCTGCCTGGTATCGCTTCACTGTTAACACGTTTGATTCCGCTGACGGCCAGCGCCACTACAAGGTGTGGACGGCGGTGCCACGTAAACCCGCACCGGCCAACGGTTACGCGGTGCTGTATATGCTGGATGGCAACGCCGTGATGAACCATCTTAGCGAAGCACTGTTGCAGAAGCTGGCGGCAGGCAACCCGTCGGTGCTGGTGGCGGTAGGCTATCAGACCCCGCTGCCGTTTGATCTCGCTGCGCGCACGCTGGATTACACCCCGCCGCAGCAGGTGCAGGATCGTCGCGGCCGGCCAGCCGGCGGCAGCGCCGCATTCCGCCAGCTGCTGGAACAGACTATCGCGCCGCGTGCCGAACGGAATCTGTCGATCAATGCGCAGCAGCGTGCGCTGTGGGGCCACTCTTATGGCGGGCTGTTTGTGCTGGACAGCTATTTAACCTCCGGATTTTTCCAGCGCTATTTTGCCGCCAGTCCTTCCCTGCGCGGCGACGCAACGCTGTTGCAGCAGATGGCGGCGGTGACGCCCGCATCGTTCAAGCAGAAGCAGCTGGTGCTGATGGAAGGCAACGGCGAATCCCGTTCTGGCGTCAGCGATGTGCTGAGCCGGATTCGCACCACCCTCGACGGCATGCAGGAGAACGGCCTGGCGGCTCGCTTCCAGCTGTTTCCCGGGCTCAGTCACGGCCAGATGTTTCCGGCTTCGCTGGAAAGCGCGCTGTCGGCCATGGCGGAAGACGGTGCGCCGTCACGCGCACCGGATGAGTGAAAGGGCAGTTAGTTAAAGAATTTGATGTCGGTTGGCGTTGCCAGCTTCGCCGCCACACCGCGCGCGCTCAGCTTGCCGCTGTGCGCATCAAAATCAAACAGCGTAATGGTGTTGGTAAACACGTTGGTGACATAGAGGTGTTTACCGCTGTTATCAAACGCCAGCGCGCGCGGCTCAATACCGTCGGCGGCATAGCGCTGTGGATCTGTCAGGCTGCCATCGGCGGCAATCTTAAACACCAGCAGATGATTGTCAGATCCGCGGTTAGCGGCAAGCAGGAATTTACCCTGCGGGCTGAGAATGATGCCGCCACCGCTTTTATAGGCGGCGCTGCTGTTTTGCGTATTCAGCGCCACCTGTGCCTGCCGTTCCAGCCGGTCATCAGTGACGCGGAACACCACGATTTCGCCCGCCATTTCAGTAATCACATAAGCGTGTTTACCGTCGGCGGAGAACACCATGTGGCGCGGACCCGCACCTGGCGCAAAGCTTACATCACGGCTGGTATCCGCCTGCAGCGGCTCTCGCCGATCCGCGTGGTAGCGATAGGCGTGCAGTTTGTCGTCACCGAGATCGGCCGCATACAGATAGCGGCCATCATGGGTAAAGGTAGTGGAGTGCGCATGGCCGCCATCCTGCCGATCTTTTACCACGCCGCTGCCTTCGCTGAACGCGAAATGCTGGACCTGTTCGCCCAGCTTGCCGTCCGACGCAATCGGGAACACCGTCACCCCTGCTCCGCCTTTCGCCACCGAATAGTTGGCGACAAACAGGAATTTGCCGTCCGGGCTGAGAGTGGCGTGCGTCGGCTGCTCGCCGTGGCTGTCGACCTGATTCAGCACCCGCACTGCGCCCTGTTTATCGATCGCCAGCGCGGTAACGGCACCGGCATTTTCCTCATTGGTGGTATAAGCAAACCGCCCGTCGCGTGATTTAACGATCCACGACGGGCTTTTCATCCTGATCACCTCCAGCGGCTTGAGCGTCCCGTCGCTGTTGACCTGCATGCGATACAAACCTTCACTGGGTCGATCCGGCTTTTGTACCGCAGGGGCATCCGGAATACTGGTCCAGGTGCCGACTAATGCTGTTTGATGATGTTCCGTGTTCTGCGCCATAGCACTCCCCGCCAGCGTCAATAGAGCCAGTGATATTGCCACGGTTAAGTTTGTTGCTAAACCGCCAGTTGCCGGTTTTGGGTATCCACTCATTGTCTTTCCACCATAATCGGAATTTTCACGGGCCTGCGCCCAAACCAGGTTGATTTTTTGTATTGAAACGGACGTTGTTAACGTCTCGTTAACGACTATAGTGGCATTCCCTGCGCGCAAAGCTGCGCAGGCCGATCGGCTTCACAAATCGGTTTATTTAATTGTGCCTTTGCTAATGGGTCATAGCGTTTGGTTATGGCTGGCAGGAAGCAGTGTAAAAAGCCCCGGCACGCGTGCTTTAATCTTTCCTTTACCGAACTCAGGGATGGTCACGACGTTATGCTGCCGTTTTCTAATGGTTTTTTATTGAGTTTATCGCTGTGTCTGGATATCGGACTCGCCAACATCGCCATGCTGACGCTGGCGATGCAGCGCGGTTATCTGCACGGTTTCTGGCTGGGCATGGGCACCTGCGTGGGCGATTTAATTTACGCCTTGCTGGCGATGGCTGGCATGGCGGTGATACTGCAGTTTACGCCGGTGCGCTGGTTGCTATGGATTGGCGGCGGCATCTTGCTGCTGTGGTTTGCCGCTAAAATGCTTTACGCCGCGCTGGCCAAAAAAATCGACATTCCCGCGGCTGAAACCCAGCCTTATCGTTCACTGCTGCGCGAATTTCGGCGCGGCATTGTGCTGGCGATGTCGTCACCGACGGCGATTCTGTGGTTCGCCAGCGTGGGCGGCGCGCTGATAGCCCGCATCGGCCACAGCGATGCCGGTGCAACCTCATGGTTTCTCAGCGGATTTTTCCTCGCCGGGGTGGTGTGGACCTGTGTGATCTGCCTGATCGGCAGCATGGGCGGAAAGCTGTTAGGCGAGCGCCTGCTGAAGTATTCGTATCTCGCCTCAGCGCTGATTTTCTGTTATTTCGCGGTGTATGTGATTTGGTCGGGATACCGCGAGTTCGTGGCGGTTTAAGTCACCACGTAATCGTTAAAAATCAGCGATTATCCAGTAACGACAGCGCAAGCGTTGTAAGGTCGCCATGGATGGCGACCCGGAAAACGCCGCGCGGCCGTGAAATGCACCACTTAAACGCCGGCAATCCGCCTCAGCTCTGCCTGCGCACCCGGCGCCACCGCCAGCACCTGCGCGCCTTTCAATAGCCGGTCGCCCTCAGTATTAAACGGGTGATACCAGCCGCCGGCCTCTTTCACCAGACAGTAACCGGCCAGGCAATCCCACGCGTGCATATAAGGTTCGAAATAGCCCACCACGCGTCCGGCCGCCACCCACGCCAGCATCAGCGCACCAGATCCGATACGAATAAAGTTGCCCCCCGCTGCCAGCAGCGACGCCAGCAGCCGGCCCACCTCTTCCGGGCTGACGTAGCTATTGGCACCAAAGCCGGTCACGTGATTTTGCAGCGTACGTGAGGGATCGACCTGTAAACGGCGGCCATTCAGCGTTGCGCCCTGGCCGAGCGCGGCGACGTAGCACTCCTGGTAAGTTGGCGCATAAATCACGCCAATCACCGGCACGCCATCATGCAGTACCGCAACAGAAACACACCAGTTTGGCATACCGTTGAGGAACGGGCTGGTGCCATCAATCGGGTCGACCACCCACGTATAGCCCGACGTACCCGGCTGCAGGCCGTATTCTTCACCAAGAAAACCGTCATCGGCAAAGCTGGCGCGAATTTGCTGGTCGATCATCTGTTCCACTTCGCGATCAGCGCGTGAGACCACATCCTGCAGGTCGTGTTTGGTCTCCACCACCAGCGTGTCACGCTGATTGAAGTAGGCCAGCGCCTTTTCACCGCCCGCCCGTGCGACGCGCTCGGCAAGCAGCAGACGCGACTGCAGCGCGTCATTTTTCGTATCACTCATGCGTTATCCTTAATTAACCGGCAATCAGGGCCAGACCCTGAGGTTTAAAATCAATCGCCACCCGTGCGGCCAGCGGCAGCTGCTGCTCCATCTGCGCATCGACGATAAACAGCGAGCCCAGTTCGGTGTTGACCTCATATTCAATGTGATCGCCCAGCCAGGTGGCGTGCGTTACCTCGCCGCGCAGCGCGCCTTCAGCACCACTGTGCAGGGTAATAAACTGCGGTCTGACCGACAGCTGCGCGGAACCGGTCGCAACGCCGTTACCGCGCACGCGATAGCGCTGCCTGCCCAGTCGCACCAGCGCTTCGCTGCCTTCTACCTGTTCCACTTCGCACGGCAGAATGTTTGCTTCGCCCATAAAGTCAGCGATGAATACCGAATTGGGCGCGTGATACAGGCTTTCCGGCGCGCCCTGCTGAGCAATATCGCCCTCTTTCATGACAATAATTTTATCCGACACCGCCAGCGCCTCTTCCTGGTCGTGCGTGACATACACCGCCGTGAAGCCCAGCCGCTGCTGCAAATCACGAATATCCGTGCGCACCCGGCGGCGCAGGCGCTCGTCGAGATTGGAGAGCGGCTCATCCAGCAGCAGTACCTGCGGCTCCAGCACCAGCGCGCGCGCCACCGCAATGCGCTGCTGCTGCCCGCCGGAGAGTTCGGACGGCAGCCGCTGCCCCTGACTCTCCAGCCCGACCAGTTTCAGCCCTTCGCGCGCACGATCCTGCGCTTCCTTTTTGCTCATGCCGGACGATTGCAGGCCGTACATGATGTTGTCGAGCGCACTCATGTGCGGAAACAGCGCGTAGGATTGAAACACCATCGCCACGTCGCGCTCGTTGGCTGGCAGATGCGTCACGTCTTTACCACCAATCAAAATGCGCCCCGAAGTCGGATGCTCCAGGCCGGCCAGCAGGCGCAGCGTGGTGGTTTTGCCGCAGCCGGAAGGCCCCAGTAGCGTCACCAGCGTACCCGGCTCCACCGTCAGCGATAAATCCGGCAGCGCGGTAAAACCGGCAAAGCGTTTTTCGACGTGTTCAAACACCACGGAACCAGCAGTAATCGCGGTCATACGGCACTCTCCTGAGTTAACGAAGGGGAAGCAGGTGGCGCGGCGACGTCCACCGGGCGCGCCACGCGGCGCAGGCGACGTTCGCCCACCAGCCACTGGAACACGCCAATGATCAGCAGCATCACCACAATCAGTACTGTCGAATAAGCAATGGCGACGCCGTATTCGCCATTCTCAACCAGCCCGACGATGTAGGACGTCGCCATGTTGTACTGGGCGCTGACAAGGAAGATCACCGCGCTGATCGAGGTAATGGCACGGACAAAGGCATACACCAGCGCCGCGCTGATCGCCGGTTTCAGCAGTGGCAGCACCACTTTGCGCAGCGTGCGGAAACTGCTGGCGCCCAGCGTCAGTGACGCTTCATCAAGGCTTTTATCCAGCTGGCTCATCGCCGCGATACCGCCGCGCACGCCGACTGGCATATTGCGGAACACAAAGCAGGCAATCAGGATCATTGCCGTGCCGGTAATCTCCAGCGGCGGCAGGTTATAGGCCATCACATAACTGACGCCGATCACCGTGCCGGGAATGGCAAAGCTCAGCATCAGCAGAAACTCAAACGTCTGGCGACCGGCAAATTTCTGCCGCACGATAAGCCAGGCGGTCAGCAGGCCCACCACGGCGGTGAGCGGTGCGGCAATCAGGGCTATTTCCAGCGTGGTCCAGAACGAGTTCCACGCCACGCCGCTCCACAGCAGATGACCGTCACTGACGCTGACGCGGAAAGCGCGCACGTAGTGTTCGATGGTCAGCGCATCGTTCAGGCCCCACGACTGCACAAAGCCGCCCACCACAATCATGCCGTAGATCACCAGGGTAAACAGACCCCATGGAATCACCATGCCGTATACGCCGTAGCGCAGCAGACGCGGCAGTTGACCATGTTTGCCGCCGTCGCCCTTGCCGGTCACCGTGGCGAAGTTTTTGCCACCCAGCCACAGCCGCTGCAGCACAAAGGCGGCCAGCGTGAAGCACAGCAGGATCATCGCCAGCACCGCGGCGCGACTCGGATCGTTTTGCGCGCCTACCACCGAGAAGAAAATTTCGGTAGAGAGCACGCCGTGACTGCCGCCCAGTACCATCGGATTACCAAAATCGGCCATGCTTTCAATGAAGCTGATCAAAAAGGCATTAGCCAGACCCGGCGCCATCAGCGGCAGCGAAACGCGGCTGAAGGTGCGCCAGCGGTTGGCGCGCAGCGTTTGCGACGCCTCTTCCAGCGACGGACTGACGCCCTCCACCACGCCAATCAGCACCAGAAAGGCAATCGGCGTGAACGACAGCACCTGAGCAATCCAGATACCGGTCAGGCCATACAGCCAGCGGCCGGGCTCGATGCCAAACAGCGCCGCCAGATGCTCCGTCACTACGCCCGAGCGACCGAACAGCAAAATCAGCGCCAGACCAATCACGAACGGTGGCGTGATGATTGGCAGAATGGTCAGCATGCGCAGCGCTTTCTTGCAGGGCAGCGGCGTGCGCGTTGCCGCCAGGGCAAAGGCCAGACCCAGCAGCGTCGAACCGCTGGCAGTCATCAGCGCCAGCCACAGCGTGCGCCACGCGGTGCCGCAGGTGCCGCCTTTCAGACAGGCAAGGCTCCAGATCGACGGATCCTGTAAATTGCTGATCAAACCGTCCGGTTTGAAACTGCCGTCAACGTCCTGCACCGACACCACAAACATGCTGAGCACCGGATAGAGTACGAAGATGCTGACCAGCGCAGTCAGCAGCACCAGCGACGCCACCACAAAGGCATCGCCTTTCAGCACGCCGCGTTCGGCCAGCGCAAACGAGAACAGCAGCAAAAACACGGTCAGCAGCAGGAGCGCGCCAGCGCCCATCGCTGGCTGTCCCTGCGGCAGCGCGCCGTAGCGATTTTCCAGCCACAGCCAGCTCCAGCCGCTGTAACCAATCGCGTGCCCTTCCACAATCAGGAAGATCACGCCCAGCGCGCTGAACAGCAGCAGCAACCGGCTGCGTGCGCTGCCGGGCAGTAAACCGCAGGCGGCGCACAGCGCCAGCAGCGCCACGGCGAGCGCCAGCCATGGATGGCTGCCGATCTGCCACAATGCCGGCGCGCTGGCTTCATCACGCCACAGGTTAAGCAGCCAGCCGCTATCGAAAAAGCCTGCTTCCAGGCTGTACCACGGCAGCAGCAACAGCGCGACGGCGCCCAGCAACAGCGCGCCTGTCAGACGGCGATTATTTGCGTTCATGTGTTACCTCAATGCGGGATCATCGCGCCATCCTTAGCGCTGTCGGAACCGGCAAGCCGCCGTCAGCGGCAGCGTCCGGCGATGCGGCATTACTGCGCGCTGGCGCCGATCTCTTTATCCCAGCGGCTCAGCAGCGCTTTACGTTTGGCGGAATCGCCGTAGGTTTTGAAGTCATAATCGATCAGCTTGATGTTCTCGAAGCGCGGCGCGTATTCGGAGATCTCTGCACTGCGGTTTGACGGCAGCTGGAAGGATTTGGCCTCTTTCATGTGCGACTGCGCTTCGGCGCTAAGCGCCCAGTCGTACCACACTTTGGCATTGGCCAGATTGCGTGCCCCTTTGACGATCGACATTGAGCCAATCTCATAGCCGGTACCTTCACAGGGCGCCACGGTTTTGATCGGGAAGCCGTCGACTTCCATCGCCACCGCGTCGTGCATAAACACGATGCCCACGGTGGTTTCGCCGCGCGCCGCCGCCTTCACCGGCGCCGAGCCGGATTTGGTGTACTGGGAAATGTTGGCGTTGAGCTTTTTCAGGTAATCAAACGCTTTGTCCTCGCCCATGATCTGTACCAGCGTCGCCAGGGTGTTATAGGCGGTGCCGGACGAGTTCGGATTGGCAATCTGAATTTCGCCTTTGAAGGCCGGATCGAGCAAATCAGCCCAGCAGGCTGGCGCTTTAAGCTTTTTATCCGCCAACAATTTGGTGTTGTAGCCCCAGCCGAGCGCACCGGCATAAATCCCGACCGTACGGTAACCTGAGTTTTCCGCCTGCTTCTGCGCCCAGTCCTGCTGCTGGTCGAGCAGCGGCGATTTATACGGCTGCGTCAGCCCCTCTTCCGCCGCCTGCATATGCGGATCGCCGGTACCGGCCCACCAGATGTCGGTGCGCGGGTTACGCGCTTCGCTGCGCAGGCGGGCATAGGCTTCACCCGCCGACAGCCGCACCATGCTGACTTTAATATCCGGATGTGCCTGGCTGAAAATGCGCGTCATGTGTTCGCACACCACCACGTCCGCCGAGCAGACCATATTGAGATTGCCAGCGGCCGTCGCAGCAAACGGCAGCGTGGTGCAACTGAGGGACAGCGCGATGGCCAGTGAGGTGTAGCGCATGATGTTCTCCTTGGTTGGCAGGGTTCCGTGCTTAACAGAGGTTTTATTTGCACGCGTGTGCAAATTAGTAATGAACAGAAAATAGCCTGTCAAATAGCGCAATCTGCAATTGACAGGCTGTGTCACAAAAATGCAACAAATGTGATCGCAGACAAATTGCACAGCTTTGCAATTTCCGGCAGACTGCTTTTCAGCCGTAATTGTGAGGAGTTGAAGATGCAGAATGACAAAGCCGGGGTGAGCGCGCAGGATGTGGCGGATCGCGCGGGCGTGTCGCGATCGGCGGTGTCGCGCGCCTTTACGCCCGGTGCCAGCGTTTCTGCAGCCACGCGTGCCCGGGTGATGAAAGCGGCGCAGGAGCTGGGCTATCACGTTAACCACCTGGCGCGCGGGCTGGTGCGCAACCGCAGCGGCATCGTCTGTCTGATCGTCTCGGAAATCGCCACGCCTTACCGCGCAACGCTGGTGCGCTGGCTGACACAGTTTTTACAGGAAGCGGGCAAAGTGGCGATGCTGATAAATACCGATCGTTCCGACAACAGCGTCTCCGCCGCGCTGCTGCAGGCGATCAATTTTCGCGCCGATGCCTCCATCATCCTTTCCGGCATGCCGGATCGCACCATCACCCGCCAGTGCTATCAGCACGGTCAGCGCATCATCCTGATCAACCGCGACGAAGCGCTGCCGGGATCGCTCAGCATCAACCTCGACGCGCAGGCAGCGGCCGAAACGGCGGTGATGGCGTTTCAGCGCGCCGGCTGCCGTCAGCTGGCGTTCGCCAATTCGCTGGCCGGTACGCCGAGCCTGATCAAACGTGAAGCGGCGTTTATCGCCGTGGCGGAGCGCGCCGGACTGAAGGTCAGCGTGGAGCGATTCGGCACCACCTCGTATGAGAGCGGTCAGATTCTGGCGCATCGCCTGCTGACGCGTCATCAGCGCCCGGACGCGGTGTTCTGCGTCACCGACCTGATGGCCTGCGGTTTCATGGATGAAGCGCGCCACCGTTTCCAGCTGCGCGTACCGGAGGATTTGTGCCTGATCGGCTACGACAACATCGCGCAGGCTGGCTGGTCCTCTTACAATCTCACCACCTTCGCCCAGCCGGTGGAGCGCTTTGCCCGCGACGCCATCGCGTGGCTGACGCAGACCGAGCAGGCGGAGAGTGGTTTTACGCCGCAGAGTGAGCAGCAGCACGACACGCTACTGTATCAGGCTGATGTGGTATGGCGCGGATCGGTGCGCGGCGGCTGATCTAAGCGCGGCATACCTGCCGCACCGTGTCACGCAACCAGCGGTGTGCGGCATCCTGCTCCAGCCGCGGATGCCATAGCTGTGACACTGTCACCTCTGGTGTGGCAAACGGTAATTCGAACATCGCAAACGCCGGATTATCTTTGATTAGCGGATGGTGCAGGCACAGCGTATGCGGCACCAGCGCCAGCCAGTCGCTGTGCAGCGTGAGCGCGACGGCAGTGGAAAAAGCGGGTACCACGGCCGCCACCTGGCGGGTAAAACCGGCGGCGAGCAGCGCCTCATGCACCGGTCCGCCCAGCTCACCGCGCCTTGACGCCACGATGTGAC
This sequence comes from Pantoea sp. SGAir0430, assembly GCF_043549295.1. Lineage (NCBI taxonomy): Bacteria > Pseudomonadati > Pseudomonadota > Gammaproteobacteria > Enterobacterales > Erwiniaceae > Pantoea > Pantoea sp. SGAir0430. Next base: position 229,550 of record NZ_CP039428.1, read on the forward strand.
CATATGCGGCCAGCTGCGCCAACGTCACGTCCGCGAGTAACGGATGCCCGGCGCGCACCACGCCGACGAAGCGATCGCGAAACAGCGCCTGCAGCCGAATCTCCGGTCCCATATTGCCCAGTACGCCAATCTCAAGATCGACGTCGCCGCTGCGCAGCGGTCGATCATTTTTTTCTGCTTTCGGCATGAAGCGCAGCTGCACGCCGGGCGCCTGTGCGCGGACTGCGGCGATCAGCGCGCTGCCAAACGCTTCGACAAATCCTTCGTTGGTACGCAGCGTGAAGTGGCGCTGCAGCTCAGCGGCAGCAAAGCGTTGCGCGGGTGGACTCAGCAGCGCCTGCGTGTCCTGTAAAGTGGCATGCACCTGGCTGCGCAGCGCTTCGGCGTGTGGCGTCAGCACCATCGCGCGCCCGGCGCGCACCAGTAGCGCATCGCCGGTGGCGGCACGCAGTCGCCCCAGCGTGCGGCTCATTGCTGACTCGCTCAGCCCCAGGCGACGCGCAGCGCCCACTACGCTGCCTTCACTGAGCAGCGCGTCCAGCGCAGGAAGTAAATTCAAATCGATGGTATTCATCGCATCATCCTTATCGATTAAGCGCCATCTGGCAAGGCGTTTGCTGCAGGTTATCTATGCAGATGCTGCGCGTTCCGCCTGTTGTCATGCAAGGGTAGACTTTTCACTCACCCCAAAACCAGGAGAGGGTTATGAACAAGGCTTCCCGTGCTTTATTAATTGGTGCTTCGCGCGGCCTCGGCTTCGCGCTGGCGGAGAATATGCTGCAGCGTGGCTATCAGGTGGTGGCGACCGGCCGCCAGCACTCCCTTCACGCGCTGCAACAGCTGGCGCAGCGCTACCCGCAGCAGCTGAAGGTGGAGAGCGTGGACATCACCGTGCCAGCAGAGGTCAACGCCCTGCATCTGCGGCTAAGCGGCCAGCAGTTCGATCTGCTGCTGGTCAACGCGGGCGTGAAAAATGACGATCGCGAAACCCTTGCCGATGTGTCGACGGAAGAGTTTATTCGCGTAATGGTAACCAACGCGCTGAGCCCGCTGCGCGTGCTGGAAACCTTCAGAAACAACGTCAGCGCGCGCGGCACGCTGGCGGTGATGTCCTCCGGCCAGGGCAGTCTCACCAACAACACCCATGGCAACTACGAGGTGTATCGCGGCAGCAAAGCGGCGCTGAATATGTTTATGCGCAGCTTCGCCGCGCGTCACGACGATGCACGCACGCTACTGCTGCTGGCCCCCGGCTGGGTGCGCACCGACATGGGTGGCGCCGGGGCGCGACTGAGCATTGAGGAGAGCATCCCAAATCTGCTCAACACGGTGGAAAGCCAGACCGGACGCGGCGGCCTGCACTATCTCGATTACCTCGGCCGCGTAGTGCCGTGGTAAGCGTTTCACGCCAGCTTGCGTTCGATCAGCTGACGCAGCGTGGCGCGCAGCCAGCGGTGCGCCGGGTCTTCGGCCCGGGCGTTATGCCACAGCAGCGAAAGTGCATAATCCGGCATGCCGATCGGCACCGCCGCCGTACTCAGCGCATAGCGCTGTTGCCATGCCTGCACCAGTCCCTGCGGAACGGTCGCGAACAGCGGCAGACGCTGCAACATTAGCGGTAACACCGAGAAGTGCGGCGTGACATAACGCACGCGGCGCGTCAGCCCCTCGCGGGCTAACGCGGCGTCCAGCGCACTTTCACTCACGCCGCGATAGGAGACCAGCGCATGCTGATACTGCACGAACTGCGCCAGCGTCAGCGGTGGCGCAAGGTCAATTTGTCCACGATGCCATACCGTGCGGAAGCCGGCGCGCGCAATGTGCTCCCGCGTGAGATCGTGACTGGTTTCCTCTCCGACGGTCACCACCACGTCAGCCTGCTGCTGCTCCATCAGCGGAATGGCCTGCCACGGATCGGCAGCCACCACCCGGATATCAATATTTGGGGCCGAGGCGGCCAGCTGCAGCAGTAAATCGGGCATCAGCCAGTGCTCAAGCCAGTCGCTCATGCCGAGCGTAAAACTGCGGCTATCGTGCGCGGCATCAAAGCGATCGGCAGTGAAAATAACGCGATGGACGCTCTGCAGCAGCGGTGCGATCTGGCGCACCAGCTGCTCTGCGCGCGGTGTGGGCGTCATGCCTTGCGAGGAACGCACGAACAGCGCATCGTCAAACATTGCCCGCAGTCTTTTTAATGCCGCGCTGACCGCCGGCTGCCCCAGATAAAGCCGGTTTGCCGCCTGAGTTACGCTGCGCACGTCATAAATGACCAGCAGCACAATCAATAAGTTAAGGTCGATTTTGCTGAAATCATTTTCATTGATGCTTTTCATGATTTTAATCGATTTAAATAATGAAACAGCCTCAGTATAGTGACCTGCAGTAACAGGCACCACGCTTTAGGAGGCAATATGACCCTGCACATAGGTGAATGCAGCATTGATAAAGTGATCGAGCAGACCAGCTCACTCCCCTTCGCTGCGCTGTTTCCGGCACACCGCGAGACGATGGGCGACACGCTGGCACAGCAGCCAGCAGAGCTATCCATCCATAGCTGGGTGGTGCGCACCGCTCGCGACACCATCGTGATTGATACCGCAACGGGCAATGGCCGTAACCGCGATAACAAGCCGCTGTTTCACCAGCTGCAAACCGCGTGGCCGCAACGTCTGGCCGAAGCGGGCGTCGACCCTGATGAAGTGACGCTGGTGCTGATGACGCATATCCACACCGATCACGTCGGCTGGAATACCTGCTGGCGCGCTGGCCGCTGGCAGCCGATGTTTCGTCATGCGCGTTACATCTGTTCAGCGCGTGAACTGGCACAGTGCCGCAGCACGCCGTCGATGCAGGCGCTGTATCACGATAGCCTTGCGCCGCTGCTGGCGAGCGGCCAGCTGGAAACCATTGATGTGCAGCACTCCCCGCTGTTTGCCGGTGTGCTGCGCTATATGCCGACGCCGGGCCACAGCGTCGATCACGCTTCAATTGTGCTGCAAAGCGCCGGTGCCCACGCGGTATTTAGCGGTGATGTGATGCATCATCCAGTTCAGTTTGCACATCCGCAATGGAACTCAGTTTTTTGTGAGGATTTACCACGCGCCGTAACGTCACGTCAGTTACTGATAGACTGGTGCATCAGCCATCAGGCACTCTGGTGCAGCTCACACTTTGCCGGCAGTTCGTGCGGCCGGGTTTCGCCAGAGCGGCAATGGATTCCTGTGGAGGCCTGAACCATGCAATACGCTGATTACCTCACCGCGTCGCTGGGGGATATGCAACAGGCGCTGGCCCAGCGCCGGGTGAGCGCACGCCAGCTCACCACATTTGCGCTGCAGCGCATTGCTGACGTGGATCAGCCGCGCTACAACGCCATCAGCTGGCTGTTTGCCGATGACGCGCTGGCTGCGGCCGCTGCCAGCGATGCCGCACGGCAGCAGAATGCGCCAGTTGGCCCACTGGCCGGTATTCCGCTGCTGATTAAAGACAACATTGAAGTCAAAGGCTGGCCGACCAGTGCCGGTTCGGCGCTGCTGCGCGATGTGATTGCCAGCGAGGATGCACCGCTGGTTACGGCTCTGCGTCAGGCTGGCGCAATCCTCATCGGCAAAACCACCATGCATGAACTGGCAGCAGGCATCACCGGCGCGTCGTCGCTGAGTGGCTTCACCCATAATGCCTGGCAGCAAGGCCGTTCTCCGGGAGGTTCAAGCAGCGGTTCAGCCGTGGCGGTGGCCGCAGGCTTCGTGCCGCTGGCGATAGGCAGTGATACCGCCGGTTCGGTGCGCATTCCGGCCGCGTTTAATGGCCTGTTCGGCTTACGTATGACGCGCGGTGCACTGAGCAGCGCTGGCATCGTGCCGCTGTCGCCCACCCAGGATATCCCCGGACCGCTGGTGCGCCACGCGGCTGATTTGCGGCTGATCAGTGAAATACTCACGGGCCAGCGTTTTTCCCGTCCCGACCGGCCGTTGCGCATCGGCATCTGGCAGGAAGGATTTGCCGCAGAGGAAACGGAGATTAACCAGGCGGTGCAGGACGCTGTGGCGCCGTTTCAGCCGCGCATGCTGAGCTGGCCGCAGCTGGAGACGCTGGCGGCGGAAGCCAATATTATTGCCTATGAATTTGCTGACGCGCTGGCCGCCTGGCTGGCGGATAAATCGCAGGCACCGCTGCGCACGCTGGCGGCGATTGCCGCGTCAGGACGCTATCATCCCCAGCTGGAGGCCACCTTCAAAATCCGCGCGCAGCATCCCGGCATGCAGAGTGACGGCTATCGCGAGGTGCAGCTGCGCCAGCAGAGACTGTATCAGCAACTGGCGCAGTTTTTTCAGCAGCAGCAGATCGACCTGCTCGCTTATCCGGTAGTCCGCCATCCGCCAGTGAAGCATGGCGAGTTACAGCCTGGCAGCAACGCGCTGATCTCAGCCGTCACCGGCGCACCGGCAATCAGCATTCCGGTCGGCCTGAGTACGGAAGGGTTACCCATCGGCCTGGAGCTTCTGGCGCTGCGCGAGCGGGAAGATGTGCTGTTAATGGCGGCAGAACAGATTGAACAGGCGCACCCGCCGTTCAACTGTGCAGCGCCAGCCCTTTGATGGCTTTATCCACCGCCTTTTTCGGGCCGCGCAGCGCGATGCCCACCAGGTTGAGATTATCGGCGTCTTCGGCCAGAAACACCGCGCGGTTGGCGGCATCGTGGCCGGTGGAAAACATCGCTTCGACGTAGGGAATCAGCGTTAACTCGCGCTCCACGCCCTGGCGATGCGCCCGTTGCAGGCCGGCTAAATCGGCGGCAAACACAAGCATCGGCTGGCCGGCCATGTTGCCGTACTGACGACCGAGCGCGTCGACGTAGGGTTCACCCATCATCTCCGGCGCGGCTGCCGCAATGCCGGTCGCCAGAAAAGCCACCACATTCAGGCGCTGCCAGGTGGCTAAATCATCACGTACGATCAGGGCAATTTTGGTATCAAACATCTGTCAGAACTCTCCGGTGAGGATTAAAAATCCCATCATCGGATAGCCGGCAGAGAGCGGTATAGAACGTTTGTGCACTGGCGCTGATAGGCGGCGGGCGTCAGGCGATAAGCACGCTGGAACCAGCGGCCAAGATGGCTTTGGTCGGCAAAGCCCACCTGCGCTGCGACCTGCACTGGCTCAACGCCCTGTGCCAGCAGCGCACGCGCGCTACGCAGCCGCAGCCGTACCAGATAAGCGTGCGGCGACTGGCCAAACGCCTGCTTAAACTGGCGCGTCAGGCGGAAACGATCGATGCCGGACAAGCGCGACAGATCGTCCAGCCCGATGTCCTGCGACATAAAATCGTGCAGATAGTCACGCAGCAGATGCATCTGCCGCTGGGCGTCACTGAGCTGCACGCCGGGTTTATTTTCCAGATGCCGGGAAAGCAGTGTGAGCAGATGATCCAGGCTCTGATCGCGCGCCAGTCGCCCTTCCCGCTGATGCACCGCAAACCATGCCTGCTGAATCGCACTGGCCAGCTGCGCATCATCGGTGAGCGTGGAGCGAAACGCCCCCTGAATATTCGCCACATCGCCCAGCCCGCGGCGCTGCATCATCTCCGCCACCCAGGGTTGTGGCAGATAAAGCATCACATAGGTAAAACCGGCGGCATCGGGCGCGTGACCATCGTGTACCGCGCCCGGCTCAATCAGAATAGCGCGGCCCGGCGTGCTGGTGTGCAGCGCGCGGTGACAGTTAAAGCGCTGCAGCCCCTGCTGCGTCACGCCGACCAGCAATTCGTCGTGGTCATGCGGATCGTAAGCGTGGCCGCAGAAGTGCGCGTTAACACTTTCGATGCCCGTCTCCTCATCGCGACGGAAATCAACCCAATCGTTAGTAGCTGACATAGCGAATTCGTGACCTCTGACGGCGTATCAGGCATAGCCTAGCAGCCGGAACCACAGATAATCCAGCGGTAACAGCAGCAGCGCGCTCAGCACGAACACCAGCAGACACAGCTGCAGACCGGCTCTGGCAGGCACATTCCCCAGCCCCATTGCCACCACGATGGGCGACGCCTGATATGGCAGCAGCGGTGTGGCGTAGGCAAAAACCTGCAACATCACCACGCTCAGTAGCGGAAAGCCCGAAGCGGCAGCCAGCTCCTGCGCCATCGGCGTGACCATCGCCGGCACGCCGTTGGCGGTGAGCACAAAATTCAGCAGCGTCACCAGCGCATTGAGCACGGCAAAATTACTGAATGACGGCGAGTCATGCAGCGGCAGCAGGTGAAGCAGTGCATTGGCGATGAGCCGCCCCAGGCCAGAGTCCACCACCACCGTGGCGACGCCGAGAATGCCGGCGATATAGATGCAGGTGCGGAAATTGACGCCGCTGGCAAAATCGTCGCCCGAAAGAAAGCCCACACGCGGTAACAAACACAGACACGCCGCGGCCAGCCCGACCCACGCAGCGGATAAGCCGTGCAGGCTGTCGGTCATCCACAACAGTAACGTGACGGCCAATAGGGCAATCAGCCGCCATTCGCGCCCGCTTAGCGCCGGCAATGCTTCCCGCGTTGCCACCGGCTGCGGCTGAGCGCGGAACAGCAGCGTAATGCAGGCAACCAGCAGAATACCTTTGCCCAGCCCCACCACCGGCATGTGCAGCAGCCACCACGGCAGCCATTGCAAATGCAGCTGGTACGCGCTTTCCGCCGCGCCGCTCAGCACCAGGTTTGGTACGTTGGCGGGCAGAATACTGGCAGAGAGTTGAAAGGTGCCGAAGCCCACCGCCAGCGCCAGCCCAATGCTGCCGCGACTGCACGGCCGGATACCGGCCCGCTCGCCCAGCGCCAGCACCACCGGCATCAGCAGCGCGATGCGTCCCATGTTCGACGGCATCACCAGCGCCAGCAGATAACTCAGCAGCACCGTGCCCGCCACCATCCGCGGCCAGCTCTGGCTGAACGGCACCACCAGCCAGTTGGCCCAGCGTTGGGCAAGGCCCACTTTGCGGATCGCCGCGCCCAGCACAAAACCGCTCAGCACCAGCCAGAACGCTGAGGAGGCAAAACCGCTAAATACGCTGCTGGCTGGCGCTATCGACAGCAGCATCGCCGCCGCAAAAAAAAGCAGCGCGGTAAGGTATTCCGGCAACCGCGCCAGCGCCCACAGCAAAATTGTGATGCTGACCACCAGCGTGGTCAGCCAGAATGAGGTATCAATCATCATGCCTGAACTCCCTTTCTTCGCAACTGCGCACAAAGCGCATCAGCATAGGGCAATCCCTGTCGCAGAACGCTGCGGCAGTTAACAGTTTGTTAACTCGCCAGCTGCGTCAGCCACTGAATCAGCGCCTCGCTGCCGGGCTGACTGCGGGAGCGCTGTGGCCAGGCGAGGAAATAGGGTTTGCTCAGCGGCAGGCTGAGCGGATCCACCACCTGTAGCGCGCCGCGCGCCAGTTCGCCAGCAATCAGGCGACGCTGCCCCAGCAGCACACCGGCCCCGGCTACCGCCGCGTCGATCGCAAGTGAGGTGAGATTAAAGCTGAATGCCGGCTGGACCGCCGGCTCCATGCTGCCTTTGGCCTGAAACCAGCTGCGCCAGTCGGGCAGAAAGCGTCCTTCATTGCCCCAGTCCAGATGGATCAACGGCGCCTGGCTGAGCAACGATTCGCCCGGGTAACGCTGGATCAGCGCCGGACTGGCGACCGGCAGCACCTCGTCACAGAACAGCCGTTGCTTGTCGAGTTGCGGGTAGCGATCCTCACCAAAGCAGATGACAAAATCTGCCGGTGTGGCGCTGAAATCCACCGGCGCATGAGTGCCGTGCAGGCTGAGATCGCAGCCCGGGCAGTGAGCCCGCCAGGCGGTGATATTTGGCAGCAGCCATTTCGACGCCAGCGCCGGCAATGAATAGAGCGTCAGCTTTGGCATGCTGGCCGCATGGCGCAAATTTTGCTGCCCCAGATGCAGAATATCGAACGCTTCACTGACATAGCGCAGATACTCTTTGCCGGTTTCCGTCAGCATCACGCCGCTCTGGGTACGCACAAACAGTGCGCTGCCCAGCTGCGCTTCCAGCTGACGAATTTGCTGGCTGACGGCAGCCGGCGTCAGCGCCAGCTGTGCGGCGGCTTTCGCCAGGCTACCGAGTTCCGCTGCCACTTTAAACGACTGAATCACGCTGATTTTCGGCAGACGCGACGCGGGTGCAGGCATTAAGGTTTCCTTAGCAAGGTATTAAATATTTATCGTTAGGCATCAACATATCAGGCCGTTACAGTCTCTACACCTGCCAAAAACGAGAACCACCGCCATGTCTGCTTTGATTCGATTTGATTTACATCCGCTGGCCGACGCCGACTGGCGTCAGCACTGTCGCCAGCAGCTTGAGCAACACGGCGCGCTGGTGCTGCGTCAGTTTCTGCAACCGGCTGCGCTGCAGGCAATCGTGGCCGACGGGCTGGCTCAGCGTCATCTGGCGTACCACACCGTCAGCAAACACAACGTTTATCTGCTGAAGCCGGACGACGCGTACCGTGCCGATCATCCACGCAATCGTGATGTGATCAGCACCAAAGGTTGCATCACCGACGATGTGATTGCGGCCGAATCGCCGCTGCGCCAGCTGTACAATGACGAACTGTTTAAACGCTTTCTGTGTGATGTGCTGAACGAGGAGGCGCTGTATCCGTACGCCGACCCGCTATCGTCGATTAATCTGCATTACGCACCTGATGGCCAGGAGCTGGGCTGGCACTTTGATAACTCCTCTTTCGCCATCACGCTGCTGGTGCAGAAACCGCACGCTGGCGGTGTGTTTCAGTATGTGAAAGATCTGCGCGATGCGGACGCCGGCGAGATGAACTACGACGGCGTCGCCGCCGTGCTCGATCAGCGCCAGCCGGTCGAGGCGCTGGAGATTGATGCCGGTGACCTGGTGCTGTTTCGCGGGCGCAATTCGCTGCACCGCGTGACGCCCACCGAAGGCGATGTCACGCGTATGCTGGCGGTGCTGGCCTACAACACCCAGCCCGGTATCGCGCTGTCCGAAACCGCGCGCATGACCTTTTACGGCCGGTTATAAGCCACCAGCGCGCGCCAGCCGCGCAGGAAAATCTGCCGGGTACGAAACGCAGTTAAGGCGCGCCAGTCTTCATCGGCGGGCCAGAACCCCTCCACCAGCTGTTGCTTCAGCGCGCGTCCGGCGTGGCTTGCCGGATCGCCCTTCAGATGCAGCCAGTGATCGTCGCGCACCCTGCGGTGCATCTCCTCACCCGGATAAGTGCCGCACTCCACCACCAGCGGCAGCAGCTGCGTGTCAGGCAGCGACGTCAGCAGAAACTGCGAGACATAGCCCGTTGCCGTGGCGGTCACGCCGGTGTCGCTGTCGCGCCCGGCGCCGGTAAACAGCAGCGTCAGCCACTCATCGTATAACGTTTTGCCCCAGTCATGCGCCGGATAGCGCTGTTCAGCAATCGCCAGCAGCATCGGATGGCCCCACGCGCCGGCACCGGTGTGCAGGTCGAAACTCAGGATGACCTGCGCCTGACGCAGATGCTGTTCGACAATGGCGTGCAGCGTGCGGTGCGACCAGGCCGGCTGCTGCCCGCCATAAAACAGGCCATCTGCTGCCTGATATTGGCCCGCTTCCACTACCCGTTTCAGCGCCGGCCAGCCTGACTGCTGCAGCGTCTCCGCCAGCAGCCGATCGGCATGTGCGCGGTCGCCGTGGTACAGCTCGTGCCATAGCGCATAGTGCGGATTAGCAGGTGCGGGCTGGCTGAAATCGATGAAATTCCGGTTGAGATCGATATTGTCTTCATTGACGCGCCGCAGATGCGCAGCGCCCCATGGATTCAGCAGATGGACCAGCACAAGGGCGCAGTCGGGCGGTAACGCGGCGACATCGAAGCTATCAAGCCAGGCGATCTGGCTGTCTGAACCGTAATAGCCCTCCACACCGTGTGTGCCGGAGAGAATCAGCATGCGTTTGGGAGCCGCCGGATCGCCGATCACCGCAACGTCGGTGTACAGCGCGGCCCCGTCGGGCGCGGTCAGCGGATGGCGATAGGCAGTCAGCGCGCCGTGCTGGCGCGTGACAGCGGCCAGGAATCGCGCCCGCTGATGGGTATAATCAGGGAGTAAAGACATGATTTTCCTGTGCGTAATGAAGGCAAATCGCCCTGCGATTAGGGATAAACCTTAACTTTAAAGTACTTCTGCGCCAGCCGGTCGTAAGTGCCGTTGCTGTGCAGCGCAGCCAGCGCATTGTTGATTAAAGTAAGATTGGCCGTATCGCCTTTACGCAGCCCGATACCTACGCCGTTCCCCAATAATGCTTTATCCACCAGCGTGGCTTTATTGACATAACCCTTGCCTTCCGGCGTGTTGAGAAAGCCCTGCTCGGCCGAAACCGCATTCGCCAGGCTGGCATCGAGTCGACCCGCTACCAGATCCGGATAGATCTCCATCTGATTCGGATACGAGACCACGTTGACGCCCTGCGGTGCCCACTTCGTTTTGGCGTAGGTTTCCTGGATGGTGCCCTGCGCGACGCCGATATTCTTCCCGCGCAGCGTGCTGATATCCGCCGTCAGCGTGCTGTTGGCAGGCGTCAGCAGCGCGCTGGGCGTGATGTATAGCATATCGCTGAACGCCACCTGCTCGCGGCGCTTCTCCGTCATCGACATCGCCGACAGAATGGCGTCAAATTTCTTCGCCTGCAGCGCCGGAATGCTGCCGTCAAAGCCAATCTGCACCCACTGACATTTCACTTTGGCCTGCGCACAGATGGCATTGCCCAGATCAATATCAAAACCCTGCAGCGAGCCATCGCTGGCTTTGGATTCGAACGGTGGAAAAGTGGGATCGACGCCAAAACGCAGCGTCTGCTGCGCCGCAGCCAGTTGGCTGAGGGCGCTGAGTGACAACAGTAAGGCAAAAGACCAACGCTTTTTCATGATGCTCTCCGGCAGGCTATCTCACAGGTTTTAACCTTGTAATAACACGATGCCGCTGACGCCACCATCAAAAGCGCGCAAAAATGCAGAGCAAATTCTTATATATGTTAATGAGTTAGCGAAATTTGTCGCGCCATTAAGTTTTACTTAACGCTCTGTCATGATTTTGTCATCAGGGGCTCATGCCGCTGTCAGCCTCGGTTTTCTATGCTAACCCGCGTTATACTGCCCGCCATCAGCAAGCGGCCGCCACTGCCGGGAGATCGCATGAAAATATTGGTGATAGAAGATGAAGCCGGGGCGCGTGATTACATGCGCAAAGGATTGACCGAGGCCGGTTTTATCGTCGACGTGGCGGAAAACGGTCAGGATGGCCTGTTTTATGCGCAGGAGCACCATTACGATCTGATTCTGCTGGATGTGATGATGCCCGGCATCAATGGCTGGGAGGTGATGGCGCAGCTGGATAAGCAATTGCAAACGCCGGTGATTTTCCTCACCGCCAAAGGCACGGTGGAAGATCGCATCAAAGGGCTGGAGCTGGGTGCCGATGACTATCTGGTCAAGCCCTTCTCCTTCGCCGAACTGCTGGCGCGCGTGCGCACTCAATTGCGTCGCGGTAGCCAGCAGAAGCTACCCGACATCCTGACGCTGGCCGATCTGCAGCTGGATATTGCCCGTCGCCGGGTCGAGCGCGCCGGACAGCGCATCGACCTGACCAACAAAGAGTTCAATCTGCTGCATCTGTTTCTGCTGCATCCCGGCGAGGTACTGACACGCACGGTGATTGCGTCGCGCGTCTGGGATATGAATTTTGACAGCGACACCAACGTGGTGGATGTGGCGGTAAAACGGCTGCGGCAGAAAATTGACGGCCCTTTTAACCGACCATTAATTCATACCGTGCACGGTGTCGGTTATCGCTGCGAAGCTGAAACATGAAACTCCGCTCGCTCGCCGTCCGCCTTTCGCTACTGCTCAGTGCTACGGTGGTGGTCATTTTTACACTCAGCGGCATGGCGCTGTATCACGCACTGGCGAAGCAGATCGGCGTGCGCGATGACGCAGCCCTGCTGACGCGCATCGATCAAATGCGCACACTGCTGCGCGATGAAGATGCGCTGACGCTGATTCAGCAGAAGCCGCGGCTGTTCGCCAACATGCTGGGTAATACCGAATCGTTGCTGGTGCTGCGCTTTCCCGGCCAGCCGCCGCTGATCGTGATCAATCCTGGCGGGCGTCCGGTGCCAGCCATTACGCCGGTCGCCGCCGATCAGCCGTTAACCCTGCAATCGGTCCACCATCAGCAGGCGGCGGACGGCACGCCGTTTATTGCCGCCGCCGCGTTAACGCCAACGCGCGATGGCAGTGGCCAGATCGAAATCATTACCGGTCGCCTGATGAGCGACCGCACGCAGACCCTCACCGGCTATCGCCACCAGATTATCCTGTGCACCGCGCTGGCGGCGCTGCTGGTCGCCGCGATCAGTGTGCTGCTGGTGCGCCGCGGCCTGACGCCGCTGCGCCGGCTGGCAGCAGAAGCCGGGGTGATCGACGTGCGGCGGCTGTCGCATCGCATTGAACTGACCAGCGCGCCAGGCGAGCTGCAACCGCTGCTGGCGGCGCTCAACCAGATGCTGAGCCGGCTGGAGCAAGGTTATCAGCAACTTAGCCAGGTCTCAGCGGACATGGCACACGATCTGCGCACGCCGATTGGCACGCTGCTTGGCCAGACGGAAGTGGCGCTGAACCAGCCGCGCAGCGTCAGCGAGTATCAAACGCTGCTGGGTTCCAATTATGCGGAGCTGGAGCGGCTAGCGAAGATGATTGATAACATGCTGTTTCTCGCCAAAGCCGCAGACGCCAGCCAGGCGCTGGACAGGCAATGCATCGATCTGACCCCGCTGGGTGAGCGGTTGAGTGACTATTTTGAGGGTATGGCAGAAGAGCATGGCATGCAGCTTGTCATCTCGCTTCACGGCGAGTTGCACGCCGATCCGCAGTTGTTACAGCGCGCGCTGGCTAATCTAATCGCTAACGCGCTGCATTACGGCACGCGTGACGGCACCATTCACGTCTCCAGCATCACGCAGCCAGACGCCATGCTTTTGGTGGTGGAGAATCAGGGGCCGACGCTAAGTCAGGCGCAGCAGGCACGCCTGTTTGACCGCTTCTGGCGCGCCGATGCGTCGCGTCAGCAGGGCGGCAGTGGGCTGGGTCTGTCAATCGTGCGCGGGATCATGCAACTGCATCAGGGCAGTTGCACGGTGAGCAGCGAACACGGCATCACCCGTTTCTGCCTGCGGTTCCCACGTTAAGCGCGCAGGTGCGCAGGTGCGCACCTGGTTAAGTCCCTTAGATAAAGGTGAAAATTTCGTCCTGCGGCAGACGCGATTTCGGCAGCGTGGCGTTGAAATCTTCCTCACTGCGATAGCCAAGCGAAACCAGCACCACGCTGGTAAAGCCCTGTTCACGCAGGCCCAGCGCCTGGTCAAGTGCGCGCGCATCAAAGCCTTCCATCGGGGTGGCATCAATGCCGAGCATCGCTGCGCCCAGTAACAGTCCGCCCAGCGCCAGATAGACCTGTTTCTCCATCCATTGCGGCACATCGCGCAGCTCATAACGGTGCATATCCACGTAGCTGCGGCGGCTTTTATCCTGCCCGGCTTTGGCTTCGGGTTTAGCAAAACGCCCGTCTTTTTCTTCCTGCGCCAGCACATTTTGCAGGTGCGCTTCATCCAGATCGGTGCGCATGCACAGCGCAATCACGTGTGAGGCGTTCAGCACCTTAGGGTTGTTGTAAATGAACGCGCCGCTGGTGGATTGCGCCATCTTTTCCCGCCCTTCCGCAGTCGACGCGACAACAAAGTGCCACGGCTGCGAGTTAACCGATGACGGGCTGTTGCGCAGCAGGTTAAGCAGCGTGTCGATCTCCTGCTGCGGCAGCGTTTTGCCCGCAGAGAAAGCTTTTACGGTGTGACGGCGGGCAACCGCATCATTAAGGGTCATGAGAGTCTCCTGATTGAAGATTGCGCCGGAGCGCAGATAAATAGCAAAGTCGCTACCATAACCGTCCGGGCTGACGGACGGTTAACCTTACGTGTTTTAATGACTTAAAAGCCGCTGAGGACAATCTTGCCGCGTGCACGACCGCTCTCAATCAGCGCATGCGCTTTACGCAGGTTGGCCGCGCTGATGCTGCCGTGATGCTCGCCGGCGGTGGTCTGCAGGGTTTGATCGTCAATCAGCTGACTCACCTGCTGTAGAATCTGATGCTGGCGCTGCATATCGGCGGTATGGAACAGCGAGCGGGTAAACATCAGTTCCCAGTGCAGCGAGATGGCTTTGCGCTTCAGCGGCACCGCATCCAGTGTTTCCGGATCGTCAATCAGCGCCAGTTTGCCCTGCGGAGCCAGCACATCGATCAACTGCGGGTAGTAGCTGTCGGTATGGGTCAGTGAGGCCACGTAGCGCACCTCTTTATGGCCAATCGCTGCCAGCTGCTCACCCAGCGGACGCTGATGATCGATAACATGATGGGCACCCAGCGAGCGCACCCAGTCGGCAGTTTCCGGGCGAGAGGCGGTACCAATGACCGTCAGTCGGGTCAGTTTGCGCGCCAGCTGCGTCAGCATCGAACCCACGCCGCCGCCCGCGCCGATGATCAGCAATGTGCCTTCGTCGGCAGCATCAATTTCCAGGCGATCAAACAGCAGTTCCCACGCGGTAAGAGACGTCAGCGGCAGCGCGGCGGCATCGGCGTCGCTCAGCGTGCGCGGCTTGAGTCCGGCGATGCGTTCATCCACCAGTCCGTACTCGGCATAGCTGCCAGCGCGTGTGATGTCGCCAGCGTAGTAAACTTCATCGCCGGGCTGAAACAGCGTGACATCGCTGCCCACCGCCTCGACCACGCCCACCGCATCCCAGCCGAGAATGCGCGGCGTGTCTGTCGGGGCGCCAGCACGCACTTTGGTATCAACCGGGTTGACCGCAATCGCGCTGATTTTTACCAGCAGATCGCGTGCGCCTGGCTGCGGTTTTGCCACGTCCAGTTCATACAACGCATTTTCATCTGAAATCGGTAAACCGTTTTGGCTATAAACAATCGCTTTCATGCAACAGGCTCCAGGTGAGTGAATATTTTCAGGGTGTTGACAGCAGCATAGCCAGACATCGCGCCGGGAAAAATGCCTGTTGCAGGACAACACTTTCACTCGTAGAGTGAAAATCCCGATAATGGCGAGAACGCCGATGATTCGTTTAGAAGATGTCACCCTGTTTGTGCGCTCTGCCGCGCTGGGCAGCTTTTCCCGCGCAGCGCGCGAAGCCAACCTGCTGCCCGGTCAGGTCAGCGCCGCCATTCAGCGGCTGGAGCGCGATCTCGATCGCCGCCTGTTTGCGCGATCGACGCGCAGCCTGCGTTTAACAGCGGAAGGCGAAAAGTATCTGCCGTTCGCGCAGGAGATGCTGGCGCTAATGCACGCCGGTGCGGAAAGTCTGCAAAGCCACGACGATGCCCTGAGCGGCGAGCTGAAAATCGCCCTACCATCTGACATCGGTCGTCATATTATTCTGCCGCTACTGACAGAATTTTGCCGGGCACATCCGGCGCTCGGATTGCGTCTTTCCTTTTCCGATCAGGTGAGTGACGTGTTCCGCGATCCGGTGGATATCGCTATTCGCTACGGTAAGCTAGAGGACAGCAGCTATGTCGCGCTACCGCTGGCGGAAGAAAACCGCCGTGTGATGGTCGCCGCACCCGATTATCTTGATCGACATGGCCGTCCGGAAAAACTCGAGGATCTGGCACAGCATCACTGTCTGCCGTTTGTCATGGGCGGTCACGTGTATGATAAATGGACTTTTCCGCAGGAAGGGATGCGGCGACAGATTACGGTGAAAAGCCGACTGCTGTGCGACGACGCTGAAGTGGCGCGCCGCTGGGCGATTGCCGGGATGGGGATTGCTTATAAATCCTGGCTTGATGTCTGCGACGATATCAGACACGGCCGGCTGGAACGGGTGCTGCCGCAGCTGCCAGGCGAAAGCACGCCGCTGCATTTAATCTGCCCGCATCGCAAACAATTCTCGCCGGCGATTCGCGCTTTACATCAATTACTGCGTGAACATTTACGCACTCTGACGGCGCAAATCTTACCGGCGATTTAATCTCACCGCTGCGCCTCGACGCCATTAGCCATGCAATCCGGGCCAGCCATCAGGCGAATCCCTCTGCGATTTATCTTTAAAATTAAGGACGCGCGGCCGCAAGCAAATGAAATGCTGTGCCTTCTGAACCCGCGCATGAAACGCAGCCGTCCGGCACCTCTGATAACCGTGGCACAGCATAGTAATCTTATTCTTAACAGGTAATATTTAACGTTACTTCACTGTATTCACGTTAATTATTCAGGACTGATGATGTCTCAACCCAAAGCGATGTCCGTTAATGCCCTCACCCACATTATCCTGTTCTTCCTGGTCATCAACGCGATTGATGTCGTGTATGCGTTGATGCACTGATGGCTTATTGCGCTTTACCGCTGTTTTTGCGAGCCAGATTCGAAAGATGAGATAAATTCCCTGTCACGGATTTTTTAATCCGCGAGCCTTGATAGACTGCAGACGATAAAATAGACTACAGAC
Source organism: Pantoea sp. SGAir0430 (assembly GCF_043549295.1). Lineage (NCBI taxonomy): Bacteria > Pseudomonadati > Pseudomonadota > Gammaproteobacteria > Enterobacterales > Erwiniaceae > Pantoea > Pantoea sp. SGAir0430. Next base: position 246,128 of record NZ_CP039428.1, read on the forward strand.
TATCAAGGATGGCATCGTGTGGCAGGTTGAAGCAACAGATCGGTTTTGGAAATGGTTGCAGGCTCAGGATGAAGCGTTGCGTCTCGACGTGCTTGCCGCCCTGAAGCTTCTGGCGCAGGACGGTCCGCATCTTGGCCGCCCTTTCGTTGATACCCTGATGTTATCGCGGGTGCCCAATATGAAAGAGCTTCGCGTGCAAAGTAAAGGTCGTCCCATCCGCAGCTTTTTTGTTTTCGATCCGCGCCGCCATGCGATTGTGCTGTGTGCCGGCAACAAACAGGGTAAAAATCAAAAGCGTTTCTATCAGCAGATGCTTCGCATTGCCGAAACCGAATACCATCATCATCTGAACGCAATCGGGGAAACACATAATGAAAACCTTGGATGAGATGCTGGCGGCGCTGACGCCCGAACAGCAACATCAGGTCGATGAACGCGTCAGCCAGATGCGTCTTGAATACCAGCTTTACCAATTACGTGAGCAGATGCAGCGGACTCAGCGTCAGCAAGCGCAGGCCATGCACATTGCCCAGTCATCTGTGGCGGCAATGGAAGCGCGTGGCGCAGAGTTAAAGATTTCCACGCTGAAGCGCTACATTGAGGCGCTGGGTGGAGAGCTGACGCTGGGTGTAAAGATGCCGGGTGGCCAGCATGTCGACTTAATTATCTGACCGTTCAGGCAGAGCGCATTACGCCCTGCCCCAGTCTGAGGTCAACGGTGCCGACATCTGGCCCACACCACAGTCAATCAGGAGTTGTTTGGCGTGGCAGCGCTTTCGCTGAACTGCGGTTTTTGCCGCGTAACGGAATAGACCACGTTTTTCGGGCCATTGGTGTCTGTGGTGACATCGACCGCAGGAATGGTCACTTTGCCAAAACCAAACAGTGTTTGCACGTAGCCGCCGATCTGGTGTTTACCGGCCGGGACGCGGAGCTCTTTACTCTCGCCCTTTTGCAGCAGTCCGGCTTCCTGCCCATCCACCGTCACGTACACGGATGAGCCATCGTCGGTGCGCGTCACCAGATGGGAGACATTGATGACGGTCGGTCCGCTGGCAAACGGCGAAGCGCTGTCGTTGTTTTCGACCGGAGCGGAAGCGGTAGCCGGGGCTTCTGCGGCGGCAGCATCAGCGCTGCTGTCGCTGGCAGCATGACGCGCGCAGCCGGTGAGCAGGAGTGTGGCCGTTAACGTGGCCAGTGTGAAACGCGAAAACATCGTGACGAAAAACCTTCTGCTAAATGAGAAGTATTTATTTTAGCGTTACCCGCGCAGTGATAACAGTCACAGAAATCCAGTATTTTCCGAAAACCGGGGATGCGGGTCTCCGTTTGTCCCCCGGCCGCACGCAATGTCAACGCGCGCCGTTCTCCCGGCCTGGGAAAACGGCGCAAGCGGACGGATTACAGTGAATAGCGCGCCAGCGGCGCCACGGTGGTGATCAGCCCGTTGGCTTTCATATATTCACCAAATGCCTGATAACGCGCCTGATTGAATTCCGCACTGTGCGTTGCAAAATAAGGCAGCGTCGCCTGCCAGGCCTGATGATTGAGCGGCGTATCCAGTTCAGGGTAACGCTTAATGAACGCCTGCCACGCCTGTTGCGGATGAGCGCGCAGCCAGGCGATGCCCGCATCCAGCCCACGCAGAAATGCCGGGATGCGAGGATCGTTTGCCGCTGTGTTGCTGTTGGCCAGAATGATCAACTCATCGTAGGCCGGCACGCCGTAATCTTCCGGTTTAAACGACACCGGCTTTGCGCCTTTGTCCTGCAAATCCAGCAGCTCGTAGTTACGGAAAATGGTCAGCGCGCCGTCAATTTTATGCGTCAGCAGCGCGGAGACGGCGTCCATATTCAGATTGACCAGTTTCACGCTGTTAACGTCGACGCCCTGCGATTTCAGCATGTTGCGGATAGCCACATCTTCCGCGCCGGGAATCGCATAGCCAATCGATTTACCGGCGAAGTCTTTAATACTGTGAATATCGCCCGATACCGCTGTCAGGGTGTTCAGCGGCTGGTTAATCAGCGTACCAACCCGGATCACCGGCACCTGCTTGTCCACCAGCGTATAGAGCTGCGGCTGATAGCTAATCGCCAGATCCGCTTTGCCTGCCGCCAGCAACAGCGGTACCGACGCGGAATCCGCCGGTGCGATCATCTCGACATCCAGCCCCTGCTGTTTAAACGCCCCGCTGTACTGAGCGGCAAAGATCGCCGCGTGGTTGGGGTTAATGAACCAGTCGAGCAGCAGCCGCACCTTTTCGGCTGCCTGCGCGTTGACGGTGGCCAGCAGCAGTAACGAAGCGATGGCACGAAGAAGTCTATTCACTCAAGTTCCTTAGTATGATTGCCAGAGAAATTTTTTACGCACCAGCGCCACGGCCGCTGAGAGCAGCAGCGCCAGGCTCATTAACAGCAGCAGTGCGGCAAAACTGGTGGCCGTTTCCAGCCGCGCGTTGGATTGCATCATCAGGTAGCCTAACCCTTCGCTGGCACCGACCCACTCGCCGATCACCACCCCAATCGGTGCCAGCACCACCGCCATCTGCAGGCCGGCGAAAAACTGCGGCAGCGCAGCCGGCCAGCGTACGCGCCAGAAAATTCGCCAGCGCGAGGGATACAGCGTTTGCGCCAGCTCCAGCCAGCCGGCAGGCGTACGGCATAAACCGTCGAACAGCGACAGGCACAGCGGGAAAAACAAAATCAGCGCCGCCACCACGACTTTTGACGCGATGCCAAAACCCAGCCACAACACCAGCAGCGGGGCCAGCGCAAATACCGGGATGGTCTGGCTGGCTGTCACCAGCGGAAACAGCACCCGACGCAGTAGCGGGCTGGAGGCCATCAGTACCGCCAGCACCACGCCGCCGCCGACGCCGAGCAGCAGCGCCAGCACAATTTCCGCCAGCGTAAACATTGCGTGATGCGCGAGCAGCTGCCGCTTTTGCCACAGAGCCTCCAGCACCGCCTGCGGTGCCGGCAGCAGAAATGCCGGTACGCCGTTGTGGCGCGCCAGCAGCCACACGCCCAGCACCACCGCGATCAGGTAGATACCACTACTCAGCTTTTTCATAGGAATTTAGTCGGGAAAAGAGTTCGGCCTGCGCCTGCAGCAGTCCGGCATCATTGAGCGCGCGCGGCACCGTACCTGCCGGCACAGGCCAGTGCGTCACCTGCAGCGGCTGGCCGTGCAACAGCAGAATGTCATCGGCCATGCGGCAGGCTTCCAGCGGATCGTGGGTCACCAGCAGCACCGTTTTGCCGCGCAGCAGCGTCGCGGTCAGCGTTTGCAGCTGGTGTTTGGTCATCACATCCAGCGTGGCGAACGGCTCATCCATCAGCACCTGCTCGCGCTGCGCATACAGCGTGCGCGCCAGCGCGACCCGCTGCCGCATGCCACCCGAGAGCTGTGAGGGCGCGGCTTGCGCCTCGTCTTCCAGTCCCACCTGTGCCAGCAAGTGGTGCGCCCGCACGCGGTCCGGCTTCGCACCGCTTAGACGCGCCGTCAACATCACGTTCTCCAGCACCGTCAGCCACGGATAGAGCAGATCCTGCTGCCCCATCCATGCCACGTGCTGCGCAATACCGCTCAGGCTGCCCTGCTGCGGCTGCACTAAGCCGGCCACCAGACGCAGCAGCGTGCTTTTACCAATGCCGCTGCAGCCCAGCAGCACCGTGGTTTTGCCGCCGCGCAGTTGCAGATTGAGCCGATCGCATAGCTGTTTTTCGCCCCAGGCAAAGCTCACCTGGTCAAAGCGGATGTCCTGCGTCATGGCCGGCGCGCCGCCAGAATCGCCAGCTGATTAAAGCCGCGCTGCGCCAGCGCGCTGGCCGCCTGCGCCGCCCGGATGCCGCTGGCGCAGACCAGTACGATGCGGCGATCCGCCGGTGGCTGCCAGGCGTCCAGTTCGTGCGGCAATACGCGCTCAACCCGATCGGCCACGCTGGCAGGCGCCTCTTCGCAGCTGCGCAGCTCCACAATGCAGTCTCCGGGTTGTAACAGGTGAGCATCAATAAACGGCACGCCGGGCTGGGCCGGTTCCTGTGCCGCATCAAAGCGGAACGAACGAAAGTGCCAGCTGACGAAGTCACAGTTGACCATGCAGCCGAGCGGTGAGGGTTGCAGCCAGAGCAGTACGCTGAGCGCCATCTGCGCCTGCATCGCCCCCAGCGCCGCCACGGCCGGGCCCATCACGCCAGCGGTGTTACAGTTAGCTGCGGAGGCGGGCAGCTGCGGAAACAGCGCACGGTAGCTCGGTGCGCCGCCGCAAAAACCGCCAGCATAGCCCTGACGACCCAGCACCGAGGCGCTAATCAGCGGTATGCCTGCCTGGAAACAGGCATCAGACAGTTGGTAAGTCACCGCGAAGTTATCGGCGGCATCAATCACCAGATCGCACCCCGTCAGCGCCTGCGCGATATTGCTGGCGCTCAGCGCCTCGGGCATCGCTTCGATTTGCACCTCAGGATTACGCTGCTGCAAAGCCTGCTGCGCCGCCACAGCTTTGCTGCGCCCCACATCCTGCAGGGTGAACAGCGTCTGGCGATGCAGGTTATGCAGCGCGACCTGATCGTCATCGTACAGACACAGCTGACCGACGCCCGCGCCCGTCAGCTGAGGCAGCAGCGTGGCGGCCAGCCCACCGGCACCGGCTACCAGCACGCGGGCGCGAGCCAGTTTCTGCTGCCCGACGACGCCAATTTCCGGCAGCATCATCTGGCGTTGGTAGCGTTCCATTGCGCGCTCCTTAGTTCAGGTTAGCGAGGCCGAAGATCGGCGTTGAGGCCACGGCCATATCACGCTTCTCCATCAGCCCGGCATCGCGCGCGCCCTGCCCGGCGGCGATCGCCTGGCTGAACGCGCGCGCCATCGCCACCGGATCGCCCGCTTTCGCCACGGCGGTATTGAGCAGGATGGCATCGAAGCCCATCTCCATCGCCTGCGCTGCCTGTGACGGCGCGCCGATGCCGGCATCAATGATCAGTGGAATATCGCTGAACCAGGCTCGCATCGCCCGCAGCCCGTCAATATTTCGCAATCCCTGGCCGGAGCCGATGGGCGCGCCCCACGGCATCAGCAGTTCACAGCCGGCGGCCAGCAGTTTTTCACCGACTATCAGATCCTCCGTGGTGTAGGGAAACACCTGGAAGCCGTCGGCGCACAGAATGCGTGCCGCTTCGACCAGCGCGAACGGATCGGGCTGCAGCGTGTCGGCATGACCAATCACTTCCAGCTTGATCCACGGCGTGTTAAACAGCTCGCGCGCCATGTGCGCGGTGGTGACGGCCTCTTTGACCGTGTGGCAGCCAGCGGTATTGGGCAGCACGCGCACATTCAGGCCGGTCAGCAACTCGCGAAACGCCGCGCCCGCCGTGCCTTCGCGGCGCAGGCTGACAGTGATAATTTCGCTGCCGGAGGCAGCGATCGCCTGCTGCAAAATCGCCGGTGAAGGGTAGCCTGCGGTGCCGAGCAGCAAGCGTGACTGCGGCGTGAAATCGTAAAACATCGCTCAGCCTCCCTGCATCGGTGACAGGACTTCCAGCTGCCAGCCTTCCTGCAACTGCAGGCTGGCATACTGACTTTTCGGCACAAAATCGCCATTGCAGGCGGTGGCAACACAGGCCGCATCGATTTGCTGTTCGATCAGCAATTCGCTGAGGCTGGTGGCCTCAGTCCTGATGGTGCGGCCGTTAAGCTGAATATTCATGGCTAACCTCCCCGGACAGGCGCTGCATCAGCTGTTCTGCCATCATTGGTGCCAGCAGAAAACCGTGACGATACATGCCGTTAAGATAAAAAATACCGTTGTGATAGTGGATTTCCGGCAGATTAGCCGGCCATGCCGGACGCAGACCGCTGCCGCTTTCGATGACGCGCGCTTCCGCCAGCGCCGGATGGAGGGTGTAGGCCGCGCTGAGCAGTTCCATCATGGCGCGCGCGCTGATAGCGCTGGCATCGTCGCTTTCGATCATGGTGGCACCGAGCATGAAGTGGCCGTCGCGACGCGGCACCAGATAACAGGGAAAACGCGGATGGAGCAGACGAATCGGCCGGGAAAATGTCACCTCATGACTCTGCAGGATCAGCATTTCCCCACGCACCGCGCGCAGGCCGGAGAGCTGCGCTCTGGCATGGATACCGCGACAGTCGATGATCCGGCCCGATGGCTGGCGCGCATCAAAGCGGACACCGCGCTGCAGCAGTTTGTCACGCAGTTCAGCCAGCGCACGGCGCGGATCGAGATGTGCTTCGCGCGGGAAAAACAGTCCGCGCGCAAACCGGTTTTCCAGCGCCGGTTCAAGCGACGCCGGATCAACCCATTGATGCGCCGTCGTCATGCGCGCGAAGCGGTTTAACTCCGGGTTATCACGCGGCGGTGCCAGCACTAACGTACCCTGATGCACCACGCTGCTGAAGCGCGTTTGCCACCAGGCCGCAGCATGCTGGCCGAGGGTAATCACCTCCGCTGGCGCGCTTTCTGCTTCACACCACGGCGCCAGCATGCCACCGGCAAACCACGAGGCAGGCTGACGCGCTTCATCATCAATGACCTCGACGGTTTCGCCGCGCTCAGCCAGTAGCGTGGCAACACAAAGCCCGGACACGCCGCTACCGAGCACGCTCCAGCGGCTCATGAACAACGTTCCGGTAAATAATCTGGGAAATTCACATCGGCCTCTCAGTGATAACTGAGACCCGCAGATACAGGTGAAGGGAATCGACGCCAGCGATCGGGCTCGCCTTTGCGCCAGACGGCTTTGCACATGAGCCGTCAGTCTTCCTACGCCAGTATCAACTGGGTCAGGTTCAAAGGGTCGCTAAGCCGCGCAGTGCGCTATTAGCCTCTCAGTCTCTCAGGCGAGACTCCCCCGACGCGTCTATTTGTATTGCAGGCGCTGGCTGGCGTCAAGCAGCACGTTAACCGCACTGCCCGCGTTGTGGATCAAAATTGCAACATATGGTATACCAAACGGATAGTGGGCAGATGATAAAAAAGACTTTTTTATTATTCACTTATAAATTTTTCAGCTAATCATGGAAGCATTATGAATAAGTTTCGTGTGGCTTTTATCAAAGCAGGATGGCATCAGGCGATCGTGAACAACGCGCTGGTGGGATTTGAGCAGGAACTGGCAGAACAAGGCGTCGAAAATACATTAACAAGCTATGACGTACCCGGCGCGTTCGAAATGCCGCTGCTGGCTAAACGCCTGGCCGAAACCGGCAAATTTGATGCGATTGTCTGCGCCGCGCTGGTGGTCGACGGTGGCATCTATCGCCATGACTTTGTCGCTCAGGCCGTCGTCGATGGCCTGATGAATGTGCAGCTCGCCACCAATGTTCCGGTGTTTTCGGTATCACTCACTCCGCACAATTTTCAGCCGGTCGACGCGATTGAAGCGTTCTATACCGAACATTTTATTAAAAAAGGCAAAGAAGCCGCCCGCGCCGCCCTGATGATTCATCAGCTACAGATCGACTAACCTCAAACGGATTGTTAGCTTTTCCCACTTTTAACAATCCGTTTCCTGCAGTGTGCTCCCTCTTACCTCTCGCCTCTTGCTTACTTAAAGCAGCACCGTCAATGCCATTGCAAGTTATTCGGGATATCTTTAAAATCAGATAACCTAAATAACCTTGCGGGAGTTAACTGATGGTTAGCGATAAAGATCACACCGGAGTTTCTGCACTGACAGGTACCCCGCAGGAGATTCAGGGTCGGCTGTCAAAATCACATGCCAGTCACGTTGTTGCCATTACTTTCGACCATCCAGGCGATGCGCTGACGCTGCGCAACCTGTCAGAAAATCTTTCCGCAATCGCTTCATCCATGTTTGCAATTTTTCAGCAGCGGCAGCGGCAGGAATCGCTGGAGCAACTGGCCAGTGCGATGTTACCGCGCGTGCCAGCTTCGCCTCATTTACTCAAAGAAGCGGCGATGTTACTAGAGGCGCGCAATGCCGTGCTGGAGAGCGGAAACTGGCTCAGCGCCGCAGAAGTGGCGCAACTGGCAGGGTTGAGTTCCACAAATCCGAGCGCTCAGCCGAATAAATGGAAAAAAAGCGGCCAGATATTTGCCATCAATCACAATGGGATAGATTATTTCCCCGATTATGGCCTGGATCGCGACACGCATTTTCGCCCGGTTAAACCACTGGCTCAAATCCTCAGGATTTTTGCCGGACACAAAGACAGTTGGGCTATCGCATTGTGGTTTCTGTCGAATAACAGTTTCCTTGCGGGCAAACGGCCACAGGATCTACTGCTAACCGAAGCGCAACGCGTCATCGACGCCGCTCTGGATGAAATGGAAGGAATAACGCATGGATAAGCGCAGCACTGCGGCGCAACCTGATGATTTATCAACTCTGCCTGTTATTACTGCCGAAGAAGGTGCGCCATTGCCAGGCGCTTTACTTCAGCTGTCATTTATTACGCTTTCAGCAGGAAGCATTCTGCACCGGGTCCATCTGTCGCATTATGCCGCCAACCAGTTCAATCCCGGAGTGAAAGGGAATGCCCGCTTCAGTCCAATAAAAACCAGACATGGGCAGCCAATACCGACCCTTTACGGCGGTTCGACCAGAGACTGCGCATTAATGGAAACGGTATTTCATGACGTGCCTTTCGCACCCGGTCTTAAGACACTGGATAAGAAAAAATTACATTATCAACTTCACTCCTGTCTTAAAGTTAATGAAGATATGCTGCTGATCGACCTGAGCAGCATCGCATTGCGCAAGTTAGGTATCACGCGTAAGCAGCTTATCGATACAGAAAAACATCACTATCCCCTCACCCGACGCTGGGCAGCCGCTCTGCATCATCAGAGTGAATCAGCGCAGGGCCTTTCATGGATATCCCGTCAGGATGATTCAGCGCGGGCAGTGATGTTATTTGGCGATCGAATTTCACCGGGCATGCTGACGCCACTTAATAAATCATTAAGCCTGATTGATGATTCCGATACTTATGGCGAGGTTTTACATCTCGCATCGCGATTAGGTGTGTTTATCATTGCAGCCAAATAAAACACGATGCTATCCGGCGATGGATAAAAAAGAAAAGTGGACGAATAAGGGTTTAAGAATGAAGTGGTTTAAAATTTCGCCAGCATTCCTGCTGGCGAAATCCTGAGTAGCGGTGAAATTAACGGCTGACTTCGTGACCAATCAGGCCGCCGATAGCCGCGCCGCCGAGGGTACCGAAGGTGCTGCCGCCGGTCAGAACGGCGCCGCCCACCGCACCCACACCGGCGCCAATGGCGGTATTACGGCCACGATGAGACATGCCACAAGCCGTTACAGAAAAGGCTAAAACCAATACCACTGCGATATTAAAGCTGCGTTTTAAAACCATCAAAATCCTCATTACCATTAATTCTAATGGAATGTAATAGTGTTAACTTTGTTTGTTGTTTAGCCGCCAAATACCTGGCGTAGCGTGCTTATCCTGGAGGCAAATTTAAGGGGCTTTGCATTTTTGTGAAAGGTAAAAATTCCTATTTTATGCCGGACCTGTCAGGTGCTGGTTATTATTCGTACCTTAAGCCAAATAAAAAGGCATGGCGTGAAGGTTCACGCCATGCCTCGCTGACTTATCGCGCAATGAATTAACGCTGCGGGTGATTAACTTCTACTGGTCGTAAATCAAACACCAGCACTTCAGCATTGTTACCGTTAGCGAACTGCAGCGCCGTCTCATTGCGTACGCGCGCGCCGTCGCCGGCTTTAAAGCTCACGCCATTCACTTCAATGCTGCCGCGCGCCACATGAATATAAGCATAGCGATCGTTAGCCAGTTCCAGCGTCTGCTGCTCAGCACCGTCAAACAGTCCCGCGTAAATACGCATATCCTGACGTACGCGCAGCGAGCCATTGTCGCCTTGCGGCGAAACAATCAGGCGCAGCTGACCGCGTTTGTCGGCTTCTGCCACTGACACCTGCTGGTAACCTGGCTCGGTACCGCGTTCTGCCGGCACGATCCAGATCTGCAGGAAGTGCACATTATCCTGTTTCGAGTGGTTAAACTCGCTGTGCGTTACGCCGCTGCCGGCGCTCATCAGCTGCACGTCACCGGGCACGATAACCGAACCGGTACCCATGGAATCTTTATGCTCCAGCGCGCCTTCCAGCACGTAGGAGATAATCTCCATGTTGTTGTGCGGATGCGCACCGAAACCGCGACCCGGTGCTACCTGATCATCGTTAATCACCAGCAGATCGGAAAAACCGGTCTGTTGTGGGTCCCAGTAGCTGGCAAACGAAAAGGTATGGCGTGAATGCAGCCAGCCGTGATCGCCTAAGCCACGTTGTTCGGACAGTCGTTGTTCAATCATGGTCTGCTCCTTAAATTTTTTAGCTGGAGGGCGAAGGCCCTTCCCGTTGCTGACCAGTATACGTAAACTGATTTGCCCAACAATGCGCCGGTATGACAATGACTGTCACAGATAAGTGGACAATATGCAGATTGAAGATCTCCGGATTTACGTCGCCGTAATCAAAGCGGGCAACTTTACCGCTGCGGCTGAACAGCTGATGCTCTCCAAGCAGTACGTCAGCCGGCGCATCGCCGCGCTGGAAGAGTCACTCGGGGCGCGTTTGCTGAATCGCAATACGCGCAAACTTTCCGTTACCGACAACGGCCAGCTGTTTGCCCAGCATGCGCAGCGCATTCTGGATGATGTGCAGGAAGCCGAACTGGCGGTGTCCGGTCGTCGTCAGGTGCTGCGCGGCAGTTTCCGTCTCAGCGTGCCGATGTCGTTCGGCATCAGCCATCTTTCCCCTTATATCGCCGAGTTCCTGAGTCAGCATCCCGGTATCCAGTTCCAGGTGGAACTGGCCGATCGGCATGTGGATATGGTGGGTGAAGGTTTTGATATGGCGATCCGCATTGGCACGCTGCCGGACTCCAGCCTGATCGCCAAACGGCTGGGGGAATTCCGCCGCGTGATCTGCGCCAGCCCGGCCTACCTGCAGGGCGCCGGCGCACCGCGTGAGCCGGAGGATCTGCTGCACCATCTCTGTCTGCGCTATGGGCGTGAAAGCCAGACCGGCTGGGAGCTGTTTCAGGGCGACACGCGTAAAGTGCTGGCGGTCCAGGGACCGATGGTCAGCAATAACGGAGAAATGTTGCGTGATGCGGCCGTCGCCGGGCTGGGGATGATCCTGCTGCCGGAGTTTATCGTGGCTCCGGCGCTGGCGCGAGGTGAGCTGGTGACGGTACTGGATGACTGGCATCCGGCCTCGCTGCACCTGAATGCGCTGTATCCGCAGCATCGCCAGCGCAGCGAGATCAATCGGGTATTTATGACGTTCCTGCAGGCCAAGCTGGCAGGCAAATGAATTAGCCCACTTCGCTGCCTATCGCAGCACGCAGCGCCGGTGCGGCTTCGCCGCTCATCGGGCTCACCAGCGCATAGTTATAGTGGCGATCGCTCCAGTATTGCGCCACCAGGTTGTCCGCCTGGCGCGATCCCTTTTCCAGCCGCACGGTCTGCGGGCGGATGTACCAGCCAACGCGCGTGCCGCTGGCGGTCTGATACAGCACCAGCGCCGAGGCGCCATGCTCATTCGCCATCAGGCGCGCGCCGATGAGCTGATAGCCAAAGCGCTCCAGATTGGGCGGCAGCGTACCGTTGATAAAATAGCGGCCCAGCCAGCTGGCCAGCTGTGTCGTCTGGTGGGTGCTAATGTCCATCGTCGCCTGCTGCGCGCCATCGCCGAATAACCGGTAAGCCTGTACCGCATCCTCCATCGGTAACGGATGATTCTGTAAGCGTTCAGTCATCTGCCAGCCGGACAGGCTGCCGATCCCCAACGCCAGCACCAGCGAGCAGGCCAGCGCCAGCCGCTGATAACGCTGCCGCGCACGCCGCTGGCGCAGCTGTGCCGGCTGCAGTGGCGTAAAGGTGGTTCGCGCCATATTGCGCTGCAGGCTTTGTTGCAAGCGCAGCTTGTCCTGACGCCAGCCCTCAACCTGGGCGGCGATGTCAGGATGCTGCACCAACCAGTCGCTGACGGCCTGATGGCTGGCACTATCCAGTTCACCATCCAGCCAGGCGTGCAGCTGGTTCTCATCGGGCGGGATATTCATTTTAATCTCCTCAACGTCACCGGGGCCGGCAGGCCTTCGGTCATGTGCTGCAACTGTTTTCTCGCCCGCGACAACCGTGACATCACGGTGCCCAGCGGAATGTCCAGCGTGTCAGCTGCTTCCTGATAACGCATGCCTTCCACGTTAACCAGGAGCAGCAATGCGCGACTGTCAGCCGGCAGACGGGCGAACAGCGCCAGCATCTCATCGGCGATGGCGTGATGCTCAGCCGACTCGGCAAAGGGCTCGGCGCGGCTGAACAGCGTCATAATCGCCTGCCAGCGCTTGCGGCGCCGTTCGCCATCAATAAACTGATGCCAGAGAATGGAAAACAGCCAGGCACGCAGACTGCGCGTTTCATCGCGCGCCGCGTCCAGTGCTTTGACCAGCGTGTTTTGTACCAGATCCTCAGCGGCCATGCGCTCACGCGTCAGCCCCAGCGCAAAACGCTGCAAATGCGGCAGTAATGCGCGGATTTCGTCATCGCTCAATGCAGACATTATTTTTGCTCTCGCACCCGGCGCAGGCCGGTCATGCTACTCAGCACGCCATCACGTAAAATCAGACCATGCAGCAGCGCGGCAGCCAGATGGGCCAGGATCAGCGCGAACAGACTAAACGCCAGCAGCGAGTGTAACGGGCGCAGCACGGCATAACTTTCCACGCTAACCGGCAGCAGCGGCGGCAGCACCAGCCCCTCGCCAATTGTCACCGGAAACCCGCCTGCCGACAGCATTGCCCAGCCTACCAGCGGTTGCGCCAGCATCAGTAAATAGAGCGCCAGATGGGTCAAATGTGCCACCGTTTGCTGCCAGCCCGGCACCGACGCTGGCATGGCGGGCACACCATAGTAACGCCGCAGCCCGATACGCACGACCACCAGCAACGCGATCACCACGCCGAGTGGTTTGTGTATCGCCAGCAGCAGTGAATGGGCAGCCGAGATATCCGCCACCATCGCCACGCCGATAAATAGCATGGTCAGCACGGCCAGCGCCATCAACCAGTGTACGATGCGCAGCAGCGGATGAAACAGGGTTGTCTGGTGACTCATGATTTTTTCTCCTGCTGGCGCGCCTGTTCAGCCGTGCGCAGATTGAAAGATTTCGCGTAAGCGGCGGAGCGCGCGTTGAGCAGCGGATCGTCCGAACCGCTGATGCCCTGCGGCAGGATCAGCGGATCGTAATTGATGTCATTGCAGCTGCCGCCCTGTTGCGGGCTGCTGTCGCGCAGCGTCAGCGTACCGGCGACAACCTGCTGCCGATCGGCTGGCCACACCTTGCTGGCATCGTTCACCGCATCGCCGGACTGAGCCACGCTGATCACCAGATCCCACTTCAGCGGTGCGGTCGCCAGCCGGTCGTGCAGGTCGCTCTGCAGATAATCCGGCTGCTGCTGCTGAGCGGCGCTAATCGGCTGCCATGGCGTACGCGGCACCAGACTCCAGCGCACAAAGCGCGTTTCCCCCTGCACATTGGTAAAGCGGAAGGCATTCAGGCTGTTGTACTGCTCCTGTGCCCAGCTGGCGGCCAGTACGTGGGTTTTTACCCAGGCAAAGAAAGGTTTAACTTCGGGATGGGCAACGGTAAACGTCATCAGCTTTTGCGCATCAGGTTTGCCGGTCTGCGGCAGCGGTCGACTGGCCTGCTGCTGATCGTAAAAAGCCTGCGGCGTACTGACCGGGAAAAACGGCAGCGCGTTCATGCCGGTACGCCACTGCTCGCCGTGCGCCAGCTGAAATTCCAGCGCCAGGCTGCGCACCGGCACGCCATAATCCGGCGCGTGCGGATTACCGCCGGCAATGGCAAAGCGGCCAATCACCGGCACCGTACCCGGCTGGAAAACGCTGGCGCGTGACAGAAACGCCGCGTTGCCGCTGGAGGTAAAATCGCCGGTAACGCACACGCCCTTGGCATGATTGCGCCGGTATCCCGGATGCACACCGCTGTTTTGCTGCAGCGACTGCACCAGACTTTGCGCACTGAGGCGCTGCGGCGTCAGCCAACCGCCTGCAGCAAGAAACAGCACCAGCAGTAATCCGGGAATAATGACGACCAGCAGTAACAACGGCAGATGTCTGACCGTAGGTTTAAAGTTCATCTTAGCCAACTCAGTAAGGAAACGTGGGCATAAGACGAACCAGCGCGGCGTTTATTCCCGCGCGGTAAAAATTATTTTATGGCGAGCGCCGGCGTCCGGCGCGCATCGCGCACCGCAATGGCATGAATCAGCAGCCCCAGCACGGACAGAATGGCCCCAACCCAGCCGGTGGACTGCCAGCCCAGCCCGGCGGAAATGGTGATGCCGCCGAGCCACGCCCCCAGCGCGTTAGCAATGTTGAACGCCGAGTGATTAAGCGCTGCCGCCAGGGTTTGTGCATCACCGGCCACGTCCATCAGGCGGATTTGCAACACGCTTCCCAGCGCCACCATGGTACCAACCAGCATCACGTTAAGCGCGCCCGCCAGCGCATAATGCGCGGCGAAGACAAACGCGCTCAATACCAGCAGCGACCACACCAGCACAATGCGGATGGTTTTCTCCAGCCCGCGATCGGCCAGACGTCCCCCGACAAGGTTGCCGATAATCATGCCGAGACCAAACAGCGCCAGTATCGCCGGTACCAGATTCTCCGGCAGGTGGGCCAGTTCCATCATGGTGGGTTTAACGTAACTGAATACCGTGAACATGCCGCCGCTGCCAATCGCGCCAATCGCCAGCGTCAGCAAAACCTGCTTGCGCGTCAGCGCCGAGAGCTCGCGCAGTGGACTGGCCTGCTTGTCACCGGCCACATTGGGAACCCAAAGCCACACCAGTAACAGCGTCAGCAGCGCCAGTCCGCCGACGATGGCAAACGCATCACGCCAGCCAAACCACTGGCCGATGGCGGTAACGGCAGGTACGCCAATCAGATTGGCGATGGTTAATCCCAGCAGCACCATCGACACCGCCTGCGCGCGCCGCGCGCGCTCCACCAGTCCTGCCGCCACCAGCGCCGCAACGCCAAAGAAGGTGCCGTGCGGAAAGCCCGCCAGAAAGCGGGCTACCAGCATCGCAGGGTAGCCCGGCACGACAGCGCTCAGCAGATTACCCAGCGCAAACAGGCCCATCAGCGTCATCAGGAAATTACGCCGTGAAGCCCGCGCGCCGAGAATAGCCAGCAGCGGCGCGCCAATCACTACGCCGAGGGCATAAATGCTGATGAGATGGCCGGCCTCAGGAATCGTGACGTTCAGGCCTTTCGCCGCATCGGGCAGCAGGCCCATGATGACAAATTCACCGGTGCCGATGGCAAATCCGCCGGTGCCCAGCGCGAACAGCGCTTTTGGCACGCTGTGACGCGGCAGCGAGGCCTCGTCCGGAAGCTGAGAGAGTTGTGGTTGTACTGATGACATGTTTTTTTCCGTACCGCAGGTGAAAAAAACAGCAAAGAGGCTGGCGACAGTGTCTGTTCACCAGCCTCTTTGCTGCGGGTTTTAGCGCGTCAAGCTTAGCGCATTTAAGGTTGAATCGGGTTCAACGAACTCTTGAGCGCAACACGGTAACCGAAAAGAGCCAGCAAGGGGCGAAAGGGCAAAAGCTCAGGACGCGCTGAGCGCCTGCCGCGCCAGCAGCGCCGCGCCCACCATGCCGCCCTGATGGGCAAACTCGCCCGGCACCACCAGCGCATGCGCTGTGCTGCGCAACACGCAGCGCTGCACCGCATCATTAAGCGCAGTAATCAGCGGGGTGACCGAAGCCAGGCCGCCGCCTACCGCCACCCGTGACGCGCCGGTAATGTTAATGGTGTAGGCGAGCGGCTCGCTCACCAGTTGCAGCCAGGCTTCTATCGTCTGCTGCGCCCGCGCTTCTGCCTGCTGCCAGCGGGCAATGACTTCCACGCTGCTGGCGCTTTCAGCGTGCAGCACCTGATGCAGCGTTTCCAGTCCGCGCGCGCCGCCGTAGGTGTCCAGACACCCTGTCTGGCCGCACGGACACGCCTGGCGCGGCACGCGCACGCGACGATGCGCCAGCGTCACTTCCGTGAGGGTAATCGGCCCGTGGCCCCATTCGCCGGTCAGGCCGTTTTGTCCGGTGATAATGCGGCCGTCCGCCACCAGGCCACCGCCCACGCCGGAACCGAGAATCGCGCCAAACACCACTTTGTGCCCTTTGCCGCTGCCGGCCAGCGCCTCGGCCAGGGCAAAGCAGTCAGCGTCGTTGTGCGCGATCACTGGCCGCTGCAGCACCTCACCCAGTTCCCGTGCCAGATTACGCCGGTGAAAAGCCGGGATGTTGCTGGCAAACATTTCGCCGGTTTGCGGTGCCACAATGCCCGCCGTGGAGATGGCGACAGCCGCCTGGCTGCTGAAATGGTTATGCTGCCCGGCGATCATCTCGCTGACTCTGGCGCAAAATGCCTGCCAGTCCGTCGCCGGGATTTTTTGCTGATCGAGCAGGGTTAGCCGATCCTGTGCATCCATCACGCCAAGCTTAATAAAGGAACCGCCCAAATCGAGGCAGATCACGGTTGAGTGCGGGTGAGTCATAAACGTTTATCCATTACATCGCGCAGGCCGTCGCCCAGCACATTAAAACCGAGCACGGTAATCAAAATCGCCAGTCCGGGAAATAGGGAGACGTAAATATTTAACCCGAGAAAGTTGCGGCCATCGCTCATCATGGTGCCCCACTCCGGCATCGGCGGCTGCACGCCCAGTCCGAGAAACGACAGACTGGCGGCAGAAAGCACCACCGCACCAGCCGTTAGCGTCGACTGCACAATCAGCGGGCCAATGGCGTTGCGCAGAATATAGTGCGTGATAATGCGCGGGTATCGCACCCCAAGCATATGCGCCGCTTCGATATACTCCATATTTTTTAGTCCCAGCGTCAGGTTGCGACTCAGACGTGCATACACCGGGATCGAGAACAACGAAATGGCGATCAGCATATTTGTCAGCCCCTCGCCGAGCACGCTGACAATCAGAATCGCCAGTACGATGCCGGGGAAGGCGAAAATAATATCCATCAGCCACATGATCAGCGCATCAATCTTGCGTCCGGCCAGCCCCGAGATGATGCCGAGAGGAATGCCGATCGCCATCGAGATGGCCACGCTGAGACTCACCTCAAACAGCGTAATGCGCGCACCATAGATGACGCGGGCAAAAATATCGCGGCCGTAATCATCGGTGCCGAACCAGTGGGCAGCGGAAGGTGCCTGCAACGTGTTCAACAGATCCTGCTCGATGGGATCCCAGTGAGTGATCAGCGGTGCGAAAAGGGCAGCCAGCACCACCAGCAGCACCAGCCCGCCTCCGGTCGTGATGGAAGGGTTGCCAAGCAAAAACCTCACGATCTGGCGGCGGCGCGCGGGCGGCGGCTGGAGAGACGTGTCGAAACTGTTCATCAGTCGAACCTTATTTTCGGGTTGAGCAGGCCAATCACTATCTCACCCACCAGATTCATCAACACCACGCCGGTTACCGCCACTAACGTTACGCCCTGAATCACCGGATAATCGCGGTATTTCACCGAATCCACCAGCAGGCGGCCAATACCCGGCCAGTTAAACACCGACTCTGTCACCACTGCACCTCCGATCAGGCTGCCAAAATTCAGCGCGACGATGGTGACAATCGGTATCAGCGCATTGCGCAGCGCGTGTTTCCAGTTAACGCTGGCCGACGATAACCCTTTGGCTCTGGCGGTACGGATGTAATCCTGACTGAGCACATCCAGCATGCTGGAGCGCGTCATCCGCGCAATCATCGCCATCGGGAGAATCGCCAGCGTAACGGTCGGCATCACATAGTTGCGCCACGAATCAGCACCGAGTAGCGGCAGCCAGCCGAGCTGTACCGCAAAGTAGTTCATCGCCAGCAACGCCAGCCAGAAGTTCGCAATCGAGGCACCGGCAATGGTCAGTACCATGACGATCTGATCGGGAATGCGCTGCCGGTAAATGGCCCCGGTCATGCCCGCCGGCACGCCGATGGCAATCGCCAGCAGGTACGCCAGCGCCGCCAGCGACAGCGTGTACGGCAGGCGTTCGCTGATTTCGGTCATCACCGGACGCTGCGACTGCAGCGACAGCCCAAGATTGCCATGCAGCGCTTCACCGGCAAACCTGACGTATTGCAGCGGCAAAGGCTGATCCAGACCGAGCCGCACGCGCATACTGTCCACCGCTTCCTGCGGCGCTTCCGGGCCGGCCATCAGGCGTGCCGGATCGCCCGGCAACGCGCGGATGGCGATAAACACGATGATCGACACACCGAAGATAATTAACGGCAGCGAGAGCACCTTTTTTGCGACATACGCTTTCATATCAATCAGCCATCAGCACTATTTTTTCACGGCATCACGAACCACAATCTGGCCGCCCGGTTGCATTGTCACGCCACTGATATTTTTGCGCGTCGCATACAGATCGTCCTGATAGTAGAGCAGCACCTGCGGGGCGAGTCCGCTGATCCGCTGCTGTGCCTGGAAATAGAGCGCTTTGCGCTGGGCACCGTCGAGCGTGGAGGCGGCGCTATCGATTAGCTCATCGGTACGTTTGTCGCTGAAGAAGCCGAGGTTGGCCCCGCCGGGCGCAAAGCTGCTGCTGTGATACAGCGGACGCAACTGCAGATCCGAGCCGTACAGCCCCGAGGACCAGGACGCCAGCACCGCGTCCGTCCCCTGCGCGGCTTTCTCTTTGGCATCGGCAAACGCCGCTTTGGCCCACACGCCGCTCTCCATCTGACGCACGCTGAGTTTGACGCCAATTTTGCTCCACATACCCTGCAGAACCTGCGCAGTGCGTGCGTCGGGTGCCTGCACGGCAATCGACATGGCGAAGCCGTCGGCATAGCCCGCTGCCTTAAGCAGGTCTTTGGCTTTCTGCACATCGTACGGATAGTCATGCAACGCTTTGTCGTAGTTGGCATCGACCGGCGCCAGCGGGGAATTGGCCGGCTGCGCATAACCAAACATCACCGCTTTTACCAGCGCCTGCTGGTCGGTCGCGAAGTTCAGCGCCTGGCGGACTCTGACATCGCTGAGGGCTTTACTCTGTGTATTGAGATCGATCCAGAATACCGCCGCGCCCGGCGACTGTTTTAACTGCACGCCGGGATTATTTTTTAACATGCCGGCAAATTGCGGCGGCACCGGGTTAATAATATCGACCTGACCGGATTGCAGCGCCATATTCATGACTGACGGCTCACTGCTCCAGGTCCATTTTATTTCGTCCGGCCCGGCAGACTTGCCCCAATAGTCCGGATTCTTCTGCTCCAGGACAAATTCACCGGATTTATACTGCGCCAGTTTATAGGGTCCGGTACCGTCGGCTTTATTATTGATCGTGCCGGCTTTGTCAGCTTGTGGACTCACTATTAATCCCGGACCGGAGGCCAGCACAGTTAAAAACGCCGGATTAATTTTCTTCAGTGTAAAGGTGACGGTTAAGTCATCTTTTTTCTGCACGTCCTGAATAAAGGTGCGAATTTTCCCACTTCCGGCAAGACCGCGCTTCGTATCCAGATGACGCTGAAAGTTTTCAACGACCGTATCGGCATTAAATGGCGTGCCATCGTGGAATTTAACGTTGGGACGCAGCGTAAATTCCCAGTGCAGTCCGCTGTCGTCGGCATGCCAGGAGAGCGCCAGGGCCGGCATGATTTTGCCATCGTCACCGAGCCGCGTCAGGCCTTCATACATCGGGTCCAGCACCGTGCCGGTAAAGGTCGCGGTCTGATTGCCCGGGTCCATGCTGCGCGGCGGTTCGTTTTGCATAATGACCAGCTGAGCAGCCAAAACCGATGCGCTGGAAAACGACGCCAGAATACCCGCGGCAAGTGTCAGTATCCTGAAATGCTTGAGTGTGCTTTGCATGAAGGCCTCAGTGAATCAGTGACAAAGAGTGAAGAGTCATTGCCCGGCAGGCAGCTGACTGTCATTGCACGCCATCGCCTGCCATACGCTTTGATCATGTTAACGGCAGCAGAAGAACGGGCTCGACGCTATATAAGGCACACTCTGCAAACAAAAGCCAAGATGTCAGTTCATATATTTTACTTATAATTCGATCTGAATTCAGAAAATAAACTAAATACGCTTGAATTTGTTTTCATGGCTGATTATTGTCGGCCAAATACAGCCTGTGCCGTGAGAATCCGGATGCTTAATGCTCATCAGCAACAAATTCTGCGTTTATTAATTTCTTCGCATGGCATGAGCCGCACGGCAATTGCGGAAAAAATGAAGCTGAGTAAAGCCGCAATCAGCACATTAATCAAAGAGATGCTTAGCGCAGGACTGCTTGAGGAGAGCATTCCGGAAAGTAACGGTCAGGGTCGGCCTTCGGTGTTATTAAAAATGCGTGCCGACAGCGCCTATTTTCTCGGTGCGTCGTTGCTCGGTGACGATGTGTATCTGGTGCTGACGGATATGCACGGTCGCATCCTGGCCAGTACCCACATGCCGCTGAATCCCGATCCTGCGCTGCTGGCTGGTGCGCTGGCCGCCGCCATCCCCGGTCTGCTTGCACAAAAAGGCATCTCCGCCGACCAGCTTATCGGGCTGGGCGTCACGCTTTCCGGCTTTGTGGATGAAAACCAGGCGGTGTGCGTTCAGTCTGCCCTGCTGGGCTGGAAAAACGTCCCGCTGGCGGCACTGCTTAACGCGCAAACCGGTCTGGAGGTGTCACTGGAAAACGATGCCAAAGCTCTGGCGGTCAGCGAAAAGATTTTCGGCGTGGCGAAAAAGGCACGGAATTTCACCCTGATTTCCCACGGCGACGGCATTGGCTCTGCGCACTTCTTTCAGGGGCAGCTGCACCGCGGCGCGCACGGTGGGGCCGGTGAAATTGCTCACTGTACCGTAGAGCCGGGCGGGCGTCCGTGCCGCTGCGGCAAACGCGGCTGCCTTGATACGCTGGCGTCGCTCACTGCGATGCGTGAAAGCATGCGTGACAAACAGCTGCCCTGCACCAGCGTCGCCGAACTGGAAGCGCTGGCGGTAAAAGGCAATAGCGCCGCGATCGCCATTCTGCACCAGGCAGGTGACGCACTTGGCCTCGCCATTGCCAATATCATTCAGATGAACGATCCGGAGATGATTGTCATCGCCCATCAGCCGGATGCGTTCGACGGCCTGCTCAGAACGGTGGTGATGCAGGCGGTAGATAGTCACGTGTTGCCTTCAATCATGGGCAAGACGCCCATCGCCAGCATGGCGATTGATCAGTTCAGCTGGGCCCGCGCCGCAGCCAGTGTGGCGGCTTACCGTTTTATCGTTCACTTACCCGACTAGCGGAGTCTGTTATGCGCATTGCCTATGGTGGAATTCATACTGAATGCAGTACCTGGAATCCGGTGCTCAATTACGCCGACGACTTCCGCATCGTGCGGGGTGAAGCGATGACGACCAATCCCTATTTCGCCTTTCTGCAGGATTACGCGGCCGAATTTCTGCCGACATTTCACGCCCGCGCCATTGCCGGTGGACCGGTGGCACGTGTGACCTATGATGCCTTCAAGCAGGAGTTTCTCCGTCGGCTCGAGGCGTATTTGCCCGTGGATGGCGTTTACCTGGCGATGCACGGCGCGGTTTATGTCGAAGGGATGGAAGACGCGGAAGGCGACTGGATCAGCGCGACGCGCGAGCTGGTCGGGCCCGATTGTCCGATTAGCGTCAGCTACGATCTGCACGGCAATGTCACGCAGCGCATCATCGACGCGATCGATATGTTTTCGACCTACCGCACGGCACCGCACATTGATGTGGAAGAGACCATGCGTCGTTCCGTGTCAATGCTGGTTAATAGCCTGCAAAGCGGCGTACGGCCCGGCGTGGTGTGGGCACCGATCCCCGTGGTGCTGCCAGGTGAACGCACCAGCACCGAAGATGAACCCGCCAAAAGTCTGTATGCCAGCCTGCCCGGCATTAACGCGCTGGAACACATCTGGGATGCGTCGCTGATGGTGGGCTATGTCTGGGCGGATGAGCCACGCGCCACGGCGGCCGCGATCATGACCGGTACCGATGCTGATGTGCTGTCGGAACAGGCAGCGAAACTGGCGCTGGCTTACTGGCAGGCGCGCGATCAATTTGTGTTTGGCTGCGTGACCGGCAGTACGGAAGAGTGCGTGCGCATGGCAATTTCCAGTCATACCGCGCCGGTGATTCTCGCTGACTCCGGCGATAACCCAACCGGCGGCGGCGTGGGCGATCGGGCCGATGTACTGGCCGAACTGCTGCGGCAAAATGCGCAGGATGTCATCGTTGCCGGCATTACCGATAAACCGGCCACGGAGGCGGCCTTCGCCGCGGGCGTCGGTGCCCGGCTCTCCCTGACTATCGGTGCCACGCT
The DNA here is from genome assembly GCF_043549295.1 of Pantoea sp. SGAir0430. NCBI lineage: Bacteria > Pseudomonadati > Pseudomonadota > Gammaproteobacteria > Enterobacterales > Erwiniaceae > Pantoea > Pantoea sp. SGAir0430. The sequence goes on from NZ_CP039428.1 coordinate 268,572, forward strand.
GGATCCTGCTGGCGGCAAAGTCAGCGGCGAGTTTGACGTGCTGCTGCTGAGTGATGATGCCCGTTCGGTTGCCCGTCAGGCGCTGCTGAAGATCGCAGGCATTACCGTGGTGGTTGCCGATCGGCGTCGTCCTTATCACAACCTGGCGGATTTCGCCCTGCTCGGACTCGATCCGCGCCAGGCAAAAATTGTGGTGGTGAAATCCGGTTACCTGTCGCCCGAGCTGGCGCCGATTGCCAATCCCAACCTGATGGCGCTGTCGGAAGGTGTGGTCGATCAGTATGTTGAACGGCTGGTGCGCAAGCGCAAGCAGCAGCCGGCTTATCCGTTCGATACCGATTTTACCTATGTGCCGGTCAGCACCCGCTCGGCGCGCTTTGTGGCGGCACAATGAATCGCGCTGACCCGCCGGTGCTGAGCATCGAAAATCTCACCGTCGCGTTTCGCAGCGATGACCGCTGGCGTGAGGTGGTGAAAAACGTCTCTTTTACCCTCGGGGCCGGTGAAACGCTGGCGATTGTGGGTGAGTCGGGCTCAGGCAAAAGCGTTACCTCGATGGCGATCATGCGTCTGCTGAATAGTCGTCACGCACGTATCAGCGGCAAAGTGCTGCTGAACGGCGTGGATTTGCTCACGCTGAGCGAACGTGCAATGCGCGATATCCGTGGCAATGCCATCGCGATGATATTCCAGGAGCCGATGACCAGCCTTAATCCGTCGTTCACTATCGGTCACCAGATTGCTGAGGCGCTGATCGCGCACCGCAAAATCAGCGCACGCGCTGCCCGCGAGGAGACCATCCGGCTGCTGGAGAAAGTGCGTATTCCCAACGCGGCCAAACACTTCAGTGATTACCCGCACCACTTTTCCGGCGGCATGCGTCAGCGCGTGATGATCGCCATGGCGCTGGCGCTGCGTCCAAAATTGCTGATTGCTGACGAGCCGACCACCGCGCTCGACGTCACGATTCAGGGTCAAATCCTTGACCTGATCAAGACCCTGCAGGAGGAGGAAGGCACCGCCGTGCTGTTCATCACCCACGATATGGGCGTGGTGGCAGAAGTCGCCGACCGCACGCTGGTGATGTATCAGGGCGCGATGGTGGAAACCGGCAGCACCGCCGCGATTTTTTCTGCCCCGGCGGCAGAGTATACCCGCACGCTGATTGCGACCGTGCCGCAGCTCGGTGCCATGCGCGGCATCGATGGACCGCGTAAGTTTGCGCTCAACGGCGAAGCGCCGGTGGCGCAGGCGCGGCAGACGCCACAAGGGCAAACGCCGCTGCTGTCGGTGAAGAACCTCAGCACGCGCTTCAGCATTCACGAAGGGCTGTTCAGCCGTAAAACCGGTGCGGTGCACGCCGTGGAGAATATCTCGTTTGATCTGCTGCCGGGTGAAACCTTGTCGCTGGTCGGCGAATCCGGCTGTGGCAAATCCACCACCGGCCGCTCGCTAACGCGGCTGGTGCAGCCGGCCTGCGGGCAGATTGCTTTTGATGGCAGCGACGTGCTCACCCTTTCCCGGCAAGAACTGCGCAAGCTGCGCTGCGCCATGCAGATGATTTTTCAGGATCCGTTTGCCAGCCTTAACCCGCGTATGTCGGTCCTTGAAGCCCTCACCGAACCTTTTTTACAGCATCGGCTGGGCAGTAAGGCCGCTGCACAGAGCAAAGCGGCCGAACTGATGACGCGCGTTGGCCTGCCCGCAACCATGCTGAAACGCTATCCGCACGAATTTTCCGGCGGCCAGCGTCAGCGCATCTGCATTGCCCGTGCGCTGATGCTCGATCCGAAAATGATCATTGCCGACGAGTCGGTTTCCGCCCTTGATGTCACCGTGAAAGCGCAGATCATCAATCTGCTGCTCGATCTGCAACACAGCCTGAATCTGTCGTATCTGTTTATCTCACACGATATGGCGGTAGTGGAGCGCATCAGCCATCGTGTGGCGGTGATGCTACTGGGAGAGATTGTTGAGATTGGTCCGCGCGCGGCTATTTTTGAGAATCCGCAGCACCCTTACACACAAAAACTGCTCGCGTCGGTGCCTGTGCCCGATCCGGCGCGCCGCCATTTAAAACGGCACGTGGACGTCAGCGAGCTGAAGAGCCCGGTGCGTGCCAATGGATTTGTGCCGGAAACACGGCATTATCAGGAAGTGAGCGCCGGACACTGGGTGATGCGGTAAAACGCTGGCCGCGTTTTTCACTTCATCAGCACCTGGAACTGCGGATTAAACTCATCAAAAATTGGCAGAGCCGCTGCGCCCAGGGCGGCGGTGTCGCTGCCGGTCATGCCGGTCTTGAGTCGCGTGCCGGTCAGATAGCGACCGCGCACCGATTGGTAGAGCGGCGGCAGGCGCTGGATAATTTTATCCAGCAACACCGCTGGCATCATGCCGCCGATAATCACGCTCTCGGCATCAAAGATACACTCCAGCATGTTAATACCCTGGCGCAGCGGCGTAAGTACGGTATCGATCCAGCGATCAAACAGTGCCGGATCAACCTGCAGTAAATCTTCCGGCAGCGCGCTCATCGGGTCCAGCCCGCAGAATTCGTAAGCGGCCTGCAGCGAAACATAACGCTCCAGGCAGCCATGATTGCCGCAGTAACACTCACGTCCACCGGGTTCAACCACCACATGCCCCACTTCACCGGCGTTGTGCGCATGGCCGCTGTACACATGGCCATCCATGATGATGCCCGCGCCCAGGCCCGTGCCAATGTACAGATAAATAAAGGAATTAAGATGACGCGCCACACCGTGAAAGCGTTCGCCAATCGCCGCGACGGTGGCATCATTCTCCAGCGTGACCGGCAGTCCGCTCATCTCAGCGAGACGCGCGGCGATATCGACATCCTCCCAGCCGTGCAGCGTGGTCGGCCCCATTGACGAGATACCCTCCACACCAAACGGCCCCGGCATCACCACGCCAATACCCAGCACTTTTTGCCAGCGCGGCCCGGTCTGCTGTTTGATCTCCGCCAGCACCCCGGCAATGCGCGCTAATGTGGCATCCGGCTGCGGTTTTTGCACCATAATAAGGCGGCGAAAATGGATTTCACCGGTCAGGTCCACCAGCACAATCAGTAGCGTCTGATGGTCGAGATGGATGCCGATGGAAAACGCACTGGCCGGATTCAGGGTGACCGGAATCGCCGGCTGACCGCGGCCCTGCTTACGCGGCTGACGGCTGGTGAGCAACTCCGCCTGCTCCAGTTCAGCGACGATATTCGAGACGGTTTGCGGCGTTAGCGCGGTCAGTCGCGCCAGCTCGGCACGGGTCAACTCACCGTGCAGGCGTATCGCTTCGATAATCACCCGGCGATTGTGCGCGCGCGCATGTTCCAGATTGGTTCCCGACGTTTTCATCCTGCTCGCTTCCCTCTTTTAACCACCGCTGCGGACCGCCGCCTCAATATCTATGATCGGCCACACATTTTACAACCTGTTTACCTGACAGCGGCAAAAATCTGTGCAAAGTAGTGTCGGATGGCAGCGTTGTTTTCTGCCCTGGCACGTCCCTTGCTTTAGCTCACTGCTGTCAGCCACTGCGCGCTGGCAATCTGTGCGCGATATTAAATCAATCAAATTGATTTAATTAAACACCCTCTACTGCATGAAGGCGAGAACGCAATGAAAAATCAGATGAAAGGTTGTTTTGCCGCCGTACTGTTCGCCTGCGCGGGCAGCGCGGCAGCGGCTACCACTACGCTTAACGCCCTGTTTATGACCCAGGCGGCCTACAGTGAAAACGATATCCGCGCCATGACGCAGGCGTTTCAGACAGCGCACCCGGACGTGCAGGTCAATCTCGAGTTTGTTCCTTACGAAGCGCTGCACGATAAGATCGTCGCGGCACGCGGCGCGGGCGGCAATGGTTACGATGTGGTGCTGTTTGATGCCATCTGGCCGGCGGAATTCAGCAAGTTCGACCTGTTGCAGGATGTCAGCAGCCGTATCAGCGCAGATGAAAAAGAGAAAATCTTCCCCGGCGCAATGAACACCGTGGTGTTCAAAGGCAAAACACTAGGCATGCCGTGGATCCTCGACACCAAATATCTCTACTACAACAAAGCGATGCTGGAAAAAGCCGGCATCAAAGATCTGCCGCAAACCTGGCAGCAGGTGCTGGATGATGCGCGCATCATTAAGCAGAAAAATATCGTTAAATATCCGCTGGTATGGAGCTGGTCACAGGCGGAAGCGCTGGTGTGTGACTACACCACGCTGGTCTCCGGCTTCGGCGGCAAATTCTATAACAACGGTAAGCTCGATTTCTCTACGCCAGCCTCGCTGCAGGCGGTGAAGCTGATGAAAAGCTCGCTTGATGAGGGCCTGACCAACCCGGCTTCGCGCGAATATCTGGAAGAGGACGTGCGCAAAGCCTTCTCCAACGGCGATGCGGCTTTCGCTCTCAACTGGACCTACATGTACAACATGGCCAACGATGCCAAACAGAGTAAAGTCGCCGGCCAGGTTGGCATCATGCCGGCACCTGGCGATGCGCCCAATCGTTTCGGCGCGGTCAACGGTTCGATGGGTCTGGGCATTGCCAAAGGCAGCAGCCATCCGGAGCAGGCGTGGCAGTACATCAGTTACATGACTTCGCAGCCGGTACAGAATAAATACGCCACGCTCAGTCTGCCGATCTGGAAAAGCTCCTATCAGGATCCCGCGGTCAGTAAGAATCAGGAGAGCCTGATCGCTGCTGCCGACAAATCGCTGAATGTCATGCTGTCGCGTCCGGAAACCGCTGATTACTCACGTCTCTCCAACACCCTGCAGCAGCAGCTGCAACAGGTTCTGGTCGGCAGCGCGACACCGGAAGCGGCCATGCAGGCGGTAGACAAAAGTGCGGCGCGTCTGCGTTAAGGGGTCAGTATGCTGAGTTTGCGTCAACGCGAACAACGGCAGGCGTGGGTGCTGCTGGCACCCATGCTACTGGTGATGCTGTTGCTCACCGCCTGGCCGCTGCTGCGCACTATCTGGCTGAGTTTTACCGACGCCGCGCTGATTGGCAGCGGCGGTGAAGCGCCGCAATGGATTGGCCTGGAGAACTATCTCTACGCCATTACCGATGCGGATTTTCAAACCTCGCTGTGGCGCACGCTCTACTTCACCGTGGTGTCGGTAGCGATTGAAGGCGTCATCGGCGTGCTGGTTGCGCTGCTGCTCAACCAGAAATTCGCCGGACGTAACGTGCTGCGCGTGCTGGTGATTCTGCCGTGGGCGCTGCCAACCATTGTGAACGCCATGATGTGGCGCCTCAATTTCAATCCGGACTACGGCAGTATCAACGCCCTACTGACGCAGCTCGGTATCATCGATGGCTACCGCAGCTGGCTCGGGTCGCCGGCTTCCGCGCTCAACGCAGTAATGTTTGCCGACATCTGGAAAAACTATCCGCTGGTGACGCTGCTGGTGCTGGCGGCGCTGCAGTCGGTGCCGGAGGATCTCTACGAAGCGGCACGACTGGATGGCGCATCGGCATGGCGGCGTTTCCGTGCCATCACCTTTCCGGCGATTGTTGGCTCGCTCAGCGTGGCGCTGGTGTTACGCACCATCGACGCCTTTAAGATCTTCGACATCATCTATGTGATGACGCGCGGCGGTCCGGTCGACAGCACCAAAACACTGAGCTTTTACGTCTATCAGGAATCCTTCAGCTACCTGCGCGCCGGCAGCGGTGCGGCTTATGCCATGTTAATGACACTGCTGTGCGCGGTGCTGATCACCCTTTACATGCTATTACTGTGGCGGCAGCGCCGTCGGGGGAGTGCCTATGAAGGTTAAACTGCGTACCTGCGCTAAATACGCGGCGGCGCTGCTGGTGGCGCTCTCTGTCGTGGCACCGATGGGCTGGCTGTTTCTGATGAGCGTCAGCGCCACCAGCGATCTGACACGCGTGCCGCTGGAGTGGCTGCCGCGCCAGTGGGATTTCAGCCGCTACGGCAGGCTGATCTCGCTGGAACCCGGCCAGCCCGGCGCGCTGTTTCTGCATGCGCTGGGTAATAGCCTGCTGGTGGCAACCGGCGCGACGCTGGTGTGCCTGCTGCTGGCGATCCCGGCGGCGTTCAGCTTCTCGCGCTATCGCGGCCGTGACGGCTGGCTGTTCGCCTCTCTGGCCATCTATATGGTGCCGCCGGTGGCGTTTGTGCTGCCGCTCTACTTTCTGCTGCAGCAGTTCGATCTGCTCAACACCCGACCCGGTTTGATCATCGTGTACTGCTCGCTGATTTTACCGTTTCTCACTTGGATGCTGAAAAACCAGTTTGATGCCCTGCCGCAGGATATCGAACAGGCCGCGCGTCTTGATGGGCTGCGCGTCTGGCAGGTGCTGCTGCGCATTACGCTGCCGCTGGCGAAACCGGTGCTGGGCGCGGCGGCGCTGTTTGGCTGGCTGCTGGCGTGGGATGAATTTTTCTACGCCCTGCTGTTCACCAGTAACATCGCCGCGCAAACCCTGCCGGTCACCATTGCCGGCTTTACCGCAGGCCGCGCCACCGACGATGGGCTGATTGCCGCCGTCGGTATTCTGGCGTCGGTTCCTCCTCTCTTTATCGCTATCTGGCTGCAAAAAACGCTGGTCAGCGGCCTTGCCAGTGGCGGGAGCAAAGGATGATGAGCAATAAGGAAGCCCGCGCCACGCTCTACGTGGTGGGCAATATCAATGTCGATGTCATCATGGGTACGCTGGACAGCTGGCCGCAGCGCGGCACCGAAGTGATGCTGCAGCACAGTGAGCTGCGTCCGGGCGGTTCGGCGGGCAACTGCGCGCTGGCGCTGGAAGCGATGCAGGTGCGCCATCGCGCCGTCGCTAATCAGGGTGATGACGGCCTCAGCGCATGGCTGGCGAGCCATTTTCCGCACAGCGCGGCGCACTGGACACGCTACGCCTGCGAAACCTCGCTCACCGTTGGCGTCACGCACTCCGATCACGAGCGATCGTTCCTCAGCAATCTCGGTCATATTGTGCGGCTCAGCGCGCAGGACGTGCTGAGCCAGCTCCCGGCGCAAGCCAGCAGCGGCGATATCGTGCTGTTGTGCGGCACGTTTCTCTGCCTGCAACTGTATGACGACTACCCGCAGTTGCTGGCCGAACTGCAGCAGCGCGGGTTTATCACTGCCGTCGATACCGGCTGGCCGCCACAGGGCTGGAGCGATGAGGTACGCGCGCAGATCGCCCGCTGGCTGCCGCAGTGCGACTGGCTGCTGCTCAATGAAGTCGAAACGCTCGGGCTGAGTGGCGCAGATGATCTGCACACCGGCGCGCACCTGCTGGCGCAACGGCTCAGCGGGCGCGGCGGCTGCGTGGTGAAATGCGGTGCGCAGGGCGCGGGCTGCTGGCAACGTCAGCACAGCCTGCAACAGCCCGGTCGCGCGGTCGCGGTGGTCGACACCATCGGTGCCGGCGACAGCTTTAACGCCGGTTTTCTTACCGCGCTGCTGCATCGGCAGGATCTTGCCACCGCGCTGCTATGGGGCATTGCGGTGGCCTCACTGGCAATCAGCACGCAGCCACGTCGTTATCCCGACTGGCAACAACTGCAACTATGCGCACAGGAGTTTTAAATTATGGCCGGTGTTGAACTCGTTAAAGTGGCCAAGCGCTACGGTAAACAGTCGGTGCTGCATCCGCTCGACCTGACCATTCCCGACGGCAGCTTTACCGTGCTGGTTGGCCCGTCCGGCTGCGGCAAGTCGACGCTGCTGCGCCTGCTCGCCGGACTGGAGAGTCTCTCCGACGGCGCGATTCTGATGGATAAAGTGCAGATTAACGATCGCGATCCCGCCGATCGCGACATTGCGATGGTGTTTCAGAGTTATGCGCTTTATCCGCATCTGACGGTGGCCGAAAACCTGGCGTTTCATATGCAGGTGAAAAAGGTACGTCGCGATGAGCAACAGCAGAAAATCGCGCGCATCGCCGCGATTCTTGGCATAGATAAGCTGCTGCAACGCTACCCGCGCGCGCTCTCGGGTGGGCAGCGTCAGCGCGTGGCGATGGGCCGCGCCATGGTGCGTAATCCGCAGGTGTTTCTGTTTGACGAACCGCTCTCTAACCTTGATGCCCAGCTGCGCATGGAGCTGCGCGCCGAGATCAAGTCGCTGCATCAGCGTTTCAAAACCACCATGGTGTATGTCACGCACGATCAGGTAGAAGCGATGACGCTGGCCGACCAGATTGTGGTGATGAAAGAGGGACGCATCGTGCAACAGGGCGCACCGCTGGCGATCTACGATCGTCCGGCAGATACCTTTGTGGCGCGTTTTATTGGTTCGCCGCCCATGAACCTGTTACCGGCACAATTGCTGACGCATGACGGCGTGCCGGGCGTGCAGTGTCAGGACTGGTGGCAGCCGCTGCCCGCGCAGTGGCAGGCGGTGGCGCGGGAGCGTGAAGGCGCTGCCGTGACGCTGGGGGTGCGCCCGCACGATCTGTGCGAAGTGCAGGACGGCGCGCCTGCGAGGGTGAACGTGGTGGAGATTACCGGGGAATCAACTCTGCTGCACCTTGACTGGCACGGTCATGCGCTGCATATGCAGATGGCCGGACGGCATGCGGCCAGCAGTGGCGCGACGCTGCGCATCGGTTTCAATCCGCAAAAAATTCATCTGTTCGATGCCGAAAGTGGTTTACGCCTGGCGGAAAAGTAAGCGCTGCGCAGTTTTCAGGTGCCGGGGCGCATCAATGCGCACCCGGCCCAAAAACCTGTTATTACCTTGCAGGATCAGCGTTTACGGTGACCAGACGGGCTGACTTTTTCCCTCCGGCGTCAGCCTTCAGCCGTCACCGGCTGGAACGTCCGACGGTTGACGCTGGTCAGCACCACCAGCAGTGCCATCATCAGCAACTCCACCGCCAGCGTACCGCTGATGGCTGCCAGATGATTACCATGCTGATTGATCTGGGTGAACACGCCGCCGAGCAGCATCGGTCCCAGTCCCAGCGCCGATTGCTGCACGGTGGACAGCACCGCACTGCCTGCGCCGGCCTGATGATGCGGCACACCGCTCATGCCAATGCGGTAGAAGGTGCTGACAATAAACGACTGGCCAAAGCCAATCAGCGCGGTAGCCGGAATCAACGTAACAATGCCCACCTGCGGCCACGCCAGCTGCAGCGTCGCGATCAGCGCCACCAGCCCGACCATCTGAATTGCACAGCCAGACAGTAACGTGGCACGTTTACCATAACGCTCAACCATGCGGGTAGTACGCATTGAGCCGATAAAATAGGCCGCGCCCAGGGCAATAAACGCGTTGCCGGACTGGAAAGCGGTCATGCCGATGCCGGATTGCAGCGTCAGCGCCACCGCGAACATAAAGCCGCTCCAGCAGGAGAAGAACAGCACCGCCAGCGTCAGACCAAAACGCACGCTGGAAAGACGCAGCAGCGAGGGCGGCAGCAGCGGCGATCCGCCTGCGGCTTCCAGTCGCAGCGCGCTGTGACGCAGCCGATGCAGAAACAACGGAAACAGCGCCAGCAGTAACAGGCACGGCCACGACCAGTGCAGCAGCGGCCCCAGCGCGAGTGCCAGCATCAGACAGCCGATCGCGCCAGCCAGCAGCAGCGTACCGCTCACATCCACCGGCACGCGCTTGAGGTTATGCGTTTCCGGCACGAAGCGGCGCGCGGTCAGCAGGACAAACAGGCAGATCGGCAGGTTGATGAGAAACACGCTGCGCCAGCCGTAGCCGCCAATATCAGCTTTGATCAAAAAACCGCCCAGCACCTGGCCAATAATAAAAGCCAGCCCGCCGATACCGCCGTACAGACCAATGGCCCGCGCATGCGCCCTGCCCTGCAGCGTAACGTGCAGCGTGGCAAGAATCTGCGGCACCATAAAAGCGGCGCCGACGCCCTGCAGCGCGCGCGCAAACATCAGCATGCCGACGCTGTTAGCAATGCCGCACAATAATGACGCAATGCCGAAGATCCAGACGCCGGCTAAAAACACGCGACGGCGGCCAAAGTTATCGCCCAGGCGTCCGCCCATCGCCAGACAAATAGCAAAAGCGATACCGTACACCGCCACGATCAGCGCCAGCGCGATCGGCGAGGCACGCAGCGATTGCGCCATCGCATCCAGCGCGACGTTGACTATGGAAAAGTCGATCATCGGCAATAGCTGCCCGGCCAGCAGGACCACCAGTCCTGCACGTTGAAGTTGCGATGTCTGCATAGCGTTAACCTTGTTTTTAGTTTCACTACGGCATAGCATCACCTAACCATTAAACGGGTACCAGTTCTTGATTATCATGGTATAAATTCTACCCGTCTCGTCTGGAGAGCTGCTGATGAGCACCGCGCAAACCCTTACCCCCGCTGAGCTGAACAACCGTAAATTACTCGGTACTTTTTTACGTACGCGCCGTGAGAGCCTGGATCCTAACCGCCTCGGTTTACCGCGTATGCGTCAGCGCCGCACGCCGGGTTTACGCCGTGAAGAGGTAGCGCAGCTGGCGGATGTCGGCGTCACCTGGTACACCTGGCTGGAACAGGGGCGCGATATCAAAGCCTCCACCAAAACGCTGACGGCCATTGCCAGCGCCCTGCAATGCAATGATGTTGAGACACAGCATCTGTTTTCGCTGGCCGGACACACCCTGCCATCGACGCGCGTCGCCGCTGCCTGCTGCAAACTCGCCGGACATAATCAGCAAATGCTGGATGCCATTCAGCTACCGGCGATCATCGAAACGCCGCGCTTCGATATCCTTGGCTATAACCAGGCGTGGTGTGCGCTGATGGGCGTCGATTTAGCCCAGATCGCGCCGGAAGATCGCAACTGTATCTGGCTGGCGTTCAACCATGCCGGCTGGCGCAATGTGATGACCGACTGGGACGAAGTGATGCCACAGATGGTGGCGATGTTTCGCGGTCAGATGGGCGAGCATCTGGGCGATCCGCACTGGGAGAGCTTCCTGGCGCGATTGCTGAACAGTTCCGATGAGTTCGCGCACACCTGGCAGCGCTACGAACTGGGCAAGGTCGAAAACCGCGTGAAACGCTTTTACCGTGCCGAAGTGGGCGAAATGACGCTGCGCCAGAACAACTGGTGGTCGGCGTCACGCAACGGCGACCGCCTGCTGGTGTATGTGCCGGATGATGCCGCCAGCGCAGCGGCGCTGCAACAGTTAACGGCGCGCTGAATCCTGCCGCTTTCTTAACATGTCAGGCTGAAGGTGTTTATACGTTGTATCAACATCATCACGGCTATACAATGTATACACATTCTTCGGAGGCCTGTTATGACGACCGTCACCTTAAAGAAATGGGGCAACAGTCCCTCGATTCGCATTCCGTCCAGCGTGATGCAATCCGCGTCGCTTAGCGTGGACGATAAACTGGAACTCAGCGTTGAAGATGGCAAGCTGATCCTTGTGCCGCTTAGGGAAAAGGTGTATTCACTGGACGCTCTGCTGGACGAGATCACCGACGATAACGTCCATGATAAAATTGATTTTGGACCTTCAGTGGGCAAGGAAAGAATCTGATGGTGTCACGTTTTGTTCCCGATGCAGGCGATCTCATCTGGCTGGATTTTGATCCCACCCTCGGCCATGAACAGGGCGGCCATCGTCCTGCGGTTGTGCTGAGTCCCTTTGCCTATAACAACAAGGTTGGCATGTTGTTGTGCGTCCCGTGTACCACCCAGGTCAAAGGCTATCCTTTTGAAGTTTCCCTTACCGGTAGCCGTGATAGTGTGGCGCTGGCCGATCAGGTCACCTCCATCGACTGGCGCGCCAGAAAAGTGGTGAAAAAAAGCCATGTGACCGCCGAAGAACTGAGTGAGATTCGCGCTAAAGCTAAAGCGCTGATTGGCTGACGTCCGTTATCTTTGTCATCGCCACCGATAAGAATGTCCTGCGTTATCCCCAACCTTATTTATCCTGACTATGCTTATCAGACGATAATAAATTCAGGAGAGCGCATGAAACTACTTTATTTCGTTTCGCTTATTGCTGCAGCCGGTTATTTACTGGCTTTCTTACCTAAACTGCGCACCCGTCGCGAGCCTGTGGCTTATTGGGGGTGCTGGGCTTATTTAGGTCTGAACGCGGTATATTGGGCAGTATTTGCGTTTCGCTATTATTTTCTGCGCTAACCGTGGTAACGTCATGAAGGAGTTATGTTATGTCAGAAAACAACCGCGATCGGATGCCCTATCTACTCTATTTTTCCCGTCAGCGTTTACTGGTGGAAAATATCGACGGCCATATCGTTGATATTGGCGGTGCGGAAAGAGTGGGTGATCGTTATCGCTGGCAGCTGGATGGTAAAGATGCCGGGGGAGAAACAGAGCAGGAAGTGGACGAATTACTGGCGGAGGTGGAAAAACACCTGAGCTTTTTGTTCGTCGATGGCCAGTTTACCAGCCTGCCCGATGTCAGTGCTGATTATGGCGATCGGCTGGATAACGCGCCCTCACGGCAAATTGCACTACCCGAGCTCAACGACCGCGATGAAGATATCGTGCGTTAAGCCACGGAAGCAGGCTGCCGTCAGGCAGCCTGTCAGCACTCAGGTCGCCGGCGTGGTACTGGCCATACCGGGCACCAGAATCACTTTACGGCAATCCTCTTTACGTTTTTCAAAGATTTCATAGCCGCGCGCGGCCTCTTCCAGCGGCATATGGTGCGTCACAATCTCTTCCGGCGTCAGCAGCCCTTGCTCAATCAGCGACAGCAGGCGCGGTAAATAGGCCTGCACATGCGTCTGGCCCATTTTAAACGTCAGTCCTTTATCGAATGCATCGCCAAACAGGAAGCCGTGGATAAAGCCGGCATACACGCCCGGCACGCTGACCACACCGCCACGGCGTACCGCCGCAATACACTGCCGCAGCGCCTTCCCGCTGCTGCCCTCCAGCTTCAGATTACTCATCACCGTTTCCGTCAGGCTGCCCTTGGCTTCAAAACCTACCGCATCGATTACCGCATCAACGCCCCGGTGGCCCTGGGTATGATCAATGATCCAGCCAGCAGGATCGTCGATTTCATCAAAATTGATCGGCGTAACCCCATAGCGCTGGCGGGCAAATTCCAGTCGATAAGCGTTGTGGTCAATCATAAAGATCTCTTCCGCCCCTACCAGGCGCGCGCAGGCGGCGCTCAGTAACCCGACCGGGCCGGCGCCAAAAATGGCGACGCTGGAGCCTTTATCCAGCCCGGCATTTTGCACTGCCTGCCAGGCGGTGGGCAGGATATCGGAGAGAAACAGCACTTTCTCATCCGGTAGCGCCAGCGGCACTTTAAACGGCCCGACATTGGCTTTTGGCACCCGGACATATTCCGCCTGGCCGCCCGGCACGCCGCCGTACAGTTTGCTGTAGCCAAATAACGCTGCAGGCGAGGTAATATTTTTCTTGTTTAAAATAGCACCGCGCCCGCTATTGGTATTTTCACAGGCCGCATACTGATGCAGATGACAAAAGAAACAGTCGCCACAGGCAATAACAAAGGGCACCACAACGCGATCGCCAATTTTCACGTTGGTAACCTCACTCCCCGCTTCCACCACTTCACCCATAAATTCGTGACCAAATATATCACCGTGATCGGTACCGGGAATTTTCCCGCGATAAAGATGTAAGTCGGAGCCGCAAATTGCCGTCGCGGTGACGCGTAAAATAATGTCGTCCGGCTGCTCTAAAATCGGGTCAGGAACAGTTTCAACGCGCACCCGATGTGGGCCATGATAAGTTAACGCTTTCATAATCAGCTCCTCATAAATAAGCGTAACGAAAGGCTGTCTTTATTTAACCTGAATCGCTTAAGCCTGGTAGTAATAGTCGAATAGGCAAGCGTATCGGTATCGGGTGCAGAGCGGGGTCCGGCGCAGTTGCGCTTTGTGCGATATCTCGCAGAGAGGCATTTCTTACAGTAACGGCTAAAAATAATACTGGATATGCAAACAGTATATTGTATACTTATCCAGCAGTCTGAAGGACTGTTCCACGTTTGTAAGAGGTGATACTGATGATGATCTCAACGGAAAGTCTTGCTGCTCTCAACGCAACTCTGCTGATGAGCAGCCGTGAAATTGCCAGAATAACCGGCATCACGCATGGCGAAGTGAAGCGCCTGATTAAAAGCCTGGAAACCGCGCAGCGCCTTTCCCAGCCTGTCACGGTGAATCATTACGAGCATGAAGGTGAGACACGTCAGGAGTTCCAGCTGAATAAACGTGACTCGCTGCTGGCGGTTGCTCGTCTTTCCCCCGGCTTTACCGCCGAACTGCTGGACCGCTGGCAGGAGCGGGAAAAATTCACCCATCTGCCCGACTTCACCAATCCGGCGGAGGCGGCACGTGCCTGGGCAGAACAGTTTGAGCAACGCCGTGCGGCGGAACAGCAACTGGCGCTGACGGCCCCAAAGGCAGAATTCTTTGATCGCTTTGTTGATGTGCATGAGTCGCTGGGTTTTCGCCAGCTGTGCAAAATGCTCAAGGTGAAAGAGCCGGAGTTTCGGCAGTTTCTGCTTGAGCGCAACATTATGTACCGTGACAAAGGTGCGCTGACGCCACAGCAGCACCATCTGCAGGCTGGCTATTTTGCTCTGCGCAGCGGAATGGGTGAAAACCAGCATGCTTTTTCACAGGCACGATTCACCGCGAAAGGCGTGAAGTGGGTTGCCAGCCTGTGGGCCGGTCATGTCGCTGCACGGCCAAATGGTGTCGCTGCCTGATATTCAGCCGGTCAGGACAACCGGCTGGATTCGCTTAGCGCTGATGGCGGCGGCGCTGGAGCCGATGGCGAAACTGCCTGACCTCTTCGCGTGACCAGCAGCGAGAGGAGAGCGGCAGGCTGTCATCAACCGCCGCCGGCAGCGGCAATTTTTCCAGCGTGCCACGATTACACATAGCACGCGCCAGCGTGGTACAGGGGATATCAAGGTAATGCGCCATCTGCGGCAGCGTCATCAGGGTGGTACGCATACTCACCTCCATTTGGCTTATGTTTCGCCTTCCATGGTTGAGCAGCCCGGCAGATGTTTTTTTGATCGCGATCAGCCTACGCCTTAATTCAGGTTAAAAATTAATCAACCCGCTACCCTGTGGTCTGCGCCATCGCTTCGCTCACTGTGCCGCCGGAAAGTTTCGCTGAATCGGTGCAAACGCGCTGGCGGTTTTGCCGATCAGCCGTTGTGGCCGGAACTCTTTCAGCAGGTCGCTGGGACTGTGGCCGATCAGCTCTTGCGCCACCAGCCGGCCAATCAACGGTGACAGCGTGATGCCACTGTGCGTCACCGCGACATACACGCGCTGATGCGGGGTGACAAAGCCCAGTGCCGGCAAGCCATCAGCCGGACGCGCCCGCTGCCCGACGACAATCTGCTCGATCTGCAACGCACCAGCCGTGGCAAACAGCGCACGGTAGCGCTCACGAAACTGATCGGCGATGGCACTATGAGTCGACGGCGGCGCGCCCGGATCGGCCAGGTGATCGAGGTCCAGCGCCTGTAACAGTAACCGCCCGCCGCCGTCCGGTCGCACGTTCAGCTGCGGAGAAATCAGGTTGGTGCCAAGCGATAACGGCTGCGGTGCGGTGCGCGCCAGAAAGCTGCAGGCCACCGCATCAGGCTTGCTGGTGTCAATCAGCGCCAGTTCCAGACCAAGCGTATGCAGCAGCTGATTGGCCCAGCGTCCGGTCGCCAGCACCAGACGATCACCCTGCCACTGCTCACCCTGCTCCAGCTGCACCGTCACGCCTTCCGCATTTTCACTGATGTGCTGAATCGCCTGATGCTGATGCAGTACCGCGCCGTGCGCCTGCGCCTCTGACCACAGCCGTGCCAGATACAGCGCCGGATAGAGCACCGATTCCGTTGGAAAATGCCAGATGCTGCCGTGCACCGCAGACGCGCGCAGTTCAGGAATTTCCTGCTGCAGCTCGGCCAGCGTCCTTTGCCGTGCCGCATAGCCAGCGGCCTGCAAGGCGGTGGCACGCTGCTGCAGTTGCTGTTCGGCTTCACCCGCGCCGGCCCACTCCCAGGTGCCACAAGGTTCCAGCCAGCGCACGCCATTGGTCTGCGTCAGCTGCAGCCGGATATGCTCCTCCATCGCCAGCGCATTGAGGCGGTGATAGCTGGCAGGCTGTTTGCCGTTGGAGTTCACCCAGGCAAATGTGGTGCTGCTGGTGCCCGCGCCCATGTGTTGCCGGTCAAAGAGGGTCACCTGCGCCCCCTGCCGCGCCAGCGCCCACGCCACGGCGAGGCCGATAACACCCGCACCGATTACCGCCACTTTTTGCGTCGTCATAGCTGTCTCCTCTGATTGCCCGTCATCATAGCAGTCACCGCAGCGAAAACTGGCCTGAGGGTCATAGGAATTACTTCTCAGATTATTCAATAAATAAAAAAAGCCTGACGGTGCGTTAAAGTCGCTTCGCTCGCTGGCGCACTCCCCTTACCGGGTCTACGGTTAATTGAAAAAGCACAAGAATTTAACTAACCATGGAAAGCCGCTATGACCGCCCATGTCGATACCACAGCAAGCCAGGAAAGCGATCTCCTTCAGTTGCATCACGCATTGCAGGCCCATCTTGAACATTTATTGCCTGCCGGGCAGCAGGCCGATCGCGTTCGGGCCGCGATGCGTGCCGGCACGCTGGCACCGGGCAAACGTATTCGTCCGCTCTTGCTGCTGCTGGCAGCACGCGATATGGGCTGTGACGTGGCGCAGCAGGGTATCCTTGATCTTGCCTGTGCGGTCGAAATGGTGCACGCCGCATCACTGATCCTTGACGACATTCCATCAATGGATAACGCCCGGATGCGACGTGGGCGCCCGGCAATCCACTGTGAATATGGGGAAAACGTGGCGATCCTGGCAGCGGTCGCGCTACTCAGCCGCGCCTTTGAGGTGATTGCACTCGCGCCGGGTCTGCCGGCAACGCACAAAGCCGAAGCCATTGCCGAGCTCTCCTCTGCCGTGGGCCTGCAGGGACTGGTTCAGGGTCAGTTCCAGGATCTGCATGACGGCGCACACAGCCGCAGTCCGGAAGCCATCACCCTGACCAACGAACTGAAAACCAGCGTCCTGTTTCGCGCCACGCTGCAAATGGCGGCGATTGCGGCCGATGCGTCAGTGCAGGTGCGTCAGCGTTTAAGCTATTTTGCGCAGGATTTAGGTCAGGCTTTCCAGTTACTTGACGACCTGGCCGATGGCTCTAAGCACACCGGCAAGGACTGTCATCAGGATCAGGGCAAATCCACTCTGGTGCAGATGCTGGGCCCGGAAGGGGCTGAGCGTCGTCTGCGCGACCATCTAAGCAGCGCCGATGCACACCTTGCCTGCGCCTGCCATCGCGGTGTCGCCACCCGTCAATATATGCACGCCCTGTTTAATCAACAGCTGGCGATGTTCAACTGAAGCCGGTCATACCTATGGGGCATTTTGCCGTTATTGCGCCACCGCTCTACAGCCACTTTCACGCATTGCAGGCGCTGGCGCAAACGCTGCTGGCGCGCGGACATCGCATCACCTTTATCCAGCAAAGTGATGCACGCACCTTGCTGAGCGACGAGCGCATTGCCTTTGTGGCCGTCGGCGAGCGCACGCATCCTGCCGGATCGCTCTCCAGCGAACTCAGGCGGCTGGCCGCACCGGGCGGGCTGTCGCTGTTTCGCGTGATTCACGATCTGGCCAGCACCACCGATATGCTATGCCGCGAACTGCCCGCGGTGCTGCAACGGCTGCAGGTCGATGGCGTGATTGCCGATCAAATGGAAGCGGCGGGTGGTCTGGTGGCAGAGGCGTTACAGCTGCCGTTCGTGTCGGTGGCCTGCGCGCTGCCGGTCAATCGCGAAGCGGCCATTCCGCTGGCGGTGATGCCCTTTCGCTTTGCTCAGGATGAGAAAGCGCTGCAGCGCTATCAGGCCAGCAGTGACATCTACGACCGCATCATGCGTCGTCATGGCGCTGTCATCGCTCGTCATGCGCGCGCCTTCGGCCTGCCCGAACGCCATGGCTTACATCAGTGTCTGTCGCCGCTGGCGCAAATCAGTCAGCTGGTGCCCGCTTTTGATTTTCCACGCCAGCAACTGCCAGCCTGCTATCACAGCGTGGGTCCGCTGCGGACTCCAGTTGCTAGCGGCGCGCTCGCCGCACCCTGGCCAGCGCTGCGCCAGCCGGTGGTGTATGCCTCGCTGGGCACGCTACAGGGGCATCGCTTTCGCCTGTTTCTGCATCTGGCTCAGGCCTGCCGCAATCAGCAGCTGTCGCTGGTGGTGGCACACTGTGGCGGGTTGACCGCCAGCCAGGCACATCAGCTCAGACTGGCCGGTGCTGCGTGGGTGACCGATTTTGTGGATCAGCGGGCGGCGCTGCAGCATGCGCAACTGTTTATCACTCACGCCGGTCTGAACAGTGCGCTGGAAGCACTGGAGTGTGGCACGCCGATGCTGGCGCTGCCGATCGCCTTCGATCAGCCCGGCGTGGCGGCACGTATTGAGTGGCACGGCGTCGGCCGGCGCGCCTCACGTTTCAGCCGCGTCGCGCAGCTGGAGCACCACCTGCAACAGTTGCTGAGTGACGATCGCTATCGTCTGCGCATGTCAGCCATTCAGGCGCAGCTGCAGCGGGCCGGTGGCTGTACGCGCGCGGCGGATATTGTCGAGCAGGCGCTGTGTCAGCAGCAAATCGTGCTGGCGGAGGCCACCTGATGCGCGCACCTTACGATGTCATTCTGGTCGGTGCCGGCCTGGCTAACGGGCTGATTGCGCTGCGTTTACGCCAGCTGCAGCCCGCACTTAAGGTTTTGCTGCTGGAGAGTCAGGCGCAGCCGGCCGGCAATCATACCTGGTCGTTCCATCGCGAAGACGTCAGCGAAGCGCAGTTCCGCTGGCTCGAACCGCTGCTTTCGGCGCGCTGGCCCGGTTATCAGGTACGCTTCCCCACCCTGCGTCGCCAGATGGATGGTGAATATTGCTCCATTGCCTCGGAGGATTTTGCCCGGCACTTGCAGCAGGTGCTCGGTGCCGCGCTACGCACCGCAGCGCCGGTCAGCGAGGTCTCGCCCACCGGGGTCAGACTGGCGGATGGCGGGATGTTACAGGCGCAGGCGGTGATTGACGGACGCGGGCTGCAGCCGACACCGCATCTGCAGCTCGGCTATCAGGCATTTGTCGGTCAGGAGTGGCAGCTGGCCGCGCCGCATGGCCTGCAGCAGCCAATATTGATGGACGCCAGCGTCGATCAGCAGCAGGGTTATCGCTTTGTTTACACCCTGCCGCTCAGTGCCAGCCGTCTACTGATTGAAGATACCCATTATATCAACCATGCCACGCTGGATGCCGCACAGGCGCGCCGGCACATCACGGACTATGCCCACCAGCGCGGCTGGAATCTGCGCCAGCTGCTGCGCGAGGAGCACGGCTCGCTGCCGATCACGCTCAGCGGCGATATCGATCAGTTCTGGCAACAGCAGCACGGACAACCGTGCAGCGGGCTGCGCGCCGGACTGTTTCACGCCACCACCGGTTACTCGCTGCCTGCGGCAGTGGCGCTGGCGGAGAAGATTGCCAGCACGCTGCCCGCCGATGCCCACACGCTGAGCCACTGCATCGAATCCTTTGCCCGTCAGCACTGGCGCGAGCAGCGCTTTTTCCGTCTGTTAAATCGCATGCTGTTTCTTGCCGGACGGCCTGAACAGCGCTGGCGCGTAATGCAGCGTTTTTACCGGCTTGACGCCGGATTGATTAGCCGCTTTTACGCCGGGCAACTGCGCCTCAGCGATAAAGCACGCATTCTGTGCGGCAAACCGCCGGTCCCTCTCGGCGAAGCGCTGCGCGCATTGATGATGACCTCTCCGTTACCAGGGAAGAAATAATGAAACGCACCTATGTGATTGGCGCAGGCTTCGGTGGCCTGGCGCTGGCGATTCGTCTGCAAGCGGCCGGCGTGCCGGTCACGCTGCTGGAACAGCGCGATAAGCCCGGCGGGCGCGCCTATGTTTATCAGGATCTGGGTTTTACCTTTGATGCCGGTCCGACGGTGATTACCGATCCCAGCGCTATCGAGGCGCTGTTTACGCTGGCAGGCAAGCAACTCAGTGATTATGTCGACCTGATGCCGGTGACGCCGTTTTATCGCCTGTGCTGGGAAGACGGCAGGCAGCTGGACTACGACAACAACCAGACACAGCTCGAGCAGCAGATTGCCACCTTTAACCCGCAGGATGTCGCCGGTTACCGCCAGTTTCTGGCCTATTCACAGGATGTGTTTCGTGAGGGCTATCTGAAACTTGGCACCGTGCCTTTTCTGCATTTCCGCGACATGCTGCGTGCCGGGCCACAGCTGGGTCGGCTGCAGGCCTGGCGCAGTGTCTACAGCATGGTGGCGAAATTTATTCAGGACGATCATCTGCGCCAGGCTTTTTCCTTTCACTCGTTGCTGGTCGGCGGTAATCCTTTTGCAACGTCTTCGATCTATACCTTAATTCACGCACTGGAGCGCGAATGGGGCGTGTGGTTTCCGCGCGGCGGTACCGGTGCGCTGGTTGATGGCATGGCGCGACTGTTTCGCGATTTGGGCGGTGAATTGCTGCTCAACGCCGAAGTCAGCCAGCTGGAGACCGAGGGTAACCGCATCAGCGGTGTCCAGCTGAAGGATGGGCGCCGTTTTGCCGCCGCCGCCGTTGCGTCAAATGCTGACGTGGTGCATACCTACGATCGCCTGTTGAGCCAGCACCCTGCGGCGCGTAAACGCGCGGCGACGCTGAAGCGCAAGCGGATGAGCAACTCGCTGTTTGTTCTCTATTTTGGTCTTAATCATGCCCACCCGCAGCTGGCGCACCACACCGTGTGCTTTGGTCCGCGCTATCGTGAATTGATCGATGAGATCTTCAATAGCAGCCAGCTGGCGGAAGATTTCTCGCTGTATCTGCACGCGCCCTGCTCCAGCGATCCGTCGCTGGCACCGGCAGGCTGCGGCAGTTTTTACGTGCTGGCGCCGGTGCCGCATCTCGGTACCGCCGCAATTGACTGGCAACAGGAAGGACCGCGCTTGCGCGATCGCATTTTTGCTTATCTGGAGGAGCACTATATGCCGGGTCTGCGACAGCAGTTAGTGACACACCGTATGTTTACGCCGTTTGATTTTCGCGACACGCTGCACGCGCATCAGGGCTCAGCGTTTTCGCTCGAACCCATTTTGACGCAAAGTGCCTGGTTCCGGCCGCATAACCGCGATGCCGACATCACTAACCTTTATCTGGTGGGGGCTGGCACGCATCCCGGTGCCGGTGTGCCAGGCGTGATCGGCTCCGCGAAAGCGACCGCCCAGTTGATGGTGGAGGATCTGACCGGATGAACCAACCGCCGCTGATTGAGCAGGTCACCCAAACCATGGCGCAGGGCTCCAAAAGTTTCGCCAGCGCTACCCGGCTGTTTGATCCTCCAACGCGCCGCAGTACGCTGATGCTGTACGCATGGTGTCGTCACTGTGACGATGTGATAGATGGTCAGACGCTGGGCGAAGGCGGCACGCAGCACGCGGTGGCGGATGCCCAGGCGCGGATGCGCCACCTGCAAATCGAAACCCGCCGCGCCTACAGCGGTGCCCACATGGATGAACCGGCGTTTCGTGCCTTTCAGGAAGTGGCGCTGACGCATCAGCTTCCCCAGCAGCTGGCGTTTGATCATCTGGAAGGGTTTGCGATGGATGCGCGTGAAGAACGTTACGCGTGTTTCGGGGACACGCTGCGTTACTGCTATCACGTGGCCGGCGTGGTGGGGTTAATGATGGCGCGCGTGATGGGCGTACGTGATGAGCGCGTACTCGATCACGCCTGTGATTTGGGTCTGGCGTTTCAGCTGACCAATATCGCACGGGATATCGTTGAGGACGCGGAGAATGGCCGTTGCTATCTGCCACAAAGCTGGCTGGATGAGGCCGGACTGAGCGCCGCTCAGCTTGCCGATCCGCAACATCGCGCAGCGCTGGCCCCGCTGGCGGCGCGTCTGGTGCGCGAGGCTGAACCTTACTATCAGTCAGCGCGCAGCGGGCTACCCGGACTGCCGCTCCGTTCGGCGTGGGCGATCGCCACCGCGCGCGGCGTCTATCGGGAAATTGGCGTAAAAGTGCAGCATGCCGGTGCCCGGGCGTGGGATGCGCGCCAGCGTACCAGTAAAGGCGAAAAGCTGGCGCTGCTGGTGAAAGGTGCCGGCGTCGCGCTTACTTCGCGCCTTGCTCATCCCCAGGCGCGTCCTGCCGGTCTGTGGCAGCGTCCGCGTTGACACGACGCCCATGGCGCTGGCGCAGCGTCGCCTGCAGCTTGTGCAGCGGCGGGGCGTAAAGAAAGCCAAAGGAAACGCAGCCCTCCCGTCCCCGCACCGCATGATGCATGCGGTGCGCCATATACAACCGCTTCAGATAACCTTTACGCGGAATGTAGCGGAACGGCCAGCGCTGATGGACCAGGCCGTCATGCACCATAAAATAGAGCGCGCCATAAGTCGTCATGCCAGCGCCAATCCACTGCAGCGGCCAGACACCGTTGACACCCAGCCAAATCAGGCCAATCGACAACAGCGCAAACACCACGGCATACAGGTCGTTGAGCTCAAATTTGCTCTCATGCGGTTCATGATGCGACAAATGCCAGCCCCATCCCCAGCCATGCATAATGTATTTATGCGACAGCGCCGCGACGATCTCCATCAGTATCACGGTAGCCAGCAGGATAAGCGCATTCCATAACCAGAGCATCATTGGTCCATTTGCGAAGAGTGAGAGTATAAAGGTGGACGTGGATAGCGAAAGGCGCAAGTCCCCGGCAAAAAAACGCACCGGCAGCGTAAATACCAGCCAGGTCACAGATGCGTGCTGTCACCGTCAGACAAGCAAAGCGGCAAGAAGGTTATCCTGCATGGCGGCCGGGTGGGTCTGCTTTACATCGTTCTAACAGCTGGCTAGTATAGCCAGCTGTTCAGCGGTCCAGGCTGCTGCGTACGCGTTAACGTCAATCAACGCACCATATGCAGAGACTTTCTGCCTCATTTCTATGGTGCGCAAACATGACCCATACCGCTTTATCTGCTGATTCTGCCCTGCGTCGTTCCGGCTTTTTCCTGCTGCTGCTGTTACTCACCGCCGCCAACTTACGCACGCCCATCACCGCCACCGGGCCGGTACTGGAAAATATTCGCCTGACATTTGGCCTGAGCGCCAGCGCTGCCGGCGTGATTAACTTTTTACCGCTGCTGATGTTCGCCACGCTGGCACCGCCAGCCGCCTGGTTTGGCAATCGCTTTGGCCTGGAGCGCAGTCTGTGGGGGGCGTTACTCCTGATCGTCCTGGGTTCACTGCTGCGAATCAGCGGCAGCGAAACGGCACTGTGGCTGGGTACGCTGATTCTCAGTAGCGGGATCGCGGCGGCCAACGTCCTGCTGCCGCCGCTGATTAAGCGGGATTACACCGCGCACACCGCACGTTATATCGGGCTGTATGCCATGACCATGGGCATCACCGCCAGCATCGCTTCCGGCGTGGCCGTGCCGCTGGCCGAACTCAGCAGCGCCGGCTGGCGTCTGTCGCTGGCGGTCTGGCTGATTCCGGCGCTGATCGCGCTGCTGGCATGGCTGCCGCAGCTGAAAAATCCCGTGACGCATGCGCAGCGCGCGACAGAGGTCACCGTAACGCGTTCGCCGTGGCGTTCCGCGATTGGCTGGCAGGTGTCGCTGTTCATGGCCAGCCAGTCGCTGCTGTTTTATACCCTGATTGGCTGGTTTACCCCGTTCGCACAGGATAATGGCATCAGTCAGCTGCAGGCGGGCGGCATGTTGTTCATCTATCAAATCGTGGCGATCGCCTCCAATCTGGCCTGTATGCGGGCGCTGAAGCAGCTGCGCGATCAGCGTCTGATCGGGCTGCTGGCTTCGCTGTCGATCTTCATCGCGGTGACCGGCCTGCTGCTGGCACCCGCATGGTCGCTGTTGTGGCTGATTCTGGCAGGCCTCGGTGCGGGCGCCTCGCTGCTGATCAGCCTGTCACTGTTTAATTTACGCACCCGGGACCATCGCCAGGCCTCGAAACTCTCCGGCATGGCGCAGTGCGTGGGTTACGGGCTGGCGGCGCTGGGACCGCTGTGCTTCGGCATGCTGCATGATGTCAGCAGCAGCTGGCAGCTCCCGCTGCTGATGCTGTTGGCGGTAAGCGCGCTGCAAATGGCGATGGCGCTGCTGGCCGGACGCGACCGCGCTATCTGACCTCAGACCGTGACGGCGTTAAGCGCCTCCTGTCGTTCCAGTTCGCGCACGCGTGGGATAACTTCACGCCCAAAGAACTCCACCTCTTCATGGAAATGCAGAAACGCCAGCAGCAGTAAATCCACGCCAGCGCGTTTCTGCTCCATGATGCGCTCAGCAATTTGCTGCGGGGTGCCAATCAGATTGGTTTTGAAACCGTCGTTGTATTGCACCAGATCCTCGAAGGAGGATTTGGCCCAGTTGCCCTCGCCTTCCGGCGACGCGCTGCCGGCATTTTTCACCTCATGCTGGAAGCCTTTCACTGCATCCGGATTGGCTTTGGCGATGATCTCCTGCAGCACCGCCTGGGCTTCCTGTTCGCTCTCGCGGGCGATGACAAAACCATTCAGGCCGATTTTAACGGCGTGCTGATTGACGGCGGCTTTGGCGCGGATATCGTCTACCTGCTGCCGTACGCCCTGAGGCGTGTTGCCGTTGGTGAAGTACCAGTCAGACACCCGTGACGCCATGTCGCGCGCGGCGCGCGAGCTGCCGCCCTGGAAAATTTCCGGTAGCGGATCGAGTGGTTTCGGCTTGAGCGCGTAGTCGCGGAAGCGATAAAAATCCCCGGCGAAGCTGAAGCTGCTTTCACGCCAGATGCCGCGCAGGCAGCGAATGAACTCTTCCGAACGCAGATAGCGCTCTTCGTGATCGAGCCAGGGTTCACCAATCGCTTTGAACTCGCCGCGAAACCAGCCGCTGACAATGTTCACCGCGATGCGCGGACCGTAAAGATGGCTGATGGTGGCGATCTGCTTCGCCGCCAGCGTCGGGTTCCACGGCCCCGGCAGCAGCGCGGCAATCACTTTGAGTTTTGTGGTGTGGCTCAGCAGATCCTGAGAGAAGGTGACTGATTCGTGCTGATTATCAGCGCCATAGCCAGCGGTGAAGCGAATCTGCGTCAGGGCATAATCGAAGCCAGCGCGTTCAGCGATTTTCGCCAGTTCACGGTTGTACTCCGCGTCCCAGCGCGTGCGCTGCTCGATCTGACTGATGACTAAACCACCTGAAACATTAGGTACCCAGTAAGCAAACTGCAGCGGTTTTACCTGTGACATAGGTTTCTCCTGAGACTTCTTATAGCTGGACTAACGGAAAATTATCTTCATTAATGCTTTTGGCTATAAGAGGCTATGCAGTGAGCGTGCCAGTTCCTGGCAGAGATTAAACGCCTGATTTGCGGGCTAACTGAATGAGAGGATGAGGAATGTCTGTTGCGGATGCAGCAGCCGCTGTCGCCAGGCTGTTGCAATTGCAGCCGCTCCGGCGAAAAGGGCGCTACTCCGCGTGCTGAAAAGCCTGCAGCGCGCTTCGGGTGGCGGCATCATCGGCGGCGGCGCTGAGCAGCGCATCAAGCAGACCGGGAAAGCGCGCGTCCAGATCGTCGCGCCGCAGTGACAGCAGATTCTCGCGGCCAGAGGGTTTTTGCCAGATTACGCCGCTGTCACGCAGTACCCGCCAGTGGTGGGTTAAGGTTGATTTGGATACGCCATGCAGCAGCGAACCGCAGCTGCGCTCCTCCCCCTGTGCCAGCAGCGCGACGACCGCCATGCGCATCGGATTGCCCAGCGCGGCCAGCACATTCTCCAGCCTGATGGCGTCACGCGACGGATGATTTTCCAGCATTGCTTATCTCTGTAAGGGCGTAAGACAGCAAATTATCCGTGAGTCGGCGGACGATGTATAGCGCAGTACGAGCGGTGCGCCAATCGCGCTGCGCTAATTTACGATGTCACATTGCTGCTCTATGCTTGTCACCATCCTCCACTCTTTCTTCATCACAACATGAATGCAAATCCGATAGCGCATCCCGCTGCTTTGCGGTCTCTCCAGGCGTTGTGCCTGGTCAATTTTTTCATGGCCGACGTGCGGGATGGACTCGGCCCTTTCCTGGGGATCTTTCTTACCGAGCATGGCTGGAGAGCGGATGATATTGGCTGGGCGATGACTGCCGGCGGTTTAGCCGGTCTGCTGGCTACGCTGCCGGCGGGTCTGGCAACCGATGCCACGCACCATAAAAAAGGGCTGCTGATTCTGGCCTCACTGCTTATTACGCTGGCCACCCTGATGCTGTGGTGGTTTCCTTACGGTGGAGTGGTGGTTGGCTCGCAGGTGGTTACCGGCCTCGCGGCCGCGCTTATTGCCCCGTTACTGACCGGCGTCACCCTCGGCCTGACCGGCTCTCAGGGGTTCAGCCAGCAGATGGGTAGAAACGAGGCGTTCAATCATGGCGGCAATATGACTGCCGCGCTGTTTGCCGGGTTTGCGGTCTGGCTGTGGGGCACCGATGCGGTTTTTATCCTGATGACCGCGATGGCACTGTGCGCATGTTTTGCCGTGGCCGCCATTCAGCGTAACGCGATCGATGACCGCGCGGCGCGCGGCGGTGCCC
Source organism: Pantoea sp. SGAir0430 (assembly GCF_043549295.1). NCBI lineage: Bacteria > Pseudomonadati > Pseudomonadota > Gammaproteobacteria > Enterobacterales > Erwiniaceae > Pantoea > Pantoea sp. SGAir0430. The sequence continues at coordinate 295,224 of NZ_CP039428.1, forward strand.
GACAGCAGGCCGCAGAGCTTCCTGGTTTCTCTGCCCTGCTGCGCAATCCGGTGCTGCTGATTACCGGCCTGACGCTGCTGCTGTTTCACCTCGGCAACGCCGCGCTGTTGCCGATGCTGGGCATTCGCGCGGCGGCAACGCACAGCGGACAGCTCAGCCCCGGTGTTTATACCGCTGCAACCGTGGTGATTTCGCAATGCGTGATGATTCCCGTGGCGCTATTCGCCGCCCGAAACGCCAGCCGCCTCGGTTTCCCGCTGCTGATAACCCTCGCGCTGGTGGTGCTGCCGGTGCGTGCCGGCATCGCCTCCCTGTTCGATGGCACCTATGCGATGGTACCGGTACAGATTCTTGATGGTCTGGCCGCCGGGCTGCTGGGCGTGGCAGTACCGGGCTACATCGTCAGCGTGCTTGACGGCAGCGGACACACCAATGCCGGCCAGAGTTTCGTCATGCTGATGCAGGGCGTGGGCGCGGCATGCAGTCCGGCACTGACCGGCAGCATCGCCGCCGCCTGGTCTTATCAGGTCGCTTTCGCCGTGCTCGGCAGCATCGCCCTCGCCGCACTGATGCTCTGGAGCCTCAGCCAGCGCATCCGATGGGTTAAAAGCCGGGCGTGAGGGGATATCTTTCCACCCGGCTTGAGTCGCGCTTCGATAAGCCGGGATAATCCCTATTCCGTCCGGGCGCTGGCGCGGTTAGTGAGCTGTGCTTTGGCCAGGGTGCGTGCCAGGATTGAAGAATAGAGCGGTTTGCCACCAAAGAACTGCGCTGCCAGCGTCGCGCCCAGGCAGGTGATGATCATCGGCAGAATCAGTTGATAGTTATTGGTCATCTCCAGCACCAGCACGATGCCGGTAAGCGGCGCGCGCACCGAGGCGGCGAACAGCGCGCCCATCCCGGCGACGGCAAAGGTGGCGGCTTCCAGCTGATAATGCGGGAACCAGTCGGCGCTCAGCTGACCAAAGCAGGTGCCCAGCAGCGTGCCCAGCGTCAGCATGGGCGCAAAAATGCCGCCCGGCGCGCCTGAAGAGAAGCAGCAAATGGTGACCAGCGTGCGCAGCGCGAAGAGAGCAAACAGCGCCAGCGCGCCATAGTGTCCGGTAGCGAAATCCGGAATCAGCGTCGTTCCGCCGCTCACCGCCTGCGGCAGCAGTAAACCCAGCATGCCGCACAGTCCGGCCAGCAGGCTACCGAACAGCACCCAGCGCCCGGTACGTCCGAGATGCAGGCGCTGAAACTGGTCCTGTGCGAGAAATATCAGCCGGTTGAACGCCACGCCGCAGCCACCAAACAGCACACCCAGCACCAGATAGAGCCACAGCGTCTCGGTGGGCGCGTCACGCAGCTGACCGATATTAATGATGGCTTCATTACCGTTGAGCACGCGAAAGACAATACTCGACATGATCACGCCAACAAACACCGCTTTTATCGATATCAGGCTATAGCGAAACTGCGGGCGCATCTCTTCGATAATGAACAAAATGCCGGCCAGCGGCGCGTTGAACGCCGCCGAAAGCCCCGCCGCGGCACCGGTCGCCAGCAGCGTATGACGCGATTCGGAATCGCGCACGCGAAACAGATCGAGGCACATACCACCGATGTTGCCGCCAATCTGCACCGTGGGTCCTTCGCGTCCCAGCACCATGCCAGAGCCCAGCGCACCCATGCCGCCGATAAATTTAACCGGCAGCACGCGCCACCAGCGCACCGGGCGCAGCTCTTCCAGCGCGCCCTCAATTTCCGGAATGCCCGAGCCTCCCGCCTCTGGCGCGAAGCGGCGCACCAGAAAATAGCCGATGCCGCCCAGCAGCGCCGAAATAAAAAACGCGCTCAGCAACGCCATGGCCAGGTTATCCGCACGCTCTGTCAGCCAGCCGATCCGCAGGTGGAGAATAAAATTGACCGCGCGATCGAAAGCCACACCCACCAGCCCGGTAAGGATACCGACCAGCGCGGCCAGCAGCAGCAATGCCAGCGGGGTTTTATCGCGTCGCAGCAGTTTTTGCAGCAGCATAAAGCGCCCGGCGCGCATCGCGTTGGCAGGCTCGGTGGCATCAGGTAAGGCAGACATCGTCATCCTCAATTACAACAGTTGAGCGCATTGGCTGCGCCGGAAAGAGTTTGGGCTTAGCATAACCAAAATTACCTGATCGGTAACTCAATCATTCGCAACATAATTTTACCTCAGGCCGCGCGATGTGGCGTGGGCGCCAGGCTGGGTTGCGATCGGGCGCAACAAACCGGGCAGAAAATCCGCAATGCAGTGCAGGCTTGCTGCAGCATGCTCACAGAATTTTACGCGGTGGATTGACGCGCCGACGGCAAATCACCATGATCGCGCCAGGATTAGTCACCCCGGAGCCACAAGGTGTCGGAACTCAGTAATGCATTGCTTGAAGAGATTGTCACGGACGTACGCCCCCTCACCCGTCAGGGCAAAGTGGCAGATTACATCCCGGCGCTGGCCGGCGTGGATGCCGATCAACTGGGCATCGCCATTGCCACCGCCGATGGACGCAGCTACCAGGCCGGCGATGCAGGCACGCGCTTCTCGATCCAGTCCATCTCCAAAGTCCTGTCGCTTACCGTCGCGCTGACGCTGTACGAGGACGCCGAGATCTGGCAGCGCGTGGGCAAAGAGCCATCCGGCCAGGCATTCAATTCTCTGGTGCAGCTTGAACTGGAACAGGGAAAGCCGCGCAATCCATTCATTAACGCCGGCGCGCTGGTAATGTGCGATTTGCTGGAAAGCCGACTCACCGCGCCGCGCCAGCGCATGCTCGAGTTTGTGCGTCGTCTGGCACAGCAGCCGGACATTCAGTATGACCGTGTGGTCGCGCGTTCAGAGTATGAGCACTCGGCGCGTAACGCCGCCATTGCCTGGCTGATGAAGTCGTTTGGCAACTTCCATAATGATGTCAGTAAAGTAATGGAAACCTACTTTCACTACTGCTCGCTGGCGATGAGCTGCAGCGAACTGGCGCGTACTTTTCTCTATCTCGCCAATCACGGTCGCACGCTGGATGATGAGTGGGCGGTGATCTCTGCACGCCAGGCGCGGCAGGTGAACGCACTGATGATGACCAGCGGCATGTACGACGGCGCCGGTGAGTTTGCCTGGCGCGTGGGCATGCCGGCTAAATCCGGCGTCGGCGGCGGGATTGTCGCAGTGATTCCCGGTGAAATGAGTATTGCCGTCTGGTCACCGGCGCTCGATCATTCCGGTAACTCGCTGGCCGGCACCGCCATGCTGGAGAAACTCACGGAGCGGCTGGGGCGATCGATATTTTAAGGCCCGGCTCATACTGAGAGTCTTCCCTGTAAATGAAAAGAGTTAAACAATGAGCCGCCCGTTTATATCGGTGCGCATAAATGCGCACCCTACGAAAATCGTGTAATTCCTTGCTGATTGCGATCGATGCCGTTATGCCTTGCAATTAAGTTGAAAGTGACCTGATTACAACGGTCCGTATCAATGCGCCGTCATGTGTAAATAGTGCAACTGCCTACAGGCCGCAATAAATGACGTGAGCCCTGCAGTAAAGTTGCAAGTGACCTGTTTATATCGGTGCGGATCAATGCGCACCCTGTGCAAATAGTGCAAATACCTTGTAGGGTCGCCATTAATGGCGACCACAAATTCTGAGCAATGACAGCTCTTGCCATCAGACTCCACTCATCCTTCAGCAATGAGAAATAGTGTTTCTCTAATGTACTCATCAGGTTGCAATTAAGTTAACAAACACACCACGTTAAGTGACCCTTTTCAAAAGGTGCGAATTTTGTCGCTCCCAGCCTCACTTTTATTAACCCTTGTGCGGCAATCGCGTTACACTTCGGCCTCATTTGTTGAAGCACTCAGTATTTGCCATGACGTTTTCCTATCACTTTCGCCAGCGCCTGACCGCCTGCGTCGCCATTGTGGCGGTGCTGCTGCTGTTCGTCGCGCCGATTGTGTCGAAAACGCTGCTGGAGCGGCAAACGCGCATTGACCCCGTGGCGTCGCACAGCCCTTCATCTGCCATGCCAATGCACCATCACGATATGCCGATGGAGATGGCGATGCCGGGCATGATGCATCACAACATGGACGACGGCGAATTTGCCTGCGGCTATTGCGATTTGCTGGTGCATGTTCCACTGTTGATGTGGGTGTTTATCCCGTTCATCTGGCTGATGCTGGTGATCTCGCGCGCCCCACCGCTGCCGCCGCTGGTGGCACCCCGGCCGCGCCGCTTCAGCGGTACCCATCGTCCGCGCGCGCCACCGGTTTTTCTTTCCTGCTGAATCTCATTAATTGGTACAACGCCTGCGCTGTGCCCTGACATTCTCTTATCGGAAGGAAGACGGCTTTGTCTGCTGTTCACTCTGCAGCACCGCGCCGCGCGGTGCTAAATCTGCTACGCCGCTTACATTTTTATATTGGCCTGTTTGTCGCGCCATTCATCTTCGTGGCGGCGCTCAGCGGCACGCTCTATGTGCTGACGCCGCAGCTGGAAAATCTGATCTACGCTGATGCGCTCACCGCGCAGCCGCAGGGCAATGCGCAACCGCTCTCGGCGCAGATCGCCGCAGCACGCGCCTATGCGGGCGAAAATCAGCACATTTATGCGGTTCGACCTGCGCCCGCCGCGCGCGATACCACGCGCGTACAGTTCAGCGATGCCACACTCGGTCCGTCGCAGTCGCGCGCGGTATTTATCGATCCCTACAGCCTCAAAGTAACCGGCGACATGACGGTGTACGGCACCAGTGGCGTGTTGCCGCTGCGCACCACGCTCGATCTGCTGCACAGCAGCCTGTTACTCGGTGACTTTGGTCGCAACTACAGCGAACTGGCGGCGAGCTGGCTGTGGGTGGCCGCGCTCGGCGGCGTGCTGCTGTGGCTGGGCACGCGGCCAAAACGCCAGCTGAAAACCGTGCGAAAGGGGTTTGCCTTTAACCGGCACTGGCACATCACGCTGGGGCTGACGCTGCTGCTCGGGCTGCTGTTCTTCTCCGTTACCGGCCTCACCTGGTCACAATGGGCAGGTAGCAATATCGATAAGATGCGCACCGAGCTTAACTGGCTGACGCCACAGGTGAATACGTCGCTCAGCGGTGATGCGCCCGCCGCGCCGGCGGATCCTCACGCCGATCACCGCAGTATGCCGGACATGGACATGACCAGCATGCCAATGTCGTCGATGGCGAAACCGGCGGCGCAGCCGGCGAAGTCACTGCCGGCAAATGCCGCCGACGCTGACTGGGATCGCGTGCTGGCGGCGGCGCGTCAGGATGGCATCCGCGCGGCTAAAGTGGAGCTGCGCCAGCCGAAGAGCGAGGGCAAAGCCTGGACTGTCAGCGAGATTGATCGCAGCTGGCCCACCCAGGTGGATGCGGTGTCCGTGAATCCGCACAGCTTCGCGATTGTCGATCACGTCTGGTTTGATCGCTTCCCGCTGGTGGCAAAACTGACGCGCTGGGGCGTCGATGCGCACATGGGCGTGCTGTTTGGCTGGCCTAATCAGCTGTTGCTGGCGCTGTTTGGCCTGGGTTTATGCAGTATGATTGTGCTGGGTTATCGCATGTGGTGGCTGCGCCGCCCGGCTCTCGATCAGGCCAGCCCGGCGCAAACCCTGAGCGCAAGCTGGCTGGCGCTGCCGCACTATGCCAAAGGGGTCTGCCTGATGCTGGCGCTGGCGCTCGGTTATGCCCTGCCGGTGATGGGCGTCAGCCTGCTGGCCTTCGTGCTGGTGGACGTACTGCGCTGGCGCAGACAACAACGTGCGCCGATGAGCGAAGCGGAAATTCTCGCTGCGCAGCAGTCGCCGCTCGGTATCGTGCGGGCGCGCTTCACGGTGAAACGCAAGGAGATGCGTTACTACCTGCGTGGGCTGTTTATTCTGGCGCTGATTGTCGGTACGGTGATGAGCAATGCGATTATCGGCGGCGTGATCGATCAATACGGCATCCCGTTCAGCCACTGGACGCTGACCATGTATCTGACGCAGGGCTTTATGATCGCGCTTTACACCACGGTGTTCACCGCGCTGATGTCGATTCCGCTGTGGTATTTCTTCCTCGGCGAAAAGGATGATTCGCAGGGATAAGGCGTAAAAAACGGCGGATGATCCCCCATCCGCCGTTTTGTCTGACAAATGTCAGCGTGTTATCCGCCTCAGAAATCGGCCTTCAGCACCACGCGGTAATTAGCTTTACCGGCGCGTACGTGATCCAGCGCTTCATTGATTTTCGACATCGGGAACTCTTCCACCTGCGGTGCCACATCGGCGCGTGACGCCAGACGCATCAGTTTACGCAGCTGGCCCGGTGAACCGGTAGAAGAACCCGTTACCGCGCGATCGCCCAGAATCAGACTGAACGCCGGCACTTCAAATGGCTTCATCACCGCGCCCACGGTGTGGAACTTACCGTGCGGAGCCAGCGCCTGGAAGTACGGCTGCCAGTCCAGATCGACGGCTACGGTGCTGATAATCAAATCAAATTGCCCGGCCAGCGCGTTCAGCGCCTGAGGATCGCGGCTGTTGACCACACGATCGGCGCCCATGGCTTTGATGGATTCGGTTTTGCTGGCATTCGAACTGAACGCCGTAACTTCAGCACCCATGGCGCGCAGCAGTTTGATCGCCATATGGCCCAGGCCGCCAATACCGATAACGCCGACGCGGCTGGTGGCCGTTACATGGTGCATCAGCAGCGGTTTAAACACGGTAATCCCACCGCACAGCAGCGGACCGGCAGAGGTAATGTCCATGGATTCCGGCAGCGGAATCACCCACTGCCAGTCGGCGCGCAGATGGCTGGCGAAACCGCCTTTGTTCATGATGGTTGGCACTGAACCGTTCTCACAGTTGACCTGCTCGCCGTTGATGCAGGCATCACAGTGCTGGCAGCTTTTCGCAGTCCAGCCGATACCCACGCGCTGGCCGACCTTCAACCCTTTGTCCTGCGCCGCATCGCCGAGTGCGCTGATGCGACCAATCACTTCGTGACCGGCAATGACCGGATAAGAGGAAATGCCCCACTCGTTATCAATCATCGACAAATCAGAATGGCACACACCGCAGTAATCGACCTCAACCAGCACTTCTTCCGCCGCCAGCGGACCGGTTTCGTACTCGTACGGTACCAGCGCATCACCGGCGTTGTGTGCGGCATAACTTTTGATTTTCATTACTGTCCTCTGTTTTCAGCGTTGTTAACCCGGGAAGTCTAGCAGAGCGTATTGCCTGATTATGATTAAATTTCAGCCAATTAGAGTCTGTTAAGCGCAACGGGGAAAGAAAAGCATTTCGCGTTAAAGCGAATCGTGACTGGGCGGACTGCGGAACGCATGGCGCGCCTCTTCTATCAGCTGGCTGGCGGTGACGGTGGGCGGCAAACGCGTCAGCACTTTGCTGGCCTGCCAGTAACACAGCACCATCTCTTCGTTAGTTTCGTTCTCCGCCATTTCCCTTAAGCGTCTGCGCAGGCTCAGCACGTCCAGCGTTTGCTGTTCATCCACCATCTCAGCGATGGTTTGATTGATGACCTGATGAATAATTTTCCAGGAAAGATCGGCAAACACGTTAAACCTCGTGACGTAGTAACGGGCTCCATGCAAATGAGGAAAAGGTGCACGCCCAGCGGCACGTAAAATAATCCAACTGGGATAACTATAGCCGCTTATTTAACCAGCAGACGGCTGGCTGCCTGTATTTGCGGTAGCTCGCGGATCGGTAAATGAATTTTTTCTCTCAGCGCGATAAACTGGCACTAAAACCCGGCGCTGGCGCGGCCCGCAGGATTTCGCAACAGATTTTACCTTGCGCTAAAACGGAGAATTCCGATAATCGCTATCTACTCATTTATATAGCGAAAAGGAATCTCCGCGTGAAGACGCTTACCCTACTGTTAATGACTGCCGCCGGCGGATTGAGTTTACCGGCGCAGGCCGCCATGGATATCCGCGTGACGTATGCCGGTTCGATGGGAAAAATGATGGATCAGGCGCTGGGCCCGGCATTTGCACAACAGCATGACGGTAAGTATGAAGGTCAGGGCCAGGGGGCTTACGGCATGGCGCGTCTGCTGGCGAGCAAAAAAATCACCGCTGACGTGTTCGTGTCTATTACTCCCGGTCCGATGCAGATCCTGAAAGACGCCGGGCTGATCGACAACGCAGTACCGGTAGCCAGCACCAGCATGGTGATTGCCTATAACCCAAAAGGGCCGTTTGCGCCGCAGTTTGCCGCAGCCAAAGGCAATGATGGCCGCTGGCTTCAGCTGCTGGCAGCGCCGGGACTGAAATTTGGCCGGACCGATCCGGTAAACGATCCTAAAGGCCAGAACATTATTTTTACCCTGCTACTGGCGCAGAAGTATTACCGGCAGCCCGGCATCGCTGACAACATTCTCGGCGGTTACCAGAATCCCGCGCAAACCCATCTGGAGGGTGGCTTGCTGACGCGGCTCGAGAGCGGTCAGGTGGATGCGGCAGCAGGCTATGAAAGCGAAGTGAGCTCTGCCCATCTGCCTTACATCGCGCTGCCCGATGAAATCAACCTCAGCAATCCGGCGATGGCGACTAAGTGGTACAACACGGTCAGCTTTAGCGTCAAAGACAGCCAGGGTAAAGATAAAGTGCTGCACACCCAGCCGCTGGTCTATTACGCGGCGGTGCTCAGGAATGCGCCGCACGGTACGGCCGCTGGCAAAGCCTTTGTAGATTTCATGCTGAGTCCGTCAGGACAGGCGCTGTTTAAACAGCAAGGCTATGCCGCGCCGAAGGGCGATGGGCTTTACACCCCATGAAAATCCGCCATGCTGGCGCGCTGTGGCTGTCGCTGCCCGCCCTGGTGCTGCTGGCCGTGCCGTTTGTCACCCTGACGGGCGTCACACACTGGCAACACCTGCGGCTGGCGTGGGGTGACGGCGCGGCGGTAACCACTTCGCTCAGTCTGGGAGCGATCGCGCTGGTGCTGATTTTTCTGACCGGCTTACCGCTGGCCTGGTGGCTGTCGCAGGCGCGGGGAAAAATGCGCTGGCTGGTGGAAACGCTGGTGATGATCCCGCTGCTGACGCCGCCGCTGGCGATGGGAATCCTGCTGGTCAGCGCGTACGGTCCGTACAGTTTGCCCGGCCAGCTGCTGAGCAAGCTGGGCTGGACGCTGGTGAACAATCCCGCCGCCTTTATTCTGGCGCAGTGGTATGGCGCGCTGCCCTACTTTGTCACCAGCGCACGCTCGGCGTTTATCGCGGTGCCGCAGGAGATCCTTGAAGCGGGCCGGACGCTGGGTGCCACACCGTGGCCGCGCTTCTGGCGGCTGGCGCTGCCCCTGGCCGCACCGGGCCTGGCGTCGGCTACGGCACTGGCGTGGGTGCGGGCGATGGGCGAATTCGGCATTGTGATGATTTTCGCCTGGTTTCCCCACGGAATGCCGGCGCAGCTGTATAACAATCTGCAAAACGACGGCGTGGATGCGGTGTATGTGCTGTTGTGGCTGTTACTGCTGTTTACCCTGCCGATGCCGCTGCTGTGCGCGCTGGCTTCCCGGCGCGCGCTCTGCGGCAACACGGCGCGGTATCATTAGAGGCTGGCGCGCTGCTCACTCTCACGCATCGCCAGCCGGACCGTCTCCAGCAGCGGTTCAATCTCCAGCGGCCGGGTGAAAAAGGCAAAGGCGCCCTGAGCAAACAAGCGCCGGCAGGCCTCCAGCGTGTCGTGCCCGGTCATGATGATCACCGGCAGCAGCGGATGGCGTGCACCCTGCCGGGCCAGCCAGCTCAGGCCGCTACTCTCTGGCTGTCGCACGTCAAGCAGCAGACAGCCGCATACGGCTTGCTGACCGGCGGCGGCGGTTTCGAACGATGCCAGGTCAGCAAAGTCGGCGACCTCGTAGTCCACGGTTCGCAGCAGAAATCCCAGCGACTCACGCACGGATACATCATCATCCACTAACCACACCTTCGCGCCCATTACGTACTCCGCCTGTAGAAAAATGAGGAAAATTTCGGCCCTCTCTGTCGCGCGGTAACGCAACAGCAGCCAGACCTGACGGTAGCTGGTTATCGATGGACGTGAAGTGCGCGACGACGTGCACCTTCCCTGCGCCGATAAAAAAGCCCTCCGTTGAGGGAGGGCGATTTTTCCATAATTTGGCTTAGAACACCATTGGCACAAATCTGGTTAGCTGTTGCGCTGCAGGTGGCTGCTGACAAAAGCGCGACAGCGCGCCGAGATCGGTTCGCTGAACACCTGCTGCGGCGATCCGGACTCTTCGATTTTGCCCTGATGCAGAAACACCGCTTTGTTTGATACATCGCGCGCAAACCCCATTTCGTGGGTGACGATAATCATGGTGCGCCCCTCTTCCGCCAGGCTGCGGATGACGCGCAGCACTTCGCCCACCAGCTCCGGGTCGAGTGCGGAAGTGGGTTCATCAAACAGTATCGCTTTCGGCTGCTGCGCCAGCGCCCGGGCAATCGCCACGCGCTGCTGCTGACCACCGGAGAGCTGCGACGGCCACGCGTTGCGCTTTTCGTATAACCCGACTTTTTGCAGCAGCGCTTCGGCCTCGGCAACGGCCTCCTGATGGCTGCGCTTCTGCACATGGATCGGCGCCTCAATGATGTTCTGCAGCACGGTTTTGTGCGGCCACAGATTGAAGCCCTGAAACACAAAGCCGAGTTGCATGCGCATCAGCTTGATGCGGCGGCGCTGTTCACGGCTCAGCTTTTCGTCCGCGTTATCGAGGGTGACCACTTCATCGCCTACAGCAATCTCACCGGCCTGTGGCACTTCAAGAAACGGGATGCAGCGCAGCAGCGTACTTTTACCGGAGCCGCTGGCGCCGATCAGCGAAATGACGTCGCCATCCTGCGCCGTCAGGCTGATGTCATGCAGCACTTCATGCCCGCTATAACTTTTTCTGAGATGGCTCAGGGCAATAGTGGGTTTGTTCATTAACGTGCTCCAGCGTGATAAGGGGACAAACGGCGCTCCAGCAGCGCCACCGCTTTGCTCACCAGCACGGTCAGCAGCAGATAGATAATCGCCGCGCTGATAAACACCTCCAGCGCGCGGAAGGTTTCTGACACGATGGAGTCGGCGATGCCGGTCATCTCCATCAGGCTGATGGTGCTAACCAGCGACGTGGATTTGATCATCGAGATGATCTCATTGCTGTAGGCCGGCAGCGCCTGACGCACCGCCAGCGGCAGCGTGATGCGCCGCAGCGTGGTGAAGCGCGACATGCCGCACACTTTCGCCGCTTCCAGTGACTGCACGCTAACCGCATTCAGTCCGCCGCGCAGGATCTCGGCGGTGTAAGCGGCATCGTTGAGAATCAGCGCAATTAACCCGCACCAGTAGGGCTCACGCAGCAGCGGCCACAGCACGCTTTCGCGCACCGCCGGCAGGCTGCCGAGGCCATAGTAGATCATGAAGATTTGAATCAGCAGCGGCGTACCGCGGAACAGCCAGACATAAAAACGCGTAACGTAGCTGCCGAGGCGATGCTGACGCAGCAAATTCAGCAGCAGCGCCAGTATTCCGCCGCCCAGCAGGGACAATACCGCCAGGTTGAGCGTCAGCGGCAGTCCGCGCAGCAGCGCCGCCAGCGTGTGCTGTAAAAAGGTGAAATCCATCGTGGCTCCTTACAACCGCGCGCGTTGTTGCCCGCGCATGGCCACTTTTTCCACATAGCGGAAGAAGAAATCTGAACAGGTGGTGATAATCAGGTAAATCACCGCGCCTACGCTGTAGAAGAAAAACGGCATCTGGGTGGAATTCGACGCGGTGGAAATCTGGTTCATGGTTTCCACCAGCCCGGTTACCGATACCAGCGCCGACTCCTTAATCACCGATTGCCACTGATTACCCATGCCCGGCAGCGCGGTGCGCAGCGCCTGCGGCACAATCATGCGGCGGAACAGCATAAAACGGCCCATACCGGTGACCGTAGCGGCTTCCAGCGTGCCGGCGGGGATCGCGTAAAACGCGCCGCGAAATACGCTGCTCTGATAAGCGCCGGAAATCAGCCCGATAGCGATCGCGCCGGCAACGAAGCCGTTAACGTCGAACGGTCCCTGCAGGCCGATAGCTTCACCGATAAACCCGACCACCTGTCGGCCACCAAAGTAGAACAGGTAGATCACCAGCAGCTCCGGCACGCCGCGAAACAGCGTGATGTAGCCGCTGGCAACACGCTGCTGCCAGCGGCCGCCACCAATCTGCATCCAGCACAGCAGGCTGCCGAGCATCGCGCCCAGCAGCCACGCACACAGCGAGACCGTTACCGTGACGGTGGCGGCGTCCAGCAGCACGCCGCCCCAGCCTTCGTCACCAAAACCTAACAGTTGCCAGTCAATAGTCATAAGCGCTCAGCATTATTCCGCAGGCGCGACGTTCTCGCCGAACCATTTCTCAGACAGTTGCTTCAGCGTGCCGTCTTTGATCATCGACACCAGCGCCTGATCCAGCGCGGCTTTCAGCTCCGGATTGTTTTTACGAATGGCAATCGCCGAGCCCTGGCCCAGTACACCACCCACAAAGCCGTAACCGGTGCTGTTTACCGTATCCGCGTGTTTTTTCACATATGCATTGAGGTTGGTGCGCGATGCCATGACCGCATCAACCCGGCCGTTAAGCAGATCGGCGAAGGTTTCCGGGCCGGCCTGATAGGTACGGATAGTCGCGACATCACCGAGGTATTTGTTGAGGAAATCGGCCTGAATGGTAGCGACCTGCACCGCAATGGTTTTGCCTTTGAACTTCGCCTTCAGCGCGTCGATGGCTTTGTTCATACCGGCTTCATCGGTCGCCTGTACCACTTCACCGTTGCCCGGCAGAGTATCTACTGCGCTGCCCTTCAGCGTGACGAAGCCCGAAACGCTCACGGTGTACTGATGGGTAAAATCCACCACTTCTTGACGTTTTGGCGTCACGGTGACGGCATCGACCACTGCATCATATTTGCCATCAGCGAGGCCGGGGATCAGTCCGGACCACTTTTGCGCGACGATTTCATATTTGAATCCCGCGCGTTTCGCCAGTTCGGCCACCATATCGGGCTCGTAGCCGACAATTTTGCCGCTCGGCGTGGACTGGTTAAACGGCGGATAGGCCGCTTCGGTGGCGAATTTTAACGTGCCAAAATCTTTGGCCTGAACCACAGCGGCAGCAGCCAGCAGCAACATGCCCGCGGAGGCGGAGAACAGCCCTTTACGCATCATCATAAAACCTCATTATTATCAGTAGAGTAAGTCGATCGCTATACGGGCCAGAGCCTGTGTGCCAGCGTGAATGCTGCGTTCGTCCGGCTGATAGTCGGAGTTGTGCAGATGGTCGTCGCGCCCCGGCGCGCCAGAGCCGATATGGATCTGACAGCCCGGCACACGCTCGGTAAACAGCGAGAAATCTTCCGCGCCAAAGCTGCTGCTGGGTTTTGCCACCACCGGCTTGCCGAACTGGTGCGAGAGGATCGGCTCCAGTGCATCAATCAGCGCATCATCATTCATCAGCGGCGGTACACCTCGCTGATAATTGACCTCAATCCGCGTATTGAGCGACAGCGCCACTCCGGCACAGATGCGGCGGAAAGCGTCTTCCATGTGAGCGCGCGCCTGCGGTGATTTAGCGCGGATGGTGCCCTGAATCAGGCAGCTGTCGGAGATGATGTTATGGGTGGTGCCGCCGTGGATATGGCCAATCGTCAGCACAGCAGAGTTCGCCGGATCGAGCTCGCGCGACACAATGGTCTGCAACTGCGTTACCAGGCTGGCGGCGGCAATGATCGGATCGGTACCCATGTGCGGCCGGGCGGCGTGGGTGGATTTGCCATGAATCACTACGTCGAATTCATCGCTGGAAGCGGTGCTGGCACCGCGCGTCAGGGCAATTTCTCCTGCGGCCAGCTCTGGCTTATTGTGCAGCGTGATCGCCACATCAATGCCGTCCGCTGCGCCGGCAGCAATCATGGCTTGCGCGCCGCTCTCTGGCGTCTCTTCCGCCGGCTGAAAAATCAGCCGCACCGTGCCGTGCAGCTGGCTGCGCAGGTCCGTGAGGATCGCCGCGACGCCGAGCAGCGTAGCCGTGTGGATATCGTGGCCGCAGGCGTGCATTTTACCCGGCCAGATGCTGCTAAACGGCAGGCCGGTTTGCTCATGAATCGGCAGCGCATCCATATCGGCGCGCAGCAGCACGGTTTTGCCCGGCTGCGTACCGGTAATGTCTACCATCACGCCGGTGCGGCCCACGCCGGTTTGCGGCGTTAGCCCGAGGCGCAGCAACTCCTGTTCCACGATGGCTGCAGTGCGGACGGTGTCGAAACCGAGCTCCGGATGCGCGTGAATGTCGCGCCGGATGGCGATGAGGTGCGCCTGCATGCTTTCACTTCTGGCGCTGATATCCCTGGCTAAAATGGTTTTATGATCGGTCATGTGGGTAATACGTTTATGCAGGCTGTCGCCTGGCCGTTATGGCATTTTTATGAAGTTCAGCGTTTTATTTATTCACAGCACCAGTCATATTGCAACGCACAATTCCTTTCCTTAACTGCTGAATTTGCGCGATATTTTTCTAAAACCCTGCCCGGGCAGGATAAACCCTGTAAAATGCATGCTCAGTCAGTCATAACATTCATGATCCGGCGCGGATCATCAGTTTTACTGATTTCGTTATTGAACATAAAAGCATCGCGTTGCTCAGCCATCAATCTTTGCTCTGCTCCGCCTGACTGAGTAGCCACGCACGAACCGCACTCACCGTTGCCTGCTCACGCGGACGACGCGGAGCCACCAGATACCAGCCGGCATCAACGGGCATCTCACGCTGCCAGGCGGGAACCAGCCGACCGCTGGCCAGATCGTTCTGCACAAAATGCGGGCTGGTCAGTGCGATACCCTGACCACTCAGCGCCGCTTCCAGCGCCAGCGCGGTCTGGTTGAAGCGCAGATGATGCTGATGCTGCAGCGACTGGCCGGGGAACATAAACGCCAGGAACGCCGGCCACAGGTGATGGCCATCGTGCAGCAGCGGATAGCGCAGGCAATTTTCTGGCTGCGCTGCATCACCGTGTTGTGCCAGCAGCGCCGGGCTGACCACCGCCAGCACCGTCTGGCTAAACAGCAGCGTGGCCTCCAGCCCGCTACCAAACGGCGGCCGGCCATAGCGCACCGCCAGATCGACGCCTTCATGGTGAAACTGCACCAGCCGTTCAGAGGCCAGCACGCGCAGGTCGATATCCGGCCAGGCCGCGGTAAATGCCGGTAAACGCGGTAGCATCCAGCGGCTGGCAAAGGTCGGTGTTACGCTCAGCGTCAGGCGATCCGGCTCCGGGCGTAGCGTGCGCGTCGCCTCATCAATCAGCTCAAATGCCTGTCGAATGTGCACCGCATAGCCTGCACCGGCAGCGGTCAGCGCCAGCGAACGCGGCAACCGATCGAACAGTTTCAGGCCCAGGCTGGCCTCGAGACCGCGAATATGCTGCGCAACCGCACCCTGCGTCACGCCGAGCTCTTCAGCGGCGAGGCGAAAATTAAGGTGCCGCGTCACGGCTTCAAATACCCGAAGTGCATTCAGCGACGGTAATGCCTGAAAGCCCTGATTCATCCTGTAGTTTTCCTATCGTCAATTGCCAGCTGAGCTGACTCTCTGCGGCATCTCCCGGCCATTATACTGGCATCACAGGATATTTAATTGATGAGGTTACTCACATGACAGTAGAAAAAGTTGCGGTAATTGTCGCAGGTGGCAGCGGTATGGGCGCAGCGGCAGCGGAGAAGCTGGCCAGCGAGGGTTTCAGGGTCGCGATTCTTTCCTCCTCCGGCAAAGGCGAGGCGCTGGCGAATCGTCTGGGCGGGCTCGGTATTACCGGTTCGAATCAGTCAGTGGACGATTTGCAGCACCTGATTGATGCCACTCTGGCGCGCTGGGGACGTATTGACGTGCTGGTTAACAGTGCCGGTCACGGTCCGCGCGCGCCAATCCTCGAATTAAGCGATGATGCGTGGCAGCAGGGAATGGAAACCTACTTCCTCAACGTGGTGCGCGCTGTACGTCTGGTCACGCCGATCATGCAGCAGCAGGGTGGCGGCAGTATCATCAATATCTCATCGGCATGGACGTTTGAACCCACCGACATGTTCCCGACCTCGGCCGTGTTCCGTGCCGGTCTGGCTTCTTTCAGTAAAATCTTTGCCGACACCTACGCAGCTGAGAATATTCGTATCAACAACGTCCTGCCAGGCTGGATTGATAGCCTGCCGAAAACGGATGAACGGCGCGACAGCGTGCCCATGCAGCGCTACGGCACGGCTGCAGAAGTGGCGGCTACCATTGCGTTTCTTGCTTCGCCCGGCGCGGCTTATATCACCGGGCAGAATCTTCGCGTGGACGGCGGCGTCACGCGCAGCGTGTAACCGGCTTTGCTGTGCCAGATGGTCACAGCGGCACCTGATGTCCGCTGTGGCTATTGCCTGCCTGCTAAGGAATTTCTCAGCCTGTTTTCAAGACTGGTCTTGTCGTTTCGCGGCCTTATAACACGTCAGAATGTTCTTATTCGCTGACAGAATTTTCTGTTCTCAGCTGCCGGATATTCCCTATAAAACTTTCTGATTTGAGGTCGCTATGCCACTGCTTCTTCGTATGCGTCTGCACACGCTGCTGACTCCCGAACGCCATCTTGTCTGGCGTTTTCTGCTAACAGGTTGTGCATTTTTCTGGATTCTGCTGGTGGTTGCCGTGATGGGGCTGCGCTGATGAATTGCTGGCTGTTGTGAGGGATGATTATGGTATTAATGTTATCGCCGCGCCTCAGTGCGCTGCTGAATTTTTCCCGCCGGTTACTGTGCCAGCTGGCACTGGCTGCCAGCCTGCTGTTCTGGATTGGTGTGGTGGCGGCAATCGTCATCGCGTACTGACCTAATGTGCCTGTAGCCGCGCGGATAATTGTTCCGGCGGCAGCAGCGCAAAGGCGCGTTTCATCACCCGCGCCTCGTCAGCTGGGGTGCGACCAAACATCCGCTTAAACTCCCGGTTAAACTGTGAATCACTTTCGTAACCGACACGTGCGGCGGCACCGGCGGCGGTGAGATTATCGCGAATCATCATCAAACGCGCCTGATGCAGCCGCAGCGACTTGAGATACTGAATCGGCGAGGTCTGCGTGACGCTTTTGAAATGCAGATGGAAGCGCGGAACGCTCATGCCCGCTTCGCTGGCCAGATGCGGCACATCCAGCGGCTGCTGCCAGTCAGCATGAATGCGCTGCAGCGCCCGCGCGATGCGGCCAAAATGCCCCTGATAGGTCAGCGCTGCGCGCACCGCACCGCCCTGCTCACCCAGCAACACACGAAAGCAAATCTCTTCTACCCGTGCCGGGCCTAAAACCTGCGCTTCCAGCGGATCGCTCAGCGCCTGCAACAGGCGCAGCGTGCTGTCCGCCAGCGTCTCATTTACCGGCGTCGAAATAATGCTGGCTGGTGTCTCCGCCAGCGGAATGTCTGCCGCTGCGACCTGCGTCACCAGGCGCGCCAGCGTGGCCGCATCCAGACGAATAGCCAGCCCCAGCAACGGTTCGGCGGAGGTCGCTTCAGTTTCAGCGGAGAACGGCAGCGGCACCGACAACACCAGATAGTGCTGTGCGTCGTAGCGATACATTTTGTCGGCAAGAAACGCCCGCTTCGAGCCCTGACAGATAATGATGATGCTCGGCTCATAAAGAACCGGCGTACGCGCCCACTGCCGGTCGGCACGCATAAAGCGCACGCTGTCGAGCAGTGAGGCCGTGTAACCTTCCTGCGGTGCCAGCTGGCGCAGCAGCGCGCAGGTCTGCTGTTGTACGGTTTGCGACATAACGGGTTTCCGGTGAGAGGTTCAGGCAAAGCATAGCCAGGTTTCTTTCTTACTCACAATAGTGACGAGAGAATCAGGCAATGATGCGCCACAATCCGGTCTGTTCGCTTTAGCCGGCGTTTTCCACAATAGCCTCGTCAACCAACACGAGGAAACCATCATGGCTCATTCCAATGCGAAAGTGATTATTCTGACCGGCGCCAGCAGCGGCATCGGCGAAGCGATAGCGCGTCTGCTGGCCAGTCAGGGGCATAAACTGGTGCTCGGCGCGCGCCGTACCGATCGGCTGGCAATACTGTGTGATGAACTGCGTGCCAGCGGCGCGCAACTGGATTATCTGGCCACCGACGTGACGCAGCGTGCCGATACGCAGCAGCTGGCCGATTTTGCCCGCGATAAATATGGTCGGGTTGATGTGATGATCAACAATGCCGGCGTTATGCCGCTGTCGCCGCTCAGTTCGCTGAAGGTGGATGAATGGGATCGTATGCTCGACGTCAACGTGCGTGGCGTACTGTACGGCATCGCTGCCGTGCTGCCAGTCATGGAATCGCAGCAAAGCGGCCATATCATCAATATCGCCTCGATTGGTGCGCTGGCGGTATCGCCGACGGCAGCGGTGTACTGCGCCACAAAATTCGCGGTTCGCGCCATCTCGGATGGCCTGCGTCAGGAATCGCGCCAGCTGCGTGTGACGGTCATTAATCCCGGCGTGGTGGAATCGGAACTGGCGGACACCATCACTGACGAGACCGCACGCGTGGCCATGCAGAGCTATCGTCAGATTGCGTTAAAACCCGAAGCCATTGCGCAGGCGGTAAGCTGGGCCATTACTCAGCCTGGCGAAGTTGATGTTAATGAGATCACGGTGCGCCCTACTGCCAGCGCGCATTGAGGCTAATGGAGCGTGGCGATTTCAGGCTGAAATCGCCCTGGCCTTCGCGTCTGGTGACAGCGCGCGCAGGCCATCACGCTTACAGCCAGCCCGCTTTTTTCAGCCGCCACCACATAACGAAACAGATCACCAGCGTGACCGCCAGCGCCGCCGGATAGCCAAAGTGGCTGTGCAGCTCTGGCATGTCTGAGAAGTTCATACCGTACATACTGAAGATGATGGTCGGCACAATCAGTATTGCCCCCCAACCGGCCAGCTTTTTATTCACCTCACTCTGCTGTACCGAGACCAGCGCCAGATTCACCTGCATGGCGCTGGCCAGCGTTTCGCGCATGTCTTCGGCATCAATCATGACGTGGTGCGCGTGATCCTGCACGTCGCGCAGATAGGCGCGCAGATTTTTCGGGATGATATCTTCATGGAAGCGCACCAGCTGCGGGCAGATCTCTGTCACCGGCATCGCCGCATTGCGCAACGACAGCAGCTGACGCCGCAAGTGGTAGACATTCTCCAGCGTGACGCTGTCAAAGCGGGTGGTGAACATGCCGTCTTCCAGGTCAGCAATACGTTCACTCAGCGATTCGGTGATTTTGCTGTAGTTGTCGACGATAAAATCGAGGATGCAGTAGAGCGCATAGCCGGGTCCCTGGCACAGCATGGCATGATTTTTCTCGGCTTTAGCGCGGATCGCTTTATAGCCCTCAACCGAACCGTGGCGCACGGTAATCAGAAAATTTTTTCCGAGGAAAAAGTGGGTTTCGCCAAAGCTGATGCGCTGGCGATCTTCCATGTGTGCGGTTTTCACCACGATAAATACCGATTCGCCGTACTGCTCAATCTTGGGCCGCTGATGCGCCACCAGCGCATCCTCAATCGCCAGCTCATGCAGGCTAAACTCCTCCTGCAGCGTTTGCATGAACGCCGGATCGGGTTGATACAGGCCAAGCCAGACGAACGATTTTTCCTCTTTCAGCACTTCGCTGATTTGATCGACTTCGACATGCTCTTCGCGTTTGCCGTGGCGATACACCACGCAGTTAATCACCATTTTCGCGTTGTCCTTGTTGTACTCACTATCCCTAATCATAGCTGCAAAGCAGGTGCCAGTGCGCCGTCATCTTTGCGCCGGCCATCTCGCCGCCGCTTACGGTACGCCAAAATAGCGCAGCAGCGCCGTCATCACCGCCGCACCGATGATTACCAGTATCAATGGCGCGCGACGCCAGGCGAGAAACACCGCGAACAACACGCCGGTCAGTCGCGCGACGCCGGCGAAATCGGTGCCCTCAAACAGCGCGGTGGTGACAGCGACAGCCAGCAGCAGCACCGTTGCCGCGTCGGACAGCATGTTGCGCACACGTTCCGACATGTGCATCCGGCTGCCCAGCCGGTAACCGGCAAAGCGAATCGCATACGTCCCTGCAGCCAGCAGCGCGATGCCGGCAATCACTAAACTATTTTGCATCTTTGCGCTCCCGCCAGCTCAGCAAACCGAGTAAAGAAAACAGCACCGGCATACCGGCTGGCACAAAAGGCGTCGCCAGCACGGACAGCAGTGCCCGAGGGTGGCCGGAATGCGCGTGCGACGCTGGCGCAGCGCCGGGAAAATCAGCGCGATCAGGATGGCCGGAAACACCGCGTCCAGGCCAATCGCCGACACATCAGGAATAAAGCGCCCAATCACCGCACCGGCAATCACCGTGAGCGGCCAGATGGCAAAAATACCCAGTCCGCAAACCCAGTAAGCCGCCCGACGCTGCGCCAGCTTCGGCTGTGAAATACCGAACACCACGCTCTCGTCATTCATGATATGGCAGCCCAGCAGACTGCGTCCGCCCTGCCCGACCAGGTCTTTCACCGCAATGCCAAACGGCAGATGACGCGCGTTGACCAGTAAACCGGCTGCGGCAGCGGTTAACGGACTGCCGCCGCCTGCCACGATGCCAATAAACAAAAACTCGGACGCACCCGCCAGCACCAGCGTCGAGAGCGCAATCGGCACCCAGAGCGGAAAACCGTCGGCAGCGGCAAGAGAACCATAGGAGAGGCCAACGATGCCGTCGGCCAGACAAACAAGGAAGATCGCTTTCAATACGCCGCGATCAAGCGGTACGGCACCCAGACGCATCACAATTTGATCTCATAACGAACAAGAAAGCCGTTATAATGAACGCACCGTACGTGTTTTACAAGATGAACAAAACGTTCGATATAAAGAACAGGAGTAATTGTGACCCCGCCCATTGCTATCATTGCCGCCGGACTGGTGCGCGAACGCCAGCGCGCCGGACTTTCGCTGACGGAAGTGGCGCGCCGCGCTGGCATCGCCAAGTCAACGCTGTCGCAACTGGAGGCAGGCAACGGTAACCCCAGCATTGAGACGTTATGGTCACTGTGTGTGGCGCTGAATATTCCGTTTGCACGGCTGATGGAGCCGGAAGTGAAAAAGATGCAGGTGATTCGGCGTGGCGAAGGCATGGTGGTGTCAGCAGAGTTAGCGGACTTTCAGGCCGCGCTACTGGCCAGCTGTCCGCCGGGCGGCCGCCGCGATCTGTACTTGATTACCAGCCAGCCCGGCGCACCGCGCGCGTCAAAACCGCATCCACCGGGTTCCGTCGAACACATCATCCTGGCACGCGGTCGCGCGCGGGTCGGCCCGATGGACGCGCCGGTCGAACTCTTCCCCGGCGATTATATTTGTTATCCCGCTGATGAACCGCACATCTTCGAGGCGCTCGACGCCGATACCATGGCGGTCCAGCTGTCGGAGCAGAATTAGACGTTATAAGCTTCAAACATGCCTTAGCTCACAGCTAAAGTTTGTGAGCTCAATCCGTCTGGTGGTTGCTGAAAGCGCCGCAACAGGCAATCTGCCAGGCCATGATAATAATCGGTAGCGCAACTGGGATTACAACGCCTGTAATGCGTTAATCAGTAAGGGCTGCTGCTGAATGAGATAAAGCATTTTTAATGCTGGTCCGGTAGGGCTGCGTCTGTGTTGCTCCCAGCTACGAATAAGATCCACGCTCACGCCCATCGCATCGGCAAACTCAGCTTGCTTTAGCCCCGCATTTTTTCTGATCAGCTTTACATCCGGCAGTTCATGACGGTGGATGCGGTTTATGTCCGGTGATTCATGGCCCTGCTCAATGGCGACCATTTCCTGCACGCTTTCCAGCAGGTCGTTAAATAGCTGTTTTTCCATAGTTTAATCTTCGTGGATCTGTGGCTTAAAGGTTTATTTGTTGAGTAAATGCTTTTAGCAGCGCTTTTTCCGTTTCATTTAAATCATCCTTCGCATTTTTGGGATAGATGAGTAACAGATAAATTCTGCCTGAACTTAGGCGGTTGTAGTAAATGATCCTTGTTCCGCCTTGTTTCCCCATTCCGGCCCGGCTCCAGCGGATCTTTCTGCATCCTCCGGTCTGACTGATGGTGGCACCCGACTCATGATGCTCCAGCAAAAAAACCTGGAGTTCCTGAAATTCGTTATCGTCTGCCAGCAGACTTTTACGAGCTTTTGAAAACACGCGTGTTTCGATAAATTCCAGATAATTACCTATCACTTTAATCGTACCCCGTACTAATTTCCAGCTATTTTTAGTACAGGGTACTGCCGCAAGGCTTTGAGCGAGATGCGCATCGTCTTAAAACCCATTAGCAATACCACTATCACAATTTCCTATGACTAAGGCGGATGATTGCGCTGCGGCGCGGTGGCATGCTGTCAGCATCATTGGCAGAACAGCAGGAACATATGGACATTATTCCCGCGCAGCCGCATCACGCGGCGGCGATACAGAAGATTTACGCCTGGCACGTGCTGCACGGCACCGCAACCTTCGAAACGGAACCGCCGGCGGAGAGTGAAATGCTGCGGCGTATCAATGACGTGCATGAGCGCGGCGGTTACTGGCTGGTGGCTGAAGAGCAGGATCAGGTGCTGGGTTACTGCTATCTCGCGCCGTATCGTCCGCGTTATGCCTACCGCTTCACGCTGGAAGACTCTATCTATCTCGACCCGCAGCAAACCGGACGCGGCATCGGTAAGGCGCTGCTGCAAAAAGCGGTGGCGCTGGCCGAAGCCGCTGGCTTTCGCCAGATCATCGCGATTATCGGTGACAGCGCCAACCAGGGCTCGCTGGGAGTACACCGGGCGCTCGGTTTTGAGCACACCGGCGTGATGAAATCGGTGGGTTACAAACATGGCCGCTGGCTGGACACCGTGGTAATGCAACGGAGTCTCGGGCCCGGTGACAGCCAGCCGCCCGGTCGCTAAGCCGCTTCCATGGCGATCACCCGATGCGTGCCTTTCTCCAGCAGATCGCGGTCATGACTCACCAGCAGCACCGCGCACTGCTGCTCGCGCGCCAGTTCCACGATCAACTGCCATGTTTGCTGCTGCACCAGCGGATCGAGGCGTGACGTCGGCTCATCGGCAAACAGAAATACCGGCCGCAGCAGCATCACCCGTAGCAGCGCGAAGCGCTGCAGTTCGCCGCCGGAGAGCGCCTCTGGTCGCCGCGTCAGCAGCGCGGGATGCAAAGCCAGCCGCGTCATGAGCGCATCGCGCTGTGCCGGCGGGAGAGCGTGACGCCGCAGCACATCGTTGATGCTTTGCCCCAGCGTGCGCTGCGGCGGAAACAGCGCGGAAGGATCCTGATAGATTTTCTGATATTTCAGCGCATCCGCATCAGCGTGGTGCGTTACGCGGCCCTGCTGCGGCGCGAGCAACCCCAACAGCACGTCGCCGAAGCTGCTTTTGCCGCTGCCGCTGGCACCGTGCAGGCCAACGATTTCACCGGCGTGCAGCGTGAAATCGCGTGGCACACCCAGCCTTTTGCCCCCGCGCGCCAGCACAATGTCCTGTGCGCTGATCACCGGCCTGGCACCGATCACCGTTTGTTGTCGGGCGGGCCAGACGGCCGGATCGGCAGCCAGCAGCGCGCGCGTGTAAGGCTGCTGCGGTGACTGCAACACCTGCTGCGCCGGGCCCTGTTCAATCACGCTGCCTTTATGTATCACCAGCACGTCGCCACCCAGCTGGCGTGCCAGGGCGATGTCGTGGGTGATGGTTAACAGCATGCCGCCGTCGGCCACTTCACGCTGTAACAGCTGGCTGACTTCATCGCGGCGCGCCACATCCAGCCCTTTGGTTGGCTCATCGGCAATCAGAACCTGCGCGCCACCGGCACGGGCTGCCGCAAACGCGGCGCGCTGTGCCATGCCGCCGGAAAGCTGCCACGGATAACGCCGTGCCGCCGCGGCCAGACCAAGCTGCTGCAGATCCTGCTGCGCCGCTGCAGCACTGGCGGCGGGCGGCAAACCGCGCACGAAGCGATGCCCTTCCGCCACCTGTTGCTGAATCGCCATGGTCGGATCGAGCGACAACCACGGCTCCTGCGGCAGCGAAGCCAGCGTATTGCCCCACAGCCGACGCAGCTGCGCCGTATCCTGCGGCAGCTGAAAGCGTCTGCCGTTGATCATCACCTCACCGCTGGCCTGCAGCGACGGCGGCAATATCCCCATGATCGCCTGCGCCAGCAGACTTTTCCCCGATCCGGTTTCGCCGAGCAGCGTCAGCGGCCGACCGGGTTGTAGCCGCACATCCACCGGTTCAACCAGTGTTTCAGTCGCTGTGGCAACGCTCAGCCCGGTGATCTGTAATCCCTTCATCATCGCTCCTTTTTCATCAGCAGATTGAGGCTGATCAACAGTAAAAACAGTGCGGCTACCGGCTGCATCAGCAGCCACGGCGCTTCCCACGCAAACGGCAGCAGTTCGGTCATCATCAGGCCCAGCTCCGGCGTGGGCGGACGCACGCCAACGCTGATAAACCCGAGCGCCGACACCGCCATGATGGCGCTGCTGAAAGAGAACAAGGTTAGCGTCAGCAGCACCGGTGCCAGCGCAGGCCACAGATGATGACGAAAACGATACCAGGCAGTGAACCCGAGCAGTTTGCTGGCCTGCATACCGGGCGCCTGCACAATTGGCCGCAGCGTGGCACGCGTGACGCGGAAAAATTCCACCCACAGCACCAGCGAAATGCCCAGCCACAGCATCTGGGGCGCGTCTGGCGCAATGGCGGCCAGTAGCAGTACCAGCAGCAATCCCGGCAGCGCGAGGCACATATCGCCAACGATGCTCAGCAATCGCTCAGGCCAGCCACCGTACAGTGCACTGAGCACACCGGTGAACACGCCCGCTATCAGCGCACTGATCACGCACAGGGCTGCCAGCCCGAGTGACAGGCGCAGCGCGGCGCTGAGGCGCGTTAACATATCGCGACCGAGATGGTCGAAACCGAGCAAATGGCTGCGGTTGGGCGTCTGCAGCATCTGCAGCAAATCCTGCTGTAGCGGATCGCCGTGCTGAATCAGCGGCAGCACAAACGCGTAAGCCAGCAGCACCGCCAGCAGTACCAGACCCACCCAGCGTGAAAGCGTCATCTTCATGCGCGCGCCCCCGGGGATCGAGCAGATGACAACCGGCATCCACCAGCATGTTCAGCAGGACAAACAGCAGGCCGAGCGTCATGGCGCTGGCCTGAATCACCGGTACGTCACGCGCAAAAATGGCGTGCACCAGAGCGTGACCGATTCCCGGCCATGCAAACAGGGTTTCCACCACCACCACGCCTTCCACCAGCCAGACAAACTGCATGCCAAACCACGTCAGCACCGGCGCGCTCAGATTACGCAGGCCGTGACGCAGCAGCAGGCGCGCGGGTGCCAGTCCCTTTTGCGCTCCCCAGCGATAGTAGCCGGATGACATCACCTGCCAGGTGGCTTCGCGCACCACGCGCACGCCGACGGCCGTCAGCGACAGTGCCAGCGTCAGTGCCGGCAACAGGAAATGGCGCAGCTCGCCGTGACCGGCGCTCGGCAGCCAGTCGAGTTGCAGCGCGAACAGCAGGATCAGCAACATGCCGAGTGCAAAATGCGGCACCGATTTCAGCAAGGCGGTCAGCCAAAACAGCGCACGGTCAAGCCGGCCGTTGGCGTGGCAACCGGCCCAGATGCCGAGCGGCAGCGTCAGCAGCAACGCCAGCAGCAGCGAAACGCCCGCCAGCGCCAGCGTCTGGCCCAGCTGCCAGCGCAGCTCATCCATCACCGGCTCACCGGAAACCAGCGAGCGGCCAAAGTTAAACTGCAGCAGATCGAAGAGCCAGTGCAGCAGCGCACTGCCGCCGCTAAGCGCTCCATCCAGCTCCTGCTGTACCCGCGCCACCGCGTCGGCATCGACGCGATCATAACCATAGCGCCCCGAGGCGATGCGCCACGCCATGTCGCCCGGCAGCGCCTGCACCAGCAGCCAGGTCAGTAATCCTACCGCCAGCACCACGAACAGCGCCTGCGCCAGGCGCCAGCTGAGTTGTTTAATCATGGCTCCCCCCAGTGCATCTGGCGCAGGCCGAAGTGGCGTTCAAACGGATCGAGTTTGACGCCCTGCAGCTGGCTGTTAACCGCCGCCGACTGCTGATACCAGGCCAGCGGAATCACCGGCAGTTCCTGTTGCAGCGCGCGGGTGATGACGCTGCGCGCCCCGGCGCGGGCTGCGCCATCGGTGGATTGCGTCAGCGTGTGGAGCGCCGCGTCGAAGCCTGCCGCATGCCAGTTCATCGCCCCCCAGTCACCGCCGTGGGTGCCATAATCCTGCAGCAGCGTTCCGGTCGGATCGGGCGTCAGGGCAAAATTACGCGCAAACAGCGCCAGCTGCAGACGGTTGTTGTGGTGCTGCGCCGGGATCTCGCTGGCGTTGGTCGCGTTGATTCGCACGTCTATGCCGACCTGACGCAGCTGCTGCTGAATCACCATCGCCATCAGCGGCAGCTCAGGGCGATCGGGATAGGTCAGCAGCGTCAGGCTGAAGCGCTGGCCGTTGCGCGTCAGTACGCCATCCGCGCCGCGTTGCCAGCCGGCCGACTGTAATAACTGAGCAGCCTGCTGCGGTTGATAGTGCAGCGGCGTGAGTGCCGTGTTGTGCCACTCTGCCATGTTAGGGGGAAACAGCTGGCTGGCTGCGCCCGGATAACGCAGCACCGCCTGCGCCAGCGCGTTGCGATCGATCGCCATGCTGATCGCCTCACGCACCGGCAGTTCCGCCAGCAGCGGATCGGCCAGATTAAGCTTCAGCATCAACGTGCGCGGCACCGGAATCGCCGGGATGTGCAGCGACGCTTTGCGTGCCAGCCGCTGCCGGCTGGCGGCATCAAGGTTAAACACGTAATCTGCATCACCGCTTTCTGCCAGCAGCGCACGGGTTTCCGCGCGGCCGGTCGCCAGATAGCTGGCGGCGGCAATCACCGGTTTCTCGCCCCAGTAATCCGCGAAGCGCGCCACCGTCAGCGACTGCGGCGGCTGGAAGGAGGTAAGCTTAAACGGTCCGCTGCCAATAATGCGCGTGATGTTGCCCTGCGCATCCCAGCTGGCCAGTGCGAGGATTTGCGAGCGGCTTTCCGCCAGGACCGACAGCAGCGGCGTGAAGGGTTCACGCAGCGTGATGGTGACAAGCTGCCCTGCCCCGCTGATGTCGGCGATTGGCGTTTTGTCCAGTAAGCCCGCTTTGCCGCGTGCGGTGTTGAGTGATTTCACCACGGCAACCGCATCCAGCAGCGAGCCATCGTGAAAATGCACGCCGTCGCGCAGCTGGAACTGCCAGCGCAGCCCATCGTCAGAGACCTGCCAGCGCTGCGCCAGCGCCGCCACCGGCTCACCGCGATCGTTCACTTCTACCAGCGTTTCAACCACATCCATGCGCAACAGAATGTCGCCGGAGAGCGCCGGATCGCTGCCTTTAATTTCAAACGGTGCGGCAATCCGCACCGGTTTTTCGGGTGTGCTCGCCGCCACAACGGCGCAAGAAGCCAGGCCGAGCGCCGCAGCGATCAGCAAATTTTGCATTGATTTCATTAAATTTTCCGAATAAACCGTTACACTATCATCGAATCAATTACGTTATAACATAACAATTCACACTTTAACACACGGCGTTTGCAGGGAATTCGTCAGCCGCTTGTTGCCTTTTAACCGTCGCGACAGGTTAACGCTGCGCGCGGCAGCCTGGCTGAGGTATGCTTGAGAAGAACTCTAACCCGTGAGGAAACGCCGTTATGCCAGAGATTGTCGTTTATGCTGCGGAAGGCCGTAGCGTTGAGCAGAAGAAAAAGTTACTCAAAGCCATCACCCAGGCCGTGGTGGATTCGTTTGAGATCGATGCTGATGTGGTCACCGTGTCGATTATCGAAACGCCGAAGCATCATAAATCTAAAGGCGGCGTGCCATTCGACGAGCGTTAAGATCAGCCCGGTTCAGGCGTACTGAATATTCATGGAGCCGCGCTCGCTGCGGTTGACGATGGCCTCGACCTGCCACGTCCGCTGAATCAGGGCAGGCGTCAGCACGGCGGCGGGCTCACCGCTCGCCACCACTTGCCCGTGCTGCAGCACCACCAGATGCTGGCAAAATTTTGCCGCCAGATTCAGATCGTGCAGGGCCACAATCACCGTGACCGGCAGTGCGGCAATCAGCCGCATCAGCTCAAGCTGAAACTGAATATCCAGATGGTTAATCGGCTCATCCAGCAACAGGATATCCGGCTGCTGCGCGAGCGCACGCGCGATCTGGCAGCGCTGGCGTTCACCACCGGACAGCCGCTGCCACGACCGCCCGGCCAGCGCATCCAGTTTCATCAGCGACAGCGCGTGCTGCACTGCCGTTTCATCTGCCGTCCGCCACGGGCTGAACGCATTGCGATGCGGCGCCCGCCCCAGACGCACGATGTCGCTGACGCACATCTCAGCCTCCATTTCGGCATGCTGCGGTACGAAGGCCAGCGTACGGGCACGCTGCCGCCGGCTGAGTTGGTTGAGCCGCGTGCCGCCCATTTCCAGCCCGTTATAAGCACAGGGCTGAACGCCCGCCAGCGCACGGATGAGCGTCGATTTGCCCGAGCCATTAGGGCCGAGCAACCCGACCGTTTGTCCCCGCTGCGCCGCAAAACTGATGTCAGATAACACGCTGCGCGCCTGTAGCGTCACGCTCAGTTTATCCACCGCGACATACTTCATGATTTCTCCCGGTTGCGATACAGAATCAGGGCGAACACCGGAGCGCCGACTAACGCCGTCACCACGCCTATCGGCAGCACCTGATGGGTGATTAACGTGCGCGATACCAGGTCGGCAATCACCATGAAATGGCAGCCGCCCAGGAATGCGAGGGGAATCGTCACCAGATGACGCGGCCCGGCAATCATGCGGGTGATATGCGGGATCACCAGCCCGACAAAACCGACCGCGCCAATCGCGCTGACGATCACCGCCGTCACTAACGCAGTGGTCAGCAGTAATACGATGCGCACCGCTGAAACCTGCGTGCCCAGCGTCGCGGAAACTTCCGCGCCAAAGGAGAAGGTATCCAGCGCGCGCGCATGGTAGAGCACAGTCAGCAGACCGGCGAGAGTAACGGCAAAACACAATAATGCATCTGCCCAGCGCACACCGCTCAGGCTGCCGAGCAGCCAGAACATCACGCCGCGCGACTGCTCAGCATTGGCCGCCGTGCTGACAATGTAGGCGGTCAGCGCATTAAATAATTGCGTCCCGGCAATACCGGCCAGAATGATGCGCGCGGTGTTTTCCCGCATGCCGCCGGAGAGCAGAACAATCAGCATAAATGCAAGACAGGCACCGCCAAACGCGCCGGCACCGGTGGTGATGGCGCCGCCGCCGATGCCAAGCAGCATCACGCACACCGCGCCGGTTGATGCACCGGCGGAAATACCCAGCAGATAAGGGTCGGCCAGCGAATTGCGCAGCAACGACTGCAACACCATCCCACACAGTGCCAGGCCGCCGCCGCTGCTCGCCGCCATCAGCGCGCGGCTCATGCGGTATTGCCAGACGATGCCGGCTTCCAGCGCCGGCAGGTCGTAATGGGTGATGCCAAGACCATTAGTAATGGCCTGCGCGGTCAGGGTAAAGCTGATCGCGACATCGCCGGTTGCCGCGGCCAGCGTCATCATCACCGGCAGACTGAGCGCGCCCGCAGCAATCAGCAGGCCGGTGCGCCAGTAACAGACAGCGTGAGCGCTCATCGGGCAGGTGCGAAAGCAGCGATCTGCTGACCGATCAGCTCTACAGCTTCCACATTGCGCAACGAGGGATTCAGTGACATCGCCGGTACCACCACGATGTGGCCGTTTTTCACCGCTGGCATTTCACGCGTCACCGGATCGCTTTGCAGAAAGTGTTTTTTAACCGCGACGTCATCGGCGGGATAGAGCCGCCGCGCCATGCTGGCAATAACGATGATGTCCGGCTGCGCGGAGACGATGTGTTCCCAGGTGACCGCCGGCCACTCTTCGTCTGAATCGATAATGTTAGTCAGACCGAGCGTCTGGCTGATCCAGCCCGGCGCCCCTTTATTGCCGGCGACCCAGGGATCGCCTTTCAGGCGCGGGCTGGAAAACCAGTAAACCACCTTCAGAGGCGCTGACGGCGATTTGTGCAGCTGTTGCTGAACCTGTGCTATACGAGCGGCCAGCTGCTGTTTGAGCGCTTCGCCACGCGCCGGCACATCAAAAATGCGCGCCAGCGCGCTGATTTCCGCAAAGATCACCTCGATCCCATACGGTGTGGTGCGTGCACCGTCGCTATTGGACGTGGTGGTGACGGCTTTGCCGATGCAGTCGGCAGGCGAAATCCAGGTTCGGATGCCGAGCTGTTCAAACTGTTCACGCGTGGCGACTTCACCCTGCGGCCCAACGTGCCAGCTGTACTGCGCCAGCACCAGCTCCGGGCGCTGTGCCACCACCGCTTCAAAGCCCGGGGCGTTATCGGCCAGCCGTTTAAGATGGCTGCCCTGCGCTTGCAAGTCGGCGGGCAGCGCGCCAAACCATACCGAGGTTGCGGCAATTTTATCTGCCAGACCGAGCGCCAGCAGCAGTTCCGTCTCATGCTGACCCACGGTGACGACGCGCGCTGGCGGATGAGCGAAGGTCTCTTTGACACCGCAGTTATCAACGGTGAGCGGATAGTTACTGGCATTAGCATTGAATACAGGAAGCGACAGCAGCGCCGCAATAATCAGGGAGAGCGAGTTTTTCATCACGGTACTTTTATTGTTACGTTATAACATAACAATATGCATGACCAGGCGTGGACTGTCAATAATCAGGATTGGGCATACCGACCGGGACTGCGCGCATCATGAAGAGGATGACGTTAGGGTATAAGCAGGGCTGCAACAGCAGCCTGCTAAGTTCTGATAATTAAATCGGCTGTGATGATGTCATCGAATGAAGTAGTAGCTGAAACAGAGATTTTATTCAGGATGTTGTGCGGCTGGTTTTAAAGTCCGGGCCACATACCGCCATCAAGCCTTAAATTTTAACCCGTTATGTAACCCGACAACGGGCTGGCCAGAAAGGTGATGGCGTCCGCTATTTCTTTGAGCGTCCCTACGCGCGCCATGGGCACATTGGCATACAGGGGCAATACGGCCTGTTCAATATCTTCCCAGGGCGCGTCAGCTGAAAGCCCTGCATCTTTGGCCGTTTGACGAAACGCTTTTTCCAGGCTTGCACTATGAATAGTACCCGGTGAGAGAGTATTTACGGTTACGCCATCGTGTGCGACCGCTTTTGCCAGCGATGAAGTCATGGCAATAATCCCTGCTTTAGCAGCCGCATAATCCGGACGCCTGGCGGGAGGCATCAACGCTGCCAGGCTCGAAATATTAATGATTCTGCCCCATTTTTGTTCACGCATCCCAGGAAGAAAAAGATTAATGACACGTAAGGCTGAAAGGACATTTTTATAATACCCAGCCGCCCAGGTTTCTGGCAAAGAAGACGTCCAGTCCTCTGTGGGGCCGGAGCCACCCGCATTATTAACAACAATATCAACGCATTGTACAAACGAACAGACTTGCTGATAAAGCAGTTGAATATCTGCCTCACGGGTTAAATCTCCCGTTACTGCGTACGCTTGTCCACCTTGCTTTATGATATCGCTGGCGATATTTTCAGCTTTAACCGGATCCCGGCCATGTATAATAACGCGGGTGCCTTCAGCGGCAAGCCCTCTGGCTACCGCTTCTCCAATACCTTTGGTGCTACCCGTTATCAGAGCAATTTTGCCGTCGAGTTTCAGATCCATTACTGTTCTCCAGGATACCTGAAAAATCTATTAGAAAATAAACTGATGAATGAATCAATTACGCACCTGAAAGTGCCTGTAGGCGATGATGAGAAAACACGTTGTCTCGGACCAGAAGGTTCGGTCGCTTATGTCACGCAATGTTTAACTATTATTTCCGGCAGATGGACACTGCAGATTTTATTCAGGTTATTTGCGGAGCCTGCGATGCGTCACTCGCAATTCATGAAGAGTATGCCGGAGATATCGCATAAAGTACTGACTCAACATCTGCGCAAGCTTGAACGTGATGGGCTGATAACCCGCACTGATTTTGGTGAACTGCCCCGCGTGTTGAATACGCACTCACGCATGCAGGCCATAATCTGATGCCCGTGCTGCTCTCAATGCGTGAATTCTCACGAGACAACCTGTCAAAACTGAGGCAGGATTAATAGTGCAAAAAAATTGCACTATTGGCAGCAGGGAAATAATCACGCATCCTCAGCAAGGTCGTCATCGCGCAATTTAATGCCATTACTGTTGAGGAGTATCAAACGTAATTCTGCTTTGCTTAAAATAGTCGGCCGACGAGATAATCCACGCCCAGAGCGGCATCATTTTCATCATCATTTCTTCGCCCGCGTCCGTGGCCGTATAAACGACACGCGGTACTTTTTCCTGATAATCACATCGGGAAATAAGGCCGTCACGCTCAAGCGTTCGCAGTGTGCGCGTCAGCATTCGTTGTGTGACGCCATGCAGTAAACGACCCATTTCTGCATGGCGCAACGGTCCATGGGTGACCAGAATATGCAATACACCCAGCGACCAGCGATTGCCGGCGTGTGAAAGAATTTCACGCTTTAATGTTTCATCATCGTGACTCAACGCCTCACAAAATTGTCTGGAAAACTGCAGCAGGGCTTCGCGATTAGGTTCCATCTCTCCTCCGGTATCACGGGTGTACCTGATTGAATCAGGGTTTGTCCGCTGTCAGGATGACGGATATAACCTAAGGAGACAAGCATGCTACCCGTTGATCAACATGTCGAAAATATTCTTATCCTCGGCGCAGGAGAATTAGGCATGGCGGTGTTAAACGCCATGGCTAAAAAAGCGCAGCAGCATCCTCTGATTAAAATAAGTGTATTACTCAGAAGCGAGGCTGCACATGTCACGTCCGGCCCACTTAAAACCCGGCTGGATGCGCTGCAAAAGCTAAATATCACTGTGGTGGAAGGCGACCTGCAGAAAAATAGCCTGAGCGAACTCTCAGCATTATTTCGCACTTATGATGCCATCATTAATTGCAGTGGTTTTGTCGGCGGGCCGGGAACGCAGCTAAGAATCACTCAGGCCGTGCTGAAGGCGGGTGTCGCACGCTATTTTCCCTGGCAGTTTGGCGTGGATTATGACGTTATCGGCAAAGAGAGTGGGCAACCGGTATGGGATGAGCAGCTTGAAGTGCGCCACCTGCTGCGCGCCCAAAGCAACACTGACTGGGTAATTGTTTCGACCGGTATTTTTACCAGCTATCTGTTTGAACCCGATTTTGGCGTGATCGATGCCGGGAATAAAACGGTTTATGCCCTCGGTGACTGGAACTATGCCCTGACACTCACCACGCCAGACGACATCGGGCAGCTGACAGCCGATATCTTCTTTCATCAGCCCGCTTTTCAGAACGACATTGTTTATATTGCTGGCGATACGCTGACTTACGCAGAGCTGGCTGACCTGATGCAATCTCACTGGAAAAGCGCAGTCAGGCGAGTATTACTTAGCCGGGAAAGGCTAAGGGAAGATGCAGAGCGTCATCCCCATGACACTGGCGCGGCCTACCGGCTGGCCTTTGCCCGTCCGGACGGTGTGGCATGGTCTAAACAGGAGACGTTTAATTACCGCGAGCACATTGCCACCACCAGCGCCGCTCAGTGGCTGACGAACCAGCCAGCGGAGTCCTGAGGATTTCAGGCGTAGCAGAATGTCCTCAGGCGCAATGGCTGGCCTGAGGGCTATCGGGCCCTTCGCCTGAAATCCCGGCGCTTTGACAAACCGGCAGGTTGCGTCAATACTTTCCCCCGCACCGCTATCAGCCAAAATCAGTACCATCATAAAACAGAGAATGTGAATTACCCGCCTGCCCTACCGTTGCATCCCTTCCCCCAGCATAGCTCATCTAATAAATTTAGGTGATTATATGTTTTTTAATTATTTTAATTGAAATTAACCATCTCCCTGCCGATAACGCCATTGCCATCAGGCAAAAGCGTGGACAACAACAACCAGGGAGATTCACCTTAATGAAAAAAATACGTGTTTTTTTGGAAGATATCAGAGTCAGCAGAAAACTCATGCTCGGGTTTGGTGTGCTGCTTATCCTCAGCATTGCTGTAGCTTCCTGTGGCATCAAAAACCTGCACGACATCGCGGAACGTGCGGAAAAACTCAGCCAGTTGAAAGGCATCAACGATCAGTTCGCGCAGGCTAAAGATGCCCGCCTGCAATACGTTAAAACCCACGATGAAAAATTCATTGCCGACAACGAATCGCGACTGCAGGCGATTGAGGGCAGTATCAACCAGCTGAAAACCTGGCGATGGGATAGCGCGCAGACCGCGCTGATTGCCTCTCTGCCGGCTGCGATGAACCTTTATCGTCAGCATCGTGCAGAAACGGTGAACGAAGTGCATAAGCGCCAGAGCATTCTGCAGGCACTGCGCTTCAGTGACGAAACCACGGCGATTGCCGCGCTGGCCAGAAACTACGTCAGCACACAGCAGGATACGGCAGCTACGCTCACTGAAATCGCTAAATATCTGAACGGTATTAGTATTCGCGTAAAGCTGATGGCGCTGGACAACACTGAGGAAAACCGTCTGGCTTTGTCAGGCTTTATAGCTGAAACGATTCAACTCATTGACCAGGCTCGACCACGCCTGAGCGCTGATGACAGCAACGCGCTGGATAAAATTGCCGTAACGCTGGCGGCCAGACGCGACAGCGTGCAGGACTACAACGCCTCCGCGGAAGAAGAAGTGGAAGCGACCCGCCAGCTTGCCATCGCGGGCCTGCATCTGACTAATACCAGTAATCAATTATTTACCCAGCAGCTGGCCGCCACGCACCAGGATATCGCCCGGGCAATCCTGTGGATGTCGCTGATCCTGGCGGCGGCTGTGGTAATCAGCATTCTGATTGCGGTGTTTATCACCCGGCAGATTACCCGTCCTTTAGCGGTAACACTGAACGTCGCGCGGCAGATTGCGCAGGGAGATTTGAGCGTACAGCTGCAAACTTCGCGTAAGGACGAACTGGGCGAGCTGATGCAGGCGGTCGGTGAGATGAGCAACGATCTGCGCGGCATCATTGGTAACATTCGCAGCGGCGTGATGCAGGTCAGCCACGCTTCCGCAGAAATTGCCGCAGGCAATAACGATCTGTCAGCCCGCACCGAGGAGCAGGCGGCCGCGCTGGAGCAGACGGCAGCCAGCATGGAGCAGTTAACCGCTACCGTGAAGCAGAACGTTGAAAACATTCATCACTCCAGCGAACTGGCGCGTGCCACTTCAGAGAAGGCCAATCAGGGCGGCTCGCTGGTCAAAGGCGTGGTTGAAACCATGGACCAGATCAGCGCCAGCTCCGGCAAAATCGCCGAAATCACCACCGTCATTAACAGCATTGCTTTCCAGACCAATATCCTGGCGTTAAACGCAGCAGTAGAAGCAGCGCGCGCCGGTGAGCAGGGACGCGGCTTTGCCGTGGTCGCCAGCGAGGTGCGCAGTCTGGCGCAGCGCAGCGCTCAGGCGGCCAAAGAGATTGAAACCCTGATTGGCGAATCGGTCGCGCGTATCAGCAGTGGTTCACAGCTGGTGGGTCAGGCCGGTAAAACCATGGATGAAATTGTGCACTCCGTTGGCAACGTAACCAGCATCCTCGCCGAAATCGCGCAGGCATCCGATGAGCAGAATCGCGGCATTTCGCAGGTCGGCGTCGCTATCGTTCAGATGGACAGCGTGACGCAGCAGAACGCCGCGCTGGTGCAGGAATCATCGGCCGCCGCCAGCGCACTGCGCGATCAGGCGTCGACACTGGAAGGCTCAGTCGCGCGTTTCGTGGTGCAGTAAGCGGATTTTCACTGACAGAGAGAGCGGGCGGGATGCCCGCTCTTGTCGGATCACGGCTCATCAGCGGGCTGCTGATCACAGCGAATCCGACTGCGGATGAAATAACGTTTGATGCGTTGTCCATACAACCCAACCGCCAGCCCGGTAATAATCAGTACCAGCGCCAGGATTTTCATCGGAGAAATAGCTTCACCAAATATCATCATCGAACCGAGAATGCCGAATACCGGCACCAGCAGCGATAATGGCGCGACGGTGGAGACAGGATACTGTTTGAGCAATGAATTCCAGATCCAGTAGCCTAATAACGTATTGGGGTAGACCTGAAACAGAATGGATAATATCGCACGGGTATCCATATGGCTGATTAATGCGCTATAGCCCGTGCTGCCATTAATTAATCCGTCCAGCAGGAAAAGCGGAAGCGGCGAAAAGGCGCTCGACCAGACCAGAAACGCGAATACCTGCTTCGTGCCGGCTTTTTTCATGATGATATTGGCAATACTCCAGGCTATGGCGCCTGCCAGCACCAGCAGCAACCCGGCAAACGTCACCGAGCCGTCGGTAATAAACACAATGCTCATCAATCCGCTGCACGCCAGCACAAAGCCAGCGATCTGATAGCGGCTGAGCTGTTCTTTAAACACATAACTGCCGAGCAGCAGAGTGAAAAAGGCACTGAACTGCAGCACCAGCGAGGCGATCCCCGCCGACAGCCCGGTTTTTATCCCCAGATTGACCAGGCCCCACAAGCCAATGCCGAACACCAGTCCGTAGCCAATAAGGTAGCGCCACGGGACGTCAGGTTTTTTAATAAAGAAGAGCGCCGGGATGGCACACAGCGTAAAACGCAGCCCTGCCAGAATAAATGGATCGATGGCGTGCAACCCTAATTTAATCACCGAAAAATTAATGCCCCAGATGGCGGTAATACCGATGGCCAGCAGCAGGTGTGATAATTTCATGATTGACGTGTTCCATACCAGAGAATAAGTGCGCAGGCACTGACCAGTGCCCCGCCGCTGCACACTGCATACCATCCCCAGTGCGCATAGAGTTGGGTGGCAGTAATAGCGCCCAGCGCGCTGCCTGCCGCATAAAAACACATATAGGCACCGATAAGCCGGCTGGTGATAGCGGGTTTGCCGGCAATCAGCATGCTCTGGTTGATGACATGCACCGTCTGCACCGCGAAATCCAGCATGATCACGCCAATAACCAGCAATAATAAAGAAGTCTGCGCGAAGGCGATGGGAAGCCACGAGAGCGTTAGTAAAACCAGTGCGCATCCGCTGGCGCGCTGCCCGGTTCCCCTGTCAGCCCAGGCGCCACTTCTGGAAGCCGCCAGCGCTCCGGCTATCCCAGCCAGACCAAACAGCCCTGTTTGCGTATGGGAAAGCGACATGGCCGTGAGCGGCAAAACCATGGAACTCCACAACATGCTGAACGCGGCAAAAATCAGCAGAGCCAGCGCGCCGCGCTGACGCAACAAGGGCTCGGTGACGAAAAGACGCGGGACAGACCCCAGCAGCCCGGCCACGGAAGTGGCTGTGTTCTGCGGACCGGCAGCAGGTATCACTTTCATCAGCAGCACGGTAATCAGCAGCATCAGCGCGGCTGAGGTCATATACACCGCCCGCCAGCCGGCGATATCGGCGATGATGCCAGAGACCAGGCGCGCCAGCAGTATGCCCATGACGATGCCACTGGTGACGCTGCCTACCACCTTGCCACGCTGAGCCGGTGCCGCCAGGATAGCGGCCCACGCCACCACGGTTTGCGTCACCACCGCCATCAAACCCACCAGCAGCATCGCCACCAGCAGCGCCAGCAAACTCTCTGCTAACGCCGCCGCGACCAGGGCCAGCACCGACAGCAGCAGGTGCGTGACCACCAGCTTTTTGCGATCAAAGCGATCGCCGAGCGGCACCAGCAAAAACAATCCTATGGCATAACCCGCCTGCGTTGCCGTGATGACCAGGCCGATGGTGCCGGGCGAAACCTGCAGCGTTGCGGAGATGGATTCCAGCAATGGCTGGGCAGAATAGACATTGCCGACAGCCAGCGCACAGGTCAGTGAGAGCAGAAAAATGATGTGAGGCGACAGCACTGAGGTCGTCGCTGGCGAAAGAGGCGCCTCAGAGGTTGCAGGGGTATCACTGGTGCAAGTCATGTTGCATCCTTATGTGGTTTTTTTTTGAAACCGATTTATTCTATAAGTAGCAGCGGTGGTTTTTTTTTGCAACTTGTTTTACTGAAGGCTAAGCTGCCGTCAGTAAATCAGCAGAGTGAGAGAGAAGATGGCCAAACAGGAATCGCTCAGAACCAGCGAATGCCCGGTCGCCCGGACCGTGGAGGTGATTGGCGAACGCTGGTGTCTGATGATCATCCGTGAAGCGTTTGATGATGTGCGCCGCTTCAGTGATTTCCAGAAAAACCTTGGGCTGGCAAAAAATATCCTGGCGTCACGGCTGAAACTGCTGGTCGAAGTCGGCGTGCTTGAGAGTTGTCCGGCGTCAGATGGCAGCGCCTACAAGGAATATTTGCTGACCGAACGGGGACGAGACGTCTTCCCAATCGTCGTGGCGATGCGCCAGTGGGGAGAGCGTTATCTGTTTGAAAAAGGCGAGACACACTCGGTTTTGCTGGATAACGCTAACGGTGAACCGTTACCTGAACTGGCCGTGTATTCTGCCCGGGGAGAACGACTCGATCCCGCCGACTGTCATCGCCGGCGCGTCATAGCCGGTAATCGCGCTGATCAGGCTTCGTCGATCGTGAAATAACCGGGGTTGAGGCGTCGCATCAAACCGATCCCGCTTGTTCAATCACCAGCACCCGGGCTACGCCCTGCGGATGTGCGACGTGTTCAGTGCCTTCGCTGGCATAAAAAATATCACCGGCGGTTAATCGTTGGGTTCTCACTTCGCCCGCTTGTTTGTAGAACATGTCAACGCAACCATCCATAACGGCAAACACCTCTTGTCCATCATTGATATGCCATTTATAGGGTTGATCGGTCCAGTGCAGTTTAACGCTGGTGTTATCGAAGCTGGCAATATGCTGAGACTCCCAGGCTTTGGAACCCGTAAATTCTCTGCTGCTGTAAAAATTCATGTTTGCGTCCTGTGTGCTGCTGCGGTGATAGCTCACACATGAAATAGCAAAAGGCAGCGCCACGTACCAGATTCAGGGATTGGTTTGTCCTGATTTGGCACCAGCGCGTCCCGTTTTTGCTGCCGGGATGCCTGCTTAACGCACAATGCGTTCATTAAGCAGACTATTAAACCGGTGACCGGAGGGCATAACTGCGCGGCGGCGTTGCTGCCGTTCAGAAAGGAATGAAATGGCTGCGAATCACCGTGGTGGCGTCGGTAAAATGCACCACATCTGCCATGACTCTTTTGGTTTGTTCGGACTCCAGCGCCCGGTTGACATCCTGCTGACAGGCAAACGTGTAAACACCGATGGAGAGCCAGCCGCTGCGGTCTGAAGCGGGATAGAACGCTTCCGCCGAAATGAGCCCATAATCCTGCCAGCACGCCAGCGCCAGCGGCAGGTGCGTGTGGGTATAATAGTCGCGGTCAAAGCGATGGGTTTCATCGCCGACACATACCACCATCATCTGATGCATCCTTTTCTCCCGTTAACGCATGCCGCCTGACGCCACCATCACCTCGCCCGTCACCCATCCGGCATCGTCGGAAGCGAGATAAGCCACAATCGGCGCAATATCCTGCACCTGGCCAATACGGCCAAGCGGTGTCTGGCTTTCGTTCCAGCGCTGAAACTCCGATCCCATCGCGCCGGTGCTGTGCGTGCCTTCGGTTTCGATTAACCCAGGATTGACCGCGTTGACGCGGATGCCGCGCGGGCCGAGTTCGCGCGCCAGCACGCCGGTAATGGCATCAATCGCGCCTTTGCTGCCGCTGTAAATAGCGCTCTCCGCCAGAAATACCCGCGTCACGAATGAGCTGATATTGATAATGCTGCTGCCCTTGCCCAGATGTGGCACGGCGGCGCCTGTCACCAGCAGCGGCCCGAGCACATTGATGTCAAACTGCTTGCGATACAGCGCTTCGCTGCTCTCTTCAATCTTCGCAAACTGATACACACCGGCATTGTTCACCACAATATCCAGCCGGCCAAACTGCGCGAGGGTAGATTGAATGAGTGCCTCAACCTGCGGCTGATCGGTGACATCCGCTGCCAGCGCCACCGCCGTGCCACCGGCAGCCTCAATAGCGGCGACCACCTTATCCGCCCCGTTTTTATCGGCGGCATAGTTGACGACGATCTTTGCGCCGTCGGCGGCCAGCTGGCGGGCAATCGCCGCACCAATGCCTTTAGATGCGCCGGTTACGAGGGCGACTTTGTCCTGAAGCTTTTTCATGTTCTGCAATCCTCAATCAGTTCAGTCTGGATGGTGCCGTTATGGTGATAGCTACAAAGTTGTTTGAGAACTGCCATTTTTGTATATTCGACGTTCATTTTTGAACGGGAGCAAGCGCAATGGAATGGAGCGATGTACGGATCTTTCTGGCGGTGATGCGCAGCGGATCCTATGGCGAGGCCGCGCGCCGGCTCGGCGTCAGCCATCCGACCGTGGGTCGTCGCATTAAGGTGCTGGAAGCGCAGGCCCATCAGGCGCTGTTTCGCCGCACGCCGGATGGCCTGGTGTTAACCGATGCCGGTGACGCCGTGCTGGGCCTGGCAGAAAGTATGGAAAATGCTGCGCTGGCGATGGAGAGACGACTGGCGGGCAATCACCCGCGGCTGGAAGGCATTTTACGCATCTCCTGTGCCGAGTGGTTTGCCACCGCCGTGCTGGCGCCGGTACTGAGCGAGCTGACACAGCGCCATCCCGCTATCGTGCCGGAAATCATCGCCAGCTACCGTTTGCTCAATCTGTCGCGGCGCGACGCCGACGTGGCTTTTCGCATTGTGCCTTTTACCGAGCCGGATATCGTCCAGCGGCGCCTGATGAGCATGCCCTATGCGTTATACGGCACGCCTGAAAATGCCCGCGCATTGCAACACGATCCCGCATCAGTGGGGCTGATCCTGATGAATACCGCGCAAG
Organism: Pantoea sp. SGAir0430; assembly: GCF_043549295.1. Taxonomy (NCBI): domain Bacteria; kingdom Pseudomonadati; phylum Pseudomonadota; class Gammaproteobacteria; order Enterobacterales; family Erwiniaceae; genus Pantoea; species Pantoea sp. SGAir0430. The sequence continues at coordinate 336,321 of NZ_CP039428.1, forward strand.
CGCATTTTCCGGACGTCGTCTGGCTGCTCGATCAATTTCCACAGTCACGGCGGGCTTTTACCAGCACCAGCCGGGCGGTGCAGGCGCAGATGTGCCGGCGCGGCATGGGCGTGGCGGTGTTACCCCAGCCGCTGGGCGATGCCACCGCCGGACTGCAGCGGATTCCAACCCCACAGCCGCCGCCTTCGCGCGATATCTGGGTAGGCTATCATCAGGATCTGCGGCACATGGACCGCCTGCGCGCCATGCTGGATATCGCCGATGCGCTGCTGATTGCGAAGTAACTGTCGCAGGGATTAGCGCAGCAATTCAGGCGGGCCGCAGACCCGGTAACGGCTCTATGTTGCGCAGCGCATTTTCCATCAGTCTGGCCAGCAGGTTTTGCGCATTCGGCTCAGTCTGGCTGCCACTTTTTTGTTCCAGCGTAACGCCCAGCGCGCCCAGCGGCGGCAAAACATTGCCAGCGCTCACCAGGTTAGCGGGCATGCCGACCCGCGTGCGCACGGTGATCCCCAGACCGGCCCGCACCGCCGCCCAGATGCCGCTCAGGCTAAGGCTGACAAACACGATTCGCCATGCAATGCCCGCCCGGTCCAGACTGTCGATGGCGCGCGAGCGCATCAGGCATGGATTATCAAACATCACCAGCGGCAGCGGTTCGCCCTGGCTTATCATCGCGCTGACGTCGCAGTCGGGGTGGGCGATCCACTCCAGCGGGAACTGGCCGATCAACACGCCTTTACGCTGCAGCGGTTGTGCCTGCCACAGCAGCGCCATATCAAGAGCATCGCTGTCCAGCGCTGCAAGCAGCTCCTGATTACGCGCCACGCGGGCGATGATCTGCAGCCCGGGATGGTGACGTGTAAATTCGCCCAGAATACCGGGCATCAGGGTGTCGCCAAAATCTTCCTGCATGCCAAGGCGCACTTCCCCCTGCAGCCCTACACCGCTGAAGGTGCACAGTGCTTCGTCGTTCAATGCCAGCAGACGACGGGCATAACCCATCATCACTTCCCCCTCACGGGTTAACGCCAGATGACGCCCGCTTTTCACCACCAGCTTGCTGCCACATTGTTGCTCCAGCTTTTTCAGCTGGGCGCTGACCGCCGAAGTGGATCGACAGAGCCGCACGGCGGCCTGCGCAAAACTGCCACACTCCATGCCGGTGACAAAACTGCGTAGCGCATCCAGATCCAGCGTCTGAGCTAACTTTTGCATAATCGTCCTGATTTATGGGATGAATGACGGTGTTTTATTTGATTTTCAGGATGGTTATGTTTCGCCACAATCGCGGCTGAGTCAATACGGAGAAACATCATGGCAAAAACACTTGATAGTAAAACGCTGGCGCGCATCGCGCCAAAGCTGGCCGAACTCAGTCAGCAGGTTCTTTTCGATGACATCTGGCAACGTGACGCGCTTACGCCGCGCGAACGCAGCCTGATTACGCTGGCCGCACTGACGGCGCTGGGGCGAGTGCAACAGCTACCGTGGCATATCGAATTCGCGCAACAAAATGGCCTGGCACGAGAAGAGATCGTCGAAGTGTTCACCCATCTGGCCTTTTATGCCGGCTGGCCGGCGGCGGTGTCAGCGCTAAGCTGTCTGGAAGAGGCGTAACCCTCATGCCTTTTACCCGCATCATACTGCGTCAGGGTTACAGCGACGCGCAATTAACGCAGATTTCCGACATCCTGCAACAGAGTCTGGAGGACGAATTTGCCGTTCCACCCGGCGACCGCTTTCAGGTATTTGAAGAACTGCCGGCGCGGCTAAGGGTGTTTGATCGCCACTATAAAAGCCGCGGGCGTTCAGAGGATTTTGTTCAGTTCATGATTACTGCGGGCAAGCCGCGCAGCCGCGAACAGAAGCACAAGCTGTGTCGCAGATTGTGTCAGCAACTCTCGCAATCGCTGGATATCGATCCGCAGGATGTGATGGTGATTATTCAGTTTAACACCGTCGATGACTGGAGCTTCAGCGACGGATGTCTGATGTCCGAAGAAGCGCGTATCCACGAGTAACATTGTCAGTATTGCTGGCAGCGCGGGTTAGCGCGCTGCCAGCAATCACTGTCCGGCTTCAGAGATGAACTGTGGAGATTAAAAAGAATACCTCATTGACGACCAGCAGATTGCAAAGCGGCGCGTTGGCGGTCGCGCGTGAAGATCTGCCACGTCACCGCGTCATCACTCAGGGTAAAAATAGCCGTGGCGAGGGTATTTTCCTCATCCGGATCCCGCGGCGACAGGCGGTAAATCGGCAACGCTGCATCCTGTTGATCCGATAAAACCGCCTTAGCCGCCGCGCCCTCTACCGCCGTTTGCGTCGTCAGCCATGTCTCCAGACGCTGCTGGCGCGAGCCGGAACTGGCGGTAACCACCTGTTCGACGGCGGCAAGCTGCGGGTGAATAAGATGGTTAGCGTGCCCGAAAGGCGCAGTCAGTGGGATCACTGAACAGCCTGAGCCTGTCGCTTCAATACTGATCAGGCGGCTATCGCCCTGCTGCCCCAGCGTATGGTGAAACGCACCGGCGCGCGGCGTGGCGCTAAGTATGGCGATCGCTTCATTCAGCGTGGTCGCATTCAGCGACGCGCGGGCGATGATCTGGCGCGGCATGCCATCCGGACGATGCTGTGCGCGAATGTTATTAACGGTGTTAACGATGCCCTTCTCATTAACGGCAAAAGTGTGACCGCAAAGTGATGCCGGATAGGCGAAGCTGGTGAACGCGAGGCCCTCGTCCGGGGTCACGGTGACCAGCGCACAGTCATCGCGCAGCTGGGGAAAACCATCTTCGTTGTGCGCAATGATCAACTCCCCGCTGGCACTTTTCCCCGCCACCGTGGTGCAACCATCCGAAGTTGAACGCACCAGATCGCCCCGGCAGTTCCACGCAAACACCTCGTCAATCGGTGCCTGTAATCCTTCAGCCAGCCCTTCCAGCTCCTGCCAGATCAGCGGAAACTGGCGCTGGACCCGCGCGCGCATACTGCGGGCTTGCTGCGCATCTTTCATGGCGGTGACCGTTTGCCAGAGACGGGTATGCCTGAGTTTGTTATGCCAGGCATCACGGCCAAAGTCACCGAGTTGCTGACCAATAACAAAAGCCGAACCACGGAAGTCGAGTTTTTTCATAGCGTTATTTCACTTCATTTCAGGATACATGTTGCAGAAATTCTTTCAGACGCGGATTACGGCTGGCAGTCAGCAGCATATCAGGTGGCCCATCTTCGGCAATGGTACCGCCATCAATAAAGATCAGCCGCGAAGCCACATCGCGGGCAAAGCCAATCTCATGCGTCACAATCACCATGGTCATGCCCTCTTCAGCCAGTGAGCGCATCACTTTCAGCACTTCATGACGCAACTCCGGATCCAGCGCGGAGGTCGGCTCATCGAACAGCATCATTTTCGGCCTGACGGCCAGTGCCCGGGCAATCGCCACGCGCTGCTGCTGACCCCCTGAAAGTTCAGACGGATAGTGGCTGGCGCGATCGCGCAAGCCGACGCGCTCAAGCAGCGCCAGCGCCTGCTCGCGCGCCGCGGCTTTCGTTTGATGACGCACGCGAATCGGGCCGAACATCACGTTTTCCAGCGCAGTCAGATGCGGGAACAGGTGGAACTGCTGAAACACCATGCCGGCTTCGCGGCGGATATCACATTCATTCGCATGCGGATCGGTGATATGCATTCCGGCGACCAGCAGCGTCCCGGATGAGATCTCTTCCAGTTTGTTGATGCAGCGTAGCAGCGTTGATTTTCCTGAACCTGAAGGGCCGATAATCACCACCACCTCGCCGGACTCAATTTTTAAATTGATATTGTGCAGGACCTGCGTGGCACCGAAATTTTTCGACACTGCGTTAAATTCAACCATGCTCATAAAATATGGATCCTTTTTTCCAGCTGCTTCAGTAAAAAGCTCAGGCATAACGTCACCAGCAGATAAATCATGGCCACCGCCGTCCACACTTCCAGCGCACGGAAATTACCCGCAATGATCTCCTGCCCCTGACGCGTCAGTTCTGCCACGCCAATCACAATAAACAGTGAGGTATCTTTAATACTGATAATCCACTGGTTACCTAAAGCCGGAATCATGCGGCGTAACGCTAAAGGCATGATGACATACCACAGCGTACTGCGCTGCGATAAGCCCATCGCCAGACTCGCTTCTTTAAAGCCTTTATTAATTGAGAGGATCGCGCCCCGAGTAATTTCAGCAATGTAGGCACCGGAGTTAATCACAATTGTTACGATCGCGGCGGTGACGGGATCAATTCTTATCGGCAACACCATCGGCAGTGCAAAATAGATAAACATTACCTGCACCATGATGGGCGTACCGCGAATAAGCTCGACAAAAATAAGTGACAGCGTTTTGGCGATTTTCCCGCCCAGAGCACGGCAGGTTCCTGCCAGTAAGCCAATAATAAAACCGCCCAGCAGACCTGACAGCGAAATAATCAAGGTCAGCTGCAGACCCTGCAGCAGTAGCGGCAGAGATTCCCAAATATATTTACTGTCAAAATTCATAATTTAACCTGTAAACGCTAAACAAGGCCGGAGGGATCCGGCCTGGCAGAATTATTTCGGCTGCTTGGCAAACCATTTCACGTAGATTTTGCTGTAAGTCCCATCCGCGCGCAGGGCCTGCAGCGCGGCGTTGATCTTAGGCGTCAGGCTGCTGTTTTTCTGCATGGCAAAGCCATACTGCTGCGGCAGAATCGTGTCGTTTTCACCGCTGGCTTTGACTTTGCCATCGCCCGCCGTTTTCACGTAGTACAGCACATTGGGCGAGTCATGGACCACCGCATCAAGGTTGCCGGCCTGCAAATCCAGATAGGCGTTGTCGATATTAGGAAACTCAACATAATTTGCCTTGTATTTACTTTTCATAAAGCTGGCTGCGGCCGTGCCCTGTTTCAGGCCCACTTTCTTGCCGGTTAAATCGCTGAATTTATTAATGCTGTTATCATTGCTTTTGACAGCCATTAATAAGTCGGCGTCATAATAACCATTGCTGAAATCCACCACCTGCTTACGCGCATCGGTAATGGTAATGCCTGCCATCGCGACATCCAGATTCCGTGATTGCAGCCCCGGAATCAGGCCACCAAAGTCCATTGGGTGTAATTCATAGCTGACATGCATTTTCTTCGCGATGGCATCCCATAAATCAATGTCAAAGCCGACGTATTTATCACCTTGCTTAAATTCAAAAGGAACAAAAGCCGTATCAACCCCGACAGTTAATTTATCCTGCGCCGCAGCGATAAAACTGGCGGAACAGGCCACCAATGCCAGTGTAATCTTTAATTTATTTAGAAATGCAGACATAATAACCCTCAGCGTCAGTAATGTAGCGTGCAATGATTGTCATCCAGCGAAATAACCCGGCGGACATGGTCAAAGAAGGTGGTTAATATAATGGGCGTATCAGGTACGCCCGGAGTAATGCGACAACTTATGCAGGAAGCAAGTGATCCTGCGTAAAGGGTACCGGCGTCTGCGCGCCGTTCATGATCATCGAGAGAAAACTGTAATAGCCGTTAATGCCTATCAAATCCACCACGCCCTTCTCGCCCCATAATTCGATGGCTTGCTGCCAGGTGGCATCACTGATTTTCTGTTGCTGATGTAACTGCTGGCAAAACTGATAAATCACCCACTCATCAGGCTGCAAATCCGCGGGCTGACGTTTTTCATTGATGGCCTGCACCGCTGCAGCAGAAATCCCCTTTTCGCGCGCTATCGGCGCATGGATTGCCCACTCTACCGGCTGTGACCAGTGCCTTGCCGTCATTAAAATCGCCAGTTCCGATAACCGCTGGCCCAGCGCACTGCGATAGCGCAGATATTCCCCCATACGCTGTGCATGTGCCATTAACTCGGGGCTGCGCAGCAGCGGCTCAAACGGTGGCAGCAGCGCACCGCGCGGCCCGTTGATAATCTCTTCCGCGAGCGGACGTTGCTGCTCATCCCAGTCCTGCTCCGCCAGCGGCGGTAATCGGTTAATCATAATTTGCCGGCCTCTTCACGTATCACGGTGTTCAGCGTATCCACGACAAAATCCAGTTGTTGCGGGGTGACGATAAACGGTGGGGCGATTAAAATATGGTCGCCATATTGCCCGTCCAGCGTGCCGCCCATCGGATAGACCAGCAAACCGCGCGCCATACAGTTGGCCTTGATAGCTGCGTGAAGTTTCACCGCCGGATCGAACGGGGTTTTTGTGGCTTTATCACGCACCAGCTCCACACCGGCAAACAGGCCGCGGCCGCGTGTATCACCGACGTGCGGTAACTCCCCCAGCACGTCGCGAAGCGCCTTGTGCAGATAAGCGCCCTGCTGCTGAACCGCCTCCAGCAGATGGTCGCGCTCAATTACCTGCTGTACTGCTAACGCCGCCGCCGCGGCTGTCGCGTGACAGATATAAGTGTGTCCATGCTGGAACAGACCGCTGCCGGCCTGCAGCGCAGATACGATCTTCTCACTGGCCAGCACCGCGCCGATGGGTTGATAACCGCCACCCAGTCCTTTGGCGATGGTAACCAAATCAGGTACCACGCCATCCTGTTCGAACGCGTGCAGTGTTCCGGTACGCCCCATTCCGCACATCACCTCATCGGCGATAAACAAAATGCCGTACTTGTCGCACAGGCGACGTACACCCTGCAGATAGCCCGGCGTCGGCGGCGTGGCACCGCTGGTCGCACCGACCACCGTCTCCGCGCAGAAGCCAATAATCGTTTCCGGGCCCGCATCGATAATCGCCTGCTCCAGCTCGCTCAACAGCCGCTGGGTATACTGCTGCTGGGTTTCATCGGCACGGCGATCGCGATACTCATTGCAGGCTGAAACGCGAATCACGTCGATTAACAAGGGTGCGAACTGACGCCGGCGCCATTCGTTGCCACCCACCGCCAGCGCGCCCAGCGTATTGCCGTGGTAGCTCTGTTTGCGGGCGATGAAACGGGTACGCGCGGGCTGTCCGATCTCAACAAAGTATTGCCGGGCCAGTTTCAGCGCGGTTTCCATCGCCTCAGAACCGCCCGACACAAAATAGGCATAGTTAAGATCGCCCGGTGCGGTGCGCGTTAACTGTTCGGCGAGCTGTTCAACGGTATCGCTGGTGAAGAAACTGGTATGCGCATAAGCCAGTTGATCGATTTGACGATGCATGGCTGCGAGGACGTCAGGATGGGCGTGGCCCAGGCAGGAAACGGCGGCACCACCGCAGGCATCAAGATACTGCTTTCCCTGTGCATCAAAAATGTAGGCCCCGTGTGCGCGCGTGGCCATGGCGGGCACGCTGCGCAGACTGCGGTGAATGATACGGCTCATGCTGGTCCTGCTCCTGAATACGCTTCGTTGTTGAAACGTATCTTGCAGGATCCATTTGAATCACGTCAACGCAATAATGATTCAATCGCATTCAATATTCTTATGACAGATACAAATGAATCATCTGTCAGGATTTGCCGGCATGCACGTAAGCGCCAGAATCGATTAAATAGCGTTCGGCGTTTTTAATTTTACTGACCGCATCACGTCCATGACGGGCCACCAGCATCGCCAGCAGGCACTCTGCCAGGCCCATGCCAGAGACGACTGACGGGAAGAACGATGGGCTATCCAGTGAAAACCGGAGCGAGCAATCAGCGGCCTGCGCCAGCGGCGAGACCGGTGAATCGGTGATGGCGATGATCTTTGCGCCCGCCTGCTGCGCTGCGCGCAGTACATCAAGTGATTCGCGTGAATAAGGGGCAAAGCTGGTAAGCAACAGACAATCGGCGGCGGTCAGTTCACGTGTGAAAACTTCGATATTGCTCGCCAGACCATCCACCAGTGATACCTGACGATTGAACAGCCGATACACATAAAATAATGACCAGGCGATCGGAAAGCTGGCGCGGAAACCGCAGATGTAAACATTGTCAGCCGCATCGAGTAAGGTCACTGCCTGCTCCATTGCCTGGCGGTTTTCGTTCTGCGTAAAGGCCAGGTTGGTCTGGTGGGCCTGAAACATCGCATCATACAGCTGCGGCTGCGTGCCGGCGGCCACAAGCTTTTCCGCTTTCGAGACATAGGTATCATTGCGCAGGCCGATGTCATCAATAAATGCGTCTTTGAGTTCACTCCAGCCGTTATAGCCCAGCCGTTTCGCCAGGCGCAGCAGCGTTGCCGGTTTCACCCCGGCCTGCTGCGCAAAGGTGCGCATGGATTGCACCACCAGTTGATTGGCATTCTGCAGTGAGAATTCGGCAGCCCGCTGTAGTTCTGGCGATAATTCACTGAACTCACGGACGATAGTTTCCTTTAGATTCATGGCAACGATTCACAGGCTTTGACGTTGAGGTATCTAAACACATTTGAGATCAAGACTCTAGGCGCGGATATCACACCGGAGTGACGGCCTGAAGCAGGGCGCGATGCGTCGCGCCGCGACAATCAGGCTGCTCATGGTGGTTTACTTAACTGAGCGGCCTATTGCTATGGAGGGCGAACCTGAGGTTAAAAATTTGCTTTATTGACGACTCAACACCAGTTTCAGTCCGGCAATGGCAAAACAGCAGGCTAATAGCGCATCTAATCCCCGGCGGATACGACGGTAAAACGCGTTCATTGCTGCGGTGGAAAATATCAGCGCATAGCCGCAAAATACCGCGACGCAAATCGCCGCACAGCCGGGAATAATCAGCGGTAAGGTCGAGACTGCGGCGTCCGGTTTGAGCGCGACGGACATGATTGCGACCCAGGTTAAAATGGCTTTAGGATTACCGACGTGCATCAAAATTCCCTGCCGAAATAACGCGCCATATGCAACGCGGTGATCGCTGATAACGGTTTTATCGGCAGCGGTGCGGGTTAACGCAGATTTACCGGCTTTGTATGACAGCCACAACAGATATAACCCGCCGCCGATTTTCAATACCAGCAGCAATTGGGCAAACGTCGCCAGCACGGTTAATACCCCGCAGGCCGCCAGCAGCGCCCACAGCATTGAGCCGCCAATTACCCCGCCCGCAAGCGCTAAGGCGGCACCGCGCCCTTTATTCATCGCCGTTCCCATAATCGCCATATTACTCGGACCAGGGCTGGCCGTTGCCACAAAATAAGTGGTGTAAATCAGCATTAATTCGTGTGAAAGCGCCATGATATCCTCTGCAGGTGAAATGTCCTGAACCTGTTATATCGGCTTGCTCAGAAATTTACTATGTCTTGTTGATATGAAGAAATGCCGGACGCTGTTCTATTCTGTGGACTGCTGCATGAGCCAGGCTCTTACTTTTACCACGGCAGAACGCAGCAGCGCTTCGTGGGGCGTAATAAGCCAGTACGCGTGTCCGGTATTCAGCGTATTTGGAAACGGTGCCACCACTTCACCGGATGCCAGGTTTGCCTGAACAAATCGCCTGCGCATCAGCGCTACGCCCATGCCAGCAAGCATCGCCAGCCACGCCCCGCTGCCATCGCTATACAAGGGCCCTTTACCGGAATCAATATGCCCGACACCGGCTTCAGCGAGCCAGCGTTGCCAGTCTTCCCGGTGCATATCATGCAGTAACGTGACGCGACCGAGTGCGGCAAGTGCCGGCGGTTCTCCCAGCTGCTGCGCCACAGCAGGAATGCAGACTGCAAGGTAGTCGTCGTCGATCAACTTCTCACTCACGCAACCCTCACAAAAACCGTTGCCATGCCGTACGGCCAGGTCGATACCATCCGTGGCGAAAGACTGGATGCGGGAAGTGGCGCTGATACGCAGGTCGATATCCGGACAGGCACGTTCAAAATCAGCCAGCCGCGGCAGTAACCAGTGGGTCGCAAATCCGGTGGTGCAGGCCAGCGTGATGGTATTTTTTTGTGTCTCCTGCACCAGCGTTTCAGTGGCTTCACGTATCAGGCTGAAAGCCGAAGCAATCGAGTAGTAATAGCCCTGACCGGATGCCGTCAGCGCCAGCTTGCGTCCATTTCGCTGAAACAGGGGCAGGCCCAGTTGCCGTTCCAGTTCCCTGATGTGCAGGCTGATCGCGCCGGGCGTGACGTGCAACTCCTGGCCTGCAAGGGTCATGCTGAGGTGCCGGGCAACGGATTCGAACGCCTTCAGGGCGTTAAGAGAAGGCAGGCTGTTTCGCATCGTTTAGTTTTCCTAAAAAACAGGCGGAAATTAAATCGTTTTTATTTCCGCTCCGTCAACGTTATTAATAGGCATATAGCACGCGATGCCGTGTCGCTTTTATTCCAAAACTGTTGAGTTACATTGAAATTTTAAGAGAGAGTACCGTTTCACGCACCACGCCTCCACACGGAAAAATGAGCAGCGACCAGGCCCTTTATGGCAATTAACCTTAACCAGGCTTGAGTTTTTGTCGTGTCGGGGAGGCATTAAATGGAGACAGGATGCAGATGAAGGATATCGATGTTGGATTTACCCACGTTGCGTTTATGGTAAGGGATCTGGAGAAGAGCATGGATTTCTACCGCCGCTATGCAGGAATGAAGGTGATACACACCCGTGAACCTGACGTCCCGGCTGCCCGCAAGGTGGCATGGCTGAGCGATCATACCCGCCCTTTCGCGCTGGTTCTGGTGCAGGCGGATGACGTGTCAGACACGCCACTGGGTAAATTTGGACACTTAGGCATTGCGTGTGCGTCACGCGAAGAGATCGATCGTAAAACAGCGATGGCCGTCGCCGAAGGCGTGTTACGCAAAGCCCCTGAAGAGGCTGGCGAACCGGTGGGATATTACGTATTTTTTGCCGATCCTGATGGCAATACGCTGGAGCTGTCTTTCGGGCAGCGCGTCGGGCTTGAAGCGATACGCACCGCTCCCGGTTTACTTTAACTCGCCTGCACGCAGGCAGCGGAGAACATATGGCACTCACGTTGCCGATTTATACTCAACGCCTGGTGTTGCGCAAGCTGACAGTGGCTGATTTGCCGTATCTGTCGCGCTATCGCAATCTGCCAGACGTTGCTCGTTATCAGAGCTGGGAAGAATTTACCCGGCAGGACGCTGAGAAATTATATGCGCAGCAGGATGCGCTGCCGTTCAACAGCGATAACACCTGGTTTCAGCTTGCCGTAGCACACCAGGAAGACGACCGGCTGATAGGGGACATCGGAATTCATTTTTTTGATGAAGGAAGACAAGCTGAACTCGGCATGACATTTGATGCCGGATATCAGAAACAGGGTTTTGCGCTTGAAGCAATGAGTGCCATCGTTACCCTGCTTTTCACGCAGTTTGCAAAACACCGGCTTACAGCCGTAGTAGACACACGTAATATTCGCGCCATAAACCTGCTGGAAAAGCTGAATTTTCGCCGTGAAGCGCACTTCCGGCAGAATATTTTTTTCAAAGGGATGTGGGGCGATGAGTATCTTTATGCGCGGCTGGCCAGCGATTAGCGCAGGCATTGCGTTAAGCCATCGCGTAGGCATGTTAAGGAGGCGTTGTGACAATTAGCGAAGTAAGCAAGGAAGAGTATCACTTACTGATTCAGGTCTGGGAGGATGCCGTCAGGGCAACGCATCATTTCCTGAATGAACAGGATATCCTGCGGCTCAGACAGCTTATTCTGGAAAATTATTTTGATGCTGTTGTTTTAAGAAAAGTGAGCGATGAAAACCATGACATTGTCGGGTTCATCGGCGTGCAGGATGAGAATATCGAGATGCTTTTCGTCTCGCCCGCTCATCACAAAAAAGGGGTCGGTGCACGGTTAGTCCACTACGCAATCCGTTATCTTTCAGCGAAAAAAGTGGACGTTAACGAACAAAATACCGCTGCGCTCGGGTTTTATCAGCATCTGGGCTTTCAGGTGACTGGACGGTCTTCCGTTGATGGTGAGGGGAAACCGTTTCCCCTCCTCCATCTGAAGCTGATGCAATAATCCGGCAGAGGAATCAGGAGAAAAAATGAACGGAAGTTGTCTCTGTAAACGTGTGCGCTACGAATGCGATCGCCTGGCGGGCAGCATTACGCATTGCTGCTGTCATACCTGCAGGAAAGCGCACGCCGCCGCTTATACCTCCACAGCGCGCGTGCGGCGTGAGGATTTCAAGTGGACCCAGGGAGAAGAATTTCTGACGGCATTTAATTCTTCCCCGGATAAGTTGCGTTATTTCTGTTCAATCTGCGGATCTCATCTGATGGCTGAAAGACCTCATCAGAGCCACGTGATTCTGCGTGTGGCCACGCTGGACGACGATCCCGCTCAGACACCGGTTTCCTATATCTGGTGCTCGCACAGCGTGCCGTGGCTAACAGAACGCGACGATGTGCCTCATTATGAGCAGGATAAAGAAACATGATGACTGGTCAAAACGCCGCTGGCTGCGCGCCGCATTAAAATTCAGTATTATAGCGGTTCCTGCCGCTGACCCGAGTGAGTGCCCTGCCCGCTATGACTGACCACAATGCGCTGTTGGCGCGGTTGACCACCACGCTGGCGATAGAGAGCCGCACGCCGCTGTATAAACGCTTTGCCAGTGCGATTAAAGATGCGGTGCGCGATGGCACGCTGGTGCACGAAGAGATCCTGCCGGGCGAGCGCGAGTTCAGCCAGTCGCTGAACATCTCACGCATCACCGTGCGTAAAGCCATGGACGAACTGGAAAAAGAGGGCGTCGTGTTCCGTTCCCGCGGCTACGGCACGCAGATTTGCAGCCAGTTTGAATATTCACTCAAAGAACCAAAAGGATTGTCGCAGCAGGCGGTGCTGCGCGGTAAAACGCCGGACACCGTGTGGATCAACAAAAGCAAAATTGCCTGCAGCGCAGAGATCGCCGAAAAGCTGGGGCTGAGCACGGGCAGCGATGTCTACCTGCTGAAACGTATTCGCTATGTTGACCGTCAGGCGGTCTCGGTTGAAGAGTCGTGGGTACCGGCGCGTTACATCGCCGATGCCGATGAGATTGGTATTTCGCTGTATGACTATTTTCATCGCCAGCAGATCCTGCCGGTGAAATCCCAGAGCCGGGTCAGTGCGCGTATGCCGGACGAAGCCCTGCAGCAGCAAATTGCCCTGCCCGCCAATGTGCCGGTGCTGGTAATTAAGCAGCTGGCTCTCGACGCACAGGGCAATCCGCTGGAGTACAGCATCAGCTACTGCCGCAGCGATATGTACGTGTTTATTGCTGAGTAAGGCGTTGCTGCCAGTAAGCGCGCAGTGTGGCACGATCGGGCGCACAGTCGCCGCCGCGCCGGGAAACCACAAACGACGCCACTGCGTTGCCCAGCGCAACGCTCTCCGCCAGTGACCAGCCGGACGCTAATCCCGCCAGTAATCCGCCAGCATGGCTGTCGCCCGCGCCGATAGTATCGACCACCGTTGTCGCCAGTGCGGGCACCCAGCCCTGCGCCTCAGCGTCGATGTATCCGGCACCTTCGCTGTCCAGCCTTAACACCATCGCGCCGTCAAACTGCTGCTGCCAGCGCGCCATCAACTGATGGGCGTCGAAAGGTTCAGATTCGCGCAGACGCTCATGCCACAGCAGCTCCGCTTCCTGCCTGTTCACTGTAATCAGTGGCTGCAACGCCATGATACGCGCAAACTGCGCCTCGCCGATGTCCGCCAGCCGCGGGCCAAAATCCACCAGCAGCTGATACGGCGGTGCCTGCTGCTCCAGCCAGTCGATCAGCACCTCGCCGCTTTTGCTGGTGAGCTGATAACCGGAGAGATAGATCCAGCGCTGCGCCGGCTGCGGCAATGCGCGCAACAGCGCGGCGTCCCACTGGTTTTCCACGCCACTAACGGAAAGAAAGGTGCGCTCGCCATCCGGCTCGACCAGCGCCAGACACCAGCCATTATCACCGTGCGCATTTTCCAGTACGCTCTGCACACCGTATTCCGCCAGCTTCTGTCGCACGATACTGGCCCAGATACCGTTCCCCAGCGGCAGCGCGTTGATAGAAGGTATGCCGAGACGATGCAGCGCAATGGCGACGTTAAGCGCACAGCCGCCAACGTTCACGCCCTGCTGATGCAGTTCGATGTCGCTGCCGCGATACGGCAACGTCCAGGCATCGGCAATCACATCCACTACCGCCGCCCCCACCACGCACACCGGCAACCGGCCCGCCAGTCGCGACAGATCGTCAGGCGTCAGCATAGGCGGCCTCGCGCTGCTGGCGGAAACGGACAAACGCGCGGCTGTAGTGAGTGAAATCCAGCGCGTTAGCAGCATCCAGTTCCGCTTTTAGCTGCGCATCGATCGCGTCGATACCGTGCAGCGCGCCGCAAATGGCAACCGCCATCGCGCCGATGGTGTCCGTATCGCCGCCGAGATTGGCGCACAGAATGGCGCAGCGGTTGGGATCGGTGGCTGCCAGTTCGACCATGGCAATCGCCGCCGGTACCGATTCAATGGTGCTGGTGCCGGTACCGACCAGATCGTAGATCTGCTGCATCGTCGACTCGGTGCCCCTACCCTGCGCGACCACCTGCAACGCCAGTTCGATGCGGGCCGCCATTGCCGCACTGAAAGTGGTGACGCGCCGCTCCTGTGCCGCACGAGCAATCGCCGGCAGTTCGTTACGAATCGTTGCCCAGTCGGTGCCGTCAATCGCGCGGGAGATTGCCCAGGCGATCGCGGTGGCACCGGCAATCGCCACGTCGGATTTGTGCGTCGGGCTGGAGGCCAGCGCGACAGCATCAATAAAGGCCGGCAGGTCACGCGCCGGCAGCAGACAGCCCAGCGGCGAGACGCGCATCGCCGCGCCGTTGGTCAGGCCGTTATTTTCCAGCTGCGCCACCGGCGTACCGTTTTTCAGCGCGTTAAGCGCGATTTTGGAGGTGGGTCCGAGCACATTTTTGTTAAAGGCATCAAACGCTTCCGCCCAGCGCAGAATATTGACGCCGATGGTTTCCGCATCAATTTCGCCGTCGTGGCTGATAATGGCATCGGCCAGCGCCAGCGCCATTGAGGTGTCGTCAGTGAAAGCCGCCCGGCCAAAGTAGCAGGCGGCATTGTTTTCTGCCGGGCCGGGCAGGAAGCGATCGATCCAGCCGAAGTGCTGTTTCACGCGGCTGCGCGGCCACAGTTCCGATGGCATGCCCATCGCATCGCCCAATGCCTGGCCGTAAAATGCGCCCAAAATCCGTTTTTCCTGGTGTGTCATCGTCATGGTTACATCTCTTATTTATGGCTGTCAGCGGTTGCTGAGTTTTCAAAAGCGGTTAATTCATCACTGCGTTTTTTGCCGTCGCGGAACAGGACGATAAAGGCAATAGTGATGATGACAATCATCACGCTGCCAAACATCCACATTCCCGCCCAGTTGAAGGTCTGACCGTTGCGCGGCTGGTCATACGCAAACATCTCCTGCATCAGATAGCCGCCGAGGCGGTAACCCAGCAGGCTGCCGATGCCCTGACAGGCCAGGGTGATCAGGCCCTGCGCAGCGTTACGCATCGCCACCGGCGCTTTCTTATCCACATAAATGTAGGCGGTGATGAAGTAGAAGTCGTAGCTGACGCCGTGCAGCAGAATGCCCATAAACAGCAGGCCGAAAGTCAGCAGGTTTTGATCGCCGCCGAACACAAAGAACACGTAGCGCAGCGCGGCGGTGACCAGGCCGAGCAGCAGCACTTTGCCGATGCCGAAGCGTTTAATGAAGAACGGCAGCGCCAGCAGGAAGAAGATTTCTGATACCTGGCCGAGCGTCATCCAGCCGGTGGCGTGTGGCAGACCGACTTCGGTCAGATATCCCTCAGCGAAGATGTAGTAGAACGCCAGCGGCATACTGAACAGGAATGAACAGACGAAAAATACGAGGAAGCTGCGATCTTTCAGCAGATGCAGTGCGTCGAGGCCGAGCGCCACGCGCAGGCTGAACTTGCCGGTGCTTTTGGGTTCGGTGGCTGGCAGGGTCAGGGCGAACAGGCCAAGCAGCAGCGAACTGGCCGCGGTGATCAGCAACGGTACATTGCTGGCGGAAATATCGCCAAAGCCGAGCAGCGGCGGCAGAAAACCGCAGGCGATGCCGGAGGCGATCCAGCCGATAGTGCCCATCACGCGGATGCGCGGATAGTCGCGCTCCACGTCACCGACGTGAGAAAACGCAATACTGTTGGTCAGCGCAATGGTCGGCATATAGGTGAGCGCATACAGCAGCAGCAGCGGAAAGAAGCTGCTGAAGTGCGTCTGCTGTGCGGCAAAGAACATCAGAATCGCGCCGGCGATGGTCAGCAGCGATAACACTTTCTGTGCCTGGAAGAAACGGTCAGCCAGCGAGCCGACCAGAATCGGTGACAGGATGGCAGCGATGGAGGTACAGGCGTAGCACCAGGCGATCTCAACTGGCGAAAAGCCGTTTTTGCTGAGAAACGCCCACAGCGGCACGAACCATGCCCCCCAGATAAACCACTCTAAGAACATCATGAACGACAGCTTTGGAATTGTAGTTTTCATCGAAATAGACTCCCCGGTGTTGGTAGAACCAATCTAGCACCAGAATAGATACCTTTATAATACCTTTAGCTGATAGTTTGAGCTATCCCACAAGATTTTTACCTTATGGATAACCGATAAGCGAGGAGGATTGGGTGCGGGTGGGCGTGACGGTCTGGCGGGGTGTGGAGCTGCATTCTGCGGCTGTGAGGCGGTCGCCATGAATGGCGACCCTACGGCGATAATTGCAACGAAATGCGCACGGTTTTGTAGGGTGCGCACCTGGTTATGCAGATTATGCAACCAGGCCGCCATGAATGGCGACCCTACGGCGATAATTACAACGAATTCGCACTGTTTTGTAGGGTGCGCATTGATGCGCACCTGGTTATGCAGATTATGTAACCAGGTCGCCATGAATGGCGACCCTACGGCGATAATTACAACGAATTCGCACTGTTTTGTAGGGTGCGCATTGATGCGCACCAGGGAATAACAAGTGCTTTAACGCGCAGGTATCTTCTACCGATTCACCAGCTTCGCTGGCAGCGCGACCACCAACAGCGAGCTGAGCAGCAGACATACGGCGAAGAACCACAGCGCGCCGTTGCTGCTGCCGGTGAGATCCAGCGCCACGCCCATCACGGAATTACTCACCAGTCCGGCGATATTGGCGATCGAACAGGCCAGCGCAAAACCCGCCGCGGCTGCCGTGCCTTTCAGGAACGTAGCGGGCAGACTGAAAAACACCGGCACCGCCCCGATAATCATCGCCTGCGCAATTGAGAACAGCAGCACGGTCATCGCCACGTTATGAGCAAAGAAGGTGCTGGTCCCCATCGCTGCCGCGCCAATAATAAACGGAACAATGATGTGCCAGCGGCGTTCACGCAGGCGGTCTGAGCTGGCACCAATCGCCAGCATACCAATCAACGCCGCCAGACTGGGGATCGCCGTCAGATAGCCAATGGTGGTGATATCGGTGGTACCGGCATTCTTAATAAAGGTCGGCATCCAGAAACCCATGGCGTAAGCGCTGAGCAGAATTGAGAAGTCGATGCCGCCGAGCATCACTACGCGGATATTCAGCAGACCATCGCGCAGGCTGTGTTTCAGCCCTTTGGCGTCACCTTCGTCGCGCGCCAGTTCGCGTAGCACCGCCTGCTTCTCACTGCTGCTGAGCCAGCTGGCGCTCTCGACGCTGTTCGGCAGCAGCCAGAACGTCAGCACACCCAGTAACACGCTGGGCAGGCCTTCCAGCAGAAACAGCCACTGCCAGCCGCGCATGCCGTAAACCTCATGAAAATGCCCCATGATCCAGCCGGAAAGCGGTCCGCCAATCAGGCTGGAGAGCGGCAGGCCAATCATAAACAGCGCAATGATGCGGCTGCGGCGCCACGAGGGAAACCATTTGGTGAGATAGAACAGCACGCCAGGCAGAAAACCGGCTTCGGCCGCGCCGAGGAAAAAGCGGATGATGTAGAACTGGGTCGGCGTTTGCACCAGCAGCGTGGCGGTCGAGAGCAGGCCCCAGGTAATCATAATGCGCGCGATCCAGATCTTTGCGCCGACCCGCTGCAGGATCAGGTTGCTCGGCACTTCAAACAGGATATAGCCGACAAAAAACAGCCCGGCACCCAGACCAAACGCGGTCTCGCTCAGCGCCAGATCGCTCGCCATCTGTAGCTTGGCCAGGCCGATATTGATGCGATCAAGGTAGGCCGCGAGATAACACAGGCAGAGAAACGGAATCAGCTTCCAGGTGATTTTGCGATAAATCGAAGCGGTGTCTTCGGCTGCCAGCGCAGCAGGACGGGTTGAAACGTCAGTCATGGTGTTCTCCGGGCGCAATAACCCCGTCGTCGGGGAGATGTTGTTATGCGTCTCAGCCGCAGCCGAAACGGACTGTTTGTGCGCACTCCGTGCAGGTGAAACGCGCCCTTAACGGGCGCTGAACTTCCCGAGATACTCCAGCGCCGCGGCTTTACTTACCACGTCGCCATATTTACTGTCGATATCAAACAAATTGGCCTGATGCGGCGCATCATGGCGATCGCCCACGCATTCGCGCACCACCATGGCGCGAAAACCGTATTGCAACGCATCCACTGCGCTGGCGCGGATGCAGCCGCTGGTAGAGCAGCCGGCGATCAGCAGCGTATCAATGCCCTGCGCCACCAGCATCGATGCCAGAGACGTGCCAAAAAACGCGCTGGCATACTGTTTGGTGATCACCACTTCTGCGGCAAGCGGCTGCACCGCCGGACAAAACTCAGCCAGCGGATTGCCTTCCACCATGTCACGCATTACCGGAGCTTTCTGCACCCAGATCCCGCCGTCCTGCTGATGCTGCGGGTGGTAGCGAATCTGCGTATGGATCACCGGAATCGCGCACTGGCGCGCCGCCGCCAGCAGGCCCTGTGCGGCGGCCACCGCTTCCACCACGCCCGGGGCAAACAGCGCGGCACCCGGCGTGGTGTAGCCCTGCAGAAAGTCGATCATCAGCAGCGCCGGACGCTGACCAAAACCGATGCGGTTGCCCCAGACACCGGCGTAGTTATCACTAACACTCTGGCTCATGCTTTCTCCTTACCACGCACCGGACAGCAGTGCGCCCGCGCCCGGCACCACCGGCTCCAGCTCCAGCGCCTTCAGCAGAGCGTACGTGGTGGCAATGGCGGCCGTAATTACCGGCTTGCCGGTCTGCGCCTCCACTTTTGCCACCGCCGGCAGCGATGGCATCTGCACGCAGGCCGACAGCACCACCACATCAACATCCGTCAGCGTCATGTCCGCCACGATGCCAGGTAAATTGGCCGGGTCGTGGCGGGAGACGGCGAGGTTATCGGCAATTTCCAGCGCGCGCCACTGCTTTACCTCAATCCCTTCGCGCTGGATGTAATCCACCACCAGCTCGGTCAGCGGCTTCATGTAGGGCGCTACCAGCGCGATCTTCTTCGCGCCCATAATATGCAGCGCATCGACCAGCGCGCCGGCACTGGTGATCACCGGTGCCAGCGCCTCGTTGTCGCGCGTGACCTGCGTCAGGCGCTGCTGCGACTGGCGATGATAGCCCGGGCCCATCGCCATGATCGCCACCAGACAGGCATAGCCGAGCACGTCAACGCGCGCGTCGGACAGCTCCAGCGCACAGCGGTCGGACTCTTTATCCATCGCCGCCAGTTCATCTTTATTGACATGCTTCATGCGCATACGGCTGGAGTGGAAGGTAAACCGCTCCGGGCGAATCAGCTGGCGCGCCTGCAGCATGGCGGGAATTTCGGTTTCCATGGTGATGTTGGAACTCGGCACAATCTGGCCGATACGATACGAACGCGTCATGGCTGCGTCTCCGGAGTCAGTGAGGGGCCAAGGAAGGTGCCAAAGGCATTGAAGAAACCGTGAAAATCATCCCACGGGATCATGTGACCAGCGCCGGCTACCCGGCTGATCTCAATGGTCGGCAGCAGCTCGCGGATTTCGGCTTCATCTTCCGCCTGAATGACGCCGCCCTTGCCTGCCACCATCAGCAGGGTTTTTGCCGGCAGCTGAGGGAAATATTGATGGATATCGAGCTGGTGAAAATCGTCATAGGCGCGACGGATGGCCGGCGTATAGCAGGTATGCAGCCACTCGGCGCGCAGCTGACGCTGGTCATCGCTCCAGGCCGGGCAGTATTGCTTCATGGCTTCAGCATCCATGCCGCGCTGCGCGTCGCGAATGGAATCTTCATACCACGGCCACTGACCCGGATAGAGACGCCGGCCCGGTCCGGAAACCGGCGGATCGATCAGCGACAACGACAGCACGCCGGCCGGCTGTTTCACCGCCGCACGCATGATGAAGCGCGCGCCCATCGAATGGCCAACCAGGTGATAGCGCGTCAGCCCCAGCGCATCCGCGAAGGCGTTGATGTCATCGGCGCAGCTCTCCATGCCGTAATCCAGCCCTTCACCACTGCTGGAGAGCCCGCGACCGCGCACGTCCAGTACCCAGGTATCAAAATGCTGCGCAAAAACTTCCGCCACAAAACCCCAGGTGATTGCCGGGCTGGTGATGCCCGGTACGAGGATCAGCGCGGGCCCGCTGCCGCCGTAGCGCAGATAGTGCTGGCGAATGCCGTTGGCCTGTACCTGACCGCCGTGCATAAAACGGCTCATGAGGTCACCTCGCTTTTCAGCGGCGCGGCAAACACGTCGTAGCCGTACACCCAGGCCGGATCTTCCTGGGTGCGCAGGAAAGTATTGGCATTAGAGACGGCCTGCACGCGCGACGCACGTTCTTTGCGGTTGGCTTCATACAGACGGAATGCGGTGCGATAATCATCAAGACCGGTTTCCGTCAGGCAGCGCGACAGCATGGCGGCATCTTCGATGGCCATCGCAGCGCCCTGCGCCATGTGCGGTTTCATGGGATGGCAGGCATCACCCAGCAGCACAATGCGCCCTTCGCTCCATACCGGCAGCGGCTGGCGGTTGAGCAGCGGCCATTTGGTGACCGATTCGCTGCACTCGATCAGCGCCTGTACCACCGGATGGTAGTGACCAAAGGTTTCCAGCATCTCCTGCTGACTACTGTCAACGAAGCTGCCTTTGATATCCCACGCCGGGTGCGGCACACCGGAGACGTAATAATATTCGTCGCGCGCTTTGGTGGTGTAATAGACCATCAGATGACGATCTTCAGACCACCACTTCACGCAATCTTCAAAGCTGAGGTTGTATTTGCGCAGTTGTTCGCCACGGATTAGCGCACGGTGCGCCACCCAGCCGCTGTAAGTGGGCGCTTCCACCCCCAGCAGATGCTCACGCAGTTTTGAGTTAATGCCATCCGCGCCAATCACGATATCCGCGCGCGCTTCGCTGCCATCCTGAAAACGCAGCACCACATCGCTGCCGCTGTCTTCGACGCTGCTCAGGCACTTACCGAACTGGACGCTGCCCGGCTGCAGACTGGTCATCTGCATGGCCTGCAAATCGCCCCGGTGCACCGTGACATAAGCCGCACCGTACTCTTTGCGCGCATAAGCGCCCAGCGGAATGCGTGACAAATACTCCCCGGTCTCGCCGTCGCGGCTGAACCAGAAATCGGGATGCGAAGCCAGATCCTCCAGCTGCTGTTCGATACCCATGCGGCGAAACACCTTGAGCACGTTCGGCCCCATGTGGATGCCGGCACCCAGACGGGAGAAAGCCGGGCTTTGTTCGTAGACCGTGACATGAAATCCCGCTTTCTGTAACAGCGAGCCGGCGGCAAGCCCGCCCAGCCCGGCGCCGATTACCGCGATGCGTTTCATATTGCTCATATTTTCCTCTCACACAGACGCTGATTTGAAGGTATGCACGCGGATAAACGATCAAACCCGACAGTGAATTTATAGTGCATACACTTTAATTATTGAGGTTATGACACTGTTAAAAGCAACCGTATTTACAGTGAAAACTCGATAACATGATGTTAATCACAGCCTGATGATAAGGTTAAATAGGCTTTTCTTATGTCAAAAAGAAATGCTTGCACTGTTCTTCGCAACACGTCTATAACAAACACATAAAGCGTATTCGCTATAAATAGCTGAAGTTTTACGCAGCAAATTGTCTGACATCTAACCCTGAGAGGAAACCGCTATGGCAGTAAATCAGAGCCAGTTAGGCCAGATGTTCGAGCAGGTTTTACGGCTGTCGAAAGTCGACGCCAGCCAGAGTGTCGCCATCCTGAAAAGTCATTATTCCGATGCACGCACCGTGCAGGCAGCCACTGATGCTGCACTACGATTGGGCGCGAAGGTGTACTGCGTTGAGCTGCCGGCCTTCAATCACCCGACGGCAATGGGTAACGACATGACCGCCTACTGTGGTGATACCGCGCTTACCGGCAACATTGCCGCGCAGCGCGCGCTGGAAGCGGCGGATCTGATCGTCGATACCATGATGCTGCTGCATTCGCCGGAGCAGGAACAAATCCTGAAAACCGGGACACGAATTTTACTGGCCGTCGAGCCGCCGGAAGTATTGGCACGAATGTTGCCAAACGAAGAGGACAAGTCGCGCGTGCTGGCGGCGGCGGCGGTGCTGGAAAAAGCGCGCATGATGACGGTGAAATCGCCGGCCGGCAGTGATTTTCGTGCCCCGCTCGGCCAGTACCCCACGGTAACGGAATATGGCTACGCGGATGAGCCAGGCCGCTGGGATCACTGGCCGAGCGGCTTCCTGTTTACCTGGCCGAATGAAGATCAGGCTGAAGGCGTGCTGGTGCTGGACGTCGGCGACATCCTGCTGCCGTTTAAATCTTACGCGCGTGAACGTATTACGCTGGAGATCGAGAAAGGTTTTGTCACCCGCATTCACGGTGGCTTTGAGGCCGAGTATCTGCGCGATTACATGCGCTACTTCAACGACCCGGAAGTGTACGGTATTTCCCACATCGGCTGGGGGCTGCAGCCGCGCGCACAGTGGACGGCGATGGGATTACACGACAAAAACGACGGCATGTGTATGGACGCGCGCGCCTTTTACGGCAACTTCCTGTTTTCGACCGGACCGAACACCGAAGTGGGCGGTAAGCGCAAAACGCCGTGCCATATGGACATTGCTCTGCGCCGCTGCGACATCAAAGTGGACGATTTGCTGGTGGTGGCGGAAGGTGAAGTGGTGGCACCGGAGGCCTCACGCGCGCGTTAATCGTGCGCAGGGAACGGCTGTCAGCGCAGTGACAATGCATTACACTGCCTGACAGTTTCCGGGAAAAAGGATAAAGGCATGTCGCACCAGCAGGATCCGCGCGCAGACCAGCGCTATGACTATACCGAGCAGGTTGGCCATCTGTTGCGCAAGGTGTATCAACGCCATGCGGCGATTTTTCAGCAACACGTCGGTGATTCACAGATAACCGCCGTGCAATTTATTACCCTCTGTGCGCTGCGCGATCGCGGTCCGAGCGCACAGAACGATTTAGTGCGTTATACCGCCGTCGATCAGGCCACCATTCGCGGTGTGGTTGAGCGTCTTAAGGCGCGCGATCTGGTCAGTCTGGGTCCCGATCCCACCGACAAACGCAAAGTGATTGTCATGCTGACCGATGCAGGCCACCGCCTGATTGACAGCACGACAGACAACGCGATGCGCATCACCGAAATGACTTACGGGCAGCTGAATCCGGCCGAACGGGTCGCGCTGATTTATCTGCTCAAGAAAATGCTGGACGATACGAGCCAGCCCTAACCCGGGGCGCTTAGCCGCCTCGCTAAGGCGGTTAATAATGAAAATGCTGGCACATCAGACTGCCACACCAGTTTCACCTGCATCCACGTGCCATTACGCCCTTGAGGTGAACGGCGCGACTCACCCCATCAGCAGCTACCGCGATACCTCGCTGCTGCTGGTGCTGCGTAATCACCTCCAGCTTAACGGCCCCAAATATGGCTGCGGCCTGGGCGAATGCGGCGCCTGCACCGTGCTGATCGATGGCGTTGCCGCGCGCGCCTGCGTGATCCCGGCGTATGGCGTGCGTCAGCGCGCTATCACCACGCTGGAAGGCCTGGGCAACCGCGAAGCACTGCACCCGGTGCAGCAGGCGTTTATTGAGGCGCAGGCCGCACAATGCGGTTACTGCCTTAACGGCATGATCATGACCACCGCCGCGCTGCTGCGCGCTCAGCCCTGCCCTGATGACCGGCAGATACGTGCGGCGCTGAGCGGTAACCTGTGCCGCTGTGGCACCCATCAGGAGATTCTGTGCGCGGTGAAGCGTGCCATCACCTTATGCCTGCAGCAGGCGGAGGCGGCATCATGAGTGCGGCTAACGTCCCCACGCAGCAGCAGTTGCTGGCAGCCAGCGACATCCTGTTGATTGTCGATGAGATTCAGCCGCCGCCAGGGCTGGTACCCAAAGGCCAGACGCCGACGCTGAAAGCCAAAGAGCGGGCACTGTTTCTGGCTATTGACGGTTCCGGCAGCGTCTGGGCCTTCAATGGCCATGTCGATCTCGGCACCGGGGTGAAAACCGCGCTGACGCAAATCGTCGCCGAAGAGCTCAATCTGCGCATGGATCAGGTGCAAATGGTACTGGGCGATACGCTGCGCGTGCCCAACCAGGGTGCCACCATCGCCAGCGCCACATTGCAAATTTCTGCCGTACCACTGCGTAAAGCGGCTGCAACGGCGCGCCAGTGGCTGTTACAGCAGGCCGCCGCGCGCTGGCAGCTGCCGGTGGAGAGCATCACGCTGGACGGCGGTTTCCTGCAGCACCCCAGCGGGGTGCAATTGTCATTTGCCGAACTGGTGCAGCAGCAGCGCAGCATCGTGCCGATTGATCATCAGGTAACACTCAAGCCCGCCAGTGAATATCGCTTAGTTGGTACCAGCTCAGCGCGGGTGGATATTCCCGCCAAAGCCACCGGCGAACTGACGTGGGTGCATGACCTGCGCGTGCCCGGTATGCTGCACGGCCGGGTCATCCGTCCACCGTATGCGGGCTATGACACTGGTAGCTTTGTCGGCACCTCATTGCTCAGCATTGACGAAAGCTCGATCGCGCATCTCGAAGGCATCGTGAAAGTGGTGCAGATCGCGGATTTTGTCGGCGTGGTGGCCGAGCGCGAGGAGCAGGCTATCGCCGCGATGGACGCATTACAGGTGCGCTGGAAGCCGTGGGAACACAGCCTGCCGGACCTGCGCGATATCGAACAGGCTATTCGTGATAATCCCCGCACCTCGCGCGTGGTGCATGACAGCGGTGAAGTGGATGCCGCGCTGGCGAATGTCGCGCAGCGTTTTACCCGCAGCTATGTCTGGCCCTATCAGCTGCATGCGTCGATTGGCCCTTCCTGCGCGGTGGCCGACTATCAGCCTGATTCGCTGCAGGTGTGGAGCGGCACGCAGAACCCGCACCTGCTGCGCGCCGATCTGGCATGGCTGCTGGAGAGGCCGGAAGAGACCATTGAAGTGAACCGCATGGAAGCCGCCGGTTGCTACGGTCGCAACTGCGCCGATGACGTGGCCGCCGATGCGGCGCTGCTGTCACGCGCAGTAGGCCAGCCGGTGCGGGTACAGCTGACGCGCGCCCAGGAACACGTGTGGGAGCCGAAAGGCACTGCGCAGCTGATGGAGGTGGACGGCGGGCTGGACGCGCAGGGTAATCCGCAGGTGTATGATTTCACTACGTCTTATCCGTCCAACGGCGCACCCACCCTGGCACTGCTGCTAACCGGCCGTGTCGATCCGGTGGCGCTGGCGTATGAAATGGGCGATCGCACCTCCATTCCACCTTACGATTTTCCCCATCTGCGCGTCACCATTGAGGACATGGCGCCGATTGTACGCGCCTCGTGGATGCGCGGCGTTTCAGCCCTGCCCAACACCTTTGCCCATGAATCCTATATGGATGAGCTGGCCCACGCGGCAGGCGTCGATCCGGTGGAGTACCGGCTGCGCTACATTCAGGACGATCGCGCCGCCGAGCTAATGCGCGCCACCGCTGCGCGCGCAGACTGGACGCCGCGCACCGCCATTCAGCAGACCGCCAGCGAACCCGGCATTTTGCGCGGACGCGGTTTTGCCTACGCACGCTATATTCACAGCAAATTTCCCGGCTTCGGCGCCGCCTGGGCTGCCTGGGTCGCGGATGTCGCGATTGATAAGCAGAGCGGCGAGATCGCCGTTACGCGCATCACCGTGGGCCATGATGCCGGCATGATGATCAACCCGGAAGGGGTAAAGCATCAGATTCACGGCAATGTCATTCAGTCCACCAGCCGGGTGCTCAAAGAACAGGTGACGATTGAAAGCAACCTGATCGCCAGCCAGGAATGGGGCAGCTACCCGATCCTGACGTTTCCGGAAGTGCCGGATATCGACGTAATGATGGTGCCGCGCCCGCACGAACCGCCGCTGGGCGCGGGGGAATCCGCGTCGGTGCCCAGCGCCGCGGCCATCGCTAACGCGGTGTTTGATGCCACCGGTATCCGTTTTCGCGAATTGCCCATTACTGCTGACAAACTGCGTCAGGCGCTGAACGGCCCCGATCCGCAGCCGGAGCCACAGCTGGCCGCACCGGCCCAAACCGCCCGCCGCCGCAGCCGAAAATGGGCACTGGGTGGCGTAACAGGATTGCTCGGCCTCGCCGCTGGCGTGGCGATCAACGCGCTGCCGTGGCGCGCCCCGATTGCGCCCGTGACACCCCCGGCTGCCGGAAGCTGGTCGGCAGAGATGCTGGAACGTGGCCGTCAGGTGGCCGCCGCCGGTGACTGCGCGGTATGCCATACCACGGAAGGCGGCGCGACCAATGCCGGCGGTCTGAAGATGGAGACGCCTTTTGGCACGCTGTACACCACCAACATCACGCCGGATAAGCAGACCGGCATCGGCAGCTGGTCATTTAACGCCTTCGATCGCGCCATGCGCGAGGGCATCAGCCGCGACGGTCATCATCTCTATCCGGCGTTTCCCTACACCAGCTTTCGCCAGCTAAGCGAAGGCGATATGCAGGCGCTGTACGCCTGGCTGATGTCGCAGCCGGCGGTACAGCAGGCACCAGCAGAAAACCAGATGCGCTTTCCCTATAACCTGCGCTTCCTGATGGCGGGCTGGAACGCGCTCTACCTCGGGCGCGGCGAATACCAGCCTGACCCCCGCAAAAGCGCCGAATGGAATCGCGGTGCCTATCTGGTGAACGGAGCCGGGCACTGCGGTGCCTGCCACTCGCCGCGTAATTTGCTGGGCGCGGAAAAACGCGGGGACAATTTCCTCGCCGGCGGCTGGGTGGACGGCTGGGAAGCGCCCGCGCTTAATCAGCTGAATAAAGCCCCGCAGCCGTGGACGGCGCAGTCGCTGTATAACTACCTGCGCAGTGGTTACGATGCGCAGCACGGCGTTGCCGCCGGACCGATGGCACCGGTGGTAAGCCATCTCGCCACCCTGCCGGAAGCCGACGTGCGCGCCATGGCCAGCTATCTGGCAGACATTAATGGTCAGGCAGCGCGCCCTGTCGCTGCGCCAGTGGCAAAACCGGCATGGAACACTGCCGCGGGGGAACGGCTGTTTAAAGGCGCCTGTCAGGCCTGCCACAGCGCCAGCGAGGGCGGACCGCAGTTGTTTGGCGTCAGCCCATCGATGGCCAACAGCAGCAGCATAACCAGCGCGACGCCGGATAATCTGTTACAGGTGGTGCTGCACGGTATCGACAAACCGGCAACCGATGCGCTCGGTTATATGCCCGGCTTTGCCGCCAGCTTGTCAGATAAGCAGGTTGCAGATATTGCCGCCTGGCTGCGCCAGCGCTACGCACCTGACCAACCGGCGTGGCAGAATCTGAGCGAAAAAGTGGCGCAGGTACGCGCTAATCCCGGCAGCCACTGACCCATTCAGGCGCGCTGCAGGTCAGCGGCTTGCCCCGGATCGTGGCAGATCCGCGTCGCGGATCGTGCCCTGATGGGCCGGGAGAGTGATGAGAATGGCCGGGTCGAGCAGCGCGCGGGCACCGCTGTCGCCCTGCAGTTGAGCGAGCGCCGCGCCATAGTGCGCGGCAAATCCCACCGGGTGGCCTGGCTGGTTTTGCCAGCTGAGCCGTACCTGTGGCGCACCGTTGCGCAGCGCCTGCGCCACGCATTGATGATCCTCCGCCCTCACCCACGCCATATCACCCGGTACGATCAGCCAGCCATGCCAGTGGGCGGTGGCCCGCACGCCAGCGGCAATGCTTTCACCGCTGCCGGCGCTGGCAATAGTGCAGGTCGCGACGCCGCACTGCTGTGCCAGCTGTTGAATGGTGCGATCTTCCGGCCGGATAATGAGGAGAAGCGGCAAACCGCTGCGCTGCGCCTGCTGCAGCGTCAGCTTCAGCAGCGGCTGAGGCACGCCATTATCATCAGGATACGGTGCCAGCAGTTTATGCCCGGTACCGCCGGCCTGACGAAAGCGGCTGCCGAGACCGGCAGCAAGGATGAGAATGCCTGGCGTTTGCATACAAGGATTGCTTCCGGAAGTTGGGGCGCACAGTATGGCGCGCCCCGGCCGGGTTAGCGACGGTTTTTCCACACCGTCTGGATGTTACAGAACTCGTGGACGCCGAAGCTGGAGAGTTCGCGGCCATAACCACTCTTCTTCACGCCACCAATAGCGACGCGCGGATCGGAGGCGCCGTTGCCGTTGATAAACACCGCGCCGGTTTCCAGCTGCTCTGCCAGTTCCTGCGCCAGCGCTTCATTGCCGCTCCACACGGTGGCGCTCAGGCCAAACTCGCTGTCATTCGCCAGCTGCAGTGCATGTTGCGCATCGCGCGCGACGGTGATCGCCGCCACCGGCCCGAAGATCTCCTGACGAAAAGCGGTCATCGCGGGCGTGACGTCGGCAAGAATGGTTGGCGCATAATAGTTGCCGACGCCCTCGATCTTGTGGCCGCCCAGCACCAGACGTGCACCCTGTTGCAGGGTTTCCTGCACCTGATGATCCAGTTCATCACGCAGATCGTAGCGTGCCATCGGACCGATATAAGTCTCTTCCTGCAGCGGATCGCCCACTTTCAGCGCCTGCACGGCTGCGCTGAAACGCGCCTCAAACGCCTCTGCGATGCTCTCTTCAATGATGAAGCGTTTGGCTGCCATACACACCTGCCCGCTGTTCTGGTAGCGTCCTGTGACCGCTGAGGCCACTGCCGCATCCAGATCGGCATCGGCCAGCACGATAAAAGGATCGGCACCGCCTAGCTCCAGCACGGTTTTTTTCAGTACCGCACCGGCCTGAGCGGCGATCGCGCCACCCGCGCGCACGCTTCCGGTTACGGCGATAGCCGCGACGCGAGGATCTTTAATGGCGGCAGAAACACCGTCGTTATCGACGTTGATTACATTGAATGCGCCGCGCGGCAAATCGGTTGCGGCAAACAGCTCCTGCATCAGCAAGGCGCAGCCCATGACGCTCGGAGCGTGTTTCAACAGGTAGGTATTGCCCGCCAGCAGCATGCTGACTGCGCCACGCAGAACCTGCCAGTAGGGAAAATTCCACGGCATCACCGCCAGGATCACACCGAGTGGACGAAACGATTGCCAGGCCTGCTGGTTTTCCACCAGCGTGGGCTGATCGGCCAGCATTGCCGGTCCGTGTTCAGCATACCAGTCACACAGGCTGGCGCATTTCAGGACTTCGGCACGCGCCTGCGCAATGGGTTTACCCATTTCCAGCGTGGCGAGCGTAGCCAGTTGATCCTGACGCTGGCGCAGCTGCTCACCCAGCTGACGCAGTACCTTCACGCGCTGTGCCATCTCTG
Organism: Pantoea sp. SGAir0430; assembly: GCF_043549295.1. Lineage (NCBI taxonomy): Bacteria > Pseudomonadati > Pseudomonadota > Gammaproteobacteria > Enterobacterales > Erwiniaceae > Pantoea > Pantoea sp. SGAir0430. The sequence continues at coordinate 365,988 of NZ_CP039428.1, forward strand.
TGTTACGCCACTGCGCAAAGGCGCTGGCGCTTTGCTGTAAAGCCGTTTCCAGCTCGGCTGCACTCTGCAGGGGATAAGTGGCAATGATTTCGCCGCTGGTGGGATTACGTGAAATAACGTGATCAGTCATAAGATGCCTTCGTCAGATAATCGGGTTGATCAGAATGGGATCTACCTTACGCCAGCTATCAGGTGATGAAAAATGAATAGATGAGAGCAAGTTGTTCACCTGAAATGAATTGAGAGACAGCGCAGGCCTGAAGATTTTCATTTTCCACCCTCACAGGGTGATTTAAAGACGTAAGCGAATATTCTGCAGGTTACGCTTATCAGCATCAGTCGCCTCAACGGGTTATCCACTTATACAGTGATTAGATCTTAAAGAAAGATCATAAAGAGATCTAAAAGAGATCCTAAGAGATCCCCGATCGCGGCAGGCCGCACCCGACAAGGGCTGAGAAGGTGATCGTGTTCACTATAATCAGTAAAGTATCCACTATAGTCAGTACTTTATTCACTATAGACAGTAGAATGTTCACTATAAACAGTGTTAATGTTCACTGTAATCAGATACCGATCCTTTTCATCCACAGAATGAAGATCTCAGGCTATGGCAGATAAAGAGAGTGAAAACAAGGCGTTACTTGAACCTTTTCTGTCGGTGACGAAAAACAGTGGTGAAGTTATTCAGCTTCATCCCAATAAAAATAACACCGTACAACCGGTCGCACTGATGCGCCTGGGTCTGTTTGTTCCTACCCTGAAGTCAACGGCGCGCGGAAAATCCGGCGCGATGGCTTCAACCGATGCCACCAAAGAGCTCAAAAACCTGTCGCTGGTGAAAGCGGAAGGCTATGAAAAGATTACCATCACCGGCGCACGGCTGGATATGGATAATGATTTCAAAACCTGGGCCGGCATCATTCAGTCTTTCTCGCGTTATCCGTCTAAGGGCGACACCGTCACGCTGCCGTTTATCGATTTCGTCAAGATGTGCGGTATTCCCTCGGCCAACTCGTCCGCGGCGCTGCGTAAGCGTCTTGACGCCTCGCTGCGACGCATCGCAACCAATACCCTGTCGTTTGAGGGGAATGGTAAGGCCTACCACACGCACCTGGTGCAGTCGGCTTACTACGATCGTGAGAAAGATCTGGTGCGTATTCAGGCCGATCCTAAGCTGTTTGAGCTGTATAACTTCGACCACAAGGTGCTGCTGCAGCTGCGTGCTATCTCGCGCCTCAAGCGTAAGGAGTCGGCGCAGGCGCTGTATACCTACCTGGAAAGCCTGCCCACTAATCCGGCGCCTATCTCCCTGGCGCGCTTACGCATGCGCCTTAATCTCGGCTCAAAAACCACCACGCAAAACCATGTGGTGCGGCGCGCCATGGAGCAACTGAAAGAGATTGGCTATCTGGACTACTCCGAAGTGAAACGGGGCCGTTCGGTATTTTTCATCATCCACAGCCGCACACCCAAACTCGATGGTATTAGCAATCTGGAAAGTATCGATTCGCTGGAAGACCTCGATTTCGAAGACTGACTTCACCCATTCACTGTAATCAGTCAGTCCTCTTCCCGCAGTGTCACTGAGCCTAAAAGTGACACTGCCGCTTTCCCCTCATTTACTGTAATCAGCACAACCTAATCTGTTCACTGTAATCGGTAGCATTCACTGTAATCAGTGGTCGCTGCCGGTATCGCCTGTTCCGTAAAAACCCTCCAAACTTCCTTTTCATGCATAACAGCGCTTTTATTGATAGTGGGTACTTACCAGGTGGGTTGACAGACACCTTGCCTGTGCCTTCAGAGACCGTCTGGCTGATTACAGTGAATGTTTGGTCTGCCGGGCGATTCTGCTGACCACAGTGAACACGTAAGCATACGACCTCACTGATTACAGTGAACGCTTTATCAGTATCTGACTGAAAATTAAGCGTAATAAACGATATACAGTAATACATTCACTGTATTCAGTAATTATGCTGTAAAAGTAACCAGTAAAAGTGACAGGGTTGGTCACTATCGCTGATTACAGTGAATCGTGGGAGGGTTTACCGACTATAGTGAACGTCATTTCATGACGAAACGGCTCTCTGCGTTACTGATTGCAGTGAACGTTCTCAACACTCCCCTGCCCTCACCGCAGGCACTGGCCTGCATGGAAGGGAAAGCCAGCTACTGACTACAGTGAACGTTATCGGGCTGAGGCTAAGCGGGCATGCACTGATTACAGTGAACGTGTTCGTCAGGTACTGCTGCTTCAAAGCGCAGCGCGCGCGAACCCGGCTACTGATTACAGTGAATGTTGTTAGCTGAGTGCCCTTCCCTGTGCCGCACGACCCTCCCTCGACCTGGCGCGATAAAGATGATCGGGTTTACTGATTACAGTGAATGCTCAGCAGGCAGGTCAGCAGTTCAGGCTTAAACACGCTTTTCCTTTTACTGACTATAGTGAATGCGCCGCAGCGATCAGGTTATGAATATCTGCTCGCGGTCACATTACTGATTACAGTGAACATTGACGAAAAGGTATTCATAGTTTACTGACTACAGTGAATGTCGCTGGCATCGACGTCGCAGTTTACTGATTACAGTGAATCTCATACCTGCATCAATCGATGCGCTGGCATATTGCCGCCAGTAAGGCGGCCCTTAACATGGCACTGCACTGCACTGCACTGCACTGCACTGCACGGCGCTCGCCGCGGCGCAGCCCAATCTTCCTGCAGGCAATGCTCGCCAGCCCGCAATCGCACACCGCGTAATTCTCATCGTGTGCAGCTTCTCCCCTTCTCACTGGCTGGCAGCACCCTCTCACACCGTGCATTGCAGGCAGTCAGTGAGGGAAGAATGTAGTGGGCTTGTGCTGACTACAGTGAATCTGACCATTTGGTGAGCGGATGATGCGCGGAATCACTGACTACAGTGAACATTTACTTTTGCGCACTTGCTCACCTGGCGCCGGTAGCGCTGTTCCTGCGCTAAAGAGTTACTGATTACAGTGAATCTTCCGGCAGGGTTACTGATTGCAGTGAATGTTACGCTGAGTACAGTAAACGCATTCCATTTCTTTACGCCACCCGCTGATTACAGTGAACGTGCGGGCTGCTCTGTCAGGTAACGGCGCGCCGTATTTCACCGTAATTGACCGCTTCAGCCAGACATGCCAGTTACTGATTACAGTGAACAGTGGCAGAGTGCTGCCCTTACGCCGATCACATTTTCATCAATTGATGAGTAATCAATCAACGCGCGCTACTGACTGCAGTGAACGTCTGGTTTAACCCCCTCTTGCAAAAGGTCTTTTTACAACGCGGGCCGATAATGAACAGATGAGATAGATTTGCCTCATGTGCAGGATTTCGGTATAAAGTCATAAATCCTACATGTGTGGAGCAAGTATGGCTAACGATGAGAAGCAGGTTCTGAAAGTCGCTCAACGCTCAGAAAGAATGCTGATGAGCCTGACGGAGCAGATTCAGGCGCAAAAAGAAGAGTTGCACGAGAATACTTTTTACCAGGTTTATGCCAAAGCGGCGTTAGCCAAGTTGCCCAAGCTAACGCGCGCCAGTGTCGATTACGCGGTTAACGAGATGGAAGAAAACGGCTATCCGTTTGATAAGCGTGCGGCCGGCAGTTCCACCAAGTACGCGATGTCGATCCAAAATATTATCGACATCTACCATCATCGCGGCGTCCCGAAATACCGCGATCGCCATCCTGAAGCGTTTACGCTGTTTGTCGGTAACCTGAAAGGCGGTGTGTCTAAAACCGTTTCCACCGTATCACTGGCGCACGCGCTGCGCGCGCATCCGCACCTGCTGTTTGAAGATTTACGTATCCTGGTGATCGATCTCGATCCGCAGTCTTCGGCCACCATGTTCCTGAATCATGAACGTTCGGTCGGTTTGGTTGAGGCCACCGCAGCACAGGCGATGCTGCAAAACGTCAGCCGCGAAGAGCTGAAAAGCGAATTTATTGTGCCATCGATTATTCCTGGCGTTGACGTACTGCCCGCCTCAATCGATGACGCCTTCATTGCTTCACGCTGGGAAGAGCTGTGTGCGGAGCATTTGCCGCAGCAAAACGTGCATGCAGTGCTGTATGAAAACGTGGTGGCTAAGCTGAAAAAAGATTACGACTTCATCTTTATTGACAGCGGCCCACATCTGGATGCCTTCCTGAAAAACGCCATTGCCGCCTCCGATTTGCTGATGACGCCGGTGCCGCCGGCACAGGTTGATTTCCACTCCACGCTGAAGTATCTGACGCGCCTGCCCGAGCTTATCGACATCATCGAAGAGTCGGGTGCCACCTGCCGGTTGCAGGGCAATATTGGTTTTATGTCCAAGCTGTCGAATAAAGCGGACCACAAGATGTGTCACAGCCTGGCGAAAGAGATATTTGGCGGCGATATGCTGGATGCGGCGCTGCCGCGGCTGGATGGCTTTGAACGCTGCGGTGAATCGTTTGATACGGTTATCTCCGCTAACCCATCTACCTATGTCGGCAGCAGCGAAGCCCTGAAAAACGCGCGTTCGGCGGCAGAAGACTTTGCCAAAGCCGTCTTTGATCGTATTGAATTTATCCGCCTGAACTGAGGTTATTATGAGCGCAAAAAGAATCACTATTGGCCGCACCTTCAGCCAGAGCCCGTTACAAAATGAACCCAGCGAGGATGGCCACTCCCAAACGTTTATACTTTCCACCGGTAAACGCGCCCTGTTCACCCTGGAACACATCACCGCAAAAGAGATAGAAGAAAGAACGTACGTGGTGATGGAAACCAACGGCCGTGACCAGTCCGGTCTCACGCCAGAATCACTGCGCGATATCATCCGTACCATTAAACTGCAGCAGTTCTTCCCGGCCATTGGCGTGAAGCGTGGCGATCGGATTGAAATCCTCGATGGTTCGCGTCGTCGGGCGGCCGCGCTGCACTGTAAAACCGGGCTGGATGTGCTGGTTACCGACGTTGCCATCTCTGCCGAAGAAGCCCGTCGTCTGGCGCAGGATATCCAGACCGCGCGTGAGCATAATCTGCGTGAAGTCGGCATGCGTTTGATGTCCCTGAAAGACAGCGGACTGTCGCAAAAAGAGATTGCGCAGAGTGAAGGGCTGTCTCAGGCAAAAGTGACCCGCGCGCTGCAGGCTGCCAGTGTGCCGCTGGAGCTGGTCACCCTGTTCCCGAACCATTCAGAATTGACCTATCCTGACTACAAAACGCTGTTGCAGGCCTACGAAAAACTGCAGGAAACCGGTCAGACGGTAGACGCTCTGATTGAAACCATCGGTATGGATGTGGACAGCGTCTGTGCGCGTGAAGGCCTGGCGGAAGACGAAGTCAAGAATGGCATCCTGCGGCTGGTTCGTAACGGCAGCCAGACGCTGGTGCAGGCGCCGGCTAAAGATAAAGTGGTGGCGACACCGCTGTGGACCTTCGCGGATAAAGACCGTTACGCCCGTAAGAAAACGCGCGGACGCATGTTTAGCTATGAGTTTAACCGCCAGTCCAGAGAATTACAGGAAGAGCTGGATCGCGTTATCACCGAGACGCTGAATAAGTATCTCAATCAGTAGTAGCGCTTTACCTCCGATGACCAGCAATCTGTAGTAGCACAATCCCGTACAACCTGAACCGTGCCGCTACAGATTGTTACTTCACCACCTGATTTCTCCCCCGTAATTTCATCCTTCGCCAGCCTGTTTTCAGCGCTAAGTGCATGAAATCAAATCAACCTTAGCCGGAATTTCAGGCTGAAATCGCCAATCCCTCAATATAATATGGTGAAACCGCGCCATCGCTGGTTGAAGCTTTGAAGGTGGCCAGCTTTGCTGGATGCGAAAGCAACAGTGAAAGCAGCAGGAGGAATCCTTAACCAAATCTGCCGGAATCAGGCGACGTTCGCCATGGCGATTTCACCTCTAACTGTTTGAAAACAGGGTTTTTATCTACAGGATTTCAGGCTGAAATCGCCCGAGTTTCACAGTAAATCCTCATGCTGCCGTGAGAAAAACGGGGATTTAGCCAGACGATATTCAATGTGTTATCCACAGAAAACGTGGATAACTTTTACTGTAGCCGCTATGCCATAAGCGCCGTCTGGCTGGGCGACTGCCACACTGCATCACGCACGCGCACCGGTTTATGAATCAAACCGAGCGCATAAAAGCGGTCAGCGATAGTTTGCTGTTCTTTGATGACGTGGAAAACCATGGCCCGCGTCTGGTGGCTGCGACGGGATAAGGCACGTTCCACGGCTGCGAACTCCAGCCCCAGTTCCTGCGCCAGCATAGTGGCGGCTTCATGGCGATGATTATCAATAAAGGTCCCGGTTTGCTGCAGGCTCGTTACCAGCTGCTGCACGATGTCGTCATGCTGCTGCACATAATCATGGCGCGCCAGATAAAACTGGTGGTTGCGCACCCGGCCTTCGCCCTTCTCCAGCACGCGTAAATCGGCGTTGCTTTCTGCGGCACTCAGCAGCGGATCCCACATCATCCAGGCATCGACGGCCAGATAATCGCTGGCTGTGAGCGGATATTTCGGCGGCGTGTACACCACTTTAATTTCATCCAGACCGATGCCGGCTTCCTCCAGCAGCTGCAACAGCAGCCAGTGAACATTCGATCCTTTATTGACCGAGATACGCTTACCCCGCAAATCTGCCAGGTTGTGGATAGTACTGTCGCGTGGCACCACAATCCCGACGCTGCCCGGTGCCGGTGGCTCCCAGGCGATATAAGTCACGGCGTTACCGCTGGCCTGAGCGAAGATGGGCGGCACTTCACCGGTGGTACCAAAATCAATCTCATTATTTTGCAGCGCATACAACAGTTGCGGACCGGCGGGGAATTCACTCCACACCACGCTGATACCCTGCTGATTGAAGCACTGTTCCAGCGTCTGGCGCGCTTTCAACACGCCAAGATTGCCAAATTTCTGAAAGCCGATGCGCAACTCGCGTTCAGGGCGCGCGGCCCCGCTGGCGTGCGCGAAGGCTATGACGGCAGACTTACGCCGCCCTTTTATGACGCCCATCTGAGCCAGATGCGTGCGCAGCGTGTGCCGGCTAATGCCCAGCAGCGTGGCGGCCTGAGTCTGATTGTTGTCCGCTATTTCCAGTGCATTACTGATCAGACTATGAATCACCCGATCAAACAGCTGTTGCGGTTCGCGCGTAATCTGCTGGCGCAGGAAGCTATCCAGTGTCGAATCGTCCGTTTCGCTGTATCCACGTTCACTGTAACCTGCCAGCCGCAGTTGCGTCGGTGTCAATGTCTCATCGCGACTGAGCAGCACCGCATTGTGCAGCGTATTCTCCAGCTCACGAATATTGCCGGGCCAGCTGTAATCGCGCAGCGCTTCCAGCGCGTCAGGCGACAGGCGACGCGCCGGACGGCCAAGGCGGCGTGCGTACAGGGAGAGGAAATGCTGTGCCAGCAGCGGGATGTCCTCGCGACGCTGGCGCAGCGGTGGCAGGGGAACAACGGCGATGTTCAGGCGATAAAACAGATCTTCACGAAAACGCCGTTCGCGAATTGCCTGCGCCAGATCGACATGGGTTGCGGCGATAACGCGCACGTCTATTTTAATGGCCTTGCGTGAACCGACGCGTGTGATCTCACGCTCCTGAAGGACGCGCAGCAGTTTAACCTGCAGCGGCAGGCTCAGTTCGCCGATCTCATCCAGCAGCAGCGTGCCGCCCTGCGCCGCTTCAAACCAGCCAGGGTGCGCCTGAGTCGCGCCGGTGAAGGCACCTTTCTCATGTCCAAACAATTCAGCTTCTGCCAGGCTTTCCGTCAGGGCGCCGCAGTTGACGGCCAGAAACGGGGCATGCCGGCGTGGACTGTGGTGATGCAGATAACGGGCGACCACTTCTTTGCCGGTGCCGGTTTCGCCCACAATCAGTACCGTGGCGTCGGTGGGTGCGAATTTATCCAGCAGCGACTGGAAAGCCAGCGATGCCGGGTCGACCAGGCGAGGTGAATCTGGTTGATTGTAAGGTGTCAGCATGAGGGTGGCTCCTGTAAAGGTCTGCCATCACGCTAAACCCGGCAAGTGGCAATGAACAGCAGGAAAAAAGCATAAGCAGTTGCATATGCAGCAAATGCTGTTGGCGTTGCGTTGCAATTGCAACAGACATTACGCGCTCTGATGACCTAACTGACTGAAAATGCACAATCTCTGTTTCGTTAAAACCTGGCATGCTTTTCGCTTACGCCTATATAACCAAATAGAAAGTTAAGAATGAACGTTTTCTCATAAAGTTATATAGGATAAGCATAATGGCCGATTCTGCGCACGAGAGCATAAATGTCTTCTGGTTCCTGCCGACGCACGGCGATGGCCGTTACCTGGGTACCACAGAAGGCGGACGCCCGGTTGATTTAGCCTATTTACAGCAGGTCGCGCTGGCCGCCGACAATCTGGGCTTCTACGGCGTCCTCATTCCGACAGGCAAAAGCTGTGAGGATTCCTGGCTGGTGGCTTCCGCGCTGGCACCAATGACCCGCCGGCTGCGCTATCTGGTCGCCATACGGCCAGGGTTGCAGCCACCCACGCTGGCAGCGCGCATGGCTACCACACTGGATCGTCTGTCGGAAGGCCGTCTGCTGATTAACGTGGTCACCGGCGGCGATCCGGTAGAGAACAAAGGCGACGGCATCTTCCTCAACCACAGTGAACGTTATGAAGTGACTCGCGAGTTTCTGGATGTGTATAGCCGGCTGATGCGCGGCGAAAAAGTGGATTATCAGGGCGAGCATATTCAGGTTGAAGGCGCTGAGGTGCTGTTTCCACCGGTGCAGGAAAACGGTCCACCGCTCTACTTTGGTGGCTCATCGGAGGCAGCAATCGACGTGGCGGCGCAGCAGATTGACACCTATCTCACCTGGGGAGAGCCACCGGCGCAGGTAGCAGAAAAACTGGCGGTCGTGCGTGAGCGCGCTGAGTCACGCGGCCGGAAACTCGAATACGGTATCCGCCTGCATGTGATTGTGCGTGAAACCGAAGAAGAAGCCCGAGCGGCGGCGGATAAACTGATTGCCCATCTGGATGACGACACCATCGCTCAGGCGCAGAAGATTTTTGCCCGCATGGATTCCGCCGGTCAGGCGCGCATGAGTGCGCTGCACAACGGTTCGCGTGATAACCTCTACATTGCGCCGAATCTGTGGGCAGGCGTCGGACTGGTGCGCGGCGGTGCCGGCACCGCGCTGGTGGGCAGCCCGCAGCAGGTCGCTGAACGCATTCGTGAATACCAGGCGCTGGGGGTGACTAACTTCATTCTTTCGGGCTATCCGCATCTGGAAGAGGCCCATCGCGTGGCTGAATTGCTGCTGCCGCTGTTACCGCTGGCCCACGGTCAGCAGCAGCGCGCCCGTACCATTAACACTGGCCCGTTTGGTGAAACCATCGGCGGCGATAAGCGCCCATCGGCGAAACAGACGAGCGCCAGCTGATGCAGGAGAAGGCGATGGCAACAGCGCACATCATTATTGTCGGCGGGGGCTTCAGCGGCACAGCGCTGGCGATTCACCTCGCCCGCACGTCGCTCGCGCCGCTACTGATTACAGTGGTCGAACCGCGCGCCAGCCTCGGCGCCGGTGTTGCCTATTCCACGCCGGAACCGGCACACCGCATCAATGTGCCGGCTGCGCGTATGCAGCTCAGCGGAGAAGAGCAGGGCGCCTTTGATCGCTGGTATCGTCAGCAACCGGAATGTTCACTGGATTCAGCAGCACACTGCGCCGATGGCGCGGTGTATCCGCAGCGTGCGCTGTTTGGTCGCTACCTGGCGCAGCAGTTTGCCGCCGCCGCTGAGGCGCATCCGCATGTCACTCTGCGTCACGTCCAGGCACGTGCGCTGGCGTGGGAAGGGCAACAACTGCTGTTGAGTAACGGTGAAAACCTGACTGGCGACATCCTGGCACTGGCGATCAGCCATCCACCGCCGTCGCTGCCACGCATGCTACAGCCGTTTGCCGACCATCCGGCGCTGATTGCTAACCCGTGGCAGCCAGGCGTGCTGGATAACGTTGAGCCTGACGCATCGGTGGCGATTGTCGGCACCGGCCTGAGCATGGCTGACGTGGTGGCTTCGCTGGCGACGCGTCAGCATCAGGGGCCGCTGCTGGCGTTCTCACGGCGCGGACAACTGTCACGCGCCAATCTCAGCGGCGAATGGCCGGAGTGGACACTGGCCACGCAACCTCAGCCCAGCGCGCGTCGCTGGCTGCGGCATATTCGTAATGAAGTCGCTCGCGCTGCCGCGCAGCAGCTGCCGTGGCAGCGTGTGCTTGATGAGGTGCGTGTGCAGGGGCAAGCCATCTGGCAGTCACTTCCACTACCTGAACAGCGACGCTTTGCGCGTCATCTGCGTTCATGGTGGGATGTGCATCGCTATCGCATTGCCCCACAGGTCGCCGCCGTCATCGCCCGGCGACAGCAGCAGGGTAGCCTGCAGGTATTGGCCGCTCGCCTCGTGGCGATTCACGCTCACCCGCAGCAGCTGGAAATCACCCTGCGTCAGCGCGATGGCACCCGGCAAAACCATGTGCTGGATAAACTGATTGTCACGACCGGACCGGGACATGAAGCGCTGACGACCAGCCAGCCGCTGCTGCAATCGCTAAGCGAGCAGGGCCTGATCCGCGCCGATGCGCTCGGCTTCGGCATTGATGTGGATCACTACTCGCGCACCCTCAACCGGCACGGCCAGCCCAACGCACGCCTGTTTGTCGTGGGCCCGGCGGCGCGCGCCCGCTTTGGCGAGCTGATGGGGTTGCCGCAGGTGGCCGATCACGCGGCCGCCGTAGCGGATGAAATTCTTAAGGTATTGCCTGTCGCTCACGCTGAGCGATGTCCCCCTTCCGCCTCCTGAATACTCAACATCCTGAAAATTAACTGACGAACGCAGGGTCGCTGCACGATCACGGCCTCGCTATGGAGATTGCTATGCCATCGCAACGCGAAATACGCCTGAATGCCTTTGATATGAACTGTGTCGGTCACCAGTCGCCCGGACTCTGGGCTCATCCCCGTGACCGCTCCTGGCAGTATAAAGATCTGGAATACTGGGTTGATTTGGCGCGCCTGCTGGAGCGCGGCAAGTTTGACGGCCTGTTCATTGCCGATGTGCTCGGCATTTACGATGTGCTGAACGGCAACGGTGACGCGGCGATACGCCAGGCTACTCAGGTGCCGGTGAACGATCCGCTGGCATTGATTACGCCGATGGCGCTGGTCACAGAGCATCTCGGTTTCGGCTTAACCGCCTCGCTGTCTTTTGAGCATCCTTATCCGTTCGCGCGCCGTTTGTCGACGCTGGACCATCTGACCAAAGGCCGCATTGGCTGGAACATCGTTACCTCCTATCTGGAGAGCGGCGCGCGCAACATTGGTCATAAAGCGCAAACCGATCATGACAGCCGGTATGACTATGCCGATGAGTACCTGCAGGTGGTCTACAAACTGCTGGAAGGCAGCTGGGAGCAGGATGCGGTGCTGCGCGATCGTCAGCGTCGCATTTTCAGCGATCCCGGCAAAATCCATCCGATTAACCATCAGGGTACCTTCTTTAACGTACCGGGCATCCATCTGTGTGAACCCTCGCCGCAACGCACGCCAGTGCTGTATCAGGCCGGTGCATCGAGCCGCGGCAAACAGTTTGCCGCTGAGCACGCAGAATGTGTGTTTGTCGCCGCGCCGTCCAAAGTGCTGTTAAAGAAAACCGTGGCCGACATCCGGCGTCGTGCAGCCGAAGCCGGTCGCGATCCGCGCAGTATTTTGATCTTCAACCTGCAGACGGTGATTGTCGGTGAAACCGATCGGGCGGCGCAGGCGAAGTGGCAGGAGTATAAAAACTGGGTCAGCTACGAAGGCGCGCTGGCGCTGGTTTCTGGCTGGACCGGCATCGACTTTGGACAATATCAGCCGGACCAGGTGCTGAAATACCTGCACACCAACGCCATTCAGTCAGCGGTTGAAACTTTCTCTACTGCCGATCCCGATCGTCAATGGACGGTGAAAGCGCTGGCCGACTGGGTGGGCATCGGCGGTTTTGGCCCGCTGCTGGTGGGCAGTGCGGCAACGGTGGCGGATGAACTGCAGAGCTGGGTAGAGGAGACCGACGTGGATGGTTTCAACCTGGCGTATGCGCTGACCCATGAAACCTTTGAGGATGTGGTCGAGCTGCTGATTCCGGAGCTGCAAAAACGCGGCGTTTACAAACAGGATTACGCCGCGGGCACGCTACGCGAAAAGCTTTTTGCCGCCGGGCCGCAGCTCAGTGCGCCGCATCCGGGTGCTGGCTATCGCGTACGCAGCGCGCAGCAGCAGGAGGTCATATGATCGAAATCGAGCGCCTGAGTAAGCACTACCGTGCGCCGGACGGTCGCGTCACCGACGTGCTGAAAAACATCACGCTGCAGGTGCCGGAAGCCAGCATCACCGCGGTGGTCGGACCGAGCGGTGCCGGAAAATCTACGCTGGCGAAATGCATCAGCCTGCTGGAGCAGCCGAGCGGCGGCAGCATCCGGGTTAACGGCAGCGATTTATCCCGGCTGGATGGCGAAGCGCTGCGCCGCGCGCGTCGCGCCATCGGCACGGTATTTCAGTCTTCCGCGCTGCTGCAGCGTAAAAGTGCCTGGGAAAATATCGCGCTGCCGCTGCGCTATCTCGGTGTGGTCGAGCGCGATATCCGCGCCCGCGTCGGCGAGCTGCTGGAGAGTGTCGGACTGAGCCACAAAGCCAGCGCCTTTCCCGCCCAGCTCTCCGGTGGGCAGCGGCAGCGCATCGGTATTGCCCGCGCGCTGGCGCTGCGTCCGTCTGTATTGCTGGCCGACGAAGCCACCTCCGGCCTCGATCCGGAAGCGACGGTCACCATCCTTGAGCTGCTGAAAAAACTGCGTGACGACTACCGGCTGGCAATCGTGCTAATCACCCATGAAATGGATGCCGTACGTCAGGCGGCGGATGCGGTTGCCGAGATTCGCGATGGAGAGATAGTGCAGTATGGCACCGTCAGTGCGCTGCTGGCACAGCCGGACAGCGCGCTCGGCCAGCGGCTGCTGCCGCTGACGGCACAAGTCAGTGATGCCGGACTGGTGCTGCAGCTTAGCTACCGTACCGATGTCGCGGTGGCCAGCGACTGGATTTCGCGCATCAGCCAGCAGTTCGCTTTAAAGGTGGATCTGCTGGGTGCGCATGTCGAGCGGGTCAATGGCATCCAGGCCGGACGGTTGCAGGTGGGCATTCATTTTCAGCAGGAGCAGGTGCCGCTGGCACGGTTGCTGACGCAGCTGGAGCAGTATGGCCTGGCGGCCAGCGTTGCTGTCAGCGTGCCGCCATTACGGGAGGCGGTATGAGCGTATCCGTAATAAGCCAGGACACGCCCTGGCCTGAAATTCCGGCACTGATGCTGCCGGCGCTGGGTGAAACCGCGCTGATGGTCGGCATCGTGATGCTGTTTGTGGTGAGCCTCGGTGGCGTGGTCGGCGTGGTGCTGTTTAACACCTCGCCGCGCGGACTGTTTCCGCAGCGCGGTGTGCATCGGGTGCTGAGCTGGATCGTCAATATGGGGCGCTCGTTACCGTTTCTGGTGCTGATGGCGGCCATCATTCCGTTTACCTTCTGGCTCACCGGCACCACCATCGGCATTCCGGCGGCGGTGGTACCGATGATCGCCGCCGGTATTCCTTTCTTTGGCCGCCTGGTCGACAACGCATTACGTGAGCTGCCAGGTGAAGTTACTGCCGTAGGGCTGGTGTGCGGCGGGTCGCGCTGGCAGATCATCCGCTCCGCCCAGCTGAGTGAAGCGCTGCCGGCGATTGTCGCAGCCATCACGCTCAACCTGATCTCCATGATTGAGTACTCGGCCATCGCCGGCACCATTGGCGCTGGTGGCATTGGCTACCTGGCGGTGGTGTATGGCTATCAGCGGTTCGATAACCACATCATGATCGCTACCATCGTGGTGTTAATTGCACTGATTCAGACCATTCAATTTTTCGGCGACCGGCTGGTTGCGGCCTTGCGCCATCCTCAGGGGACATCGTTATGACAACACAAGAATTTGAGTTACGTAAAACACGCCGCTGGCCGTGGCTGCTGCTGATTATAGTGGTCATTTTGCTGGCCGCCGCTGGCTGGTTGTGGCGCAGCCAGCAGCCGCAGGCGGTGGTGTTTGGTACCACGCTGAAAGTGCATTATGAGCCGGCAATGGCCGGGGAACAGAAGCTGATTGACTATGTGGGTGAGCATATCGCGCCGGACTACGGCCTGAAGCTGGAGGCGGTCGGTGTGCAGGATCCGGTGCAGGCGGACCGTGCGGTAGCAGAAGGGCAGTATGCTGCGACGGTCTATCAGCATCAGTGGTGGCTGAAGCAGGTGGTCGATGCTAACGGCTTCCAGCTCACTTCCAGCCTGCCTCTGTTCCAGTGGGCCTTTGGTATTTACTCCGATCGCTACCACTCGGTGGCGGATTTACCGCAGGGCGCAACCATTGTAGTGCCTGACGATGGGGCGAATCAGGGCCAGGCGCTCTGGCTGCTGGCACGTCAGGGATTGATCACCCTCGATCCGACGGTAGAACCGCGCACCGCCAAACTGAAAAACATTGTCGGTAATCCGCACGGTTTCGTGTTTAAAGAGCTGGATCTGCTGACCATGCCGCGGGCGCTTAATTCGGTCGATGCAGCGATTGGTTATGTGTCGCAGTTTGACGCCGGTAAAGTCCCGCGTGACAAAGGCATTCTGTTCCCGCCCGCGCCGCGCACCTTTGCCTCGCAGCTGGTGATCGGTACGCCTTACCTGGAGCAGGAGAACATCGTCAAACTCAGACAGGCATTTGCCGATCCGCGCGTACAGCAGTGGCTAAAAACCACCGATGACCCGCTGGTCAAAGGCGTGCTGGTGCCGGTTTCTGCTGAATAACTTTACTGCCGAATACGCTACCCGGACCCGCATTGCGCGTCCGGGTTTTAGTGTTGGTGTATTTATTATCTTATTGATTATATTGTAATTAATAGCAAATATTGTTGCTTTGGTTCCCTGCATAAAGCGCTTATAACCACCTCACCTGCACAACAAAAACAGACGTGAGGCGTTATGAGTACTCTTCCTTTAGAAAACACCTTGCCGGCTTCTCAACCGGTACGTTCGGTCAGTGATGTGGCAAGGCTGATCAACACCCGCAGTAGCAAAAATAACTATGCGCGCATGATTGTGTTTCTCGCGTTGGGTGGCGTGTTCCTCGACGCCTACGACCTGACCACACTGTCGTACGGCATCGATGACGTGGTGCGCGAGTTCCAGCTATCGCCGTTCACCACCGGGCTGGTTACCTCATCCATCATGGTCGGCACCATCGTCGGCAACCTGATTGGTGGCTGGCTGACGGATAAGTACGGCCGCTATTCGGTGTTCATGGCCGACATGCTGTTTTTTGTCGTATCGGCGATTGCGGCGGGCTTAGCACCCAACGTCTGGGTGCTGATTGGCGCGCGTTTCCTGATGGGCATTGGCGTGGGCATCGATCTGCCGGTGGCGATGTCTTATCTGGCGGAATTTTCTAAATTTGCCGGCAAAGGCAACAAAGCCGCACGGCTCGCGGCCTGGTGCCCGATGTGGTATGCGGCTTCCACTGTGTGTTTCCTGCTGATTTTTGGCCTCTATTTTCTGCTGCCTAAAGATCATCTCGACTGGCTGTGGCGCGCCTCGCTGCTGTTTGGCGCGGTACCTGCGCTGTTGATCATCGCGGTACGCAGCAAGTTTATGAATGAATCACCGTTGTGGGCCGCGAATCAGGGCGATCTGACCTCGGCGGTGCGTATCCTGCGTGATTCGTACGGTATTCATGCACACGAAGCAGAACCGGAAACGCCACCCGCGGCGGCGGCGCCGAAGGTGAGTTTTCGCGTACTGTTACATAAGCCGTGGCGTGAACGCACCATCGTTGCCGGCGTAATGAATATCTGTATTTCGTTTGAGTACACCGCCATCGCCTTCTTCCTGCCGTCGATACTGGCGCAGTTTCTTGGTGCCGGCGTGTTCGAGACCATCTCAGCTTCGCTGGGACTAAACGCACTGTTTGCCTTTACCGGCGGGCTGCTGGGGATGCGCCTGGCGTGGAAATATCCGTCACGCCACGTGGCGATCGCTGGCTTTGCGCTGCAGTTTTTGGCGCTGGTGGCGCTGGCACTGATTGGCCACCCGCAGGCGCTGGTTGGCATCGTATTCGCGGTGCTGATGCTCGGGCTGTGGCTGTTTGCCGAAGGATTCGGGCCGGGCGCGCAGCTGATGGTCTATCCGGCGCTCTCGTATCCTACCTCGATTCGCGCGACCGGTGTCGGCTTCAGTCGTGCGCTGTCGGGCATCGGCAGTGCGCTGGCGCTGTTCATTCTGCCGATTCTGCAGGCGGCGCTCGGCACCAACATGTTCTGGGTGGTATCGCTGGCCGCCATCATTCCGATCTTTTTCCTGCTGGCGGTGCGTCACGAACCGACCCGCCACGACATCGACGACCTTTCCCCTCAGGAGTAAAACATGAGCATTCTCTCTACCGGTACTGACTATGACACGCTGGCGGCGCACTTCCGACCGCTGTTTGCCCGCATCGCGGCGGGCGCAGCGGAACGCGAGCGTACGCGTACCTTGCCTTATGAACCGCTGCAGTGGCTGAAGGAAGCCGGTTTTGGCACGGTGCGTATTCCACAGCAAAAAGGTGGCTGGGGCGCCTCGCTGCCGCAGCTGTTTCAGCTGTTGATTGAGCTGGCGGAAGCGGATTCCAACCTGCCGCAGGCGCTACGCGCGCACTTTGCTTTTGTCGAGGACCGGCTCAACCAGCCGGACAATGTGGAGCGCGATGCGTGGTTTCGCCGTTTTGTTGATGGCGAGCTGGTGGGCAGCGGCTGGACGGAGATTGGCAACGTCAGGCTGGGCGACGTGATCACCCGCGTCACGCCTGCCGCCAATGGCTGGACGCTGAATGGCGAGAAGTTTTACAGCACCGGTGCGCTGTTCGCCGACTGGATAGATGTTTATGCGCGTCGCGACGATAACCAGGGTGACGTGATCGCGCTGGTCAATACGCATCAGCCGGGCGTCACGCGTGAAGATGACTGGGACGGATTTGGCCAGCGCCTGACCGGCAGCGGCACAACACGCTTCGAGCACGCGCATGTGGAGACGCAGCACGTGTATGATTTTGCCACGCGCTTCCGTTATCAGACCGCGTATTACCAGCACGTGTTGCTGGCGACGCTGGCGGGCATTGCGCGCGCGGTCGCGCGGGACGGCGCGGCAGCCGTTGCCGCACGCAACCGCGTTTACAGTCACGGCAACGGAGCGGCCTCGCGGCAGGATGCGCAGGTGCTGCAGGTGGTAGGCGAGATCACCAGTCTGGCATTTGCCGTCGAAGCCACGGTGATTCGCGCTACCCATTCACTGCAATCAGCGTATGAAGCGCACGTCAGTGCCGATGAAGCGGCCATCGCCGCCATCAACAACCTGGCGGAAGCCGAGGCCGGACAGGCGCAGGTGATCGCCAGCGAGCTGGTACCGCGTGCTGCCACCGAACTGTTTAATGCGCTTGGCGCGTCGGATACGCGCGTCAGCAAAGCGCTGGATCGTCACTGGCGCAATGCGCGCACCGTCTCGTCGCATAACCCGGTGATCTACAAAGCGCGCGACATCGGTGACTGGAAAGTCAACGGCACGCCGCCAACCGGCATCTGGCAAATCGGCAGGGGAGAGGGGTAACCAGCCTTGATGAGCAAACGGCGCCGTTATCGGGCGCCGTTTAATGGCGCAGAATCCGGCTGCGTCATGGAATTAGTACGTCATAAGCCGCAACCCGGCGGCTTAAGAGCGGTATTCAATAATATTGAAACCTTCATCAGCCGCTGGTGCTGAGAAATAACGGCTTATGATTTCAAACTGTTCATCTGAAGCGGCAAAATCGTGAGTGCCGGCTGCGTTACGGGCACGTAATCGGCTCTTACACACCTCATCAGGGACGTTAAGGAAATGCAGGTGGTTAGCAGCCCCTGATGCTTTAATGATACTCAGCATCCATTCACGACTGGCGGGTGTATTAGCCGGAAAATCCAGGACTACCGACATCCCCGCGTTAAGTAATGACACCAGATGCGGTTTCATGGCATTTCTGAGCTTAGAGGAATACTGCACGTAATCCGCAACCGTGTGCATTTCATCGGCATAGAGCGCTGCAAGCCAGCGATCCTCACTGATAATGAGAGTGCGCGGTGCAGCGCCTAATTTTGCGGATAACGTAGATTTACCCGACGCAATTTTTCCACATAACAGGTGAAGCGTGGCTTTTTCAGGTGATGCGACATCGGTGGTGTTCATAACTGACCTCACTGGTTGATTACCGGTAAGGCCCGCCTTACCGGCGGGAAAATGGCAAACGTTATCCCACCTTAACCTGCAAGGTGATAATAATGATTGCGGAAGACAGGGCTGAGCAAGTTTTCATCGTTTTAAACTAACAAGTTAAGTCTCAATAATCACCTGATGCTTTGCTTTAGCTATGATGGCAGCGCGTTGTTGATAACGGAGTTCGCAAGGGGGAGGACCGTTTGGTGCCGGGAGCGGACATTGTTCAGGTATCAGGCAGGTATCTCAGGGACAGATTATCCCCGGATGGCTGGCTTAATTTCTGTTAAAGATTTCACACCCACAGGCCGATAAAAACAGGAGCGACAGAAACGTAAGGAGATGTGCATGTATGGAAAACTGGTTATTACAGGAATAATAGTAACGTTGTTAAGTGGATGTTCGGCTGGGTTTAGGCCTTCTCTGGAAGACTATAAAGGTTCAGATGCAGCCAGGGTTCGTGCTGCATCTGAGGGCAATACAGCCCTGCAATTTTACGAAAAACAACCGAGTGGCTGTTATAAAAAAGTTTTAGAGCGCCGGGTTACGGCTGGTCTGGCTATTCTCGGTATTCCTGTGTCAGGAAATAAAAAAATCGGAATGCCAGAATCAAGTAACAATAAGGGGGTTTTCATAAATGAATTTACTATCAAGCCGGGGCAACTGATAAGTATAATTCATTACTGGACTCAGCCGGGCTACTACCAAAATACAGAACGATCTGTCTCCACCAGATTCATTCCTCAGCCAAATCATGATTACGATATCGTCGTCACTGGCTCAGAATTTGGCGGGGATAGCGTATCGGTGAGAGATCTGGATCCAGGCGCTAAGATTGTTGGATGGGAAGGCAATTACTGCCCCTCCGGTATATTTGATTAATTGCATGACGCTGGTCACCGTTTGTACGCCTAAGCCCACCCTGGAGTGGGCTTTTTCATGTGGTACTCAAACCAGGCAGAGGTTGAGGACAATAGCTGTTACGGGATTCAGCGCAAGGCTAAGTCAGCGTAGCGGTGTGGTGCGCCAGGGGCCTGGAGGAAGACGGAGATAAAGTGCGTTTAGCGAAACGGTGCTTACAATTCATAGAGTTACATAATATTAATACCGCCAGACCACTTCATGAGCTGTTCTACACTTACACATTCAATCAAGCCGTTTGATTGAAAAAGCAGCATCACTGAGAGGGTGGCGACCGCAAAGCGTCACGCAGCCGCAGCCTTCATAACTGATCATGCACGTGAGGAGAACATCATGAAAGCAGTTGTCTATAACGGACCTTTTGACGTTTCAGTCAAAGAGGTTCCGGATCCTAAAATCGTTCGCCCTACCGATGTGCTTGTCCGTATTACCACCACCAATATCTGCGGTTCAGATCTGCATATGTACGAAGGACGCACCAGCTTCGAACAGGGGCGCATCTTTGGTCATGAAAATCTGAGGCAGGTCATTGAAATCGGCAGCGCGGTTGAGCGGGTCAAAGTCGGGGATTATGTCTGTCTGCCCTTTAATGTCGGCTGCGGATTCTGTGAAAATTGCGAGAAAGGGTTAACCGGCTACTGCCTGACGGCCAATCCGGGTACGGCCGGTGCCGCCTATGGCTTTGCTGAAATGGGCGAGTGGGATGGCGGCCAGGCGGAGTTACTGCGTGTGCCCTATGCTGACTTTAACTGTCTGGTGCTGCCGCCGGATGCGGTGGAAAAAGAGGAAGACTACGTTTTACTTTCCGACATCTTCCCCACCGGCTGGCATGCCACTGAACTGGCAGGATTGCGCCCCGGAGAGAGTGTGGCGATTTACGGCGCAGGCCCGGTCGGCCTGATGGCTGCTCACTCGGCCATGATCAAAGGCGCATCGCAGGTGTTTGTGGTTGATACCCATCCGGACAGACTGGCGCTGGCCGAACAACTGGGTGCAGTAGCGATCAATGGTGTGGGCGATGACGCAGTAAACAAAATTCTCGAGTTAACCGACGGGCGCGGCACGGATTGCGGTTGCGAGTGTGTGGGATATCAATGCTGCAATAAACATGGCCACGAGGATAACTCTGCCACGCTCAACAGCCTTGTCGCGTCAACTAAGGCCACGGGCGGCATCGGTGCGGTCGGCGTTTTTGTTCCGCAGGATCCCGGAGGCGCGACCGACCTGGCCAAAGAGGGTAAAGTGCCATTCGATTTTGGGAATTTCTGGTTCAAAGGTCAGTCAATCAAGACCGGTCAGTGTAATGTCAAAGCGTACAACCGCCAGCTCGCAAGGCTTATCCATCAGGGCAGGGCCAATCCGGCGCAGATCATCTCCCATCGTCTCGCTCTGGCGGACGCTGCCGATGGCTATAAGCATTTTGATGATCGTGATAATGGCTGGACAAAAGTCATTCTGAAACCCTGAAAGGTAACTCAGAAAAGCTAAGACGCATTCAGGCGGTGGGAAGAGGGAGAACGAAAACTGCCTGTTTGTGGCTGGCTAAATCTGGCATGACCACATTAATGACATATCAGCGTAAATCCGGCAGAAATTTGCCCACTGCTTATCCAGTTTGATGCATATGCGCAGCATCTCTTTCGCAAGGCACGAAGCCGCACAGTGATTACCTGCCGCAACAAAGATAACAAGCTTCGAGGCATTTCTGGTCGTCGTCTGACATCATTCCTCCTCAGCTAAAGTTATTTATCAGGCATGAAAGAGATAACGGATTATTCAACTTTGTAATAACTAATTTTTTAATTATCATTTTTCATGATTTGCTAATACCCGCGATGAGCGAGAAGAGGACACAACATCAATGTCATAATCGAGAAAGGGAGCCAAACGCCTGGTATTATAGCCATATGAATATTCATGACGGAGAAAAGGCTAATGAAAATTACACTTAAAAAAGAAAATGGAACATCCGAAACACAGGATGTTGCATCTTTGATTATCACATTAAGTAATGGTGAAACCGTTGAAATTAGTGACGAAAGCCAGCAGCGCCCGTCGCATCTTTCGGAAGGAATTACGGTGTGGGGAGGAAGCATGCCGAAAGAAGGCGCCTCCATTGATGACCTCAGGGCTTCAACGCGATCATTAGGTATTTATCCCCTGGCCGCTAATTTGATTCACCTTTTCCCACTCAGTAATTAGCCGCTAAATACAGCACTATGTGGGTTTCGTCTGGGGGCATTTGAGTCGGATAATCGTAAACATCGGCTTTTGCCATAGAACGAATTGACGAACAGACCGATGTCCGCTTTGCGCGAAAAGCGGACATCATCCGTTTGATTTGCAAGCAATTCGGGAAACAGGTTGTTTGCGTATAGATGACTTTGCCGGCGATCTCTTTTAGCCGGGCTTGCAGTCTGTGGTTAGTTGAACACACCGTTAATCACGGCGGTCACAACTGCTGTGCTCAACGCAATAAGCACTAAATCATCTCCAACCGCGCGCCACTCGTAGCCGGGGTAATGAGGCAGCGCATTTATCATGGATGCTGGCAAATTTTTCTTAGCAATACCCGGTGGCAATGCTTTCCCACGCGCCACTTTCTTAGCGATTCCCGGCGGCAGAGATTGATAGCCTACCAAACCATAGTTGACGGCGAGCGCTCGTGCCTGAGAGAAGCTGATATCAGATTGAACATGATCGGGGTGTCGGGCGTTCTTGCGATGTCCATGTTCGTTTTTCGACGATGCGTAACCCTGCTCTTTATTTCCGTGCGCGCCATTATTACCGTGATTGCCATTGCCATTGCCATTGCCATTGCCATTGCCAGGGTTTGCATAAGCCGGTGCAACAAAAACGGCGAAACCAATCATCAGAGCAAAGGTTGTTTTGAGCGTGCGTTGCATGAGCATGACAGATGTCCTTAGTAGTATGTATTGCCTAATTGAAATATAGAACGAGGCGGCAATCTTAACCATCAACTCATTTCTGAAATATCAGTAATGTAATAAGCCGGACATGTCTGGGACTCACTCTGAACGCGGGCATTCCACTGCTCAGCCTCTGAACCCAGGGGTGCGCCTGCCGGCTCGTGACTAATGAAAGAAATGTCCGCTCGTCGCGCAAAGCGGACATTGACGCCTGGTATTAATTTAGAAACGCATCAGGATCACCGCTAAGTCGCCCTGAAAGGGGGTTAAAGCGGTAAAACGGTTTCCACGGTGTGCTGAAAAACGTACGGATCGGAAAGTAACTCAAATTGTTCGTCATCCGGAT
The DNA here is from genome assembly GCF_043549295.1 of Pantoea sp. SGAir0430. Taxonomy (NCBI): domain Bacteria; kingdom Pseudomonadati; phylum Pseudomonadota; class Gammaproteobacteria; order Enterobacterales; family Erwiniaceae; genus Pantoea; species Pantoea sp. SGAir0430. The sequence goes on from NZ_CP039428.1 coordinate 388,588, forward strand.
ACGTCACTGCCACGTGATAGTTTTCTCCCGCGAAGGTCTTTACTGACTGCAGATCCTTCCAGTAAGTTGCCAGAAAGAAATGCTCCCAGTCACCCTGTGTTTCTCTGCGCACATAAGCGCCTATATTCCCGGCAATGCTTCGTGAATGTTCTACACCTGTCTTCTCAAGGTGTTTAGCAAAATCTTCAGCGTGTTTGAGCGGAACACAACCGTGCCAGGTTCTTACAATCATTCGTTTTTCCTCTTAATGTGGCAAGGATGTCACCCTATCATCGCAAGCCACTTAACGGTGTAATTTCTGAAGGCCGTGTTCGTTAATGCAAAATAAATTTATGACGACAAAAGCCTATTCACTCTTACCTGTAGGTCCGTTTTTCGCTCATCGAGGCATTCGTCGGTGGGAAAGTCCGCTCTGTGCCGGCCCGTTATTTCTGCAGTCTGGCAGCGGCTTTCAACGTTGCCTGTCGCCGCTTTTCAATAAATGGCGCAACCTGTTGCTGAGCTTTTTTCAGCTGTTCTTCAGATGCGGAGCGGGGTGAGCCACAGTCAAAGGGCGGGGCAGGGTCATATTCCATATGCAGCTGAATGTTTTGCGCGATATCCGATCCGAACATCTCTGATACGACGCTGAGGGCAAAATCGATACCTGAAGTCACACCGGCGCCCGTTATACGGTTGCGGTCGCGTACAACGCGCTCATTTACCGGCTCTGCGCCCAATAGCGCCAGCTGATCCAGCGAAGCCCAGTGCGTCGTCGCTTTATATCCCTCCAGAAGCCCGGCCGCGCCCAGCACGAGCGATCCGGTGCATACCGACGTTACCAGCTTCGCCTGTTTGCTTTGAGCCCGGATAAACGACAGGACTTCTTCATCCTCCATCAGGTTTATCTGCCCAGGTCCGCCGGGAACACAGATAATATCCAGCGCAGGACACGTGTCAAACGTGGTGGTTGGCTGAATCGCCATCCCCCGGTCTGACACCACAAGCTCCAGATTTTTCCAGATGAGATGCACCTTCGTGTCTGGTGCCCGCGCAAAGACTTCAAACGGACCGGTCAGGTCAAGCTGCGTAAGCGCAGGGAACAGCAGCAGACCGATGGATGTAGATGCAGAATCATTCATAAATAATGCCTTCATTGTGTGCCAGCAGCCGACATCGCTGCGGTAAGTTATGAATCACTGCAACAGACGATGCAGAGAAACCACCATCTGCAATAGTGGCATATTTTCCGGGCATCAATAGGTTTGTTTTATTCGCGAAAAATACCCGTGTTTGAATGACGGCGACAAGCCAAATGTCCATAAGCCTGAATGGCCGCGCGGGCATCGTCGCCATCCAGTGAAAGCATAATCACCCGATCGGAATCTCATCTATGTGAGTATAAATTTTTAACCCGCGTTCTCTGCCAATCCGTATATCGTGATCGGCGCCTTGCGACGCGCCCGGCATACGTAAGATCGCGTCGCAATGCTGAATCAGCCGATGTGCAACCGGATAAAGATAAGCCTCACTGATTTCATCACCGATTGCCTGTGAACCTGCGGCGGCGGCAAGAGGTAATGCCAGCCATTCTCCAATTACCGGCGTATGCCCTTTGTGATAAACCTGCAGTGCGGCTTCGTCTAATTTCCGCATATTCGCGTCAATTAAAACCGGGTCTCCTTCGGTGCCGCTGCGCACAGGGCCGGCAATCAGGATCAGCATGGTATTGGCTCCTCAAAATGGACATTCATGGCAACGTATTGCAGTAACATTATGGTTTTCGCATCCATAATTTCCCCGCTGCGAATTGCGCTCAGCGCCTGAGCCAAGGGCCATTCCAGTACTTCGATATCTTCGCCCTCATCGGCAAGGCCACCGCCTTTGCTCTGGCGATCGTCATCAGCATATTCGGCGATGAAGAAATAGAGTTTCTCGGTAACCGAACCCGGACTCATAAAGGCTTCCATGACTTTTTCAATATGCTGCACCCGGTAACCGGTTTCTTCTTCTGCCTCCGCGACAATGCGGGTTTCCGGCGAAGCGTTATCGAGCAGCCCGGCAGCCGCTTCAATCAAAAAACCGTGGTGACCATTAATGAAAACCGGCAAGCGAAACTGGCGGGTCAGCACCACGCTGCGTTTTTGGCGGTTATAGAGAAGCACGACGGCACCATTACCGCGGTCATACGCTTCACGCTGCTGCTCCTGCCACGAGCCGTCACGGCGCTGCAGTTCGAAGCTGTATTTTTTCAGGGTGTACCAGTTGTCGGACAATAGCTGCTCACGGATATTGCGTATTTTCTGCTGCATAGCTTGCCTCCTGAAGATGACAAAATAGACGCTATCATGCATAATCGTGCAAATTCAAGAAAAAACGTGAGCGGGTAATTATGCTATCGAGCCAGCGTAAACAACAGATTCTGAAGATTCTGGCGGCTGAAAATCAGGTGATGTCAGGTGAGCTCAGTCAGCGTTTTGGCATATCCGAGGACTCAATACGCCGCGATTTGCGGGAGCTGGCCGCTGAAGGACTGTTACAGCGCGTGCACGGCGGCGCGCTGCCGGTGTCAGCCGCTCTGGCATCCTTCGAAAAACGCAAAAACGTGCAAATGAGTTCCAAGCAGTGTGTGGCGCAAAAGGCGGTGAAGCTGATTCAACCCGGTCAGGTGGTGATTATTGACGGCGGAACCACCACAGCAGAACTGGTGCAGTTGCTACCAGCAGACCTGGCTTTCACGGCGATCACCCACAGCCCCGGTATTGCAGTTGCACTGGTGGATTTTCCGCGGGTAGAAGTGATAACCCTGGGCGGGCTGCTCTATCGCCACTCGGTGGTCGCAGTGGGATCGGCTGTTCATGAGGCAGCTGCGCGTATTAATGCTGATCTGTTTTTTATGGGCGTCACCGGTGTGCATAAAACCGCCGGCCTCACGACCGGCAACTATGAAGAGGCCGGCATAAAACGCGCGCTGGCGGGGAGAGCCGCCGAGACCGTTGTCATGGTGTCAAAAGAGAAACTCAACTCCGCCTCTGCCTTCGCAATTGGGGAGCTGGATCTGGCCAGTACGCTGATTGTTGATGGCGAGCCCGATGCCGAAATGCGCCAGATTTTACAGCAGAAGCATGTCTCGCTGATGTAGTGTTCTACGCTGCCTTTTTGACGCATCTGCGAAACAGATCGGTTGGTGATCTTCAATGGCCGGCCGGGTAAAGCGATTGTTGTCGGCTGTGTGTCAGAAGCGGACATCGAAAACGTCACTGTTTTAATTAGAGGATAACAGATGATAATCTATGGGCTTCAATGACTAAGCTCCATTAATTCAAGCGTCTGACCATCAGGGCTTTGTAAATATATTACTCTGGTTCCCTTCATGGGGCCTGACAACACTGTCTGAGGTTTACCCGGCGTCTTCCAGCCATAGTCCGATGCTTTGCTCAACAGTGTATCAAGATCTTCAACTGTAAAAGCAAGGTGAGCGTAGCCTGGGATATAAGGTGCTGAAGGTTCTGCTGGCTGCTCTATATTACTATATTGTAGTAATTCAATTTTGATACCAGCCAGTTCAAGCAAAGCCATCCGTACATCAGCTCCCCTTGCACCTGTGACTTCATCGATTATGGGTCCAGACATTTTTCCTTCGCGTATTAATTCACCTCCAAGGATATGAGTCCAGAAGAACACGGAGTCTTCAATGTTTTTAACTGAAAAACCAACGTGATTAACACTTAAGATCATTCGATTACCTGCTGAGTTTCGAAAATTGACCATCCAACTATATGAAATGAAAGCTTTATTGCTACACAATAAATGCGATGGGATTTGTACAGGAACAAGCACTATGCAATTCGGTTTAAACTATGTATTTACGATTCATACACAGCAACAGATGTACAGAAACCAGCTTCCCATTGATAAATAAGCAACCACGCTATAAGCCTGCATTTTTGTCGATAAACAGCGGATGACCGCTTCGCGCTCATAGCAGAAATGGACTTGTGCTAAGTCCTCTGTAGGCTAAAAGCGGACATTATTATTGATGGCCGCCGATAAAATGTTAATTATTTGCCTGATCTTACAGCACTTCCACCACTTCAAATTCTTCAGCAATCAACTCCATATCTTCTGAAAAATGACCTTCACGGCTAAAAAAGCGCTGGTGTTCTTTCTGCCAGAATTCAAGACTTAAATCGCCTTCACCTTCTTTGCGGGCAAACTCTTCTGTAACATCACAAAAACGCACCAGCCGCAGTGAAATCAATCTGATCACACAGACCGGGGTATTCTGACCATCAAGAATAATGTTATAGCTCCCAATCTTCGGAGCAGACTCCTCCTGCTGGTAAGCGGTAAACGATCCGCAGGAAGCAGTTTTGATGCCTTTTTTTACCAGTTCTGCCAGCTTGCTGGCCAGTTCCGCGCTGTCACCCATTTGCCAGGCATCTGCGCCAGGATACTTCACTTTTATTTCCTCAACCGCAAACATGAAAATTCCCTCAATCGTCGGTGAATGAAAAGTTAAATCGTTTATAGCATGAACTGTTCCGGTATTAAGAATCAGGCTGATCGTCGCATATTGTGGTTCACTTTTTGCCCAACGCGGACACTTACGTAAATCCAGACGACAGGAGGCTAAGGACTAATCTGCAAACCTGCGCGAGCCAACGACACACAGGATCACGCCCAGTGTTATGAGAATCATCATCGGCCTTACCGTTTCAGACAGTAACGTTGCTGAAAGTCCGAGACCAAAGAATGGCTGCAGCAACTGTAATTGTCCCACAGCGGCGATGCCGCCCGCAGCCAGTCCCCTGTACCAGAAAATGAAACCAATCAGCATACTGAACAGCGATACATATCCCAGTGAAAGCCACGCCTGCAGGCTTATTTCGCCCATGTTCTCCGGCAAGGTCTCCAGGGTGGCAACAAGCATCAGCGGCAGGGACATAATCAGTGCCCAGCAGATAACCTGCCATCCTCCCAATTCACGCGAAAGCTTTGCACCTTCGGCATAGCCGAGGCCACACACAATCACGGAAGCCAGCATCAGAAGATCGCCGGTTACTGATACAGAACCTTTCTGGAGTAGGGCAAATCCCATCACCAGCAGGCTGCCGGCGACTGAAAAAATCCAGAAAGCCAGCCTGGGCCTTTCGCCTCCTCTGACAACGCCGAAAATAGCCGTCGCCATGGGTAGCAGACCGAGGAAGACAATAGAGTGAGCCGAGGTAACGTGCTGCAGCGCCATGGCTGTCAGAAGAGGAAAACCAACCACTACACCTGCAGCAACGACAACCAGAGAAATCAGCTGATGCCGCTGAGGACGAGCCTGACTTAAAAAGAGAATCAGCATAATGGCCAGTACACCGGCAATTGAAGCGCGTGAAAAAGTCAGAAAAAAGGGATCCATTTCCCGCACTGCTATGCGTGTTGCGGGCAAAGAGCCACTGAAGATGATCACGCCGGTCAGCCCGTTCAGCCAACCTGATTTCAGGCCAGAATGTGTATTTTTTACCCTGGTAACTGTCACAACAGACCTCATTAAGTTCGATAAATGATTTAACAGATAACGTTGACAGCCCCCATGCTAAGTACCAGCATTCAGGACAATCAAATAATTGTCATAGATACAATTCATGAAAGCTCGATACAAAGTCATCGTTGATGAATTCGCTTCCGCGATACGAACAGGCGCGCTCCTGCCGGGCGCCCGCCTGCCTACCCACAGAGCGCTGTCGGCTGAAAAGCACGTGTCACTGGCAACGGCTACCCGCGTTTACGCTGAGCTGGAAGCCATGGGGCTGGTGAGCGGAGAAACCGGAAGAGGAACATTTGTCAGGGAAATTTCGCTGCCCGCCGGGCTGGGTCTGGATCAGCACGCAGTGGCGTCTGACGTGCTCGATCTGAACTTCAACTATCCTACGCTACCGGACCAGGCGGAACGGTTACGCCAGGCAATGCGACAGCTGGCCACATCTGGCGATCTGGCTTCACTGTTGCGTTACCAGCCGCACGCTGGCAGGCAAAGCGACAGGGAGACAATCGCGTTATGGCTCAATGCCTCCGGCATGACCGCGTCTGCTGATGAGGTTTTGATTGTAAATGGCGCGCAGCACGGTCTTAGCGTTGCTGTTATGGGGCTGCTGAAACCCGGGGATGTGGTGGCTGTAGATGCTCTGACCTATCCTGGCTTCAAAGCCCTGGCCAGCCTCTATCATCTGGAGCTGGTGGCGATACCCGCTGATGCCAGTGGACCGGACCTGACGGCATTCAGGCAAATCTGCCAACGCCGGCGCCTGCGCGCGGTGTATACCATGCCAACACTGCATAACCCGCTTGGCTGGGTTATGAATGATGCCCAGCGCAGGGAGCTGGCCCGGATTGCCAGAACGTTCGATCTTCTTATCATCGAAGACGCGGCCTATGCATTTCTTGTCCGTCGTCCACCGCCGCCGCTTGCCACTTATGCGCCCGAAAGAACCGTTTATGTTACCGGTTTTGCTAAAAGTGTCGCCACTGGCCTGCGCGTCGGTGCCGTGGTGTGTCCCGCTGAAATGCGAATTGCCCTGGAGCGAGCCATCAGGGCAACGACCTGGAATACTCCCTCCCTCATGGTTTCGATTGTCTGCGACTGGATTAAAGATGGCACACTTAAACGCTTTGAGGCGCTGAAAAGACGGGACGCGCGTCACCGGCAGGCGCTGGCGCGCAAAATACTTGTGAACTGTGAATGGGTAAGCCATGACAACTCTTACTTTATCTGGCTATCACTGCCTCAGGAAGTAAGGGCTGACAGGCTTGTTCACCGATTGATGCAGCAACATATCTCTGTTTCCACAGCAGAACCCTTCAGCACCTCAAACTGTGTGCCGCATGCTATTCGTCTGGCTCTTGGCTCAGTCACGATGAATCAGCTGAGCGAGGCCCTGGCGAAAATTAAAGAGGCTATTGAGTATGAGATTGATCTTTGAGCGCTGTCCGCTCCTCGCTCATAAGGAATTATAGCTGCGTGCATGTCCGACCTGCCTCTGGTGCGGATGTGGTTTCATCGTGCCCGGGCATCTGCACAGGCAGTGCAAAACCTCTGCGCCTGCTCCCGTGACGCTGTTCACAATCCGTGCAATTTAAAAGACACCGCGGTGACTTTTCAGTCGTAAAACCCTTAGCGTGGTGTTTTATATGTAACTTTATTGTTAATAATTAGATGTTTTAATGTTGCAAAATAGCAGTGAAAGCTATCATAAAGCTCTAAATCGTGCCAGAATCCTCTATCTATTAACATTTATTTAACATTTAAAGTTATATAATTTAGCATTTATGGGCTTTGCTCACATTTCCATCACATCTGCGCGAAAACCTATGTACGGGTAAGTTAATCTCTGAGCGTGAATTAAATAGCAACCGCCTGTTCCCAATATCAGAACCTCATCAGAAAGGTACCAAAATGAAATTTAACCTCGCATTAGTCAGTGCATGTGTGGTTTCAGCGTGCATGTTATTCACAACACCCTCATTCGCTGCCAAACCTTACGATATCGCCGTGGTGGCCAAAGTTACCGGTATTCCGTGGTTCACCCGCATGGAAGTCGGCGTAAAAGAAGCCGCGCAGAAACTGGATGTTAACGCCTATCAGGTTGGCGCCTCCACGCCCGATCCGGCGCAGCAGGTCAAGGTGATTGAAGATCTGATTGCCAAAAAAGTTGACGCCATCATTGTGGTGCCAAACGATGCCAAAGTACTGGAGCCGGTACTGAAAAAAGCGCGCGACCAGGGCATCGTGGTATTAACCCATGAATCGCCGGACCAGCAAATTGGTCAGTGGGATGTCGAAACCATCGACAGCCAGAAATATGCGGAAGCCAATATGGACGAGCTGGCAAAAGATATGGGTGGCAAAGGCGGTTATGCCATTTATGTCGGCTCTTTGACCGTGCCATTACATAATGCGTGGGCCAATGCGGCAATCAAATATCAGAAAGAAAAATACCCGGACATGCATGAAGTCACGTCACGCCTGCCAGTGGCTGAAAATATTGATAAGTCATATTCCACCACGCTGGATTTGATGAAAACCTATCCTGATCTGAAAGGAATTATCGGTTTCGGTTCCCTTGGTCCGATTGGTGCCGGTCAGGCGGTTCAGCAGAAGCGCGCGAAAAATAAGATCGCGGTTGTCGGGATCGCTATGCCCGCTCAGGCTGCGCCATACCTGATGCGCGGTGACATTAAGAAAGTCCTGCTGTGGGATCCAAAAGATGCCGGTTACGCCCTGGTTTCGGTTGCCGATCAGCTGCTGCAGGGTAAAGAAGTCACTAAAGACCTGAGCATTGAAGGTCTGGGCAAAGCCGACGTCGATATGGATAAGAAAGTGATTCGCTTTAATAAAATTCTTGAAGTAACGCCAGAGAATGCGAAATCACTTGGCTTCTGATCAGAATGTTTAACACCTTAATTTAACGGAGATAGATTATCTCCAGCGCCACACCAGGCAAATAGAAACAGATACGGCGTTGTATGTTGTGCTGTATCTGAACTTCTACTCAGAGATTGAAAACATATTCCCTGAATAATTCGCGTCAGGCGCGGCGAAAGTCAGTGAAATTCGATGAGATATAAATAAATGATTCGGATAAGCGAGCATCGCCAACACCCGGCTGGAAATAGGATGGGCAGGCTTAAGGAACTATGATGAATACGCTCAGCACGTCCCCCGCCAATGCTGAGGCCTTTATCAGCCTCGAAAAAATCAGTAAAAAGTTCCCCGGCGTATTAGCACTGGATAATGTCAGCCTGACGCTGAATAAAGGTGAGGTGCATTGTCTGGCCGGGCAGAATGGCTGCGGCAAAAGCACCATAATTAAAGTCATTTCCGGGGTTTATCAACCGGAAAAGGGCGCGGCCATTACGCTGGACGGAAAACTTTTTCATACCCTGACGCCACAGCTGTCTTCTTATTACGGCATTCAGGTTATTTATCAGGATTTGTCGTTATTTCCCAATCTGTCAGTCGCCGAAAATATCGTTATTCACCGCTATTTACCGGGCGGTGATTTCTGGGTACATCGCGAGTCAATGCGCAAAAAAGCGCTGGCGGCGATGCAACGGGTCGGCGTTGCTCTGGATCCGGATCGTAAAGTTGAAAAGCTGTCGATCGCTGACCGCCAGTTAGTGGCAATATGCCGTGCCATCGCTGCTGACGCCAGTCTGGTGATTATGGATGAACCGACGGCGTCACTGACCCGCAGCGAGGTGAATGGTCTGCTGCGGGTGGTGAATGAACTCAAAGCTGCCGGTATCTGCGTGGTGTTCGTCAGTCACCGTCTCGATGAAGTGATGGAAGTAGCCGATCGTATCAGCGTGATGCGCGACGGCAAACTGGTCGGCACCTATCCGGCCAGTGAACTCGACAGCCATGAACTGGCGTTCCTGATGACCGGGCAGCGCTTTACCTACAGCCACCTGCCACACCGGGCGCCGGCCGATGTGACGCCGCTGCTGGAAGTCAGCCAGCTGAGCCGTAAAGGGCAGTACCACGATATTTCGCTGTCGCTGCGGCAGGGAGAAATCACGTCGATTATCGGCCTGCTCGGTTCGGGCCGCACGGAACTCTGTCTGAGCCTGTTTGGCATGAGCCAGCCGGACAGCGGAGAGATCCGCATCAACGGCAAGGTGGTGAAATTCCACTCTAACCGCGACGCCATTCGTCACGGCATCGCCTATGTGTCGGAAGACCGGTTGACGCAGGGGCTCATCATGGATCAATCCATTTATGACAACACGCTGGTATCGATTTTCGACAAGCTGCATACCGGCGCCGGATTGATGGATCACCGCAAAGCCGCGGCGGTAGTTAAGGACCTGATCCGTGACCTGAACATTAAAGTCCCGGACAGCAGTTTACCGGTTAAAACGCTCTCCGGCGGCAATGCGCAACGTATCGCCATCGCCAAATGGGTGGCGACGCGGCCCCATATCCTGATCCTCGATTCACCAACGGTAGGGGTGGATATTGCCAATAAAGAAGGCATTTACCGCATTGCCCGCGATCTGGCGGAATCCGGCATGGCGGTGCTGATGATTTGCGATGAAATCCCGGAAGCGTATTACAACAGCCATCGCGTGCTGGTGATGCGCAAAGGCGAACTGGTAGCGGAGTTCGCGCCGCACCAGAGCAGCGAAGCGCAGATTGCGGAGGTGATTAATGGGTAACAAATCGCTATCGAAACTGTTTACTCAGCACGAATTCTGGCTGGGATTACTGGTGCTGCTGCTGGTGGTGGGTCTGAGCGCCAGCAGCAGTGAATTTATGACGCTGGGTAACCTGACAGACGTCGCCACCAGCTATGCCATTCTGGGCATTCTGGCCTGTGGTCTGTTTGTGGTGCTGATTGCCGGCGGCATCGACATCTCCTTTCCCGCTGTCACCTCCATCGGTCAGTACGTGATGGCGAGCTACATCATTCATCACGGCGGCAGCTTTCCGCTGGCGTTTGCCATGTCGATGGGAATCGGTTTGCTGCTCGGCCTGGTCAACGGTTTTCTGGTGTACTGGCTGCGCGTGCCGGCCATCATTATCACTATCGCGACACTCAACCTGTTTTACGGTTTGCTGGTGTATCTGACTAACGGCACCTGGTTGTACGGTTTCCCCGACTGGTTTATGAATGGGATCAGCTGGTTCTCGTTCACCGCCGCCGACGGTTACGACTATGGCCTGACCCTGCCGCTGCTTTGCCTGCTGGGGGTGATCATCGTTACCGGCGTCCTGATGAATCGCACCCGCGTTGGCCGCCAGATTTACGCCATGGGCAGCAACCGTGACGCCGCATCACGTCTCGGCCTGAACATCCTGCGGCTGCATTTTTACGTTTACGGTTTTATGGGATTGCTGGCGGGTATTGCTGCCGTGGTACAGGCGCAAATTACCCAGTCGGTGGCGCCCAATTCCCTGCTCGGTTATGAACTGACGGTGCTGGCGGCGGTGGTACTAGGCGGCACCAGCATGACCGGCGGGCGCGGCTCGCTAACCGGCACCATTCTGGGCGTGATGCTGCTGGCCTTCCTGCAAAATGGCATGACCCTGCTGAGCATTTCATCTTACTGGCATCAGGTGTTCAGCGGCGCGATCATTCTGGTCAGCATTAGCAGCACCGCGTGGAACGAAAAACGCAAACTGGCGAAGGGGATATGACATGACGACATTAAACCGATTCTTCCCCGGCGACCGCATCATCCGTTTGCAGTTGCTGATCATCGTGGCCGTTGCCGTGCTGTTCTCCTTTACGCTGGGTGGCAGCTTTTACAGCGTCGGCAATTTCCAGTCGATCTCCTCGCAGTTACCGATTCTGGGCATGCTGGCGCTGGGGATGGGCATTACCATGCTGACCGGCGGGATCAACCTTTCGATCATTGCCGGTGCCAACGCGTGTTCACTGGTGATGGCGGCGATTCTGGTGGCGCATCCGAACCAGCCGGAATATGTCGCACTGGCGCTGCTTGCGGGTCTGGGTGTGGCGCTGGTGATTGGGGTGCTCAATGGCGCGCTGATTGCCTTTATCGGGGTTTCACCGATTCTGGCAACCCTCGGCACCATGACGCTGATCGCCGGACTGAATATTCTGCTGACCAACGGCGCGGTCATTTCCGGCTTCCCGCCGGTGATTCAGTACCTCAGCAACGGCAGTCTGCTGGGTATTCCGGTCGCCCTGGTGTTATTCCTGCTGGTGGCGCTGCTGCTGTGGGTGTTTCTGGAACACACTACGCTCGGCCGCAGCCTGTATCTGATGGGTTCCAGCGAGCAGGCGACGCGGTTCAGTGGGGTCAACACGCATAAAGTCACCATCGCGGTGTACGTGCTTTCAGCTCTGCTGGGGTGGGGCGCGGCACTGCTGATGATGTCCAAATTTAACTCGGCACAGGCTGGCTACGGCGACTCCTATTTGCTGGTGACCATTCTGGCCTCGGTGCTTGGCGGCATTAACCCTGACGGCGGTTTTGGCCGGGTGGTTGGGCTGGTGCTGGCGCTCATCGTGCTGCAAATGCTGGAAAGCGGCCTGAACCTGATGGGCGTCAGTAGTTACCTGACCATGGCGCTGTGGGGTTGTGTCCTGATCCTGTTTATCGCTCTGCAAAACAGAAAATCATAAGCGAAAGCTTTTCAAGAAAGGAAAGAACATGGCGAGTTATTTTATTGGCGTCGACGTAGGAACCGGCAGCGCCCGCGCGGGCGTCTTCGACATGACTGGCCGTATGCTCGGCCAGGCCAGCCGGGAGATCACGCTCTACCGCCCGAAAGCTGATTTTGTTGAGCAATCCTCTGATGAGATCTGGCAGTCCGTGTGTAACGCGATTAAAGACGTGGTCAGTCAGGCGGATATCAACCCGATTCAGGTCAAAGGCATCGGTTTTGACGCCACCTGTTCGCTGGTGGTGCTGGATAAAGAAGGCAAACCGCTGACCGTGAGCCCGACCGGGCGCAGCGAGCAGAACATTATTGTCTGGATGGATCACCGCGCTATCACGCAGGCAGAACGCATCAATGCCACCGGCCATCGCGTACTGGAGTTTGTCGGCGGGATTATCTCGCCGGAAATGCAGACCCCCAAACTGCTGTGGCTGAAACAGCACATGCCGACCACCTGGAGCAACGTCGGGCATCTGTTCGACCTGCCGGATTTCCTCACCTGGCGCGCCACCCAGGATACCACGCGCTCTTTGTGTTCTACCGTCTGCAAATGGACCTATATCGGCCATGAAGACCGCTGGGATCCGAGCTATTTCCGCCAGATTGGCCTGGAGGATTTACTGGAAAACAACGCGGCAAAGATCGGCAGCGAAGTGAAAACCATGGGTGAGCCGCTGGGGCATGGCCTGACGCAGCGCGCCGCCGCAGAGATGGGGTTAATGGCGGGCACGGCGGTCAGCGTTTCGATTATTGATGCGCACGCCGGCAGCCTCGGTATTCTTGGTGCCAGCGGCGCATCTGGCGAATCAGCGGATTTTGACAACCGCATTGCGCTGATTGGCGGCACGTCCACGGCCCATATGGCGATGTCGCGCAGCGCGCGCTATATCGGCGGCATCTGGGGGCCGTACTATTCGGCGATTTTGCCGGATTACTGGCTGAACGAAGGCGGACAATCCACCACCGGCGCGCTGATTGACCATGTGATTCAGTCGCATCCGTGTTATCAGGATCTGCTTAAGCAGGGTAAAGACAGCGGCAAAACCATCTATGAAGTGCTGAACGGCATTCTGCGCAAGATGGCGGGTGAACCCGAGAATATTGCCTTCCTGACCAAAGACATTCATATGTTGCCTTATTTCCATGGCAACCGCTCTCCGCGTGCCAATCCGACCCTGACCGGCACGCTGACTGGCCTGAAACTGTCGCGCACGCCGGAAGACATGGCGCTGCATTATCTCGCCACCATCCAGGCGCTGGCGCTTGGCACTCGCCACATTATTGAAACTATGAACCAGAGTGGTTACTGCATTGATACCATTATGGCCAGCGGTGGCGGCACCAAAAATCCAATCTTTGTGCAGGAGCACTCCAACGCGACGGGCTGCGCGATGCTGTTGCCGGAAGAGAGTGAAGCCATGTTGCTCGGCAGCGCGATGATGGGCACCGTGGCGGCGGGCGCATACGACTCTTTACCCGAAGCGATGGCCGCCATGAGCCGCATCGGTAAGACCATCACGCCGCAGACCAACAAAATCAAAGAGTATTACGACCGTAAGTACCGCGTATTCCATGAGATGTACCACGACAGCATGAAATACCGGCAGCTGATGCAGGGAAAAACTGAATAAATGCGGAAGAAGCAGGGCTGTAATCACAGCCCTGTGACGGAAGCGGCGGTTGCGGTTATTTTTGCCCATCTGCCTGAAGCTCCCTTTTCGCCACAATCCGCATTTCCACCAGGGCGTTTTCCGGAATGAACTCTGATACGCCGATGGCAGACCATGCCGGGTAGGGGGCTTTGATATACACATCTTTGACCTTAGAAAATACCCCGATGTGTTTTTTAAGATCGATATGAAAAGTGGTCATCTCCAGTATGTGTTCATAGTCCAGTCCGGCAGCGTTTAAATACACACCCAGCTTATAAAACGCATCATGGAATTGTTCCTCAGGATGGGTACTTATCGGTTTGTCTTTCCGCGCTGCCGTCACCCCGGAAAGATACAGGGTGCCATCGGCTTCGATAACGGGAGAGAAGTGCCAGTCATGGTAATAGTGCTGAAATTCTTCAGGAACGATCGATTTTTTCATGGTTTTTTCTCTGATTGATGACCTGGGCAATGGCCGCCTGTTTAAAACCCTATGCCTGGCGAACTGCCCGATCGGGTACTCTTAACATAAAACGGCGCAGAAGATCCGCAGCAGGTCGGTGTCATCGCCTTTTTTATTTTTCCGCAGGTGATACCGCTGAGCGAAATCGGGTTATTGTCATGGCTCACCCTGCTTAACATCAGGCCGGACACAGTGTGGCAGACGGTGCCGGACGACTGAAGGAGACGATGATGCACCGGGTAGGTTTACTGATTTCCGATTATTTCCAGGTTCTGGGATTATCCACGCTGAGCATTTTTGAGTTTGCCAATCAGGTAAACGGCGAACCGTTTTATCACTGCACGGTTTATTCAGAGCGCGGTGGCACGGTGCAGTCATCTTCCGGCTTCGGCGTGGACAGCCAGCCGATTCATGCAGAGATGGAAATGGATACCTGGCTGGTCGCAGGCGTAATGACGCCGCTGGAGCTGCCGGCCACAGCGGGCATCGTTGATTTTCTGCAGGTGCACGCGCCCCGGGCCCGCCGGGTGGCCGGGATCTGTACCGGCGCATTCGTGCTGGGGCAGGCCGGTCTGTTATCGGAGCGCCGCGCCACTACGCACTGGGTACATGCCCAGAGTCTGCAACTGCTGCACCCGACGACGCGGATAGAAGAAGACCGCATCTTTATTATTGACGATCACATCTGGACCTCGGCAGGACTTACCGCGGGGCTGGATATGGCGCTGGGAATGGTGGAGAAAGATCTCGGTGCCGAAGTGGCGCGCAGCGTGGCGCACCTGCTGGTCATGCATCACCGCCGCTCCGGCGGACAGACACAGCACTCTGAGATGCTGATGCTCTCTCCGCGCAGCGACCGGCTGCAGTCGGCGCTGGAATATGCGCGCAACAATCTCAGCAAAGCGCTGACCATCGAAGACCTTGCGGATGCGGTTCACCTCAGCGCGCGGCAGCTCAGCCGCCTGTTCCGTTCTGAGACGGGCAAGTCGCCGGCCAAAGCCATTGAGGGATTACGACTGGAAAACGCCCGCTTGCTGATCGAGCAGAGCAGGCTGCCGATGGAGGTAATAGCCCGTGAATCCGGCTTCCGCGATCGCCGCCATATGCGGGAAGTTTTCATTCGCGGTTACGGCATCCCGCCGCAGTCGCTGCGCACCGGTAAAGCCTGACGCGGGCTGTCCCGCCTGAACGCCTTCTGATCACGATGGCCGGAATCCCGGTCATCATGTTGTCCGAAATCACGACCTTTCTCGTCAGCCGCGCCGGTGCGCGACTGCGTACTATGAATTCACCAACCCGATAACTGACAAGGTGAATATCATGACGCAGCAGACACACACCAACCGCGGCACTGCCGTCGTCACCGGTGCCTCTACCGGTATGGGCGCACTGTACGCCGGCCGCCTGGCACGCATGGGCTATGACCTGATCATCGTGGCCCGCAATCACAACCGTCTGAACCAGCTGGCTGAACACATCACCACCGACAGCGGCCGCAGCGTGGAAGTCATCACCGCGGACCTGGCCGATGCCGCACAGCTGAACGCGCTGGAAGAAAAGCTGCGTCAGGACGCGAGCATTACGCTGCTGGTGAATAACGCCGGCATCGGCACGCATACCTCTTTGCTGGACAGCGACGTGGCGCAGATGAACGCCATGATTAACCTCAACGTCATCGCGCTGACCCGCCTGACCTATGCGCTGGTGCCGGGCATGGTGGCGCGCGGACGCGGCGCCATCATCAACATCGCCTCGATCGTCAGCATTGCGCCTGAGCTGCTGAACGGTGTTTACGGCGGCAGCAAGGCTTACGTGCTGGCGTTCAGTCAGTCGCTGCACCATGAACTGGCCGGTAAGGGGATTCAGGTACAGGCCGTGCTGCCTGGTGCCACCGCAACGCCGTTCTGGGATAACGGCGGTCTGCCGGTTGACCAGCTTGACCCGAACATCGTCATGAGCGCGCAGGAGATGGTTGATGCGGCGCTCACCGGCTTCGCCCGCGGCGAGCTCATTACCATTCCGTCCCTGCAGGACGAAGCGCTCTGGACCCGCTATGAGCAGGCGCGTCAGGCCATGATGCCGCACCTCGGCAGCGACGCGCCGGCTGAACGCTATCGGCCCGTCTCTGTGCACTGAACGCCCCCTTATTCAGAATCGCAATCCCAATAACTGTCCCATTAAGGAATCAGATCATGAAACTGACCGATAACACCATCTTCATCACGGGCGGCACTTCTGGCATCGGCCGCGCAATGGCAGAAAAATTTCATCAGCTGGGCAACCAGGTGATCATCTCCGGACGCCGCGAGGCGCTGCTGCAGGAAGTCACCGCCGCCAGTCCGGGCATGGACTATGTGGTGCTGGACGTCACGCGCGCCGACAGCATTCAGGCCGCCGCACAGAGCGTGCTGGAACGCTATCCGGCCCTGAACGTGGTCATCAATAATGCTGGCATCATGCCGTTTGACAACGCGGCGGGCGAACTGGATGACGCGCAGGCGGTGACGCTACTGAACACCAACATTCTGGGACCGGTACGCGTCAGTGCGGCCTTTATCGAACACCTGAAGCAGCAGCCGGACGCGGTGCTGATTAACAACAGCTCGGTGCTGGCCTTCCTGCCGCTGGCGACCAACGCACTTTACTCGGCCACCAAGGCCGCGATTCACTCCTATACCCTGTCGCAGCGCTTCCTGCTGCGTGATACCGGCGTGCAGGTCATCGAAATCTCACCGCCGTGGGTGGATACCGATCTGATTTATAAAAGCGGCGACCCGCGCGCCATGCCGCTGGACGCCTTCATCAGCGAGACGTTTGAAAAGCTGGGTACCGACACCATCGAAGCGATTGTCGACCGCGTGCTGCCGGTGCGCGATAACCCGGGCGCGAACGAGCATACGCTGGTGAATCAGTTCAACCAGTCTGTGGCGGATAACCCGATTCCTGTTCAGTAAACATTTCAGGGGCAGCGCCCCTGAAGTTTATGCCGGAGAGAAATAATGAACGCTGTCATCACCTCTTCCCAGCGCCGCGCGCTGCGTGCGCTGAGCATTGCCTACTTCGTTCAGGCTACCGGCGCGCTGTCTGTCGCTGGCAGTCTGCCGGCCATCTCAGCAGCCTGGCAGCTGACTGATGCGCAGAGCGCGCGCTTACTGAGTGTTTTCGGACTCACCTTCGCGCTGGCGGCTCCGCTGGTGCAGGTGCTGTTTGGTCACCTGCGCCGTCGTCGGCTGGTGCTCACCGGCATTGCACTGTTTAGCCTGGGCGCCTTCGCGTTTGTGCTGTCGCCGGGCTACAACGCACTGCTCGCCTCACGCATCCTGATGGGGGCCGGCGCCGGGTTCATCGGTCCGGTGTTGGTTGCGCTGGGCTCCGAACTGGTCCATGAACAGCTACGCGGCCGGGCCATCGGCATGGTACTGCTCGGAGTATCGATGGCAAGCCTTGCCGGTATTCCGCTCGCCGCCTGGGTAGCCAGCCTGTGGGGCGCGAAAGCCCTGTTTGTGCTGGTCGGATTGCTAAGTCTGCTGAGCGGGCTGAACATTTTGCTGACGGTGCCGGATGACAGTGC
Organism: Pantoea sp. SGAir0430; assembly: GCF_043549295.1. Taxonomy (NCBI): domain Bacteria; kingdom Pseudomonadati; phylum Pseudomonadota; class Gammaproteobacteria; order Enterobacterales; family Erwiniaceae; genus Pantoea; species Pantoea sp. SGAir0430. The sequence goes on from NZ_CP039428.1 coordinate 406,437, forward strand.
CGGGACGCGCATCCGCCTGCGTGAGATGGCCGGCGTGCTGGCCGATGGTAAATACCTGACGGCCTTCCTGGTGGTGTTTTTTATTACTTCCGGCGTTTACAGCTTTTACGCTTTTATCGCGCCGCTCATTCGCGACACCTACACTGGCGGCACGCATGCGGTCTCCGCAGCGCTGGCCGTGCTGGGCGTTGCCGGCGTGCTGGGCAATCTCTGGGTCACCCGCGTGGCGACACGCTTTACCGCTGAGAAGCTGCTGCTGAGCGGCATGACGTTGCTCATCGTCGATACGGCCTTGATCGCCGTGCTGCCGAAAGCGCTGGGCGTGCTGCTGGCGGCACTGGTGGTCTGGGCGTTTGCCACCGATCTGCTCTGGCCCAGCCAGCAGCGCCGGATCGTCGAGCTGGCATCAGTCCGCCATCGCGGCATTGCGCTGGCGCTGACCAGTGCCTTCATGTTTGGTGGTATCGGCTTTGGCTCTGCGGTCGCATCATGGATATATCCACTCGCCGGCTTTTACGGGCTGATCGGCATGTCGGTGGCCTTTATTCTGCTGGCGATGCTCAGTCTGCAGCTGTCAGAAAAGCGCAGGCAACCGGTAAACATCGCTGAGTGCGGTCAGCGTCAGGCCTGAATCGGTGGATGCCTCTAACCCGGTGCCGCAAAGCGAATGCTGGCCTGGCACGCTCTGCGCATTGAATACGTGACGCCAGTGGGGAAGGGGACCGGCTGGCTGCGGACAGGCTTTTACAGAACGTCCGGTATGCGATCCCGGCAGGTCCATGACGATGATAACTCAGGGAAACAATCTCCCGTTGACACCTTAAAGTGCCCATTGTATAAAAGCCCGCTTCGTTAATGAGTTTCATTTGCATTAAAGCGGCGCGGGCTTCTCAAAACAATATCAATGGGGATAGGGGTAAATGAAAAAGGTCATCTGCACGTTATGTTTGGTGTTTGCATCGGTTAGCTCTGCGCTGGCCACCACCTATCCTCTCACGATTGAAAACTGCGGCTATAAAGAGACCTTCACCAGGCCGCCTGAGCGCGTGGTGGCGCTGGGGCAAAATACCGCAGAAATTTTGCTGCTGCTCGGCCTGCAGGACAAGGTCATCGCCAGTGCGTTCTGGCCGACTAAAGTGTTGCCACAGCTGGCCGAACAGAATGCAAAAATCAAAACGCTAACGGTAGAAATCCCCACCCTCGAATCCGTGCTGGCGCAAAATCCGGACTTCGTTCCTGCCCAGACGCCGCTGCTGCTGGGACCCGAGAGCAAGGTGGCAAAACGCGAAGATTTGATCACCCTTGGCGTGAACAGTTATGTGTCGCCAGGAATGTGCGCTACCAAAAAAGCCGCAGGTGATATGTATGGCAGTCGCCAGCAGCTGTGGGATATGACGTACCTGTATCAGGAGATTCAGGACTTCGCCAAAATTTTCAACGTGGAAGATCGCGGCCAGGCGGTGATTGCCGATTTCAAAAAGCGTGAAGCGGCACTGCGTCAGGAGTTTGGTAGCAGCAAAAAGAATCTCTCGTTCGTGTTTTGGTTCTCAAGCTCGTCACCGTCTGCGGATGCCTATGTGGGCGGTAAAAACAGTCCATCCGGATTCATCGCCAGCGTGCTGGGCGGGCACAACGCCATCACGTCAGAGACCGAATGGCCGACGGTCAGCTGGGAGAGCATCATTGCTGCCAATCCGGATGTGATCGTGGTCTCCAGTCTCGATCGCAATCGCTGGGCGCTGGATAAAGCCGAAGAGAAAATCAAATTCCTGAAAAGCGATCCTGCCGTCAGCCAGCTGGATGCGGTGAAAAAAGGCCACATTGTGGTGATGGACGGCCAGGCGATGAACCCGACCATCCGCACTATTTACGGAGCCGAACAGGTGGGTGAGCAGCTGAGAAAACTGGAACTTAACTGATGACCATCGCTGTTGTTCAGGCGCGACAGGGGCTGTTCCTGACCGCCTCGCTGGTGGCTGCCGTGGCGTTATTATTGCTGGTGATTGCGACCGGTGTCAGCGTCGGAGAACTGTCGATCCCGCTAAAAAGCGTCTTTTATGCCATCAGCAATAAAATGGGGCTCACGCACGTTCCCCTGAGCCGCATCTACGAAAGTGTGATCTGGGACTTTCGCCTCAGCCGGGCGCTGGTGGCGGCGTGCTGTGGCGCCGGGTTAGCGATTTGCGGTGCCGTTTTGCAAAGCCTGCTGAAGAATGCGCTGGCTGAGCCTTATGTGCTCGGTGTCTCTGCCGGTGCCTCCACTGGGGCGGTTTCTGTCGTGGTGTTGGGCATCGGCAGCGGGGCCGTCTCGCTGTCGGCGGGAGCCTTCGCCGGCGCCTTCACTGCCTTTGCCTTTGTCGCTTTTCTGACGAAAGGGGCACGTGGCGGTAATGAACGCACCATCCTGGCTGGCGTTGCGGCTTCCCAGCTGTTTAATGCCATCACCGCTTATACCATCAGCACCTCTGCCAGTGCGCAGCAGGCGCGCGATGTGATGTTCTGGTTGCTGGGCAGCTTCAGTGGCGTACGCTGGCCGGAACTCCAGCTGGTGCTGGTGGTAGTGACCCTCGGACTGGCCATTTGCCTCTACTATTCCCGGGCGCTGGATGCGTTCACTTTTGGTGACGATGCGGCTGCCTCGCTGGGTATTGCGGTGCCTCAGGTGCGCCTTGCGCTCTTTATCACCACCGCGCTTATCACCGCCACCATCGTCAGCATGGCCGGTTCAATTGGTTTTATTGGCCTGGTGGTGCCGCATGTCATGCGTTTCTTCTTTGGTCCGCTGCATCGCACGTTGCTGATTGCAAGCGCACTGGCCGGTGCCATTCTGATGGTGCTGGCAGATATCGCGTCGCGCCTGCTGATTGCCCCGCAAAGCCTGCCGGTGGGCGTGGTGACCGCGCTGGTTGGCGTGCCGTTCTTTGCGGTGATTATCTGGCGTTCGGGGAATAAATAATGAGTATCTCCGCTGACAACATTAGCTGGAAGGTTGGAAAAAAGGTCATCGTCGATAACGTATCGCTGCACATTTCCCGTGGTGAAACTGTCGGGCTGATCGGTCCAAACGGCTGCGGTAAATCTTCCCTCCTGCGCATCCTCGCCGGCCTGCGGCGCCCGGATGCCGGCAATGTGACGCTGGACGGGCAAAATATCGCCCGCATCGCCCGCAAACAGCTTGGCCGCCGGGTGGCATTCGTCGAGCAGCACGGCATGACTGACGCCAACATGCGTGTGCGCGATGTGGTGAAACTGGGGCGCATTCCGCATCATTCGCCATTCTCTAACTGGAGTGCGCACGATGACGAGACTGTGACGGCCGCTCTGCAGCGCGTGGACATGCTGGAGAAAAGTGAGCAGGGATGGCTGAGTCTCTCCGGTGGCGAACGTCAGCGTGTGCACATTGCCCGCGCACTGGCGCAAACGCCGAGCGAAATTCTGCTGGACGAACCGACCAACCATCTGGATATCCATCACCAGATGCAATTAATGCAGCTCATCAGCGAGTTACCGGTTACCAGCATTGTCGCCATTCACGATCTCAACCACGCATCGATGTTCTGTGATTCGCTGATCGTGATGCAGAACGGTCAAATCATCGCAACCGGCACGCCGCAGGATATCCTGACCGAGGCGCTGCTTTGGCAGGTATTCCGGGTGAAAACCAAAATTGAGATCTCCCGCTTTCATGGCAAGAAGCACATTCATTTCATTCTTTAGGGCCAGGTAGCATGCTTTCTTTCTCGCTGCGTCCTGTCTCTACCCTGCGCCCGGGCGTTTTGCTGGGCAGCCAGTTTGTTTTCAACATTGGCTTTTACGCGGTTGTTCCCTTTCTGGCGATATTCTTACGCGATGATATGTTGCTCTCCGGCGGCGTTATCGGGCTGATTCTGGGATTACGCACATTCTCCCAGCAGGGGATGTTTCTGCTGGGCGGTGCGCTCTCTGACCGGTACGGCGCAAAGATGATTATCCTGTGTGGCTGTCTGGTCCGGATTACGGGTTATCTGTTGCTGGCGCTTGGGCAATCGCTGTGGCCGATCATTCTGGGTGCATGTCTGACGGGCATCGGCGGTGCGCTGTTTTCCCCGTCAATTGAAGCGCTGCTGGCCAAAGCGGGAACGCAAAGCGAGGCGCAAGGAAAGCGCGGCCGCGCGGAGTGGTTTGCGCTGTTTGCGGTGTGCGGCGAACTCGGTGCCGTACTGGGCCCGGTTGCTGGCGCACTGCTGACCGGATTCGGTTTCCGCCAGGTGGCGCTGGCAGGGGCCGCGGTCTTTGTCATCGCGCTGATGGTGCTGTACTTTTTTCTCCCTGCTACAGGTAACAGCAAACAGGCGCTAAAAATTGTCCCCTGGTGGATGACCTTCCGCCAGCCGCGTTTTGTCGCTTTCATCGTGGCTTACAGCTCGTGGCTTTTGAGCTACAACCAGCTGTATCTGGCTTTGCCAGTGGAGATTCGGCGAGCAGGCGGCAGCGAGAAAGATCTCGGCCCGCTCTTTATGCTGGCCTCGGTGTTGATCATCGCTTTTCAGCTGCCGCTGGCGCGCTTTGCACGACGCGTGGGAACGGTAAAAGTTTTACCGGTGGGTTTTTTGCTGCTCTCCGCCGCGTTTGCCAGCGTGGCCCTGTTCGCATCGACAACCCCGCCTGACGGCTGGCTGCGATTGATCCCTGCGGTGTGTCTGGTGACGTTTTTAACATTCGGCCAGATGCTGCTGGTGCCGTCGGCCAAGGATTTGATTCCCCGTTTTGCCGACCCCGCGACGCTGGGGGCGCATTACGGCGCCCTTGCCACCGCCGGCGGCTTCGTGGTGCTGGCCGGCAATTTAATGTCTGGACCGCTGCTGGACAACGCACTTGTCCCTTCAACGCAGGCTATTTATCCCTGGCTGCTGCTGGCGCTGTTTCCCCTGTGCAGCGCCGTTGCGATGACCGTGATTTGTCGCCCGCTGCGCAGCGCGCCGATCGGGAAACCTGAATAACCGTTGCTGCCATCCGGGTTATAACGGCGCGGTGCTGTAGCCTGACGCGCACAACGCGGGCAGGGCAGGTTGCGCAGGCTCTCATCGACAAATGATCAGCCCGATCATGTGTAAACTCTACCTGGTTAACAACACCCAGAAAAACGTTTTCAGGAGTCAAGCCAGATGTTTACGCACATGCGCATTGCCAGACCCGTCTCCCAGCTTGAACGATCGGTGCTGATGTTTAGTCAGGGACTGGGTCTGCAAAAAATTGCCGAATTCCACGATCACGATGGTTTCAATGGCGTGATGCTGGGGCGAAAAGACCTCGACTGGCACCTCGAATTCACCTGCTGCCCGGGACATCCCGTTATACCCTCGCCAACCGAAGACGATCTCCTCGTCCTCTATTATCCGGAAGAAAATGCATGGAAGCTGGCATGCGAAACCATGATCGAAGCGGGTTTTAAACGGACGAATTCTTTTAATCCTTACTGGGATGTGAATGGGAAAACCTTCGTTGATCCCGACGGGTACCGGGTGGTGATGCAAAACAGGGCGTGGGAATAACGGAGAAAGCCTCGTGCAATGGTTCAGTCAGGAAAAATTTGCGGTTCGTCTTGAGTGGGGACTGCCTGCGGTAGAGCATCTTGCCGGGGAAGTCGACTGCGCTGTCATTGTTGACGTTATGTCGTTCTCAACTTGCGTCAGTATGGCTGTCAATAATGGTGCCTGTGTCTATCCGTACCCCTGGAAAGGTGCTTCTGCTATTGAATATGGTTTGAAAATGGGAGCCAGCACAGCGAGTCCGGACAGGCGATTCAGCGGTGAAGGTTACAGCCTATCGCCGGCTTCGCTAAGAAACATAAGCGAGGGTGAAAAACTGGTCCTCCCATCGCCTAACGGTTCAGCTGTTTCATTCAAAGCAAGGGATGCAGGAATAGCAGTGTTGAGCGGCTGTTTCAGAAACATATCTGCGACCGCGAATGCCTGCCGTTCCTTCAGCCGTGTTCTGGTAATTCCCTGTGGAGAACGCTGGCCCGATGGTAGCCTTCGACCCAGTATTGAGGATTATGTGGCTGCTGGCGGAATTATTGCTGCAATGGGGCGTCAAAATTGCTCACCAGAAGCAGAGGCTGCGGTGGCTGTCTGGCAGCATTACCAGAAGCAAAACCTGGTGCTTTTACGGGAGTGTTCGTCTGCAATAGAGCTGATGCAACGTGGATTCGCCGGGGATGTCGATCTCTGCCTTGAAGTAGACAAGTCCAGCCTGGAATGCCGGCTTTGGGGTGATGCCTATATGTCAGCATTGCCCGGGCAAAATAGTTTCTGACCGACCAGACGGTGCGCTCTGTGCCAGGAGCGGACATCAATGAATATTGCTGTGGATTTCACTCAGCGATGTTTCTCTAATCTGATATCAGTGTCATTGATGTCAATTTTATTGCCCCAGCCGAGCTGTATATAAAATTTTGCTGCACGACTTTGTTTGTCAGTTTCAAGCCAGGCAATCTCATGATGCCTGAATAATTCATTCTCCGCGAGTTCAACAAGCCTGCGGCCTATACCCCTGCCTTCGTACTCCGGGAGAACAAAGGCAGCAAAAAGGCAGCCTTCATCAGGTAAAATCATAGAGAAACCAATAATTTTCTCGTCATCAGTCGCAACCCATGCACAGCGACTCTTTTCAATCAAATCAGCTACTACGTTTTCGGTAATCCCGATTCGCCGCATTTCCTCACGACTCAAATGATTCTCGATAACTGAGATTCTGACATGAAACATGCCATCGATATCAGCTGCCTGGGCAGTTCTTATATTTATGTTCAGAGGTATAACTCCATTCCAGGATAAGCATAAATTTTAGTATTGATGCCATTTTTATAAAGTCATCAGGGTTTGAGTCCAAAGCTGCTCGTAATGTCTTTTTTCGCTTGTACCAGATATAGAAGTGTATATGAATCCGCTTTGTATCAGAAGCGGCCATAGCCAGTGGCTCCACATTCCCGCCGTTTAACTCCTGAGCATGCTGTTTATCGCTTATCCATGCCGGTGGCTTCGCTAACACACACACTTCGGTACCGGCCGAAGCAACATGGTTTCGTCTTCATTAAGCTGTCCGAAAATAAACGACGGAGCGGACCATGATTGCAGTACTTTTTGAGGCAGAAGCCCTGCCAGCAGCTCAGGAGCGATATCTTCAACTTGCTTCTGAGCTGAAGCCTCTTTTATCCGACACGCCCGGATTTATTTCCATTGAACGCTTCCAGAGCCTGACCACGCCCGGCAAGATCCTCTCTTTGTCCTGGTGGGAAGATGAGGATGCTGTCGCCAGGTGGAAACGCAATGTGATGCATCAGGCCGCGCAGCAAGAAGGCAGGCAGTCGAATTTTTCATTCTACAGGATACGGGTAGCCAGCGTATTCCGTGATTACTCTTCTGATAAGAGCACCAATCCGCATGCATGACATTCACGTTATTCTCAAAAATAGCCCGGGCTCGCTAGGTTTACTGGGGAGTGTATTGGGGAAAAACGGTGTGGGTCTTGAAGGGGGTGGCGTATTTACAACACCGGAAGGCGGGCATGCACACTTTCTGGTTGAAGACGGGTATAAAGCGCGTACGGTATTAACTGAAGCCGGTTTTGAAGTCGGCAACCTATGTCGTCCTCTGGTCAGAAAATTAGCGCAGGAACGTCCCGGAGAGCTGGGCGAAATCGCTGACACACTTGCCCGGAACGGCATCAATATTCTGGTACAGTACAGCGACCACCGTAACCGGCTCATTCTCATTACGGATGATGATGTCCGGGCAGCCGAAGTAACCCGAAAATGGGCAATAGCTTCTGAATGAACCTTGTTAACCAAATGCGCGAAAGTGAGCCGGATAATGTCCTTGAAACATCAATGGCAAGGGTGGCATCTGCGCTGGCAGACCCGTCAAGGGTGACTATTCTGTGCGCGCTGATGGACGGGCGCGCATGGACAGCGACCGAACTTAGCGTAGTGGCTGGCATAGCAGCCTCGACAACCAGCGGGCATCTGAACCGACTCCTTAGCAGCGGTCTGGTCATTTGCCTGATGCAGGGGCGTCATCGCTATTACAGTCTGGCCGGTCATCATATCGCCGGATTGCTCGAAAACCTGATGGGGGTTTCCATGTGGACAACTAAGGCCCCCGTTTCCAGTACGCCGGTTCATCTGCGTTACGCACGCACCTGCTATGACCATCTGGCCGGCGAGCTTGCTGTCAATATTTATGACTTTATGCTCAGAGAAAATTGGCTGGAAGCAGCGGGAACGGGACTGACATCAGCCGGCAAAATCCATTTTGAGAACATGGGCGTTATGCTGAATTCCCGCACACGGCGCAAGCCCTGTTGCCCCTGTCTGGACTGGAGTGAAAGGCGTTTCCACCTCGGCGGTGATGCGGGCTCAGCCCTGTTTACGCTTTTCCTTCAAAAAGAATGGGTCAGGCGTATACAGGGCTACCGTGAAGTCAACGTAACCGATTCAGGCCGGGTTGCAATGTATCGGCTGTTTAAACTGAAAATCAGTTGAATTAACGTCAGGCGCCAGATCGCCCGACCTTTCAGATTTAACAAAAAGCTTATTTTTTATCCAGCGACCAGGTCGCGCTGCGCACATCGACTTTCACCGGTAGCAGGCCGACGCGGGTGAAGGTGTCTGCCAGCGCCTGCTGTTCCGCAAACACCTGCGGTGACATGCGTGACGCGCCATAAGGCAGGCGTTGCAGCGTGGTCTGCCAGATGGATTTATCCAGACCGGTGGATTTCGCCAGAATCGCGGCGGCTTCATCCTGATGCTGATTGGCCCAGTCGCTCAGCTTGCTCAACTCGTCAACCACCTGCTTAGCCGTTTGCGGGTGGTTTTCGGCAAACGGGCGGCTGGCAAGGTAGAAGGTGTAGTGCGGCACCAGACCTTCGGCGTTGCGCACTTCACGCGCGCCGGCGTTGGCTTCGACCTCAGCCAGGTAGGGATCCCAGATCACCCAGGCATCGATTGCGCCCTTCTGGAAGGCGGCGCGCGCATCGGCCGGCGGCAGGTAAACCGGCGTGACATCTTTATAGTTCAGCCCGGCATCTTCCAGCGCTTTCACCAGCAGATAATTGACGTCTGAACCCTTGTTCAGGCCAACGCGTTTGCCTTTGAGATCGGCCACGCTTTTGATGGGTGAGTCTTTCGGCACCACAATGGCTTCGGTTTTAGGGTTGGCGGGTGAATGTCCGAGATAAATCAGATCGGCTTTTGCCGCCTGCGCGAAGGCGGGTGGCGCATCGCCGGTGGCGGCCAGATCGATACTGCCCACGTTCAGCCCCTCCAGCATTTGCGGGCCGGCGGGGAATTCCACCCAGCGCACCGCAATACCCTCTTTTTTGAAGGTCTCATCCAGCGTGCCGCGATATTTCAGCAGCGCAAAAATGTTGGCTTTCTGATAGCCGATGGTGACGGTTTCCGGGTTGGCGGCGAAGGCGTGCGTGGCGAGCAGGCCGAAGCTGAGTGCCAGTGCGCTCAGGGCAAAACGTTGTGCTTTCATGGGGCGTCTCTCGTGGTTTTTCCTCCATCCTGGCAAAGTTGTTATATAACCAATAAATAACTTTTTAATATCGCTTATAACTCTAATTCCAGCCTGCATCAGCATTCACTGTAATGGGCAAGTTGCATAGAGAACCGGATAATTAGCACGGTAATAATTTGTATAACAAATCAAAATGTCATCGCCGCAGGCTTCTGTCAGGATAAGCGATAACGTTGCCTGCTATAGGTTGCTCCCGTTCTATGAAGTGGTTTTCCCGAAGCGCCGTACTATTCTCTGCCAAAACCTGTCTGGCCGCCTTTCTGGCTTTTTATCTTGCGCTGGAACTCAACCTGGACAAACCCGCCTGGTCACTGACCACCGTGTATGTTGCCTCGCAGCTGTATTCCGCTTCGACGGTGTCCAAATCGGTGTTTCGCTTTTTTGGCACCGTGCTGGGCGGGCTGTTTACTCTGTTGATCTATCCGGCTACGGTCCAGTCGCCGATGCTGTTCAGCCTGTGTATTTCACTCTGGGTTGCCATCTGCCTGTATCTCTCGCTGCACGACCGCACGCCAAAAAGTTACGTCTTTATGCTGGCCGGCTACAGCGCCGCCATTATGGGCTTTCCCGATGTGACCTCGCCCGGCGCCATTACCTATACGGTGATTTCCCGCATTGAGGAAATCACTGTGGCGATTGTCTGCAGCAGCCTGGTGCATCGGCTGATCTTCCCGGTTTCGATGCGTCATCTGCTCGAACAGAGCGTCGGGCTGTGGTATCAGAACGCGCGTAAATTGTGTAGCGAGCTGATGACGGCGATGCCCGCGGCAAAATCACTGGAGCGCGAGGATATTCTGGTGCAGATGGCCAACTATCCGCTTAACGTCGAAACGCTGATCACTCACTGCTTCTATGAAGGTGATGCCGCGCGGCGGCTGGTGCAGCTGGTCAGCGTGCAGTATCAGCATTTGTCGTACCTAATCCCGACGCTCACCGCCATTGAATCGCGGCTGAATCTGCTGGCACAGCAGCAGATCCGCTTTCCCGATTATGTCGCGACGGCCTTTCAGCAATTTTTACAATGGCTGAACGGCGACGCGCAGCAGCCGGTGCGCGATCGCCTCACCGACGCTCAGGAACAGCTGCAGCAGGCCTGGCGCGCAGGGCGGCTTAACAGTGAAGAGAGCATTTTGCTCATCGGTCTGCTGGAACGGTTACTCAATTTTGTCCGTATTGCTGATGCTTACCACAGCGTCAGCGAGCGCGTCAGTGACTGGACGCCAGCGGTGAAACCGGGCAAGGCGTCACGTGCGCACAAGCATGTCGATAAAGGTCTGCTGCTGCTGTCGTGCTTTAATGCCTTTATCGCCACCTTTGCCAGCTGCCTGTTCTGGATCGGCAGCGGCTGGCGTGATGGTTCAACCGCGCCGATGATGGCGGCGGTGCTATGTTCGTTCTTCGCCGGGCTGGATAGCCCCATCGCACCGATGAAGCTGTTTCTGAAGGGCGTACTGATCTCCATGGCGATCAGCCTGATTTACGTCACGCTGCTGATCCCGCAGGCGGTGACATTTGAAGCGCTGGTGATTTGCCTCGCGCCGGGATTGTTTGCTTTAGGGTTGGTGATCGCCAATCCGTCCACCAACCTGATCGGTCTCATCGTCGCCACGCAGATCCCCGGTTTGATCGGCATGAGCCACCATTTCAAACCCGATTTGCAGCTTATAGTGAATGCCATGATCTCCACGCTGGTGGGCATTGCCGTTGCGCTGGTGCTGACGCTGCTGATTCGCAACAAACGCCCGGCGTGGACGGCCACGCGTGCGCTGCGCAAAGGCATTCGCGATCTGCTGCAGTTTATTACCGCGCTGCGCATGAACACCGCCACGCTGACGGCGCGGCAGCAATTTGTCGCACGCACGCTGGACAGGGTAAACGTGATTCTGCCGCGTAAACGCGTCGATCCGGCACCGGAGCTGGTGGCGGGCGGTAATCTGATTGCGGAGGCCTGGCTCGGTGCTAACTGCTATGACTATTACACCCGTCATCGGCACCTGCTGCTGGCCAACCAGATAGAAAGCGCGGCCATGTTTCACGAGCTCAGCCAGTTTCTTAAGCAGCGGCTGAAAACGCTGGACAGCACGCCGTCGCCGGCGCTGCTGCATGAGCTTGATGTGTTACTGCTGCGGCTGGAGGCGGCGGCGCAGCAGGAAAATGCGCTGTTTGCGCCGCTGTTTCATCTGTTCAATATTCGTCTGTCGCTCTTTCCTGGCGCGCGCTGGCCACAGCCGCTGGCAGAGCAAAACCGCACATAGTGTGATTAAGATCGCACTTTTTGTTAGGTCGGTAATAATAACAATGGTTACTATAACTCCCATGCAGAGCATTCAGCTCTGACCCAAACATTGAAGGAATATGACCATGAAAAACGTAAAAACTCTGACCATCGCTGCTGTTGCTGCTCTTTCTATGATCTCTTTCGGTAGCTTCGCCGCTAAAAGCATCTCCGTCCACGGCAGCACCCTGGATAGCGCTGAAGCCCAGGTTGCCGCTCAGGCTAAAGCGAGTGGTGCAGACAGCTACAAAATCACCAGTGCCCGCGCAGACAACGGCGTGGACATGACTGCTGAGCTGTACAAATAATAACAATCCCTTTCTCCGTTAACGTGCTTAGCCCGGGTTATCCCGGGCTTTTTTGTGCCTGCGATGCGGTTCAGCGCCGCGACGCTTTCATGCCTTCATTGAATACCGTACAGTGCCAGACGAGCTAATTTCCGTGGGGAACGGTAACTGATGAAAATGATTGGCCTGATTGGCGGCATGAGCTGGGAATCCACCGCACTCTATTACCGCATCATCAATGAACAGGTAAAGCAGCAGCTGGGCGGACTGCACTCGGCGCGCAGCCTGATGTACAGCGTCGATTTTCAGCAGATTGAGAAATTGCAGGTCGCCGGTGAATGGCAGCAGGCCGGTGAAATCCTGGCCGAAGCCGCCCGTAGCCTGGAGAAGGGCGGGGCGGATTTCATTGTGCTGTGCACCAACACCATGCACAAAGTCGCCGATCAGATCACCACGGCCACCCGCATTCCGCTGCTGCATATTGCTGACGCCACGGCACAACGCATTCGTCAGGCCGGCGTGAAACGCGTCGGTCTGCTGGCGACCGCGTTCACCATGGAGCAGGAATTCTATAAAGGCCGCCTTGAGCAGCAATATGACATCGAGGTGCTGGTACCGGACGCTACCGGACGTAAAACGGTGCACGACATTATTTATCAGGAGCTGTGCCTCGGCGTGATCCGTGAAAAATCACGCGCGCAGTACCGTGACATTATTGCTCAGCTGGTGGCACAAGGGGCTGAAGCCATTATCCTTGGCTGTACCGAAATCACGCTGCTGGTTAAAGCGGAGGATGCGGCGGTGCCGCTGTTCGATACCACATTAATCCATGCGCAGGACGCGGTGAAGCTGGCGCTGGCAACAAATAACTAGCCTGCTAATTATAATCTGTGTTATTATGTGCTCATTGAAGGCACAACGCCGACCCGCATGGTCGCACAGGGATGTGCCAGAACTGGCTGCCAGCACTGGCAGCCTTTTTTGTGGCTGAAAAAGCGTCAGAACGCTGTTTCCAGTGAATCGGTGACGCAATAGTCATCATCCACCAACGGTAAATAGCGCCACTTATCAAATGCGGTACAGGGATGGGAAATGCCGCAGCCAATCCAGTCGCCCGGTTGCAGCGGATCGTCCGCCGGTAACTGCAAATAAGCGTGCTGATCGTTGACGTCGGTGATGCGCAAATGCGTGGCCGCGCGCGGTGCGCTGCCGTCCACCTGACGAATCCACAGCGGATTGGGCAGATCCTGATCGAACGGCACATCGCGCCGGCCGAAATCAACAAAGGCCAGCCCCGGCTCCGGACGCGATAACACGCGGCCCCAGATCTCCAGTGCGGCGCTGAAATGGTGCGTTGCTCCCGGCTGCGCAAAGGGGGCAATGCGTGCATACAAGCCGCTGTCATGTGCCATGTACGCACCGGATCGAATCAGCGGCGTGACCGGCAGCGGCAACTGTGCCGCGCTGAAGCAGGCCGCGACCACATCGAACCACGCGCCACCGCCGGCGCTGAGAATAATTTCTCCGCTGGCAAACAGCTGATGTTCAGCCAGCAGCGCGGCGGTCGCGATCATCATCTCGCAGTAATCTTTCACACGCTGTACGCCTGCAGCATCGCGTCCGGCACCCAGCGCACCTTCATATCCGGCCACCCCCACCAGCTGCAGCGAGCGGCTGTCATGGATTGCCTGGGCGATTTCCAGCGCGGTCTGCGGCGAGCGACAGCCGGTGCGGCCGCCGCTGACCGACATCTCCAGCAGCACGGCGATCTGTGCGCCGCCGAGATGCTGCTCAAGCAGTTTTACGCCCTGCAGCGAATCCACATAACAGAGAAAGCCGTGGTCGGGATGTTGCTGTTGCCACTGGCCAATCCAGCGGATCCCGGCGGGATCCACCAGTTCATTGGCGAGAAACACGTTGCGGATGCCAAACTGGCGCAGCGCGCGCACCTGGGCCGGCGTCGCTGCGCTCAGGCCCCAGGCGCCGCCTTCACTGACGGCACGGCGCAGAATCGCCGGCGACATCGAAGTTTTGCCGTGCGCGGCCAGCATCACGCCGTTTTCCTGGCAGAACGCCGCCAGCTGCCGCAGGTTATTCTCCAGCGCCGATTGTTTCATCAGCATCAGCGGCGAAAAAACCTCAGGGCTGTTAAACACCGGCGTGCCGTTAGCCAGCGGCTGATTGCCCGTTCCGGCCACTGATTTAAACCGCGGCGCAGGCTGCAGCGCATCCAGCGCGCCGTCGGCCTGCAAAGGGAAGTGAATCGACATCCTGCCTCCTGTTAGTGCTCAAGTACGCGCGACAAAAACTGCTGGGTGCGCGGATTCTGCGGATTAACAAAAATCTGCTCCGGCGAACCCTGTTCGGCGATCACCCCCTGGTCCATAAACACCACGCGATCGGCGGTTTTACGCGCAAAGCCCATCTCATGCGTCACCACCACCATGGTCATGCCTTCACGGGCCAGACTGCGCATCACTTCCATCACTTCACCAACCAGTTCGGGATCGAGCGCGGAGGTGGCTTCATCGAAGAACATGATTTTCGGCTCGACCGCCAGCGCGCGGGCAATCGCCACCCGCTGTTGCTGCCCGCCGGACAGTTGAGCCGGATAGTGATGCGCGCGCTCCGCCAGGCCAACGCGCGTCAGCGCCGCCATGCCGCGTTTGTTCGCTTCCGCTTCGGACAGCTTCTGCGCTTTGATCAGCGCCAGCGTCACGTTGCCGAGTGCGGTTTTATGCGGGAACAGGTTGAACTGCTGAAACACCATGCCGACGTGGCCGCAAATTTCACTGCTGCGTTTACGGTCGTGCAGCGGTACTTCATTAACCCAGATTTCGCCGCCGTCGGCGGTTTCCAGACCACTCATAATGCGCAGCACGGTACTTTTTCCCGAGCCGGAGGCGCCAATCAGCACCAGCACTTCGCCCGGCGACACGTCCAGGCTGATCTCTTTCAGTACCTGAGTTGCGCCAAAGGATTTGGTAATACGGCTCAGCGTAATGGCGGATTTGCTCATGATAACTGGCTCCTGGTTTGATGATGTTGAACCCAACGGGAAAGCGGAAAGCAGACAGCGAAGTAGAGCAGGGCGACCAGGCCGTAAACCACCACCGGCTGGCCAATGCGATCAACAATCGCCTGCCCCTGGTGCATCAGCTCCGACATGCCGATCATGCTGACAATCGACGTATCTTTGATCAGTGAAAGATACTGACCCACCAGCGGCGGCAGTACGATGCCGCGCGTTTGTGGCAGCACTACGCTGAGAAACGTCTGGCGTTTTGATAATCCGAGGATCCACGACACTTCCCACTGCCCTTTCGGCACGGCTTCAATGCCGGCCCGGAACACTTCAGCAATGTAAGCGCCCTGATAAATGCTCAGGCCCAGAATGCCGGCGGCGAACAGATTGATTTCATAACCAAAATAGGCCACACCGAAGTAAATGAACATCAGGGTGATCAACACCGGCGTGCCGCGAAACAGCTCGGTGTACAGCACGGCAATCTCTCTGGCGATCGGCAGACGGCTGGTGCGAAGCACCGCGGCCAGTAAACCGAGCAGGGTGCTGCCGGCGATAGCGGCGATGGACAGCAGTAAGGTGGTGACCAGTCCTTTCAGCAGGATTGGCAGCGAGCTGATGATAAGTTCACTCATAGCGCATTCTCCCGTTTCACTGGATTAATCAGCCATTTTTTTGCCCACCGCCAGCCGGACTTTTTTACCGGCGTCACCAGCGGCGGGTGGAACAGCCGGCGTCCGGCCACGGTGCCAAGCCATGAAAACAGGTTGCTTAGCACCAGATACACCAGGGCAACGACGCTGAAAGTCTGGATATAAAGCAGGGTGCGCGCGTTAATTACCGTGGCGGTACCGGTCAGCTCCGGAAGGGCGATTGCCGAGAGTAGCGACGTACCGAGTAGCAGCTGAATCAGGTTATTGATGATCGCCGGCCAGACGGCGCGAGCAGCCTGCGGCAGCACCACGCTGAGAAAAATCTGGTGACGCGGAATGCCGAGGATATAGGCCGCTTCCAGCTGACCCTTCGCCACGGACTGAATACCGGCGCGGAAGGTTTCCGACAAATAGGCACCGACGTTAATCCCCAGTGCCAGCACCCCGGCGGTAAAGGCGCTCATGGTGATACCGAGCGACGGCAGGCCAAAAAAGATGATAAAAATTTGCAGCAGCACCGGCGTATTGCGGATGAATTCAACATAACAGTGGCTGATCCAGCGCAGCGGCGCCAGCGGTGAAGATTTCGCCAGTGCGGCCAGCAGACCGAGCGCCACCGCCAGCGCGAACGCCAGCAGGGTCACCTGCAGCGTGAGCCACGCGGCCTCCAGAAAGGTGTCGGCGTAACGCCACAGGGTTAGCCATTGATAACTCATGGTATGACTCCTTCAGGCGGCGCAGCCTGTGCGACTGCGCCGTGGGCGGACAATCAGTATTGCGGATTCAGCGGATAACGCGGTTTGCTGCCGAACCATTTCTCATACAGCTGGGCGTTCTCACCGGATGCGTTGATTTCAAACAGGAATTCGTTGAGGTAATTGGTCCATACCTGATCGCCCTGTTTCACCCCAAAGGCGTTGTACTCCAGTGGTACCAGCGCTTCGTTAGTTACGGCCAGTGACGGATCGAGCTTCGCCTGGTAAGCGAGGAAGTTGTTATCCTCGATCATCGCATCGGCCTGGCCCTGTTTGACGGCCAGAATCGCCGCCTGGGATGAGTCGTACTCCTGAATTTTCACGTCGATGCCGAGGTTGCGCACTTCGTCGCCATTGGTCGAGCCTTTCACCGTGGCAATGGTTTTGCCGGCCATGTCATGCGCAGACTGAATGCCGCTGTTTTTGCGCACCAGCATTGCCTCACTGGCCACTACGTACGGATGGGTGAAGCCAATCTCTTTGGCGCGTTCCAGATTGCGGGTGAAGTTACAAAACACCACATCGACTTTGTTGGTTTGCAGATTAGGGATGCGGTTGGCGCTGGTGGTGTTGACCATTTCCAGCTTCACGCCCATCTCTTTGGCCAGCGCTTTCGCCAGGTCAACGTCGTAACCATCCGGGTTGCCGTCTTTGTCATAAAAACCGAACGGTGCGAAGCTCAGGCAGTCACCGACGCGCAATGTGCCGCGCTGCAGCACGGTTTGCAGCGCCGACTGTGGCGCGGCGCCAGCCTCTTTTTTCTCTTCGGTCGGCGTACAGCCTGCTATCGCCAGCAAGACCAGCGCACCGGCCACGGTTTTGGCACTTAATTTCAGCGATGTTGCATTCATCTTTATGCTCTCTTTAAATGTTTGACGAGACGGCGTTATTCCGCATCACCCGTTTAATAGACGATCGCCAGCGCAGCGGCCGCACCGCGTATTTCGGGTTATTTTATTGAAAAAGCAAATGCATTAATTAATATCAGGCTGGCCTGGTGTTGGCGAAGAAAATGAACATCGCAGCCTGGTTGAACGGTATTACTTATTTACGGTCGGCGCGGAAACATTTCATGTCCACTTCGACTTTGCAGTCGACCACTAAATCCTGCACGCTACAAATACGCGCCGGTGGATGACCACTGAATATCTCACTGAAGACTTTGTTGAAAGAACTGAAATAACGCGCGTCGGTCAACACCGCCGTCACATGGACCACATCCTCCACGCGATAACCCGCTTCGCGCATGATAGTGAGGCAGTTGTCGAACGCTAACTGTGTCTGTTCGATGATGCCGCCCTCTACTACTTCGCCGTCGCGCATCGGCGTCTGGCCTGAGATATACAGCCAGCCATCGGCCTCAACGGCGCGGGCGAACGGCAATTTTTGCCCGCCGGTACCGGTACCGCCCTCAATGCCATAACGTTTGATCGTCATGTCTTTCAGCTCCTTTGCACACTACCGTTTCTGTCTGATATACCAGACTGCTATCTGCAATACCGGATAGGACGAGATTTGCACAGCTGTTGTTTTTTTGCAATATGGCAATCGGCAATTAATTTCTTGCCGTGCTGGTGCGATCGCAAAATAAAATCCAGTGCTTAAGTTTTTTGAATAGAAATGTGACCGCTATCGAATTTAACAGCGAGTCCCATCCTTTTTATGCGCCACAATGGGGCCCGAAAATAGCGCATGATAAATAAATTCGCCGGAAAGATTTTTATTATTGCGGGGATGGGTAATTTCGTTTGCCGGGTGTATCATGCAGCTCTTTTTAAACGCAGATGAGTAGCACCATAACGACAGGGGAGTGAGCGTATGCCGGATGAAAAAACGTCCCGGGCACGCGGTGTTGACCGGGTTATTGATATTTTTCGCCAGCTGCATATCGCGCGTCAGCCTATGGCGATGCGGGATTTAATCGAAGCGACCGGTGCACCGCGCTCCAGTATTTATGAGCTGGTCAGTTTGCTGAGTGAAGCGGGTCTGGTTGAGCTTGATGCGGAAGGTGCCGTGTTTTTTGGTCGTGAAATGCACTATTACGGTGCGGATTACATGGCCCACAATGATCTGATCCGTCGTGCACATCAGCTTATGGTTGAGATCGTGGCGCGTCATGGCGAAACCGTGCAGCTGTGTATGCTGGAAGGTAACAAATACACCGTGGTGCTGTCGGAGAGCAACGCCCATCCGTTTAAAATCACCTCTGATATCGGTGTGCGCGTGCCGATCACTTGGACAGCGACCGGTCGTTTACTGCTGAGTAACTGGTCGGACAGCGCCATTCTCGACCTGATTCCGGAGGAGGATTATCGGCTGGCCAGCGGTCAGATTCTCGACAAGCAGACCTTCCTCGAAGAGATTCACCGTGCCGGCCAGCTGGGCTACTGCATGACCGAAGGTCTGTCCGAAAGCTTTACCTGCTGTATGGCTGCACCGATTCGCTCGCGCAGCGGCCAGGCGGTTGCGGCAATCTGCTTTATGGTCAGCCGTGATACCCCGGCGGAACGCCGACAGATGCTGTTGCAGGAGCTGATCGCGTCCGGGCAGAAATTGTCTGATTTCACCTGAGCCGTTGCTTCGCTACAGCTTAATGCGGCAGGCTCCCGGCGCCGTATTATTCGCTTACAACCGCGTGCCGCCGGGTTTATTTTGCCGTGATTAAGGTTGTGTTAAGGTAATTGATAATAATAACTATTTCTTTTACCACGGAGTTTTGGCATGAAAACGCGCCTGTTACTGGCAATGGGGATTCTGGTCTCAACCGCAGCCTGCGCGACTGACTATCCGCTCACCGTCACCGACATGGATGGTCACACGCAAACAATCAGCAAAGAACCACAGCACATCATTCTGCAGGATGGCCGCGATGTGTTGACGCTGGCGCTGCTCGATCGCGACAATCCGTTTAAACGCGTCGTGGCCTGGAACAATCTGCCGAAAAAGCAGGATACGCAAACCTGGGATATGCTGAAGCGCCGCTGGCCTGAAGCGACAAAAATTGTCGATATGGGCTTCAGCGATCAGGGCCAGGTTAATCTGGAAAGCGTGCTGGCGCAGAAACCAGATCTGATGATTGCACAGCTACGCGCTAAGCCGGCGCTGGAACAATCCGGCGTGCTGAGCACGCTGAACAACCTGCACATCCCGGTGCTGTTCGTCGATTATGAACTGCATCCGGCACAAAACACCGCCCCGAGCGTCACGCTGCTGGGCAAAGTGCTGAACCGCGAAAGCGAAGCCAAAGCCTACACCGATTTTTACCAGCAGCGCTTCGACCGCATCACGCAAGCCGTTGCGAAGGTCAAAAACAAACCCACGGTATTTATCGAACCCATTGCCGGTAACAGCGATAACTGCTGCTTTACCCACAGCCATAATGGCTGGGGTGGGCTGGTAGAAGCGGTCGGCGGCAAAAATATTGGTTCGGCACTGCTGCCAGGCAATGCCGGCTTTGTCGCGCTGGAAAAAATCATCGCCATGAAACCGGATGTTTACATCATGACCGGTTCAAAGCGGCCAAACAGCAATGTGCTGCCGTTTGGTTACGGCGTGCAGCCGCAGGAAGTACGTGCCACGTTTCAGACGTTATTGCAGCGTACCGGCCTGGCGCAAATCGCGCCGGTGAAGCAGGGGCGCGTGTATGGGGTGTATCATCACTTCTACAATCACCCGTACAACATTATCGGCATGGAAATCCTCGCGAAGGATCTCTATCCGCAGCAGTTTGCCGATCTTAAACCGGTGGCGGATTTCCATACCCTCGTGAAAACCTTCACTCAACTGCCGGACGATGCCATCGAACTGAGCTATCCGGACAACCAGTAATTGCCCGCAGCGGGCGCCCGGCCCGCTGTTCGCTTTCCCTGAAAGGCAAAATCCCCACAAAAAGTGCACGACGATCATGACACTGCATATTGTTATGTTATAACATATCAATATCAGCACCCCTTCAGGTGCGCGTGATGTCATTATTCAGGAGTGATTATGTCAGCTTTATCCACAAACGGCGGCTTCAGGCGGCTGCCGGTCACCGTACTCTCTGGCTTTCTCGGTGCCGGAAAAACCACTTTGCTTAACCATATTCTCAACAACCGCGAAGGCCGCCGCGTGGCGGTGATCGTCAACGATATGTCGGAAGTGAATATTGATGCCGCGCTGGTGCGCGAGGGCGGGGCGGCGTTGTCACGTACCGACGAGAAGCTGGTGGAAATGAGCAACGGCTGCATCTGCTGCACGCTGCGCGAAGATTTACTGCTGGAGGTCAACCGGCTGGCGAAAGAGGGGCGTTTTGATCATCTGGTGATTGAATCGACCGGCATCTCTGAGCCGCTGCCGGTGGCGGAAACCTTTACGTTTGCCGATGAAGAGGGGCAAAGCCTGTCCGCCGTGGCGGCGCTGGATACCATGGTGACCGTGGTAGATGGCTACAATTTCCTGCGTGACTATGATTCCAGCGAAAGCGTCCGCTCGCGCGGCGAATCGCTCGGCGAGGAGGATGAGCGCACGGTGGTCGATTTGCTGATCGATCAGATTGAATTTTGCGATGTGCTGATTCTCAACAAAACCGACCTGATTGATGCGGCGGAGCAGGCACGGTTGACCGCGATTCTGCACTCGCTCAATCCCCGTGCGCGGATTATTCGCGCGCTGTTTGGTCAGGTGGCGCTTGATCAGGTGCTGAATACCAGCCTGTTTGACTTCGATGCTGCGGCACAGGCCCCCGGCTGGCTGAAAGAGTTGCGCGGCGAGCACACGCCTGAAACTGAAGAGTACGGCATCCGCAGCTTTGTTTTCCGCGCGCGGCGTCCCTTCCATCCGCAGCGTTTTTATCAGGTGATTACGCAGCACATGCAGGGCGTGGTGCGGTCGAAAGGATATTTCTGGCTGGCAACCCGCCCGCGTCACGCCGGATCCTGGTCGCAGGCCGGCGGCGTCACGCGGCAGGGGCTGGCCGGGATGTGGTGGGCCTGCGTGCCTGAAGATCGCTGGCCGCAGGACGCAGACACGCTGCATTACATCCGCGAAAACTGGCATGAGGGCACGGGGGATGCGCGGCAGGAGATGGTGATCATCGGGATCGATATGGATGAAACCGTGCTGCGTCAGCAGCTGCACCATGCATTACTGACCGATGAGGAGATGGCGCTGGGGCCAGACGGCTGGGCACAGTTGCCGGATCCGTTCCAGCCATGGTTTGACTGATGCGTCGCCGCGCAGCGGGCTGTGCGGCGACGAACCTATTATCATAATCCGGTATTCATCAGCCGCATCTGGGTGCAGAACGGACACTGACAGCCGGTCACCGCCGCCGCCAGGCGCGCATGCGCTTCGGCAATTGCCAGCGGCTGCGCCTGATCGGTGCTGGCGAGCGCATTAGCCGGTTTCAGCGCCAGCTTTAACGGATCGATTTTCGCCTGAAATGCCCCCGCTTTCGCCGAAGCAAAAGCAATCACTAACAGTGGAACGGTAACCTTCATCGCAGCAACCTCAATCAGAGCACGGGATTGTAACGATATAACATAAACGTGACGCTGTTAAGCGCCTTTATGTGGCGATCCCAGCCACATTGAAACTTCGACGCCATCAGCAAACGGCAGCGAGGTATAGAGGCGGCTGCCGTGGACCATTTCCAGATATTCCGGGCTGAAATCGGCATCATCGGCCACAATCAGGGCACCCGGACGCAACCAGGGCTGCACCAGCTGCAAAATCTCCGGATAGATCGCCTTCGCGCCATCCAGCACCAGCATATCAACGCTGGCTGGCAGGTCCTGACTGAGCGTGTCCAGCGCATCGCCCACGCGAATTTCAATCAGATCACTGACGCCAGCATCGGCAAAATGATTGCGCGCCAGCGCCACTTTGCCCGGCTCAAACTCGCTGGTGATGATGCGGCCGCCGCCGTTATCGCGCACCGCCGCCGCCAGGTGCAGGGTGGAGAGACCAAACGAAGTACCAAACTCAACGATATGCTGCGCCCGGCTGCTGCGCGCCAGCATATACAGCAATTTGCCGGTTTCCCGCGAGACCGCCAGCGGCACATCTTTTAAATGACCGTAAAGTTCGCGGTAATCGGTTTTGCTCTGCAGCAGACGCGTTTGCTCCTCATCGGACATCACGCGAAACGCTTCATTGGTGGGATGCGCCATGTTATCCGCCAGCTCAAATAAATAGTTAAGCAGCGGCGCCAGCGGCGCGGAAGTCAGGGTGTTCATCATCGTTTTCCTGCATCAGAAGATGGATTTTGCGTCAGGAACAGAATACGATGAATTACTCGCATTTCACTATTCGCGTTCAGGAGCAGACGATGGCCGCACAACGTAACGCTAAGATTTCTGAAAGAAAAAAGCCGCAGCAGGCGCGATCCAGTGAGCTGGTGGCAGCCATTTTGCAGGCGGCGACTCAGGTTCTGGAGCAGGAAGGTGCCACGCGCTTTACCACTGCCCGCGTGGCCGAACGGGCGGGCGTCAGTATTGGATCGCTATACCAGTATTTTCCCAACAAGGCCGCTATCCTTTTCCGTCTGCAGAGCGAAGAGTGGCAGCGAACCGGCGATCTGCTGGGTTCGATTCTGCGCGACAGCGCATCTACGCCGCGTCAGCGCTTGCATCAGCTGACCTGGGCGTTCCTGCACTCGGAGTGTGAAGAGGCGGCGATGCGCACCGCACTGAATGATGCCGCGCCGCTTTACCGGGATGCGCCGGAAGTGCAGGCCGCGCGCGCCAATGGCGAGAATGTGATGTGCGAATTTCTGCAACAGCTGCTGCCGCAGCGGGACGCGGCTGAGGTGGCGCGGGCGGCGGATTTAATCAACAGTACGCTGGGGGACGTCGGCAAGCATTTTTCCGAATCGCCGCGCAGCGCAGCAGAAATTCAGGCTTACGCACGCGATATGGCAGACATGTTCTGTGCCTGGATCAGAGAAAAAGGGGCCGAATTGCAGTAAAAAATGGGCTGGAAATCTCTGAAAGCGGTTAACAAACTCATTATTCACATTCTCATTAATCCACACCGCGAGTAAGCTTGATAAAACCTTGGTAAAGCCGGATGGATTGACGGCACACAGAGACGGGAGAGCATGATGGCAGTAAAAATGATTGCGGTGGATATGGATGGGACATTTCTCGATGACAATAAGCAGTACAACGCGCAGCGTTTTGCGCGCCAGTACGCGCTGCTGAAGGAGAAAGGCATCCGTTTCGTGGTCGCCAGCGGCAATCAGTATTATCAGTTGCAGCACTATTTTCCCGCTATCAAAGATGAGATCGCCTTCGTGGCAGAAAACGGTGCCTGGGTGTCCGACAGCAACGAAGAAATTTTCTGCGGCGAACTGGCGCCGGAACGTGTTCATCAGGTGCTGGATATTCTCGCCAAAGAGCCGGAGATCAGCACCGTGGTGTGCGGTCGCAACGGGGCTTATGTGCACAAGTCAATGCCGGATGAGGTGGTCGCCATGCTGGCCAATCACTATCGCCGGCTGGAGAAGCGCGACAGTCTGTACGATATCGACGATACCATTTTCAAGTTTTCGCTGAATCTGGCACATGAAGGTGTCGAGGCGCTGCTGGCGCGTCTGCACAGCGAACTGAACGCGATTGAAAACATCATGCATCCGGTCTCCAGCGGATTTGGCTTTGTCGATTTGATTATTCCCGGCTGCCATAAGGCGCACGGCATCGCGCTGCTGCAGGAGAAGTGGGGCATTGATGATTGTGAAGTGCTGGCGATTGGCGACAGCGCCAACGACATCGAAATGCTGCGCCAGGCCTGTTACAGCTTTGCCATGGCCAACGCCGCTGCACCGGTGGCAGCCGTCGCGCGTTATCGGACGGAAAGTAATAACGACGAGGGCGCTCTCAACGTCATCGCCCGCCTGCTGGCACGCGAAACGCCGTTTGGTTAACGGGCACTGGATCGATCCACGAACCGCGGCGCTATTTTGTGTGTGATAAATCGCGCCGCGACGAACAGTATGCGACCCGCGCGTGGTTATTCACTGGCGGATGACGCTGCAGGGCGGGCGTTTTCCGCCGGCGTGCCGCCTGCTGCGCGAAGATTAGCTTCCATCTCATCCAGTGCCGCCTGGTTTTCTAATCCCCACTGATACATCTGCTCAATCGGACGGGCGAAGGTCATGCCCAGCGCGGTCAGCCGGTAATCCACTTTCGGTGGAATCACTTCGTAAACCTGACGCGCAATTAAGCCGCGCTGCTCCAGCTCTTTCAGTGTCTGAAACAGCATTTTTTTCGAAATCCCCTGCAGGCTACGCTGCAGTTCACCAGTACGGGCGCGCTGTCCCGGCCAGTGATATAGAGCGTGCAGCACCATTGTGCTCCACTTCACCGAAAACAGATCCATCAGACGGCGCGGTGGCGAATCCGCATAGAAAACCAGTTTGCCATCAACCCAGGCTGGCATCGCACTCTCCTTTATGGTCACCAAAAGGTGACTACTATCAATTCTGCACCACGTTGATTATAGTCTGCCGCCTTCATTCAGCTCACATCAGAATTTGAGGAAGGCATCATGAAAATTAACGCACTGGTGGCGCAGGATGCAGCGCAACCGCTGGCTGCCGGCCAGATTACTTTGCGTCCGCTGCAGCAGCAGGACGTAAAAATTGAAATTCTTTACTGCGGCGTATGCCATTCTGATTTGCACATGGCACGCAATGAGTGGGCGGTCAGTCGTTATCCGCTGGTGCCGGGCCACGAGATCGTTGGACGCGTGCTGGAGACCGGAACTCAGGTTACGCGCTTCAAAGCCGGTGATGTGGTCGGTGTGGGCGTGATGGTGGATTCCTGCCGTGCCTGCCACTTCTGCCAGCAGCAGGAAGAGCAGTACTGCGAAGCGGGCTTCACCGCCACTTACAACGGCATCGATAAATACACCGACGACAGCACCTGGGGCGGCTACGCGCAGCATGTGGTGGTCGATCAGCATTTTGTCGTGTCGATCCCGCAAAATCTGGCGCTGGCGGGCGTGGCACCGCTGCTGTGTGCGGGCGTGACGGTGTGGTCACCGCTGCGCCATTTTGGCGTCAAAGCCGGCGATAGCGTCGGGGTAGTGGGGCTGGGTGGTTTGGGCCACATGGCGGTAAAACTGGCCAGCGCGCTGGGCGCTGAGGTTACCCTGTTTACTACCTCGCCGGAAAAAGGCGCTGACGCACGTCGTCTTGGTGCGACGCGCGTGGTGGTGTCGCGTGATGCCGCGCAGATGGCGGCATGCCAGACCTCGCTTGATTTCATCATTGACTGCGTGGCGGCACCGCACGATCTCGATCCTTACCTCGCGACGCTGAAGACCAATGGCCGTCTGGTGCTGGTCGGCATTCCGGACCAACCGCATCAGTCGCCGAACGTCACGCCGCTGGTGTTTCGCCGTCTGAGCATCAGCGGTTCATCCATCGGTAGCATCAAAGAGACCCAGGAGATGCTGGATTTCTGCGGCGAGCATAACATTACGGCAGATATTGAGCTGATCGCCGGTGAAGAGATCGAAACGGCCTTCGCGCGTATGCTGAAAGGCGAGGTGAAGTACCGTTTCGTCATTGATATGCTGGCGACTCGCTGGTAATTGCCCGGCCATGGCTGGCGATTTCAGGCTGAAATCGCCGGCTTTGCTATCAACAGATTACTCAGGCAATCTGCATTCCGTATCCGCATAGACCTGACTGCCTTCGCGCTTACCCACACCTAATACCATGACAGTGATGGTTTCATCCTGCACAAGGTACACCAGGCGATATCCTGAAGCTCGTAGCTTTATTTTGTACTGATCTTTTCGTCCGTGAAGTTGTGCTGAGGGGACACGGGGATTTTCCAGCCGTTGTGCCAGCTTTTTCTTAAACTGCTCACGCACCGGATGACCCAGTTTCTTCCACTCCTTTTCAGCGGAAGGAACGAACTTTAATTTATAAGTCATCCAGCGAAATCTCTTTCGCATCCGCTAATTCAGAAATGCGTTCATCAGCGATACGACCCAGTTCTGCATCTTCTGCTAATTCCATCAGATATTGGTAAACAGCCGGTGGAACGCAGTAAAAAGCGGGCTCGTTGCGGTTTAAGATAGCAATGGTTTCCCCTTCCGCTGAACGCACTGTTCCCATGGGATCACGCTTTAAATCGGTGATGCTGGCAGCGGTGTTTGACAGGATCTGAAATGGCATGGTGAGGTATCCGGACTTAGATAATGAAAACAGGTGAAGTATATTAACACT
Organism: Pantoea sp. SGAir0430; assembly: GCF_043549295.1. Taxonomy (NCBI): domain Bacteria; kingdom Pseudomonadati; phylum Pseudomonadota; class Gammaproteobacteria; order Enterobacterales; family Erwiniaceae; genus Pantoea; species Pantoea sp. SGAir0430. The sequence goes on from NZ_CP039428.1 coordinate 433,214, forward strand.
TTATGGTGCTGATATTAGCGCTTTAAGAAGTGCTTTAAAAGAGTCTTTTGGCTAAATACTATACCGCTTTTATGACACAGCACATTTTCGCCCCGCGACAGTAAACAATTCCCGTTACGGTCCGATAACTCCTTCTGCAAACTCAACAAAAACAACAATGACAGGAGCGAGACATGGGACTGGTCTCCCGATTACGGAATGTGCGCATTACGCGCAAACTGGCGGCGGGCTTCGGCATCGTCCTGCTGCTGGTGGCGCTGGCCACAGCGCTCAGCGTGCAACGATTCAATCAGATTCACGACATCTATCAGAAAACCAATCTGATTTATGACATCAACATTGAAGTCTTTCAGGCCAAAATCAATCGTCTTAAATATCTATACGGCGAGGACAAAGCGGGCGACACCATGACGGATTACGTCACGCACGCTCAGCAACTGACGCAGCAGGCCCAGCAGTTGCCGTGGACGGCGGATGCCAGAGGGTTGCTCAACGATGTCGCCAGCCATCTTGCCCGTTTTCAGCACAGCATCACCGCCATGACCCAGGCAACCCGACAGCTCAACGATCTGCGCAGCCAGCTGGATGCGCTGAGCCAGCAGGACATGACGTCGCGCTATACCGCACTAATCCGGACCCCTGTCAGCACACCCGAACTCACCAACCAGATCTATCAGCTGCTGTTTGCCATCAGTAATGTGCGCGAAGAGGCCTGGGCGCTGCGCTTCAACGTCAGCGAGGCACTACGCAATAAACTGGAACATGATTTTCAGCGCGCCGGCCAGGATATGAACACGCTACTGACTCAGCTGCCAGCGGAGCAGCAGGGTGGATTTAACGCGCTATGGCAGGATACCGAACGTTTTAAAGATTTGAGCCTGCAGGCGGCAGCGATTTACGGCCAGCTGCGCGGCGCGGAAAACACCGTCAAAGTGGCGGGCGATAACAGCAGCGCGGCGATCAAACAGATCATCGCCCTGGTTAAGGCACGTAACGATGAACTGGCTAACGGGTCAGCGGCGCTCTCGCTGCTGATTGGCAGCCTGGCAATAGTGCTGGGCGTGCTGGTGGCCTGGACCATTATCCGGCAGATTACGCGCCCGGTGTTCCACAACCTAGCGCTGGCGGAACGCATTGCCAGCGGCGACCTCAGTTCGCAGTTTGTCACTAATCGCCAGGACGAGCTCGGCCAGCTCACCTCTGCCATGGGACGCATGAATGCGCGGCTGCGCGGCATGATTGGCGAGGTGCTGCACAGCGTCAGCAATGTGTCGCAGGCTGCCAGCACCATACACCAGGGTAACCTGGAGTTGTCGTCGCGCACCGCCCAGCAATCGGCTGCGGTGGTGGAAACCGCCGCCAGCATGGAGCAGCTGACCGCCACGGTGAAAAATAATGCCAGCAATGCGCGTCTCGCCAGCCAGATCGCGGCGGAAGCGACGCATAACGCCAGTCAGGGCGGTATCGCGGTGCACAATGTCGTCAGCACCATGGGCGAGATCTCTGATAGTTCTAAGAAAATTGCCGAGATTACTGCGGTGATCAACAGCATCGCCTTCCAGACCAATATCCTGGCGCTCAACGCGGCGGTTGAAGCCGCCCGCGCCGGCGAGCAGGGGCGCGGCTTTGCGGTGGTCGCCAGCGAAGTACGTAATCTGGCCCAGCGCAGTGCCGGAGCGGCGAAAGATATTGAACGACTGATTGGCGAATCGGTAGGGCGTATCAGCAACGGCCATCAGCAGGTGGCGCGCGCGGGTGAAACGATGGAGCAGATTGTCAGTAGCATCGCACGCGTGAATGAAATCATGGCGGAGATCTCGGCTGCTTCTGATGAGCAGAGCCGCGGCATCGAGCAAATCGCGCGCGCAGTAGGTGAGCTGGACGGTACTACCCAGCAAAATGCGTCGCTGGTCAGCGCGTCATCCCATTCCGCACAGGCGCTGGAAGAGCAGGCATTCATGCTGCAGCGGCTGGTCAGCCAGTTCCGTTTGCAAGGCGCTGTAAACTAAAAACACGCGCAGCGGCAGCGAACTGCACCTGCTGGCCGCTGTTGATACTGGCGGTAAAGTGCTGTTATTTACGCGCCCGCCAATGTGCAAGGCGAAAATTCTTAAAAAAAGTCGCCGCAGGGCGACTTTTTCCCGATACACTGCCATTTTTGTCGACCTGAATTTTCCCGTGAATGAATTACTACTCGCCTGATGAAAACCATTTGAAGCGCCGGTCAAAACGCTTCGTTCGTCGTATGTTCATCATGCGTCAGCTCGGCACGATCCTCTGTTTCTTTCCGATTCTTTCAGTGTTACTGGAAATGCAGCGCGGACTGGCATTCAGCGCACTGCTGTTTGTGAACGCCTTTTTCTGGCCCTGGCTGGCGTATCAGCGTGCGCTTCGTGCTGAAGACTCAACCGGTACCGAACGCCAGAATCTGACGCTGGATGCCGCCTTTGGCGGAATCTGGGTGGCGCTGATGGCGTTAAGCCCGATGCCCTCTTTTGTCATCATGGCGGTGCTGGCATCGGATCGCTATGCCGCTGGCGGCGGCGCGCAGCTGATTGCCGCCATACAGGCATTTTTGTGCGGGTTTATTATGGTGTGGCTGCTGGATGGCACCAGCGTACATCTGGCGTTCAGCACGCAAACCGTCTGGCTGACGTTGCCGCTGGCCACCTGTTATATGCTGGTACTCAGCGTGGCTTCGTACAATCTCACCTGGCATTTACGCACCCGCAACCGTGAACTGGAGCGCATCGCGCTGATGGATCCCGGCCTGAAAATCCCTAACCGCCGCCTGTTTGAGCGGCGGCTGGAGAGTGAGTTTCTCAGCACGCGGCGCGGCGATAGCAGCGGCTATCTGCTGTTGCTGGATGTCGATCACTTCAAAGTGGTCAATGATAGCTGGGGCCATGAGGCGGGCGATTTTCTGCTGGCCGAGATTTCGGCGCTGCTGCGCAACTATGTCGGGCTGCAGGACATTCCGGCGCGCTTTGGCGGCGATGAGCTGGGCGTTATCGTGCATCAGGCCAGCGATGAATCGGTGGTGGAGCTGGCCGAAAGGCTAAAAGAGAAGATTGCCCAGCTGCGCTTACCGGCCTCGGCAGAGTTTCGCTGCTCGGTCAGTATCGGTATTGCGCCTGCGGTCAGCGCCGAATCGTTAAGCGACTGGCTGCGCCATGCGGATGAAGCGCTGTATGAAGTGAAGCGCGCCGGGCGCAACGGCGTGCGGCTGTGGCAAACGCCGCTGGCCCGCGCATCATAATCAGAAAAATTCAGGATCGCAGTTTACTGGAAAATTCAGCGAGTTGGCGATGAAGCAGGCTTCGTGTGCCTGATGATGCAATGCCCGCGCGCGATCGGCATCCGCTGGGTCGCGCAGTTTGATGCGCGGCTTCAGCGTGATATCGGTAAAGCGTCCACGCGCCCCCTCGACCATGTTCCCTTCGGCAGCATCTTCATACTCCTCCACCACAATGCCGGCATCGGCGCACAGGTGTAAATACCACAGCTTATGGCAGGCCGCCGCAGACGCCAGCAGCAATTCCTCAGGATTCCAGCGCGTTTTATCCCCGCGGAATGCCGGATCGGCACTCAGCAAAATGGGCGGTTTACCGGGTGCCTGTAATTCGCTGTCACGATCGTAAGCGGTATAAGAAGCTGTGCCATCGCCGCGATTGCCGCTCCAGCGAAGGTGAATCTGGTAATGGTGCTGCCGTGCTGCCATGGGAAATGTCCTGTTCAGTGAGATCACCTTAGCGGTTGTTATTCACAACGTTCGCTACGTTTTGGTGCAAATTAATCAGGTGCGCGTCGATGCGCATCTGAAACACCTTACAGTAAAACATCTACGTAATCAGCGTATCTCATTGACATACATAAAGTGTTCAGTGCTGAAACGGTGATGCGCAAGAATCACCGGCGTGGCGCTTTGATCAAATGAGACCTCATCGATCACCATCACCGCGTGCGGCAGAACAAGTTCCAGCAGGCTGGCATCTTCTTCTGTAGCGAGCGTGGCGCTGATCTGCTCGCGCACCGCCGCAACACGCACATCGTACTGCTCAAACAGGTAGCGATACAGCAACTGCGGTAGCTGTTCCGCCGGCGGAAAGTCGGGCAGACGCGCGGCGGGCAACACCAGCGTTTCATGCATGGCCGCAATGCCCTTCACCCGGCGCAGGCGTTTCAGGCGAATCACTGCGTCACCTGGTGCGATCTGCAGCTTATCGGCCTCGTCGGCGCTGGCGCGGCTGTGCTGATACTCCAGCAGTCGCGTTTCCGACTGCAGCAAACCGCCCGATTTGTCATGCAGACGAAAATAGTGAAAGAAATGGCTGAGGTTATGCAGCGGCGCCCAGCCGGTCACCACCGTGCCGGTTTTGCGCCGGCGCATCAGCATCCCTTCCGTCGTGAGCGCCGCCAGCGCTTTGCGCACCGTACCGACCGAGACACCGAACTTCGCCGCCAGACTGTTTTCACTGGGCAAAATGGTGCCCGCCGGCAGTTCGCCCTGCAGGATGGATTCACTGATATAGCGCTTCACTACTTCGTACAGCGGAGCGCCTTCGCCTTCGTTCAGGCGACTGAATTGAGGAACGTCGTGCGCGTCATAGTTTTTTTGCATGTTTCCGATTACCGATTGACCCCAGCTGTTCATTTGCATTATCTATAAACTATATAGAAATACAATAAGTGAACAGTTTATGCAGGAAAATTCATCACTACAGCGCGCTCTGACCCATATCGCCGACGATCAGGCGCAGATTCTTGACGATCTGCAACGCATGCTGGCGGTGGATACCTGCTTCCCGCCCGGACTGGGTTACGCCGAATTCGCCGACCTGCTGAGCACGATGCTGCAGCCGATGCAGTTTTCCCTGCAGCGCGTTTCGGTGCCCGACGCACTGTGGCAGACGCCGGACGGCAGCGCGCGGGGCGAGCGGGTGAATCTGCTGGCCGCGCTGGATGCCGGCGCGTCTGAAAACTGCAATCTCTACTTTCACACCGATACGGTTCCGGCCGGCGATGGCTGGCGCTTTCCGCCGCTGGCGCTCAGCGTGGCGGAAAACAAGCTGTTTGGACGCGGTGCCGCGGACATGAAAGGCACCATCGTGGCCGCGCTGGCTGCGGTGCGGGCCGCGCAGCGCTATCAGCTCCGCCTGCGCTATAACCCGGTGTTTTTACTCTGTACCGATGAAGAGGGCGGCCTTTATCCCGGTATTCGTTATCTGGCGGAGCAGCAGTTATTTCACGGTCACCTGCTCAGCTTCAACGGCGGCGCGGTGCCGCGCATCTGGGCCGGCTGTTTTGGCAGCATCGATATCAAAATTATCGTCAGCGGCCGCTCGGCGCACTCCGGCGATCCGCTGCAGGGTATTAACGCCATTGAGGCTGCGCTTCCGCTGATGAATGCGCTGTATCAGCTGAAAGGCGAGGTGGAACAGCGGGTTTCGGCAATGCCCGCGCCGCCGCACTATCAGGGCCAGCCGCTCACCGCCTTACTGACGCTGGCCGCCGCGCACGGCGGCAGTAAAGGCTCCACCATTCCGGAACGCTTTGAGCTGCTGGTTAATCGCCGTTATGCGCCGGAAGAGCCGTTTGCCGACGTGTGGCAGGAGCTGACGCAGTGCGTGGATAAGGCGATGCAGGGCAGCGCCGCCAGCGACGTCACGCTGCAGCTGATTGGCCATCTGGCGCCGGTCGCCGATCCCACCGGTCCGCACTGGCCGCGCTGGCAGGCGGCGCTCAGCCAGGGCTTCGGCTTCCCGCCAGCAGAATTCAAAGCCTGGGGATCCGCCACCAGCTCGGATATGGGCTGGGTACAGCAGGCCGGCATTCAGGAAATTTTGCTGGGCGGACTTGCCCGTCCCGATAACCGCATTCATGCCGCCGATGAATACACCACGATGGCAGATGTTATTGCACTTTCGCAGTCGATTCTGGCGTATCTCGCCAATGATTTTCAGCCAACCCAGGGTAATTAATAAACCAACGAGGAACAGAAGATGTGCGCCATGAAAGGGTTAAACCGCAGACAGTTTATCGCCAGTTCAACCGCCCTGACCGGAGCGGCGCTGCTGCCCTGGTCATTCAGTGCCTCGGCTGCCGCCGTTGCCAGCGCGACCCCGGGCGGCACGCCGCGTAAAGGTGGCGTATTGCGCATCAGCGTTGACCAGGCGGTCAGCGTGCTCAATCCCCATCAGGTGCGGGTTAATCCGGAATATCTTGTGGCAGAGCTGTTGTATAGCGGCTTAACCCGCCTGACGCAGGCGATGAAAGCGGAAGGCGATCTGGCGCAGTCCTGGCAGCCGAACGACGACTTAACCCAGTGGACCTTCACGCTGCGGCCCGATCTGCGCTTCAGCGACGGTTCGCCGCTCACCGCAGCGGACGTGGTCGCCAGCCTGCAGGCACTGCTGGACCCGAAAAACGCCTCACCGGCGCTGCACAACATCGGCCCGATTAAAACGGTAAGCGCCAAAGACAACAACACCATCCTGATTGAGACCGAGGCGCCTTATGCCGATCTGCCGGTGATGCTGGCCTATCCGGATGCCAAAATTATCCCGGCGCATATCGCGCAGGGGCAGTACGACAAGCTGAGTAGCGCCTCGCTGGGGGCCGGGCCGTTCCAGCTGGTGTCTTACGATCCGGAACGCAAAATCGTGGTGAAACGCAACCCGCACTATTACGACGCCACGCGGCCGTATCTGGATGGCGTGGAAGTGGTGGTGTATCCCGACGCTATCGCTGAAAGCTCCGCGCTGATCGCCGGCGATACCGATCTGATGCTGAGTGCGCAGTCGAGCGAGTTTGCCCGCTTAGCCAAATCGGCGGGCGTGCTGCCGCTGCGCGTGGCATCCGGTCAGTTTCTTAACGTCAACATGGGCTGCGATCAAAAGCCCTTTAATGATGTGCGCGTCCGCCAGGCGCTGGCGCTATGCGTGGATCGTCAGGCATCGGTAGATTTTGTCGCAGACGGTCTGGGATCGCCGGGTAACGACACGCCAATCAACGCCGCTTATCCGTATTACGCGCAGCTGACGCAAAAAGCGCTGGACTACAGCAAAGCCAAAGCGCTGCTGGCGGAGGCCGGTTATCCGAATGGGCTGGATTTAACGCTTATCGCCTCAGACAAGCCGTCAACCCGCACCCAGCTAGGGATTGCCCTGCGGGAGATGGCGAAACCGGGCGGTTTCCGTATCAATGTGCAGACCATGGCGCACAGCACCTATCTCGATCAGGTGTGGAAGAAGGGCAATTTCTACGTCGGCTTTTACAACATGCAGCCGACGCCGGATGCGGTGTTTTCTCTGCTCTATACCTCAACAGCGGCGTGGAACGAAACGCGCTGGAACAATGCGGCTTTCGACGGTGCGGTGATGGCGGCGCGCGAAACCAATGACGAAACGCTGCGCACCCAGCTGTACGGCAAAGCGCAGCAGCTGATGCACGACGAGGTGCCCTCGTTAATCCCGACCTTCTTTGATTTGCTGGCTGCCAGTCGTGAGCACGTGGCGGGCTATCATCTGCATCCGCGCGGGGCGGTATTCCGCCTCGATCATGTCTGGCTGACCGCTAACGCGCCAAAGCGCAGCCTGTAAGGAGCGACCGTGACAGCAAGTTACCTGCTTAAACGCCTGCTGCTGATGATTTACACGCTGCTGGTGGTGTCGCTGCTGGTGTTTGGCATCACTCAACTGCTGCCCGCCGATGCCGCGGTCACGCTGCTGGGACAAAACGCCACGCCGGAAGCGCTGGCGGCGGTGCGGGCGCGGCTTGGGCTGGATGCGCCCGCCTGGCTGCAATACTGGCACTGGCTGACACAGGCGCTGCAGGGCAACTTTGGCGTGTCGATGCGCAATGGCCTGGCGGTCGGGCCAACGTTGCTGACGGCGCTGTCGCGCTCGCTGCTGCTGGCGCTGTGCGCCCTGTTACTGATGCTGGTGATCGCCATTCCGCTCGGCATCTGGGCGGCCGTGCGGCGCGGTAAGACCGCCGATATGCTGGTCAGCGTGATCTCCTACATGGGCATCTCATTTCCGGAATTCGTCACCGCCACGCTGGTGCTGCTGCTATTTGCCGATGTCTGGCAGATTCTGCCCGCCACCGGCTACGTGCCGCTCAGCGAAAATTTTATCAGCGGTATTCAGCACCTGATTCTGCCGTCGATCACCGTTGCGCTGATTCTGGTGGCACACGTTTCACGCATGGTGCGCTCGGAAATGGTTGACGTGCTGCACACCGACTACGTTCGCGCCGCGTGGCTGAAAGGCCTGTCGCGCCGGCGCATCCTGTGGCGCCATGCGCTGCGCAATGGCCTGCTGCCCACCATCACCATTGTGGCGCTCGACGTCGGCTATCTGCTGGGCGGGATTGTGGTGGTGGAGGAGATTTTTGCCATTCCCGGTATTGGCCGGGAGCTGATCGTCGCGGTGCAGGCGCGCGATTTGCCCACCATTCAGGCCGGTGTGATGATCCTCGCGGCAACCTATGCCGTGGTGAATTTCCTCGCTGATTTGGCCTACGTCATGCTCGATAAGCGGATTTCCTATGCCTGAAATACTGAAACGATTACTGCGCTCGCCGCAGGGTGCGGCGGGTGTGCTGATTCTGCTGCTGGCGCTGCTGATGGTGGCGGGCGGCGCGCACGTGGCACCGTTTGATCCGGAAGCGATCTCCATCCTGACGCGTTACCGCCCGCCCAGCGCAGAACACTGGTTCGGCACCGATCAGCTGGGGCGCGACATTTTCAGCCGGGTGCTGGTCGGCGCGCGATCCACCATTTTGCTGTCGCTACTGGCGACCGCGCTGGCGATGGTTATTGGCTCGGTGCTGGGCACCGCCAGCGCCTACCTTGGTGGCAAAGTGGATGAATTCCTGATGCGAACCATGGATGCGGTGATGGCGATTCCCAGCCTGCTGTTTGCGCTGCTGATTGTCAGCACCCTGGGGCAGAGCAGCATGAACGCCGTGCTGGCCATCACCATCGCCTTCGTGCCGGGCATGGTGCGCATTGCGCGCAGCGTGGCGCTGGCGGCGCGTCAGCAGGACTACATCAGCGCCGCCATCGCGCGCGGCGAAGCGGGTTACTACATCATTCTGCGCGAAATGCTGCCGAACATTCTCGCGCCGATCATCGTGGAAGCCACCATTCGCGTGGCATTCGCCATCATGCTGTTTGCCACGCTGAGCTTTCTCGGCCTCGGCGCGCAGCCGCCCGAGCCGGAGTGGGGGCTGATGGTGTCCGAAGCGCGCAGTTATTTCTTTAAAGCACCGTGGATGATGATGATCCCCGGTCTGGCTATCGCGCTGGTGGCGATTGGCTTCAACCTGCTGGGCGATGGCCTGCGTGATGTGCTAAATCCAGGGAGCCACAAATGAAGAGTCCGCACAACCCGGTGCTGTCGGTGGACAATTACAGCCTCGATTATGCGTTAGCGCGCGGCCATTCGCTGCCGGTACTGCGCGATATCACCCTGCAGGTGATGCCGGGCGAAGTGCTGGGACTGGTGGGGGAATCCGGCTCCGGCAAGACCACCTTTGGCTGGGCGATCATGCGCTGGCTGGCCAGTAACGCACGCGAGCAGGCGGGTGATATCCGGCTGAACGGCGAAAGCCTGCTGCAGCTGCCAGCGCACCAACTGATGGCGCTGCGCGGTAAAAAGCTTGGCATGATTTTTCAGGATCCCAGCGCGTCGCTGAACCCGACGCTGACGCTGGGTGAACAGGTCACCGAAGTGCTGCGCCGTCATCGTGGGCTGTCAGCGCGCGAAGCGCAGCAGCTTGGGGAATCGCTGCTGCGCGATGTCGAGCTGAAGCACCCGGCACGCATGATGCAGCGCTATCCGCATCAGGTTTCCGGCGGTGAGAAGCAGCGCATCCTGATCGCCACCGCCTTCGCCTGCCAGCCGGACTGCCTGATTTTTGATGAGCCGACCACGGCACTGGACGTTATCAGCTCGGCGCAAATCCTCGATCTTTACGAGCGACTGCGCGCCGAGACCGGCGTCGCATCGCTGTATATCTCACACGATCTGGCGCTGGTGGCGAAAGTGGCCGACCGGGTGTGCGTGCTGGAGCAGGGCCGCATCGTCGAACAGGCCGCGACGCGCACGCTGTTCAGCGCACCCGCGCATGCGTATACGCGCAAACTGATTGCCGCGGTGCCGGATCCGCAGCATCGGCTGGTCGCGGATGCGGCCGGCAGTCAGCCGCTGCTCAGCCTGCAGGCGCTGACGATTGATTATGGCCAGCACGGCGTGCTCGATCGGCTGCTGAAACGGGAGGCGAACACGACGCGGGCCGCCAATGCGGTTTCGCTGACGGTGCATCAGGGCGAAATTCTCGGCGTGGTCGGCGAGTCCGGTTCGGGTAAATCTTCACTCGGTAAGGCGATAACCGGCCTGGTGCCGTTCACTGGCAGTCTCGATTTCTGCGGCGCAACGTTATATGGCCGCGCGCAGATGGACCCGGCGTATCGCCGCCGTGTGCAAATGATTTTTCAGCATCCGGACGCGTCACTCAACCCGCGCATGACCGTCGGCGAAATCATCGCCCGTCCGCTGCGGCTGTATGGACTGCCACCAGGAGAAAGCGAGGCGCAGGCGGTGGCGCGTCTGCTGCAGGAAGTGCGGCTGCCCGCGGAATTTGCCAGCCGCTATCCGCACGCGCTGTCGGGTGGGCAAAAGCAGCGCGTAGCGATTGCGCGCGCCTTCGCTAACCCGCCGGACCTGGTGATTTGCGATGAAATCACGGCGGCGCTGGATGTGTCGGTGCAGGCCACCATTATCGAGCTGCTGCTGGAGCTGCGCCGTCGCTACGGCACGGCGTATCTGTTCATCACCCACGATCTCAATCTCATCCGCCAGATCGCTCATCGCGTGGCGGTGATGTATCGCGGCGATGTGGTGGAAGTGCTGCCCGGCGAGAATATGCGGGCGCAGGCACAGCATCCTTATACCCGTGCACTGCTTGATGCCGTGCACATCCCTGATCTGACCCAATCCGTGGCATAACGAGAAGCGCATGAACCCTGAACAGTTAATTCATCACATCGATCGTGAATACTGCCTCGCTTTCCTGGCAAAAATGGTGCGGCACAAAAGTTACAGTGCCACCGAGGGCGAGCGCGAATTAGCCCGCTATATGGCAGAACAGATGGCGCAGCTCGGGCTGGAGACGGAACTGCAGCCGGTGGCCGGCGATCGGCTGAACGCTATTGGGCGGCTGGCCGGCAGCGGAGGCGGCCACAGCCTGCTGTTCAACGGTCATCTTGATACTAACCCGGTCACCGAAGGCTGGACCGTCGATCCCTGGGCGGGAAAAATCGACGAGCAGTTTATTTACGGCATCGGCGTTTCTAACATGAAAGCGGGCGATGCCGCCTATTTCTGCGCGCTGAAGACATTGATTGATGCCGGCGTGAAGCTCAGGGGCGACGTGATCCTCACTTACGTGGTCGGCGAGTTACAGGGCGGCATCGGTACGCTGGCGGCGATTGAGCAGGGCGTACGCGCCGACTATTTCATCAATGCCGAACCCACGGATTTACAGGCGCTGACCATGCATGCCGGCTCGCTGATGTTCACCATTGAACTGACCGGCGATACGCGCCATCTGTCAAAGCGTGAGGAGGCGGTCGATGCGATTGCGGCGGCGGTTGAACTGATTCCGCAGATCAATAACATCACCTTCAGCGGAGCGAAAAGCGCAGAACACCGCAAAATTAACCGTGGCCATATTGGCACCGTACACGGTGCGCTGGGGCGTGATTTGCAGGAGTGGCGGCCGCCGCAGGTCGCGGATTTTGTCCGTCTGAAAGGCTCCGCCCGCTTTGCGCCGGGGCAAACGGTGGACGGCGTGCTGGCCGATCTGCAGGCCCTGCTGGATGCACTGTGCCAGCGCTATCCGGGCCTGCAGGTGCAGCTGTTTGATGACGGCCTGCGCGATAAACCCACCATGCTGCCGTTTGAGGTGTCGCCGGAATCGCCAATCGTTAAAGCGGTCAATCGCGGCTGGCAGACTGTGCGCGGCACGCCGCAGCCTACCGGGGTGATCACGCCGCCCGCCTTCTACGGTACCGATGCGGCGCACCTGTATCAGCATGCGGGCATGGAGGGCATCGTGTGCGGGCCCGGCGGCAAGTACAACACCATGCCGGACGAGCGCGTTGAGATCAGTGAATTTCTCGATATGGTGCGTATCTATCTGCTGGCGATCCTCGACATCTGCCAGCCGGTTGAACCGGCGTCATGATCGCCGACGCGCTGTCACGGCTGCGCAGCGCCATGCGCGCCGCCGACATTGAGGTGATGCTGATCGATCATGGCGAACTGCTGGCATGGTTAACCGGTTATACCGTGTCGGAAACGCGTTATCGTGCCTGTCTGGTGCCGTTGCAGGACGAACCGTGGATGGTGCTGCGCCAGCTGGATGTCGCGCCGTGCCGCGCGCAGTCACCGCAGCTGGCGATTGACGCGTACCGTGATGAAGACGATCCGTGGCTGGCGGTGGCGCAAAGCCTGACGCGGCGCGGCTATCAGCGGGCGCGGCTGGGCGCGGATTATGCATCCTACGGCATGACGGTGCATAGCTGGCAGCAGCTGGCGCGCCATCTGCCCGGGGTGCGCTGGTGTGATGTCAGCGGTCTCAGCGACCGGCTGCGCAGCGTCAAATTTCAGGCTGAAATCGCCAGCTTACGCCAGGCCGCCGGCATTGCCGATGCCACGCTTGCCCAGCTGAGTGCGCAGGTGCAGGGCGGCTGGCGCGTGCGTGATGTCGCCGCGCTGGCGGCGGCACAATTTCTGCGGCTCGGTGCTGACAGCGGTGAAACCGGACCGATTGTTATCGCCAGCGGCGACAGCGGATTTTTACATGCCAGCGGCCATGAGCAGCGTCTGCAAGCGGGCGATGTACTGCACGTTGAGCTGATCCCTAAAGTGCGGCACTACAGCGCGCGCCTGATGCGTCCGCTGATTGTCGGTGAAATCTCTGCGGCGCGCGCGGCGCTGGCACAACAGCTGATCGCCATTCAGGATCGCCAGCTGCAGGCGATGAAGCCGGGCGTTGCGGCCTGTACGGTGGATGCCGTCGCGCGTGAGGCGGTGCTCAGCGCCGGGCTGCGTGAGGATTACAGCAACATCACCGGTTATGCGCTGGGCCTGTATACGCGCACCCCGCGTCCGAGCGATTTCAGCTGCTGTTTTCATCCTCAGGCGCCGTGGTTACTGGAGGAAAACATGGTATTTCACATGTATATTTCAGCGCAGGGCCTCGCCTTCAGTGAAACCGTGCGCGTCACGGCACAGGGCGCAGAGCGACTCACCACGCTGCCGCGCCAGCCCTTTACGCTGCCGGCTAACAATTAACAGGATGATGTACAGTGCAGGACGTTGAATTAATCGATTTGGCTGCCACCTTGCCGGGCCTGATGTTTGATCTGAAGTACGCCACCGCCGATAACATCGCCGGGTATGCCATTTATCGCGACGCGCAGGCGCTGCTGCATCCGGATGCCGCCGCCGCGCTGCGCCGCAGCAGCGACATCGCCCGGCTGGCGGGATTTCGCCTGCTGGTGCTGGACGCGTATCGTCCGCAGCAGGCGCAGTGGCACTTGTGGGATGCCTGTCCGGACGCGGATTATGTGGTGCCACCGGCGCGGGGCTCGAATCACAGCCGCGGCGTGGCGATCGATGTGACGCTGATGGATGAGGCGGGCAACATTCTGGAGATGGGGACCGGGTTTGACGACATGTCTGCTGAGTCGCACCCGTTCCATCCCAACGTGCCGCAGCAGGCGCAGCGCCATCGCCTGTTGCTGAACGCCATCATGCTCGGCGGCGGTTTTGTCGGCATGCCCACCGAATGGTGGCACTTTGAACTGCCGGATGCGCAAAACTATCCGCTGCTCAGCGATCGCTTTGCCTGCGTCAGTCGGGCTGATCGCGCTCCTGTGAGTGATATTGCGCGTTAATAATCGCGTTGCTGAAGCGGGGGGTTCTGCGCCTTCCCGCCTTGACACGCCCTCCGTTCCGACCCCAGAATGCAGCTTGTTCCAAGGGGTGCCCTGTTAGAGGGCTGAGATTCTACCCGCGCGGCTGTCACGGCCGGCAACGTAGTGACCCTCTGAACCTGATCCGGCTAATACCGGCGTAGGGATGTGGAACCGGGGTCACTGCACGCCCTCATTCCCTCTTTGCGCCTTTCTGCGAATCCTGCGCATTTCTCAGGCCCTGGCTGGCCGTTATGCCGCAGTCCAAAGAGGGCACCTTCATGACCGAAGCGTCAATCATTGCCGCGCTGCTGGCGTTTATGCAGCGCGAAGAAACCACCGAAGCGGATTTCAACCAGCTGGCGCTGCAGCTGTTCGCGTGGCAATTCGAACACAATCTCCCATACGCCCGTTTCGCCCGCCAGCGCGGCCGTACGCCGCTGACGGTCAAACAGTGGCGGCAGATTCCGGCGGTGCCGATTACGGCGTTTAAAGATCTGACGCTGAGCTGCCGTCCGGTGGCGGAGATTCCCCACATCTTTATGACCAGCGGCACCACGGGGACCGGCCGGGGGCGCAGCTATCACCCGACGCTGGCGGTTTACGATCGCTCGATGCTGATCAATTTTCGCCAGCGCTTTATGGCCGGATATCCGCGCCTGCCGATGGCGATCCTGTTTCCGCACAGCAACGAGCTGCCGCACTCTTCGCTGGCCCATTATCTGACGCTGGCGATGCAAGAATGTGGCACGCCAGACAGCGAAGTGATGGTTGATGCGCAGGGGCTGAAACTGCCGCGTCTGATCGCCGTACTGGAGCAGGTGCAGGCCAGCGGCCAACCCTATGCCCTGCTGGGTGCCAGCTACAGTTTTGTCCATCTGCTGGACGAACTGGCGCGTCAGCAGCGGCGTTTCAGGCTGCCGCCGGGCAGCCGCATCCTTGACACCGGGGGTTTTAAGGGCCAGTCGCGTGAAGTTGCGGCGGAAGCGTTTTATAGCGCGCTGCAGCAGACGCTCGGCGTGCCGCGTTCGCACTGCATCAATATGTACGGCATGACTGAACTCAGCACGCAGTTTTACGATTCCGGCAATGAAATCTGCCCGCCGGTGAAATCCGGACCGCACTGGATCCGCACGCGCGTGGTTAATCCGCTGACCGGTGCGGACGTGCCGGAAGGTGAGACAGGCGTACTGGTGCATCACGATCTCGCCCATTTCAATTCTGTTTCCGCGATTCTGACCGAAGATGCCGGCGTGATGGTGCCCGGCGGGTTTCAGCTGCTGGGGCGCGTCGCGGGCGCGGATGCCAAAGGCTGCTCGCTGGCGATGGAATCGTTTCTCGCTGCCGCGCAGGCACAGGCATGAAAGTGTATGCTGGCCATCTGCCGGGCATCCGCCACAGCGAGGTAACGTGGCACAGCCTGCACTTTGGCCAGCAGGGCAGCGCGCTGGAAGTGTGCGTGCCGGTGCTGTCCGAGGCGCAGATTGCCACGCTGGCGGCCAGCGTTCGCGATAACGCGCGCCGCTACCTGCACACCCTGAGCGTAGCGCGCATTACCGCGTTGATTGATGAAGCCATCGCGCGCCTGCTTAACCGTTCGCACCCGTTGCGCCAGCAGGCGGAGCGGTTGCTGCCGCTGGTTACCGGCTATGACGCCGGGATGCTGCGGCTCGGTTTAACCGGCTATCTCAAAACCTTTCGTGAACCGCAGCTGCGGCGTTTTCTGGCGGAGGATTTCGGCAACGTGCAGATGCTGGACGATTTTCAGCCGCGGCCAAAAGGCGGCTTTGCCCGCGCGTTTGGTCCGCAGCTGTTGCTGCAGATCTGGGCCGGCAATGTGCCGGGTTTGCCGCTGTGGAGCCTGATTGCCGGCCTGCTGGTGAAGGCGGGAAGCGTGGGCAAAGTGGCGAGCGCTGAGCCGCTGATGGCGGGCTGGTTCGCCCAGTTGCTGGCGGAGATCGATCCGCAGCTGGGCGAGTGTCTGGCCGTTGTATGGTGGCAGGGCGGTGATGAACGCACTGAGCAGCAGTGGTTCCGCGAGGCAGACGTGGTGATGGCTTATGGCGGAGAAGCCGCGCTGACGGCGATGCAGCGGCGTCTGCCGCCAGCCACGCGCTTTCTGCCGCATGGCCACAAAATCAGTTTTGGCATGGTGGCGCGGTCGGCGCTGGACGTGCGGCGCGGTACGGCGCTGGCGCGTCAGGTGGCTTACGATGTGATGCGCTATGACCAGGCCGGCTGTTATTCGCCGCAGGCGCTGTTTATTGAGCGCGGCGGCCGGGTGTCGCCGCAGGAGTTTGCTGCTTACCTCGCTCATGAACTTGCCGCGCTGGCACAGCGCTATCCGCGCGCGACGCTGACGCTGGGTGAAAGTCAGGCTGTGGCCGCGTGGCGCAACGCGGAGGAAATGCGTGCGCTGAGCGGTGACCGCACGCTGTACGGTGATGAGCACGATGCCTGGGCGGTGGTGTACGTCGACAAGCCGGAGCCGTTACAACCGGGCGCGCTCGGACGCACGCTGAAGGTGATTGCCGTGGATACGCTGGAGGAGACGGTAAACTGGGTGGCCGCGCAGCGCGCGTATCTGCAAAGCGTTGGCCTCGCGGCCGCGCCCGAGGTGCTGTTTCGGCTGGCGGCGCAGCTCGGTGCGGCGGGCGTCACGCGCATCACGGCGCTGGGTAACATGACTTCACCGGAGGCGGGCTGGCATCACGATGGCCGTTTTAGCCTGCTGGATCTGGCCACCCTGTGCGAAATCGAACAGGCGGCGGAAACCGCCGCTGAACACTATGCGCCCTATCTTGACTGAGCGGGCGTGGAGAAACGCAATGAAATTCAGCAATCACACCGTGCTGGTGACCGGCGCCAGCCGCGGTATTGGCGCCGCCATTGCCCAGGCCTTTGCCGCCGAAGGCGCTTTTGTCGTGGTCAACTATTTACGTAATCACGACGCCGCTGCGCAGGTGGTGGCGGCCTGTGAAGCACAGGGCGGGGGTGCACTGGCGATTGCCGCCGATGTGACCTGCGCCGCACAGGTAGCCGATATGATGCAGCAGATCGACACCGCTACCGGGCGACTGGATGTGGTGGTGAACAATGCCTTCGCACCTTATCGCTTCGATCCCGACCGGCGCCAGCGCTTCTGGGAAACGTCCTGGTCTGCTTACCAGACGCAGTTTGATGGCGCAGTGAACGCCTGCTACAACGTGTGTCAGGCGGCCTTGCCGCTGATGCGCCGCCGCGCGCGCGGCAGCATCATCAATCTGGTGAGTGATTTGATCGCCCGGCCAGCGGTGGCTTATCACGACTATATCACCGCAAAAGCCGCGCTGACGGGCTTTAGCCGGACGCTGGCGGCCGAACTGGGGGCGCTGGGCATTCGGGTGAACTGCGTGGCGCCGGGACTGGTGTATCCCACCGATGCCAGTCAGTATACGCCAGAAGCGGTCCGCCACGCGCTGACGGCGCAAACGCCGCTCGGACGACTGGCGCGCGCCGCGGATATCACCGGGCCGGTGCTGTTTCTGGCATCAGCATGGAGCGAATTTGTCACCGGCCAGACGCTGTATGTCGATGGCGGGTTGGTGATGCAGGATCATTAAGCCAGGTCGCCAGTCGCCGCACTGGCGACCTGCCACCGCCCTCCCGGTACCTCTATCCGTTATTCCGCCATGCCCACCGTCATGCAGCTATCTGCGCACTGCAGGCAAATTTCCGCACAGGTCTGACAGTGTGGATGCTGGTGCTTCTGGCACTCCCAACCAGCCAGCTGACAGGCCATCGACGTGATGGTACAGAGCTGCTCGCTCAGTTCACTCTGAGCAGCCAGCAGTTGTGCGGTTACGCGACACAGCGCCGCGCACTGCTGATTGAGCGTAATGCAGGGACTCATCTCACTGGCATCAGCATCCAGCAGACAGGCTGCTGCACATTGGTCGCAGGCGGTCGCGCAGCGATAGCACAGCGCAATACAGTCATTGAGGTCAGCGTTCATGCGTTTCCCTTAGCGTCAGGTTAATAGCGACGCAATAGTGAGCGTGAATGGAGAATTTAGCTAAAAGCGGGGTGATATCAAGCGGATAGCGGGTAATTAATCCATGTAAGGTGCATTGCGTATGCAATAATTCCTTAAATATTGCGGAGTTAGCCAATTGTAAGCTTGTGTATATATATCAGCCCGGGTAATTAACGCAGATTAAATAAAAGTGTACAACTCTGCGTGGCTTGTACAAATATAGGGTGACTGAAGCTGATAGTTAGATAATCAATGATTTAATTTTAGGATAAATAAACTGAAAAGCGGTCGCCTGATAAGCGAAGCGGTAAATAACGCAGGATCGCTGAAGATTTGATCGATTAATTGTTTTCGGATGGGAAAATTACTCTCCTGACAAGGTTAGACGTGCGTTTAAGCGAAGCGTAAACGCGATGTCAGGAGAGCACAGTGCAAAAAGTTATCGAGGTTAAATCAATACAAAGATGGGGAGTAGTTATTTACGACGACTGATCTTTCCTCCCTTCCTGCCGGCTTCAATGGCGCGCTGTGGGTCATTTTTGAAGTTACCACCACTGACCTGACCGCCTTTGCGGCCTGCTTCAGCCGCGCGCTCCTTATCGGCGGCGAAGTTGCCTGAACCCCCACGACGTTGCGTCACTTTTTCTTCCTCTTCAGGTTTCTTCTTTGGATCCTTCATTTTTTCCTCTCTGTTCATACCCGCATGAAGCAAAAATAAATGTAGCGATGTTTTTACCATAATCAAGCCAGGAATAATCTTAACTTTTAATTTACAGCACGTTGGTTGTTTAACGATGAGTCAATTTCAGCTGATTTATTCCGGCAAATCATTTGGGGGGGAATTGTTAACATTTTACTTTCATAAAGGGAAGCGTTCTTTTAGCGGCGCTAATGTGAATTGATGACGTTATGACAATTAACCGCTGTCGCATTTCTTAAAAACCTTTCTTGCACAGCCCGGCTTGCTTGCTACGTTTAATTAAGTTGTTCGCCTGGACTTAATTAGCGCTTCGCTTATTTTTCAGATAACCAGCCTGAAAGCGATGAGGTCAAAGCGTGCTGCCCGATCAGGGATCCATCTCTGACGCCGTTGAGGTAGATCGCCCGTGTCATTCACTTTGGAGCAAACCATGACGAAGGAATCTGTATATCTGGACTGGCTGCGCGATGCGCATGCTATGGAGAAACATGCGGAGAGCCTGCTGAAGGCGGCTGCATCACGTCTGACGGATCATCCCGCGTTGCAGGCGCGTATTGAGCAGTATCTTGAGCAGAGCCGTGACCAGCAGCAGCAGGTGAAAACGCTGCTGCGCCAGTATGACAGCAGCTGGTCGGTGCTGAAGGAGTCGTTAGGCCGGATGTCGGTGGTCGGTCAGGCCGCCAGCGACATGCTGCAGGATGAAGAGGGCATCCGTGTGGCCGTCAGCAGCTACGTGTTCTGTAACTATAAAATCGCCACCTACTCGACGTTGCTGGTGGCCGCAGAGCAGGCGGAAGAGGGGGAGGATGTCAGGATTGTGCGGCGCATTCTGCAGCAGGAAAGCCAGATGGCCAGCTGGCTGCTGCAGCTGCTGCCACAGGCGGCAGAGGAAGCCATTGTGCTGCGCACGGAACCTGAGCTTTCCGGCACGGATTAAGTCATCCTGCGGCGCGCCCTAGAGATCAATCACCAGTTCCGCCGATTTGCTGCGCGAGCAGCATAAGGCGATGTACTGCTCCGGGGCGCTTTTTTCGCTGTCAGACTGCACGGTATCGCGGTGATCGATCTCTCCAGCGGTAACCCGCGTCAGGCAGGCGCCGCACATGCCCATCTCGCAGGAGAGCGGAACGTCGACGCCATGCTCGAGCAGCACCGTGGCAATGGTTTTGTCAGGCGGAATGGTACATTGCTGCCCACTGCGTGCCAGCGTCACGGTAAAGCCTTCTTCAGCCCCAGCCTTGCGGGCGACAGGTTTGAACGCTTCAGCGTGTATGTTGGCGCTGTCCCAGCCGCGCGCCAGCGCCTGCTGCTGCATGTGCGTCATAAACCCTTCCGGCCCGCACAGGTACAGATGCGTGTCGGCGGCAGCATCAAGCAGTTCCGCCGGTGGATAATCACGGGCGCTGCGGCCTTCGCTGCTGTACCAGATTTCACAAAATCCATGCTGGAAACGCTGCGCCAGTTCGGCGGCAAAAGCTTCATCACCGCGCTGGCGCACAAAGTAATGCAGCACAAAAGGCACGGCGGCGGCCTCCAGCGCCAGCGCCATGGCGTACAGCGGCGTAATGCCAATTCCGGCCGCCAGCAAAATGACTTTAGCGGCTGGTTGCAGAGGAAACAGGTTGCGCGGTGGCGAAATCGCAATCGTCTGGCCGGGGCGCAGCGTGTCGTGCACGTAGCGCGATCCCCCGCGTGATTGCCCGTCGCGCGCAATACAAATCTGGTAGCCGCGCGCGTCATCGCAGCGTCCGGTCAGTGAGTACTGACGTATCAGGCCATCACGCAGGTGCACATCAATGTGCGCACCGGGTTGCCAGTCCGGCAACGGCTGGCCATTTTCCGCCACCAGCGTCACGCTGAGATTGTGACGTCCCTGACGATACAGGCCATCCACCACCACATTCAGCAGATCACTCATCGTTGCCTCCTTACACCAGGAAAAATTCGCCGAAGCCCATGCGCTTCAGGCCACGGCGATAAGCAATGGAGCTGCGATCGGCCGGAATATGCGCTTCCAGAGCGAGGTCAAGCGGCAAACGCTCCGGCTGCTGGGTTTCCACCATCAGGCGGTCTTCTTCGAACACGCGCTGATTGAAGGCGTGCACCTCTTCGACCGGGATGTGCAGGTCAAAATTACGCGCGATGGGCGCGAACATGCGCGTTTTGCGCGCCGACACCGGCGACGCGGCGTTCATGATCACCAGGCGCGATTCGCCGGGGAAATGAATGGTCAGCGTGGCGGTAAACGGCAGGTGCATCTCGAAATGACGCAGCCAGCTAAATCCTTCCGGCGCCTGCTGCGGACTGTCAGCGGCAAAGTTACTCACTGAACTCCAGTAATCCACGGCAAAACCGGTCTCGGTTTCGACCGGGTTATAGGCAGGTACTACCTGGTTGTTGGGATCGGCGAAGGTTTCCGTGTGCACCCAGGCGAAGTGCGCCACATCCAGAAAACCTTCTACCTGGCGTCCGGCAAAGCCGTTGACGTCAAAACCGGGGCAGTTGATCTGTTGAAAACCGGCATCATCCCAGTGCGGCATGGTGGGCAGCGGCGCGGGCTGGTCAGCATCCGGCGCGAGGCACACCCAAATCAGACCAAAGCGTTCTTCCACCGCATAGCTGATCAGGTTGAGCTTGGCTGGAATCGGCTGATCGGGGCTGGACGGAATGCGGTTGCAGCGGCCATCGGCACCAAAACGCAAGCCGTGATAAGGGCAGACGATTCCCTCTTCATCGTGAAAACCCAGCGTCAGCGGGACGCCACGATGCGGGCAAACGTCGCGTGCCGCTACCACCTGACCCTGCAGACGATACAGCACCAGCTGCTCGTCAAGCAGCACCGCTTTGGTCGGTGCGCCGGCGATATCACAGGAACGGGCAACCGGATGCCACTGTCGCGCCAGACGCAGCCAGTCATCAGGTTCAAACGTGCAGTGTGCGGGAGGCGTAATGTTATTCATGCTGTTGTCCTGTCAGGTGCTCACACAAGGCGAAATAGAAGGCTTCATTTTTGTCAGGACATTGTTAATATGCTTGCCTGTGCAAATCCATCAGCAAGAATGCAGCCAGGTGTTGCAAAAAACCGTACAGGTGAGCAATGAGCCCGTTTTCCCGCTTTGCCGTCTATTTTGCCGAAGTGGCGCGCAGCGGCAGTTTGCGCAAAGCCGCTGAGCAACTGCACGTTTCCGCTTCTGCCATTAACCGGCAGATTCTGCAGGCGGAAGAGAGTTTTGGTACGCCGCTGTTTGAGCGTTTGCCGGAAGGGCTGCGCATGACCACCGCCGGAGAATTGCTGTATGACGATGTGATGCGCTGGCAGCGTGAGTTTCGCGTCACGCGGCAGCGTTTCGATGATATTCAGGGACTGAAGCGCGGTAACGTCACGGCCGGGCTGGTGCAGTCGCTGACCAAAGGCAGCGTGGCAGATGCCATTGCCGATATCGCACGCCAGCATCAGTGGCTGCGGCTGGAGCTGACGGTGGACAACAGCCACCGCATCAGCCAGATGATTCGCCAGTCGGAAATCGATTTTGGCCTGATTCTCGATCCCGCCGGGCAGAGCGGACTGGAAGTGCTGGCGTTTGCCGAACTGGAGATGGGCGTGGTGATGGCCGCCGACCATCCGCTTAGCACGAGGCCGCTGCTATCGCTCAGCGAACTCAGTCATGAGCGACACATTGTGCCTGGCGCCGCGCTGGTGGTCCACGAACGTGTCGATGCGCTGTACCGCAAGCAGGGGCTGGCGCCGGAAAACATTATCGCCTGTAACGACATCCGCCTGATTCGCAGCCTGATCGCGCAGGGCACCGGCATCAGCGTGCTGAGCCTGCTGGACGTGATGACCGAGGTGCAGGAGAACCAGCTCTGCTTCGTACCGCTCAGGCACAGCGTGATGCGACCGCTGACCCTGGCGCTGTGTACTGCGCCGTCGCGCCAGCTATCGCGGGCGGCGCAGATGGTGATTCAGCGCATGACTGAGGTGATAGAGGCGATGGCCAGTGTCAGGCCCGCAGGCGGGCCGTAATCACGTTCAGTGCCCGGTTTCGGCATGCGGCGCGCGGGTTTTGCTGGCACCGGCACCGCCCGATGGACGGGCGATAATAATACCGAGAATACCGCCGACAATCAGCGCTATCGCCACAATCAGCAATCCTGAGTGATAACTCTGCGTCGCATCTTTCATTTTTCCCAGCAGCGGCGGTAAACCCAGTCCGACAAAATTTGCCACCGTGTTGATAAAGGCAATCGATGCCGCAGCAGCTACGCCAGCTAATTTTTCTGTGGTCACTGCCCAGAATATTGGCGTCAGGGCAAAGTTAAGCCCGACGGTGAAGACCAGCAAAATATAGGACAGCAACAGGCTGTCCGAATAAATCGCGCCGGTTAATGCCAGGCCCGATAAAATTAATGGCAAGCCCATATGCCAGGCGCGTTCACCGCTGCGATCGGAATGGCGTCCGTTTAAATACATAAATACGCAGGCCATCACAAAGGGCAGGGCGGATAACAGGCTGATAATAAAATTGCTCTGCTCTGCGGCCATGCTTTTAATAATCAACGGCATGAACAACGTAATACCGATCGAGCCAAACGCCTGTAAAAACCATACCAGACTGAGCAATAACACCGTGCGATCTTTTAATGCCTGCAGCCAGGAGTGGTTCTTATTCAGGGTAACACCCAGATTGTCCTGTTCGAGGCGCTGGCGCAGCCAGTGTTTTTGCGGTGTAGTTAACCAGACAGCATCGTCGGGCTTATCGGGTAAACGCCACAGCACCAGACAACCAAGCACTACCGCGGGAATGCCTTCCAGCGCGAAAAGCCAGCGCCAGCCTGCGATATCGGCAATGCCATGCATATTGAGAATGGCACCGGAAATGGGCAGACCAATAATCGACGCGCCCACCGATCCCATGTAAAAGAAAGACATTGCACGTGCGCGGTTACTTTTGGGGAACCAGCAGGAAATATAATAGATAATACCCGGCGCAAAACCGGCTTCGGCCATACCGAGTAAAAAACGCATTACATATAACTGATTGGCGCTATGAACCAGCGCCATGCCGGTACTGACAATGCCCCAGGTAATCATAATGCGCGCTATCCAGCGCCGGGCGCCGACTTTGGTCATAATGACATTGCTGGGAATTTCAAACAGAATGTAGGAAATATAGAACATGCCGACACCGAGGCCGTACATGCTGGTGGTAAGCCCGAGATCGGCATTCATTTGCAGCGCAGCGATAGAGATATTGGTTTTATCGAGATTAGCGACAAAATAACAGATCACGATAAACGGGATGATGCGCTTATTTAATTGACTCAACGTAGAACCAGAAACATCGGAACTTATCATAACCACCTCGTCACGCAGCATTACGCCACTCCGCGCCGGCAGACGGGCGCAAGGGTAGCGATGTCATGAATGATCTGTTTCGCTTGCTAAGCAATAAATGAAGTGCAGCCGAAAAATAGAAATCATTTTATTTCGGCCACGCGGCAGCATTAACTATGCCGATAGTGATATTGCACATGAGCGATATAAATCGTCATGAGTTAGCAGTGTAGTACAATCTATTTTGATTGTACTACAATAGAGATCACAGATTGGACGATTGGCAGGCGTTAAACGATCGCGGCGTAATCACCGGTACCCTCCGGCCAGGGTGTGAGCAGGTCGAAGCCGGTATCCGTGACGGCGATAGTGTGCTCCCACTGCGCGGACAGGGAGCGATCTTTGGTCACCACCGTCCAGCCATCGGACAGCACGCTGGTGCCCGCTTTGCCGGCGTTAATCATGGGCTCAATGGTAAAAATCATGCCAGACTGCAGCGCCAGCCCCTGGCCCGGCGTGCCGTAATGCAGGATTTGTGGATCGCCGTGGTAGATCTCGCCAACGCCGTGACCGCAATACTCGCGGACCACGGAAAAACCGGCCTTTTCAGCGACCTGCTGAATAGCCGCACCGATATCGCCCAGCGTGGCACCGGGTTTCACCACGCGAATGCCTGCCACCATTGATTCATACGTCACGTCAACCAGGCGCTTAGCGCGTACCGAAGGCTGACCGACGAAATACATGCGGCTGGTGTCGCCGTACCAGCCGTCTTTGATGACCGCCACGTCGATATTGACGATGTCACCGTCTTTGAGCTTTTTCTCGCCCGGAATACCGTGGCACACCACGTGATTGACCGAGGTGCAAACGGTACGGGTGTAACCCTGATAGCCAATGTTAGCCGGAATGACCTTTAGCTCATTGACAATATAGTCGTGACAGCGGCGATCCAGCTCATCGGTGGTAACGCCGGGTTTCACAAAGTGCGCGATCATCTCGAGGACTTTGGCGGCGGCGTGACCGGCGGCGCGCGCCCGTTCAATCTCTTCAGCAGTATGTAGTTTAATACTCATTGCGCGATTCCCTGCGGAATAAAGGAAGGTTGGTCAAGCAACTGCGCCAGTTCAGCGCCGCCATCACGTTCGACCCGCATCAGCAGACGCGTCAGTTCCTGATGGCTGAGCTGCGGATAAAGTTCGGCCAGCATGCCGATTTTCATCCAGTGCTCCGCCTGCGCGTTGATCGAACGACTGAGCGCCGTGCTGGCGATGCGCAGATTCTCATGCATTAAATCCGAAATTTTGACGATACCCATGTCTGGCCTTTATATGAAACGTATATGATACGTATATAGCATATCCACAACGGCATGATTTGCAAGGTCAGATTTTCAGCTGTGCGTAAATTTGCGAAATTTGTCAGAAAATCAAATACATTGTTTAGACCACTACGTTCTCGTCTCCACGCGGACCGGGATACTTTTTGGTCATTGAAAGATTTTTATGACCGGGCAGCCGCTGCGATTCTCGTGAAGAGAAATGAGGTGATACGAAAACGGCACGGCTTTTGCTTGACTCACTTTTTGGCATCAAAGGGTGGGGGAGCAATGGATGACGCACTGAGTTGGTTACAGGCCTCAAGGCAAAGCGATATTGCCAGCCTGCAACGCCTTCGCCAGACCGGCAAACTCATTACCACCGTCAGCGAGCTGGTGCATCAGCTTCAGCGCGAGCGGGGGGCGAGCAATCTGTGGATATGTTCAGAAGGCAGGCTTTACGGCGAGCAGCGGCTCGCCAGTGAGCAGGATGTGACGCGCTGCCAACGGGATTTTTGCCAGGCCTTACCCAGGGTTGAAGCCCAGCCGGGATACAGCCGCTTCTGCAACCTGATCGCCGCCGCGCTGCAGGCCCTGGCCGGATTACCGGCGTTGCGCCAGCAGATTACGCAACAGCAGATCGCGCACGCGCAGGCCGTTGCGGCGTTCAGTACCATTATCCGTAGCTTACTGAACCTGGTTTTTGAGGCCGCCGACACCGCCAGCCATCCTGACATTACCCGCGCGCTCATTGCGCTGTTCAGCTTTATGCAGGGCAAAGAGCTGACGGGACAGGAACGCGCCCTGGGAGCGGCCGGCTTTGCTGCCGGACAATTCAGCGCGGAGCAGCGCAGCGCCATGGTGGCCTTAATTGAAGCACAGGAACAAAGCTTTTCGACCTTCCAGCAGTTTGCCGATGAGGCGGTTTTACACCACTGGCAGCCGCTGGCGCAGGCCAGTCGTGAAATTGAACGACTGCGACGCATTGCCTGTACCGACGGTCGGCGGGACGACAGTGGCGCGCTGCACTGGTTTTCGCTGCTGTCACAGCGCATCGACCAAATGAAATTGCTGGAGGATCGGCTGTCAGCCACGCTGATGTTGCGCTGCCGCGAGGCGATCGCACTGGCACAGCATCAGGCAGCTGAACCTCTGCATGTGGCGCAGTCGGGCTGCGATTTTACATTATATGTCTCCGGGGTGGACTGGCTGCCCACCGAGTCCGGTGCGCTGAACAGCGACGGGCTGGCACCCCAGCTGGGTCGTTCACTGCTGTCGTTGATCACGGAGCAGTCTCAGCGTTTACAGCATCAGGCCAATGAGCTGGCCACCCTGCGCGCCACGCTGGAAGAGCGCAAACTGCTCGACCAGGCCAAAACCTGGCTGATGCAGCAGCATGGGCTGAGTGAAGAGCACGCCTGGCAACGGCTGCGTAAAAGCGCGATGGATCAGAATAAACGGCTACCGGAAATCGCCCAGGCGATCGTCACGGTGGCAGCCACAATGAAGAGATAACTCTAAAGCGTTAGCTGCACAATGCTTGTGCGTGGTCTGCGTCACAAACGTGCAAAATCGGTTAAAAAACCAGCCCGGCGAAAGCCCTGATCGCCACGCGCAGGGCCGTTTCAAAGCTGGCATGCAGTTTGCTTTACCCTATTAAGTGTATGCATTTGCTTTGCCAACGGCGGTAAAGCGAGTGCTTTTGGATAAAGGCGTCCATCTCCCTGTGAAAGCAGTGGAGAGGACGCCTTTTTTTATTTCCTGAGGGTGGCAAAAAATGAGCAAATCGCCAGTTTCACTGTCTCGACGTCAACTGCTGTTATCCAGCGCCGCCGCTGGCGGGCTGTGGCTGTTGCCGGGATTGCGCAACGCCGTATGGGCGGCGGGTTCCGATGCGCCAGAAAAAGCCACCGTGCGGGTGGGATTTATTCCACTGACCGACTGTGCGCCGGTCGTCATGGCCTCGGTGAAAGGCTTCGACAAAAAATATGGTCTGACGCTACAGCCCAGTAAAGAAGCCAGTTGGGCAGCCGTCCGCGACAAACTGATCTCCGGTGAGCTCGATGCGGCACACGTCCTGTACAGCATGATCTATGGCCTGCAACTGGGCGTTGCCGGCCCTCAGCATGCGATGGCGAACCTGATGACGCTCAATAACAATGGCCAGGCAATCTCCCTGTCGAACCAGCTTAAAGCGCAAAAGGTCACCGATGCCGCCAGCCTGAAAAAGACCATCGACAGCAAGGCCAAAGGCAGTCTCACCTTTGCGCATACCTTTCCGACCAGTACCCACGCGATGTGGCTCTACTACTGGCTGGCGAATGCCGGTATCAATCCATTTGATGACGTGCGCACTGTCGTCGTGCCGCCGCCGCAGATGGTGATGAATATGAAGATTGGCAATATGAGCGGCTTCTGTGTGGGCGAGCCGTGGAATCAGCGCGCTATCAGTGATGATATTGGTTTTACCGTCGCTACCAGTCAGCAGATTTGGCCCGATCACCCCGAAAAAATTCTTGGCACCCGCGCCGCGTGGGTGAAAGAGAACCCCAATACGGCGCGCGCGCTGACGGCGGCTGTCCTGGAGGCGGCACGCTGGATCGATGCCTCCGATGATAACCGCCGCGAAACGGCGCAGGTGCTGGCCGGACGCGCCTGGATCAACACCAAACCTGAGATTCTGCAGGGTCGCATGCTCGGCCAGTACGAAAACGGGCTGGGACAGAAATGGCAGGACCCGCATGCGATGCGCTTCTTCCATGACGGCAGCGTCAGTTTCCCGTATCTGTCCGATGGCATGTGGTTCCTCACCCAGCTTAAGCGCTGGGGAATGCTGACCGAGGATCCGGACTATCTGGACGTCGCAAAGCAGATCAACCGAATTGATATCTACAAACAGGCAGCGAGCGCCGTCGGCAACATCACGTTGCCCGGCAGTGAGATGCGCAGCAGCACCCTGATCGACGGCAAGGTGTGGGATGGCACGAATCCTGCCGTTTACGCCGCCAGCTTTGCCATTAACCACAAAGAGAGGTCGTGATGAAAAGCCAGACTCGCTCCCTGACGCAGCCTGAGACGCTGCCCACCCGGGCCACGGTGGTGCCCCTTCAGGTCACGCCAAAAAAGATGCGCTCGCCTGCGCGCCTGCGTCCGTTTTTGCAGCGTGCCATTCCCGCGCTGTGCGGTGTGATGCTTCTGCTTCTGATCTGGCAGATCGCGGCCCTTTCCAGCAAAGGCTTTCCCGGCCCGTACGCCACCTGGGAAGCGGCGAAAATCCTGTTCGCCGATCCGTTCTATAACAACGGCCCTAACGATCAGGGCATCGGCTGGAATGTGCTGGCCTCGCTGCAGCGCGTCGCTATCGGCTTTGGCCTGGCCGCGCTGGTGGGGATTCCCACAGGCTTTCTGCTGGGGCGTTTTGCCTTTGTGGCACGCATGTTCAATCCGGTTATCGCGCTACTGCGTCCGGTCAGCCCGCTGGCCTGGCTGCCTATCGGCCTGCTGCTGTTCCAGCGCGCCGAACCGGCCTCCAGCTGGACCATTTTTATCTGTTCTATCTGGCCGATGATTATTAATACCGCCGAAGGTGTACAGCGCATTCCACAGGATTACCTCAATGTGGCGCGCGTGCTGCAACTGTCGGAATGGACCATCCTGCGCCGCATCCTGTTTCCCGCCGTTCTGCCTGCGGTGCTGACCGGGGTCCGCCTGTCGATTGGTATCGCCTGGCTGGTGATCGTGGCTGCCGAAATGCTGACGGGAGGCCTGGGGATCGGCTTCTGGATCTGGAACGAGTGGAACAACCTCAATGTTGAAAACATCCTGATTGCCATTTTGCTGATTGGCGTCGTCGGCCTGCTACTGGAGCAGGGACTGATGCTGCTGGCGCGTCGCTTTAGCTGGGATAAATAAGGGGAACACTATGCAACCTATCATTCGTGTACAGCAGGTCAGCCAGCGTTTTACCACTTCCGGCGGCGATTTTCTGGCGCTCGATAATGTCAGCTTTGATATTCATCAGGGGGAAACCCTGAGCCTGATCGGCCACTCCGGCTGTGGTAAATCCACGCTGCTCAACCTGATCGCCGGTTTAACCCGACCTACCAGCGGCGTCCTGTTATGCGATAACCGCGAAGTCACCGGCCCCGGCCCTGAGCGCGCCGTTGTGTTTCAAAACCACTCGCTGTTGCCCTGGCTGACGGCGTATCAGAACGTTGAGCTGGCGGTAGAGCAGGTGTTTAAAGGCAAGATGAACAAGGCGGAAATGCGTGACTGGATCGAGCACAACCTGAACCAGGTGCAAATGAGTCATGCCATGCATAAACGCCCCGGCGAGATCTCCGGCGGCATGAAGCAGCGTGTCGGTATCGCCCGCGCGCTGGCAATGAAACCTCGCGTGCTGCTGCTCGACGAACCCTTCGGTGCGCTGGATGCCTTAACGCGCGCGCATCTGCAGGACAGCGTCATGCGCATCCAGCAGGCGCTGAACACCACCATCGTCCTGATTACCCATGATGTGGATGAAGCCGTGTTGCTGTCCGATCGGGTACTGATGATGACCAACGGTCCGGCGGCGCAGGTGGGCGATATCCTGACGATCGACCTGGTCCGGCCGCGTTCACGCGTGGCGCTGGCGGATGACGTGCGTTATCACCAGCTGCGCCAGAAAGTGCTGCATTTTCTCTACGAAAAACAGACTTCGGCGGCATAAGGACGACACCATGAGACAACGGCTGCTGGTTGCGGGTAACGGGATGGCGGGCATGCACATGGTAGAAACTCTGTTGCAGCTGGCGCCGATGCGTTACGACATCACTGTGATTGGCCGTGAGCCGCACGGCAACTATAACCGTGTGCTGTTGTCGCCGCTGCTGGCCGGAGAAACCACCGTTGAGCAAACGCTGATCCACGACCCTGACTGGTATCACCGTCACGGCATAACATTGCGGGTGGGAGAGACGGTGGAACAGGTGAATATTGCTGAGCGGACCTTACGCACCGACCAGCGCCTGCTGCACTGGGACCGCCTGGTACTGGCGACCGGATCGCAGCCCTGCAGGCCGTCTGTTCCAGGCAGCGACCTGCCGCATGTCAGCACGTTTCGCACGCTGCAGGATGTGAACACTTTGCTGGCCGGGCACGGTCCGGTAGTGGTGGTCGGTGGGGGCTATCTGGGTATTGAAGCCGCCGCCGGACTTCAGGCGCAGGGACGTCAGGTCACGCTGATTCATCGTCAGTCACGTTTGCTGGACAGACAGCTGGATATCAGGGCAGGGGAATTACTGCTGGCTCAGCTCCGGGCGCGCGGCATTCGCTGTGAACTGAATGCCAGCCTTGCGGCGATCCGCACGGATAGCGTGATCCTCCACGATGGCCGTGTGCTGGCGGCGCAGCAGGTGGTGATGGCCATTGGTGTCCAGCCGGCGATCGCCCTGGCGCAGGCCGCCGGTATTCCCTGTCAGCGCGGCATTCTGGTGGATCGCCAGTTGCGCACTGCGCACGCCGGAATTTATGCCGTAGGCGAATGTTGTGAAATCAGCGGCGAGACCTTCGGTCTGGTCGCGCCCTGTCTGGCCCAGGCAAAGATTCTGGCGGCGCAACTGGCCGATCGGCCTCAGGGAGGTTTCTACAGTGCGGCCACGGGCACCCGTCTCAAAGTCAGCGGCATTTCCCTGTTTAGCGCTGGTGACGTTCGCGAAGCCCCGTCTGTCACCAGTTTTGACCCGATCGCCGGGCACTATCGCCGCCTGTTCCTCAAAGACGGCCGACTGAACGGCGTGCTGCTGTATGGCGACTGCCAGCAAAGTGGCGCGCTGCTGAACCAACTCCATAATGCCGGACCGGTTTCTGTGAATACGCTGTTCGGCCTTGATGAACCTGAAACGCAGCCGCTGGCTGCAGGAAACCCTGTGATGAGCCAAACGAAACCTGTATTAGCCGTGGTGGGTCACGGCATGGTCAGCCACCATTTTCTGGAGCAGCTGGTCGCCCGTAACCTGCATCAGCATTATCACATTGTGGTCTACGGCGAAGAGCGCTATCAGGCTTACGATCGGGTTCACCTTTCTGAGTATTTCACCGGTAAAACGGCAACAGAGTTGTCGCTGGTGAGCGAGGATTTTTTTGCCCGGAACGCAATTGAACTGCGCAGCGATTGCCGGGTAGAGGCGATCGATCGCCAGCAGCGCAGCCTGCGTGACAGCGCGGGACGTGAGCTGGCCTGGGATAAGCTGGTGTTGGCCACCGGCTCCCGCGCCTTTGTACCACCGGTACCCGGCCATGACGCCGGGCGCTGCTTTGTCTACCGCACGCTGGACGATCTGGATGCCATCGCAGCTTGTGCCCGCCAGAGTCAGCGCGGCGTGGTGATCGGCGGCGGGCTGCTGGGGCTGGAAGCCGCCAATGCGCTGAAGCAGCTGGGGCTGGAGACGTACGTGGTTGAGTTTGCGCCGCGCCTGATGGCCGTGCAGCTGGACGACGGCGGGGCGCTGATGCTGCGGCAAAAGATCGACTCGCTGGGCGTGACGGTGCATACCTCGAAGCAGACCGAACAGATTGCCACCCAGCCTGACGGCAGTCTGGTGCTGCACTTTGCCGATGGCGGCGAGCTGACCACCGATCTGGTGCTGTTCTCTGCCGGTATCCGCCCGCGTGATGAGCTGGCCCGGAGCGCCGACATCAGCGTGGGGCCGCGCGGCGGCATTACCATCAATGATCAATGCCAGACGAGTGACAGCGACATTTATGCTATCGGCGAATGCGCGTTGTGGAACGGGCAGATTTTTGGCCTGGTAGCGCCTGGCTACCAGATGGCGCGTGTGCTGGCCGGGCATCTGGCGGCCGAACCGGCGCAGTTCACCGGTGCCGACATGAGCACTAAACTGAAGCTGCTGGGCGTAGAAGTCGCCTCCTTTGGCGATGCGCACGGCAAAACGCCGGGCAGCCTGAGCTACCACTGGGCCAACGGGCCAAAAGGCATTTACAAGAAGATCGTGGTTAGCGGCGACAATGCACGACTGCTGGGCGGCGTGCTGGTGGGAGACAGCAGCGACTATGCCACGCTCCTGCAAATGATGTTAAACGCCATGCCGCTGCCGACGGCAGCGGAAGCGCTGATTTTGCCTGCGTTGAATGGCGCGCCGGCCAAAGGGTTGGGCGTCGCTGCGCTGCCGGACAGTGCCCAGGTGTGTTCCTGCCATAACGTCAGTAAAGGCGATATCTGCCATGCGGTGCAGAGTGGCTGTGGCGATATGGCCAGTATAAAAAGCTGCACTAAAGCCGCAACAGGCTGTGGCGGCTGCGCCGCGCTGGTAAAACAGGTGATGGAGCTTCAGCTGGAAAACCTGGGCGTCGCTGTTAAAAAAGACATCTGTGAGCACTTCGCCTATTCCCGTCAGGAGCTGTATCACCTGATCCGTATTAATGGCATCAAAACCTTTGACGATCTGCTGGCCAGCCACGGACGGGGTTGTGGTTGCGAGGTATGCAAACCGCTGGTGGGGTCGCTACTGGCCTCGTGCTGGAACGATTACCTGCTGAAAACGGCACATTTACCGTTACAGGACACGAATGACCGTTACTTTGCCAATATCCAGAAAGATGGCACCTATTCGGTCGTACCGCGCGTGCCGGGGGGCGAGATCACGCCACAGGGCCTGATTGCCATCGGCGAAGTGGCCGTGCGTTACGATCTCTATACCAAAATTACCGGCGGCCAGCGTATCGATCTGTTTGGTGCGCGGCTGGACCAGCTGCCTGCTATCTGGGAAACCCTGCTGGAAGCCGGTTTTGAAACCGGTCATGCCTACGGAAAATCCCTGCGTACGGTGAAATCCTGCGTCGGCTCGACCTGGTGCCGTTATGGCGTGCAGGATTCTACCGCCTTCGCCATCGCGCTGGAGAACCGGTATAAGGGTCTGCGCGCACCGCATAAGATCAAGATGGCGGTGTCCGGCTGCACCCGCGAATGTG
Source organism: Pantoea sp. SGAir0430 (assembly GCF_043549295.1). Taxonomy (NCBI): domain Bacteria; kingdom Pseudomonadati; phylum Pseudomonadota; class Gammaproteobacteria; order Enterobacterales; family Erwiniaceae; genus Pantoea; species Pantoea sp. SGAir0430. Next base: position 466,543 of record NZ_CP039428.1, read on the forward strand.
CGGAAGCACAAAGTAAAGATATCGGGGTCATCGCCACGGAAAACGGCTGGAACCTGTACGTCTGCGGCAATGGCGGCATGAAGCCGCGCCATGCGGAACTGTTTGCCAGCGATCTGGACGATGACACGCTAATCCAGTACGTCGACCGGATTCTGATGTTCTACGTGCGCACGGCGGATCGCCTGCAGCGTACCAGCGTCTGGATGGATAACATGGAGGGCGGGCTGGACTACCTGCGTGAGGTGGTGATTCATGACAGCCTGGGGATCGCCGCCACGCTGGAACAGGAAATGCAACAGGTGGTGGACACCTGGCAATGCGAATGGCAGACCACGCTGGCCGATCCCTCGCGACGTGCGCTGTTTACCGCCACAGTGAACAGCGATCAGCCGGATGAAACGCTGCACTATGCACGCGTGCGCGGACAGCGCCAGCCACACAAGGCCAGTGGTATTCCCCTGATGCATCTGCCCGCCGAACCCTGGAGCGAAATCTGCCCACTGGAGGCCATTCCGCCAGAGGCCGGCATCGGAGCCCGTCTTGGCAGCGTCCGTATTGCCTTATTCCGCATGGGTGATGACTGTTATGCGCTGGAGGATCGTGAGCCGGGCAGCGAAGCCAGCGTACTGTCACGCGGTATCCTTGGTGATGTTGCGGGGGAGCCGGTGGTGATCTCGCCGCTTTACAAACAGCGTGTACGCCTGCGTGACGGACAGAGCCTTGATAATCCCCAGCATCAGCTGCGTTGCTGGCCGGTTAAACTGGAGGACGGCCAGGTCTGGGTCGCAAACCGTCCGCTTAACCTGATGGCGCAGGCATCATGAAAACTACCTGCGCTTATTGCGGGGTGGGCTGCGGCGTCGAGGTCACGCAGCCGCAGAGCGCGTCGCCTCAGGTCAGTGGCGATACCCGTCATCCGGCGAATGCCGGGCGGCTATGCGTAAAGGGCGCGGCACTGGGCGAAACCCTGACACAGGCCGGACGGTTGCTGCATCCTCAGCTTCATCACCAGCGGGTCAGCATGGAGACGGCACTGGATGCCGCGGCTGATGGTTTGCGCAGGATTATCGATGCGCATGGCCCGGAGGCGGTGGCTTTCTACGGTTCCGGCCAGTTGCTCACGGAAGATTACTATGTGGCGAACAAGCTGATGAAAGGCTTTCTCGGCGTCGCCAACATCGATACCAATTCACGCCTGTGTATGGCCTCCGCGGTGACAGGCTATAAACGGGCATTTGGGGCGGATGCCGTACCGTGCTGTTACGAGGATCTGGATGAGGCCGAGGTAGTCATTCTTGTCGGCTCGAACGCCGCCTGGGCCCATCCGGTGCTGTTTCAGCGCCTGAAACAGGCAAAAGTGCAGCGCCCTGAGATGCAGGTTGTGGTTATCGATCCGCGCCGCACGGCCAGTTGTGAATTCGCCGATCTGCATTTACCGCTCCGGCCGGGCAGCGATCCGGCCCTGTTCTCGGGCCTGCTGCACTGGCTGGAACAGCATGACGGCATTGACGTCACGATGCTGCCGCATCTGGACGGTGTAGACACAACCTTACGGGCCGCGCGGCAGTGGGATGGTGCGGCGGTGGCAGCCCATTGTGATATCAGCCATGAAGTGATCGCCGCGTTCTACGGGTTGTTTACCCGGCATGAGCGCGTACTGACCTTATGGTGCATGGGCATTAACCAGTCACAAAGCGGCAGTGACAACAACAATGCTATTCTCAATGCGCACCTGCTGAGCGGCAAGATTGGCCGACCCGGCTGCGGCCCGTTTTCGCTGACCGGACAGCCGAATGCGATGGGCGGGCGGGAAGTAGGGGGGCTGGCCAACCAACTGGCGGCGCATATGAGTTTCACCGCAGAAGATTGCGACCGTTTACAGCGTTTCTGGCGCAGTCCGCGTATGGCGCGTGAGCCCGGCCTGACGGCGGTTGATCTGTTTGACGCCATTGACCGTGGAGCAATCAAAGCTGTGTGGATTATGGGCACCAATCCGGCGGTTTCGATGCCAGAAGGCAATCGCATTGCCCGGGCGCTGGCTGCCTGTCCGCTGGTAATTGTGTCAGACGTGCTGGCGCAAACGGATACCACCGCCTTTGCGCATATTTTGCTACCCGCGCAGGGCTGGGGGGAAAAGAACGGCACCGTGACCAATTCTGAACGCCGGATTTCCCGTCAGCGCGCGTTTATGCCTCCGGCCGGAGAAGCTAAACCGGACTGGTGGTTACTCGCGCAGGTCGCCCAGCGTCTGGGCTTTCATGAAGGCTTTACCTGGACGCATCCGGCAGCCATCTTCCGCGAGCATGCGGCGTTGTCGGGGTTTGAGAACAACGGCCAGCGCGCCTTTGATATCAGCGGTCTGGCCGGTATGAGCGACGCACAGTGGGATGCGATGAAGCCGGTACAGTGGCCAATCAACGCTCGTTATCCCGAGGGCTGCGCCCGGCTGTTTAGCGACCGGCACTTTTACCATCCTGATGGTAAAGCCCGCCTGTTGCCACCGGCCACGCCGCAGCCAGTGGTGTGCGAAACGGCTTACCCGTTATTAATGAACAGCGGACGGATCCGCGATCAGTGGCACACCATGACGCGTACCGGCCTGGTTCCCCGGCTCATGCAGCATTGTGATGAGCCATTTGCAGCCCTGCATCCGCAGGACGCACAACGCTATGGCCTGTGCGCGGGCGCACTGGCACGGGTGCAGTCCGACGCGGGCTGGGTGACGGTGCGTGTGACGCTGGACAGCGGTCTGCGGCGCGGTGAGATCTTTGTCCCTATGCACTGGAACCGACAGTTCAGCCTGCAGGGCACGGTTGGCGGACTGGTGGCTTCAACCCGCTGTCCAGTCTCGGCACAGCCTGCATTTAAACAAACCGCTGTGCGTATCCACCCGCTCAACGCCAGCTGGCAGGGCTGGCTCTGGCAGCGCGACGCAAGCCCGCCTGATGCGCTGCGCTACTGGGCGCGAACACCCTATGAGGGCGTGCAACGCTTTAGCGTGGCTGGAGACGGTTCACCAGAACAGTGGCTCATGGCAACGATCCCGCTGGCCGGGCTGCAACTGCAAACCGCTCATGCGGCGGAACCGCATTACCGCCTGCTGGCCTGGCGTAACGGTGAGCTGCACCTGGTCTTTTATGCAGGCGCGTCTTTACCCGAGATCAATCATGACTGGGTTGCGCAGGCTTTTCGCCAGGCACCTGTGAATGCGGCGGACCGGCATGCTCTGCTGGCGGGACAATCGGCACAACGTGCCGTGGCTGGCCGGACGATCTGTAGCTGCTTTGGCGTTGGGGAAAACACCATCTTACAGGCGATTAAACAGGGCTGTCACAGCACTCAGGCACTGGGTAACGCACTCAACTGTGGTACCAACTGCGGCTCCTGCCTGCCGGAGCTAAAACACCTTTTGCTTTCCGTTGCTGTACCGGAGGAAGAATGATGATTGCGATCAATCCTTTAGATAAACTGCTGGCGCCGGACAACGCGTCCAGCCCTGGCAAAGTCTGGCTGGTAGGGGCCGGACCGGGGGATGTGGAACTACTGACAGTCAAGGCGCTGCGCCTGCTGCAACGTGCGGATGTCGTGGTCTATGATCGCCTGGTCAGCGAAGCGGTGATGGCGGAAGTCGCCAGCAGCGCACTCTGTATCGACGTAGGTAAACAGCCGGGCCATCACGGCCTGAAGCAGGCACAGATTAATCAACTGCTGGTGGACCTGGCTGCCAGCGGGCGCAATGTCGTACGTTTAAAAGGCGGCGATCCCTTTATCTTTGGCCGTGGCGGTGAAGAGATGGTCAGTCTGCAACAGGCGAATATTGTCTGCGAAGTGGTGCCCGGCATTACCGCCGCCGTGGGCTGTGCGGCTGCCAGCGGCATTCCACTGACGCACCGTGACTGTGCCCAGTCATTGCGCTTTATCACCGGACACGGGCGCAGCGGCGAGCCGCAGTTGGATGCGGCGGCGCTGACCGCAACCAATCAGACGCTGGTGTTTTACATGGGGTTAAGCTGGAGCAGCGTGATTAGCGCCCGGTTACGGGAATATGGCCGCAGTGAGGCAACGCCGGTGGCGATCATTGAGAACGGTACGCGTCAGAACCAGCGGGTGCTGATCACCACGCTGGCCGGGTTGCCTGAAACTGTTGAGCAGCAAAAACCGGTGTCGCCGTCGTTACTGATTGTGGGCGATGTGGTGCGCTATTACCGGGCTGATCGAGTCGCAGCGCATGGGGAGGAGTTGGCGTTAAGTGATAGTGCAGTGCAGTGATGCTTAACGTGCCGAAGGAAGGGACACGGTTTTTACGGCTGGGGGATGAGACGGTCGCAAAAGCATTATCGGCGAATATGTTAGTGAGAGCCCCTACCTTAAGCGCCTTTCACATGAAACTGATGCCTGACAGTTACCTCACTCAGACATTTTTCTTAAGATTTTACCCTGAATAAACGCTATCGCTGCATTACACAATCGGCAATCTGTCGGACACTGAGATACGTTTGCATGGTATCCAGAACGCTTCATCACAACCTGACATTGACCACTGCCAGTCGCGCCATACTTTTTTCTTCTCAGTCCAGGTAAACTTTATTCTGGCTGGTATAGGCTGGCCGAAATCTGTCCGAATAGAGGCCGAAAAAATTCTAACTGTCTGATTATAAAGAGATGCTTTAATTAGTATTGCTACCATTCATAAGCTGGTGGTTAGCGCATATCTCTTTGAATTTACTAGATTAAATGTGCGTTTTTTAACAAATATGCTATGTATATAGCATATCCACAACGGCATGATTTGCAAGGTCAGATTTTCAGCTGTGCGTAAATTTGCGGAATTTGTCCGTAATTGCCTATGCCTCATACCAGTACGTACTCATCGCCACGGGGGTCAGGATACTTCGGTGTCATGGAGAGATTAACCGCTGTGTAAACACCTCATCCTAATGCGCTTCATATAACCTTCCCGATAAACTGCGGATCTCATGGAAAGTGGGCGGGTTGTCCGCCTCATCCAGACCGCAGCGGGTTCGCGCGCGTAAATGCCTGCGTCAGATTTTCCGGGCGTACCGGACCGGGTCTCCGCTCTGCTACTACCCCAGAATTACCTGAAAATAAATTTGTTATGTTTGACGGGTGGCAGCCTTCAGCAACGTTTAGTGACACCGCCAATCGTATAGATATTAAGATTTCAGCTGCACCTGACAGGCTGCAGCTGGCTGATTTCGTGAATTACTGGAAAGCAGAAAGCGTGGCGTACTACCAGAGTCAGTGGGAATTGAAACTGGCACGCTATATTGAAAAGGGGCGCAAACACCTTTCCTCTAAGCGCTCCAGAGAAAGACGAGACTGCATGCTGGTATCTGGGATGGATTATGAAATACCTGAAGGGTTCAGGGGAGGGTAGGGGAGCTTTACAGATTCATCTGCTGATTTTGGAAACTTTTGGGTGTCAGTCTGGCCAGTGCAGGCGCCGGCAGAAATGCTCACCGTCCTCGCTGCCATCAATGCCGGTCAGGTCCAGGGACATTTCGTCAATGGAATACTGCTCAGCGCGGGGCGTAGCTCTTCCGGGGTGGTCATTATGCGCTGCGACATACTTTGGCGTAAGTGCAATGGATAATCTATTTAAATTTCAAAAGCATTTGAGAGTCGATACATTGTCTACTGAGGTGTCACATAATTTCATTTATCCAGTCTGCAAATGCGCTTACGGCAGGGGAAAGGAATTTCTGATGTGGGTAAAGTAAGTTGACCGGGACTGATGACGGCTGCCAGTCGGCCAGCACTTCAACCAGCGCTCCCTTCTGAAGGTGCTCTGATACAACGCTCTCAGCAAGCTGGGCAAGCCAGAAACCTTCCAGACACATTTTTATATAGAGTCCCGTCTCGTTAACGGCTGCCTGACCGCTGACCGATACAGAAAGCGCTTCCGTCCCCTGGACAAAACGTAACTCGCTGGTACGCTGGGCCTGCCCGGAAAAGTAGTGTATAGCCCGATGATTTGATAAATCTCCAGGAGAACGGGGGATCCCGTACTCCCTGAGATAGTCCGGAGAGGCGCAGGTTATCCAGCGGAACTTCCCCTGTGGACGGGCAACAAGCGTGGAGTTTAGTAGCTCACCTGTTCTGATTACGCAGTCGACTCCCTCCTGTACGAGATCGACCTGCCGGTCACTCACGCCTATCATCAGGTAAATATCCGGTCAACCACCATGACGTCGCCGTCGCAGAGGCCCAGGTCCCGCATGCTGTTGCCGCTGGCGCGCACGAAGAAGGTTGATGCACGCCGGCGGATGCACAGTTCGTTCAGATCAAGTTCTTTCTCGACGTAATCCTGCGCAGGGGCGGGAAAGCCGGCGGCGCACGGATCGGCATAAAGCGGCACCCGGACCAGGGGCGTAAAAATGGGTGGCCAGAGGAGCGTCAGGCCGGCGGTACAGCTACTGGGTTCATGATCTGATGCCCTTGCCATGCTGCAGTGTGACTGCGAAAGAGCTGAGTAAATCGCGCATAAAATTCCTCCTGTTATTTTACTGTTCATGCATACAGTATTGTTGGGGCGGAATTATCTGGCAAGAGGGATTGAAACGGTTGGTGCAGAAGCGAAGCCATCTGACTGACTCGCCGGGAGATTTTTTATTAAGGTCAGCATGGCAGATACAGAACGGCGCCACTATGCTCAGCTCAGGGCCGGGAGACATGGAGAGCCGGGCTGTATCTTTAGAGCCCGGCTCTTTGTGGCCGGGCAGGTTTTGTTAAAATCCAGAATTAAGCGTAATCTGCGTTATCGGTTCATTCCGGCGTAGGTGAATGACGCTCTTTCGACACGACCGCTGCTCCTTGCGTAAACGCTGTGTTATAACAGGCAATAAAAGGTTTGTTATCTATTAAAAGGATAGTTTGGTTTAATATCGCAATAGTTAACTGTTGGGAAGCCTTCTACCATTTTTACTCCAATATCTTTTTCAAAGGAAAGATAGGCAGTATGAGGTTTTTTTCTCAAAACATTAGCAACGAGTTCGATAAAGTGCGTTTTGTTTCCATTTTGCGGAAATTCCTCAAATACTTCTTCAAAGAATGACAAGGGGAAAATATTTGCATTCATCCCCCCATCCATAAAAGCACCTAAATGGACAAGCGCAATCTCTGGCCTTTTTCGTTCCGGCAATTCCATTGTTGCATGTAAAGCGATTGCATCCCAGATAACTTCTGCTTTTTCCTCAGGGAATTTGTTATCGACTAAGTACTGCCGTGCCGCATCAGCTCCATCCAGTTCGAATCTGGCATCTTTGATGAACTTTTCGGTAAGCCCCAGGTCGTGCATTATACAACCTAAATAAAGCATTTCTTCATCAAAAGCTTTACCAAGTTTTTTTCCAATAGAAGCTGCGAATAAATATGTTCTTACAACATGATTGAAAAGGGGAGCTGATGAGCATGAAGCAACAAGCTCAGTAGCCCCATCAGTGAAGCGTGTATGGGGTATAGTAACCCCTGCCAATGTTGCTGGCAATTCGCCGTTAAATCTGGAAAGAGGTATGGCTTGGGTAGTCTTACCCATTGCTTTGAACATTGGCGCAGATGCACACAGCACACAACAACATGATGAAATAAATTCTCTACGATTCATAAAAGATCTTCATATCCACTAATTAAAGAGTCAGGAATGCATTGTTTTGCTAATTTTTCTGGCAGCATTTTCTAAAATATGCAAACGCTCGCTTACTCTTGTGGCTGATGCTTCTTTTAGTTTGGCAGCAATCCAGGCTGGGGCTGTCTCAGGACGTCCAGCTTCATAGGGGGGATGTGGTGCATATTCCAGCCCCAGCTGAACTTGCATGGCTGCATCTTCACCGCAAAGCTCTCCAATCAATACCAGAGCAAAATCAATACCTGCGGTAACGCCTCCACCCGTTATGACATCTCCATCTTTTACCACTCGGCCTTCGTCCGGTATCGCGCCAAACAAGCTGAGCTGATCACGCCATGCCCAATGGCAGGCTGCTCTCTTTCCTGAGAGTAAACCGGCAGCGCCGAGTATTAATGAACCAGAACAAACAGAGGTTATATAAGATGCTGTATGAGCCAGTTTTACTATTGATTCCATATATCTATCGTTCTCAATAGCATCCGTACATCCACTTCCACCTGGAACACACAGTATGTCACATTCTTTCTCATACATGAGATCCCTGAGCCCTGTGAAATGCATGCCGTCAGCATAAACATTTTCACCGTCTACTGATGCGAGAATTGTTTCGAACTGAGGTGTACGGGAAAAGAACTGGTAAGGACCAGTGAAATCAAGCTGCGTTACGCCGTTATAGATTGGAATCAATACTTTGAAGAAATTAGACATGATGAATCCCTAAGATTGTAATGGCCTGAAATGAGCCTACCATCTATAGTGGTGGCCAAAATGACATTAATCATTCAAAAAAGGACATTATGAACATAGGTTTTTACATCTTTGATGATTTTCAACTTTTAGATCTTAGTGGGCCATTGGCTGCTTTTCAGTTCGTGAGCTTCACGGGGCATCATATTGTTTATAAACAACATGTTTTATCCATGAGGGGTGGTGCTGTTACGTGTACAGCTGGATTCTCAATTGAATCTCAAAAACTCTACCCGGAGCAATCCTTCGATTTACTGTTGGTTGTAGGAGGTCAGGGAGGCCGGAATATCTCAAGAGATAGCCAGGAAGGTAGAGCGCTGAAGAAAGCCTGCCTATCCAGTAAAAGTTTTGGCAGTATCTGCACAGGAGCTTTTGTCCTCGCTGAGTTGGGTCTTCTGGATGGGAAAACCGCTACTACTCACTGGAAATATAGGCATATTTTTAGTGATTTATACCCTGATGTAGTACTATCCACTGATGCTCTGTTCGTGAAAGATGGTGGCGTTTGGACATCAGCAGGAATATCCAGCGGTATCGATCTCGCGCTTGCGATAATTGAGGATAATCTTGGCACTGCAGTCTCATTAAAAGTTGCTCAGGAACTTGTTGTCGCGCAGCGCCGCACAGGGGGACAATCGCAATTTTCACCTGTTTTATTTTTAGAACCTCAGTCATCAAAAATTAAAGCTGTTTTGAATTATATTCATACGCATTTAGATCATGACTTGCGAGTTGAAAGTTTAGCTGAGGTTGCTTGCCTTAGCTCAAGGCAACTCACCAGGCTTTTTACTAAAGAAACAGGTGAAACCATTGCCAAAGCGGTTGAAAAAATTCGTCTGGATTCAGCAAAGTCTCTTCTGGAAACATCAGGGCTTTCCGTAGAAAAAGTTTCCAGATGCTGCGGGTTCGGTAACTCAGCCAGAATGAGAAGGGCTTTTCAACGGCATTATAAAAAACTCCCTCAAGCCTTCAGGAATTGAAATGACAGCCCGCATTGTAATTGTAAGAATATTCAAGAGTAAATGTTTTTTCCCAAGCGGCGGTTTGGTTATTTAAACGCGCCTCATAGCGCAGAATTGAATCGCCACGGCTTTAACAGACACCTCGGAGTCATTTAAGATGGCTTAAAGAGAGGTGCCCATGAGCGGTAAGCGTTATCCCGAAGAGTTTAAAATCGAAGCAGTCAAACAGGTTGTTGATCGCGGTCATTCTGTTTCCAGCGTTGCAACACGTCTCGATATCACCACCCACAGTCTTTACGCCTGGATAAAGAAGTACGGCCCGGACTCATCCACTAATAAAGAACAGTCAGATGCTCAGGCCGAGATCCGCCGACTCCAGAAAGAGCTGAAGCGGGTTACCGACGAGAGAGACATACTAAAAAAAGCCGCGGCGTACTTCGCAAAACTGTCCGACTGAGGTACGCCTTTATCCGCGACAACCGCCGTTGCTGGCCTGTTCGTTTGCTCTGTCGGGTTCTGGACGTCCATCCGAGTGGATTTTATGTCTGGCTTCAGCAGCCACATTCACAGCGTCACCAGGCAGACCAGATGCTGACCGGGCAGATCAAACAGTTCTGGCTTGCGTCTGGCTGCGTCTATGGTTATCGCAAGATCCATCTGGACCTGCGGGATAGCGGGCAGCAGTGCGGAGTGAACCGGGTCTGGCGGCTGATGAAGCGTGCCGGTATAAAAGCTCAGGTTGGGTACCGTAGCCCACGGGCACGTAAAGGCGAAGCCAGCATCGTGGTACCGAACAGGCTCCAGCGGCAGTTCAATCCGGACTCACCAGATGAGCGTTGGGTGACGGACATAACCTACATCCGAACTCACGAAGGCTGGCTGTATCTGGCCGTGGTGGTTGACCTGTTCTCCCGGAAAGTTGTCGGCTGGTCAATGCAACCCCGCATGACAAAAGAGATTGTCCTGAACGCATTATTAATGGCGGTGTGGAGGCGTAATCCTCAAAAACAGGTACTGGTTCATTCTGATCAGGGCAGTCAATACACGAGCCATGAGTGGCAATCGTTCCTGAAATCACACGGTCTGGAAGGCAGCATGAGTCGTCGCGGTAACTGTCACGACAACGCGGTTGCGGAAAGCTTTTTCCAGCTACTGAAACGCGAACGGATTAAGAAAAAGATCTACGGAACACGGGAAGAAGCCCGCAGTGATATTTTTGATTACATCGAAATGTTTTATAACAGTAAGCGTCGGCATGGCTCGAGCGATCAGATGCCACCAACTGAATACGAAAACAAATATTATCAACGGCTCGAAAGTGTCTAGATTATCCGTGGCGATTCAGTCCTATTAGCTGTACAAAATTACAGTGTAGCGTACTCCTCCTAACTGAAGTAGGGAAAGCATTTACACATAGATCTTTTAATCCAATGTCATCCAAGTCATGAAAACCGGGTGGTAGTAGTGGGGGAAAACAGACTTTATCCATCCATGCACCTTTTCTCATTACCTATGAGAGCATTACTGCTGTTTTTTCTTTATAGGTAGAATCTGACTATTCGATTAAGAACAATCCTAACCTAGCTTTGATGCTCCGCCCATCCTGACAAATGATCAGTGCTTATCTATAAGGAGCGTTCGGCCACTTCTTGTAAGCGAAGACGAAAAGCATGAAAAAGTGAAGACCGGGACACGAGAGTAATAAGGCCATCTTCCATCCGAAACCAGCTTTCTGAGCCATGCGGAAGCATGGGATAAACATTAAAAACCAGATGATTGACGACAGGACTGCGAGAGGGTTTGGTTGTTCCATTAAGCGTTCTCCTTGAGTTGCATGCCTTCAGTATCGGCACTTAACCTTAATTATTCAGTGTGAATGAGCACTGTTTATGGCTTCTTTAGCAAATCAATCTGCAGAAGTAGGCGCTTATGTGTCTCGATCGCATCCCATATCTGGTCTTGAGTGTCACCGTCCCATTCGGGGCAAGCTGCTAGTTCAGAGCGAAATAGCTTCAGCCTGATATGGATAGCCGCCACTTCATCTCGATTGCATTTTGTCGCGATAAAGTTGAGTTGAGTGTCAGTTGTTCGCTCATAAAGCGACTGAACATCTCGGGATTTTTCGAATAACCGGGAGAGCTTATCCATAGCCTGAGGCTCCTATAATTGGGTCCAGGCCAATTATCGACAGTTAAACGTTAAAGTTCAGTATCCCTTTTGTATGTTGAGCTCCGCAAACAGACCCGCTCCGGCGGGTTTTTCATGCCCGTAAATTGAGGTTCCTATGGATGTTCAGGCTTACCGCGTAGCGGCGCCGGACTGAATCAGTTCATCCGTCGCGCGGCGCATAATTTCCGCCACCGGTTGAGGGATATTAAAGGGGGGCTTACCTGCTTCAAAATCCGCCTTAAAAGCGTCAAGCTTTGCCTGCAGCATAATGATGTTTTCTCTGAAAAGTTATTTAGGGTGATCTCTTAATTTCCGGGCGGCTTTACAACAGTCACTTACCGGGGGACAAGCGCGTTAATGCGTTCTGTGGCGCGCTGTACGGCGGGCCGGTTAATCATTTCATCAAACCAGCGAGCCACATTTGGTGTGTTTTCAAAACTCACCCCGGCAAACTCCCGACGCCACAGCCAGCCGAAGTGCGCAATATCAGCAATGCTGTATTCCTTTCCGGCAACAAACTGGCGGTCAGCCAGAAGGGTATCCAGCACCTTAAGGGTGCGGTCTGCTTCAGTAGTGAAACGCTGAATTGCCAGCGGCTGTGGTTCGGATGCCTGACGCTGGAAAAAACCTGCCTGACCGAAAGCCGGTCCCAGTCCTGAAGCATGAAAGAACAGCTGCTCAAATACCCGTGACCTGGCCGGGCTTGAAGCCGGTAAAAGCTTCCCCGTTTTTTCAGCAAGATAGATAAGGATGGCGGCCGACTCCGTCAGTACCAGCGGCTCAGATAAGGCGTCAGTATCAACAAGCACAGGGACTTTGCCGTTGGGGTTTAAGGCCAGAAATTCAGCTGACTTCTGTTCCCCTTTACGGACGTTCACCGGGTGTAAAACATATTCAAAACCGAGTTCTTCGAGCGCGACAGGCACCTTGATGCTGTTAGGCGTGGCGAAAGCATGAATATCAATCATGATCATTTCCTGCTGAGAGTTTTGCCGGGCCAGCCCCGGCAAGCTGGAAATGATAATGGCTGGCATGAGACAGGAATGGTAGATATGCTCAACGGATAACATCTATTCTTCAGAGGAATAAAATGGATCGCTTTCAGGCAATGGCCACTTTCATTCGTGTTGTGGATACAGGCTCCTTCTCTGCAGCTGCCAGACAGCTAAACGTGGGCCAGCCTGCGGTCTCCAAAATTGTTGCTCAGCTGGAGTCGCGATTACAGACCCGTTTGCTGACCCGATCGACCCACGGCCTGACGCCCACCGAGGCCGGGCAGCGCTATTATGAGCGTGCGCGTGCCGCCCTGCAGGAAGCCGAAGAGGCTGAACTGGCCGCCCGGGGAGCAGGAAAAGGCCTGTCCGGAAAGCTGCGGATTTCAGCCGCAACCACTTTTGCACGGCTGCATATCATTCCCCGCCTTCCGGCGTTCCTTGATGAGCATCCGGAACTGGATGTGGACGTGATCCTGGATGACAGAGTGATCGACCTGATTGCTGAAGGTATTGATATCTCACTGCGCATGGGAAATCTGCCCGACTCAGGTGTCGTCGCCAGAAAGCTGGCAACAGGACCCCGCTCAGTGATTGCCACGCCGGAATATCTCTCAGAAAGGGGGGAGCCGAAAACGCCAGCTGAACTCGCAGAACATCAGGCAATTCTCTATAACTCACAGCCCAGCCTCTGGTCATTTACCCGGCAGGGTGCCGTTGTGTCCACCGCCGTGAGCGGTCGCATCCGCGTCAGCGCCGCTGAAGGACAGCGAGCTGCCGTGCTGAGCCATATGGGGTTGTGTATTGCCTCCGACTGGATGTTTGCCGAGGAATTAAGAAACGGAACCGTTCAGAAGGTGCTGACGTCATGGCAACTGCCTTCCATCGACCTGTGGGCCGTATTCCCAAACGGACGACTAGCGAGTGCCAAAGCCCGGCAGTTTGCTGGTTTTGTTGAAACCATCATGGGGGAGAGTAGAACATGATATTCCATTCAGGAATAGTTGTTATCTGATTTCCAGGTGATCCCAATGTAACTGGAATGGAATAGTGTTGTTTCATGTCCAGCCACTCCGGTCTGGTAACAACAAGGATCGCCACTATGTCTACGTTTGAAACTTATCATTATGCCTTTCCTAATGCCCGCCTGGCCCGTAAACCCAATGGCGTACTGGAGGTTAAATTCCATACTGCCGGTGAAAAACTGGTTTTCAATGGCCATACCCACGAGCAGTTCGTCGAGCTCTTCCATGCCATCGGCGAAGACCGTGAAAACCGCGCAGTGATCCTGACCGGTTCGGGTGATGCCTTTATGGACGCGATCAGTCCGGAAGGATTTGATTTCTTCACCCCGGCAGGTTTCGACAAAATTCTGCGCGAAGGCAGAAAGGTGCTGAACAACATTCTGGATATCGAAGTTCCGATGATTACCGCGCTAAACGGCCCGGTGCTGCTTCACAGTGAATATGCCCTGCTGACCGATACCATTCTGGCCACCCCGGAAACCGTTTTTCAGGATAAACCGCATTTCGAATTCGGGATCGTCCCCGGTGACGGCGTGCACATTCTGTGGCCAGAAGTTATTGGATCGCTCCGGGGCCGCCACTTTTTGCTGACCCGTCAGGTGCTTGATGCGGAAACGGCGAAAGACTGGGGCGTAGTAAACGAAATTGTGCCCGCTGATAAGCTTCTGGCCCGCGCTCACGAAATTGCCGACGGGATTGCTGCACTTCCGCCACTGACCTCGCACTACACCCGGATTGCACTGACTCAGCGTCTTAAGCGTCTGGTAGATGAGGGGCTGGGTTATGGCCTGGCGCTGGAAGGTATCAGTGCCGCGCAGGTTGCCCACACACTGGCCCGGCAGTAAGCCTGTCGGATATTGACTCAGATTATTTGGCATTACTGAATTCATTTGATATTGCGCCAGGGCCCATGTGCTCTGGCTCAACGTGAGGTAGATTTAATGAACCCTTTATTCTCACCTGTGACTGCAGGAAAACTGCATCTGAACCATCGCGTCGTTATGGCGCCCACCACGCGCATGAGGACCGAACCGGGCGGTGTTCCCGGCAAGTTGATGAAAGAATATTACCGCCAGCGAGCGAGTCTCGGAGGGCTCCTTATCGCTGAGGCCACGGCGGTTTCGCCCTATGCGAATGCCTATGAAGATGCACCGGGAATCTTTACTGACGAGCAACAGGCGGGATGGCAGCGCCTGGTTGAAGCCGTGCATGCCAGAGGCGCTCAGATTGTACTGCAGTTGTGGCACCCGGGTCGTCAGTCCCTGCCTGAACTGTCAGCGGGACGTCAGCCCGTCGCGCCTTCAGCGCTCATCGCCAGAGATACTTATGGCGTGGTGAAAAATGAACGGGGATCCTATGAGGGCAAGCTTTTTCCTGTTCCTCGCGCTCTGGAACTGGATGAAATTCATGAGCTCATGGAGGAGTTACGGCAGGCAGCCATTCGGGCCAGAACTGCAGGATTTGATGGCGTTGAGCTCCATGCCGCCAACGGTTACTTACCTGAACAGTTTCTGCTGGATGGCAGCAATCAGCGCACTGACAGTTGTGGCGGCTCCCTTGAAAACCGTGCGCGCTTTCTGCTTGAGTCCGTTAGCGTACTGACTGATGTCTGGGGGCCGGGGCGCGTTGCTGTGCGCATTTCTCCCAGCGGGATATACGGTGATATGCATGACAGCGATCCGATAGCCACTTTCCGTTATCTGGTCGGGCAGCTGAACCTGTTTGACCTGGCCTATCTGCATGTTATCGAACCCCGCATCGTGGGGCCGGAAGACAGGGAGGCGGGCTATTATGCGGAGCCGGTAGCCAGCCGCGATTTGCGCGCTTTTTATCAGGGGAAAAATTATTGCGGCGGGCGGCTTTAAACCAGAGGATGCCGGGAATACGCTGCAAAAAGGTGAGGCCGACCTGATTGCTTTTGGTCGTCTCTTTACCTCCAATCCGGACCTGCCAGAGCGTATAAGAAACGCTTTTCCTCTCGCTGCGTACAACCGTGACGCTTTCTTTGGCGGAGGTGAGCGGGGCTACAGTGATTTTCCTGCTCATTCACTGCTAACACCAAAAGAACGCCCGGTCTGAGTATACAACCATCAAAAGTTAACTGAGATTCGGTATTCCCATGGAATGCCGGATTTCAGATGAATGATCTTCAATCAAATATGAGTTTTTCAGACTCTGCAGCACTCCGCTTTCCGCTCATTGCGGAAATCAGAACGTCTTTCACCAGGGGGGCAACAAATGAAGCCATCAGGTTCTGCAGCTCAGAAACTATGTGAGAGGAGTGAAATCAAGTTTCCAGTCGGTATCGCTGGGATGTGCTGCTGGCTGACGCTATGCGGGGGGAAAACCGGCTCGAAAAATATCAGTCTACTGACACGCCTGCAGACGTCATCGGTTCATGCATAAGGATGGCGCAGCTGCTCCATGAAGAAGTGAGAAAGATTGAACGGCAGGTTAAAGCGGACATTCAGGCCAGCCCAGACCTGAAACGGGATTGTGCGCTGCTGACGTCGATTAAATCTGTCGGGCCCCAACTGGGGATGCCCATGCTGGTTGTGCTGCGCAGCCATAACGTTGAATCAGCAGATCAGGCTGCGGCTTTTCCGGGCGTGGTGCCTCTTGAAAAACGATCGGGGACGGCCACGCATATCTTAAATTAGCCGCCTCAGCTCAGAGCAAAGCTCTACATGTCTGCCCTATGCGGAAAAATTAACAATAAACGGATGCGTAATATCTACAAGGAAATGTGTCTCAGGGGCAAACCTGAAATGGTAGCCATCGGTGCACTGATGCGAAAACGGGTTCACCGGTGTTATGGCGTACTGAAAACGGCAACAATTTTTGTGATCTGGAATCAAGAGTTGCACTTAACGACTGATTTATATGAATCTTATTTTACACCCTATCCAGGGATGCAGGTTTTGTCTTCATAATAAACAGGCTCTGCGCAGGATAGTTTTGGTTTCCTGGCAAAGCCTTAGGAGGCACAGGATGGACTCAAAAGAATCTGTCTGTATTCCGGGAAAGGATCTCAGTCGGTTTCGACAATGAACATCCGTGCTTCCTGAGCTTCCCGGCGTTCGGCCTTGATGGGGGCGTATTTTTCAGAGTTGTAGAAGGCTAACGCCTGGTTAAGGGTTGGAAACTCAAATACGCCAGCTACTGGCAGTGGCACCTCATCGCCTTCAAGAACCTCCGAGACGGTGCCAAAATGCAGAATTCGCCCGCCGGCTTCTTTCAGAGCTGCCTGAAACCGGGGAGCGAGTTTAGACTGCCTGTCAGGGTCGATAACACGCAGATTGATGTGCACGTACGCTGGCATGATGCTTCTCCTGTTGTTAAATAATGCATATACATTATTATTGGTTGATCGGGATTTCAAGAGGTACTACATGAGCGGTTTTGATCCAAAATATTTCAGGGAAATAGCAGCTGAATGTCCGGCATTTCAGGCTCGTGCCACGGCGCGCGCAGTCACGCGCTACTACAATGTCTGTTTCAAATCGCTCGGTCTCACCGCCGAGCAATTTAGCCTGTTGGTCGGAATTGGCGCTTTCGAGGGCGCCACAATAGTTGATCTTGCGGCCAGCGCGGGTGTTGATGCGACAACTCTGAGCCGAAATGTTCAGAACATGGAATTGAGAGGTTTGGTCCGTTCCGAAGGTGGACGCGGCCGCGCAGGAAAGCGGCTAAATCTGACGCATTCCGGATACCAGCTCATGGCAGAAGCCTTGCCTGTATGGAAATCAGCTAAAGATAAGTTGTCCATTATGATGGGTGATGATCGACTCCGGTCAGCAACACGGGCAATGGAGGAGTTAGCCAGGGCAATAAATATCGACCAGAGCCCTGAAGCAGATCGCAACTCCCACAATAAAAATACGGTAGCTGAATGACAATCTCCCCGTATCAGCACTCCTGATTGAGCAGCTTGAAAAAATAGGTTTCCTCAATATGAACGTTCTTTCACCTTATTTTTAAGGCATGCAGAGCGTTCAGGTGTGAAGCTGGACGGCGCCGTACGCCCGGCGTAGCCGGTTACAGCCTTATAAATCGTGCCATACCCTACCTTTCCCTGTTTATGCCCAGAAAGCGCGGGCATGCTCATATCCGCGTCAGCACTGGGCTAAGCAGGTATTCTCAAAAAACAGGTGTGGAGTATGGGGCTTATAACACGGGACGAGTGAAGAGTTACATGCTTTCACATACTGACCATTGTGATGTTGGTAGTTTGTAAAAATGCATGCTGAATGTCCGTTTTGTGCCAGAAGCGGACATAGCAAAAAATTATTACGTTAATAAACCCAAGAATTAACATATCATAAGGCTAAAACAAGAATTAATCTCAAGGAACCTATCATGAAAAAGTTAAAACTTTGGTGCTATCTAAACATTGAAAACCCCCTTGTCGCTTGGGAAGTTGCAATTGGAAGAATAGCTTCTCTGGAGGCATTGCCTTCTCTTCAAGGACAAGAGAGAAGATGGTTTTTAACTCAATGGCAATATTCTCGCCTAAAGAATGCTTTTTGCAATGAGCCTACAAAAAAAATACCGTTAATCAATGAGTTCAGAATAGAATCTGTGAGGCACCGATTTTATAATCATAAGGTTTCAAGACTCAGAGGTAGCTTCTTCTTCAAGAGTGAAGGTGATGCGAAAAATATAGTTAAATACTATGGCTGGACAGGATTCAACCCTAATTATCTCTCCGAAGTTGAAGTGTACTATAAAAATGATGAGGATATAGCTTACTACGATTCAACGTGGTTTACTATGAAAGCAAGTGACATTATGAGTGTTGAAGATATTAAATGTTATCTTTCCAATACTACGTATTGGGGTAAAGATACAAATCCTGCTACTGAAGTATTGGTTTATGGATTGGGATTTGTTATCAATGAAGATCTGATTCAGAAAGCATACAATAATGTCAAAGCCACCAACCCTGATTCATTATGTTTTGTTGATTCTGCACGTTTCATGCTTAAAGCATGTAAAATGACCATCAATAGTGAAACACCTAACTGGGAGTTATATGAGGCAGGATTGTCTTGCAGTTTTAACACTTATGATAATGGTGGTAAATACTGTAACGTTACGTATTTGATGCGTGATCAGCCATTTAGAAAATATGGTCTCCTTCAAGATGGATATCCTGAACGAGTTAGGACTCCTAATTTCACGGAGTTATTTTACTCATATCCAAAAGATGAACTTTTACAAATTATGGGGGAGCATCTCAATGTTGTTTAGCATCTCACATTTTTATGTCAGTAAATAGCTTCAAGTGATTTAGGTGTTTCAATGCCATTCACGGTGATTGCATAAGGTCCGCTGTTCGCTCACAGCGGACCTTAAACTTCATTATGTTAAGAAGGTGACTGAACTCACTCTGCCTCGTAAGGAGCGTGAATAACGTCGTCGTAATTCCTATGTTTCTCGCTGCCGTTCCGCGAGTGCATGTTTTGCTGCGCGTGATGCCCATTCATCAGATTGGTCCAGGTGTTCAATCTCGGCTTCTGCTATCGGCGTGACACGGATCAGCGGAACTGAGCCAAAAGGTAAATTATCAATCCTGCGGTCATCAAGGCTGAGAATGATTCGGGTCAATGGGTGATATTCGTCTGTAAGCGTACAAAACAGGATTGCGCCATATTTTTCAACATCGTCAGTAACCTGATACCCACCTGCAACGAGATCGCCCAGACTAATCAAGAGAGAAGCCCAGCCATCCATCGGGTGGCTGATAGTAGCAGAATCGTCTAATTCCATGAAAAGTTCGCAGCCTACACCATTTTCCGGGTCAGCAATGCCGGCCCAGGGCGTCGAGAGGCCATCGGTGGCCAGCGTAAATGTCGTTTTGCACTTAACGTTGAGCACTCGACGATGGGGGCCGAACCAGTTCGTCTGGTTGTGTACGCTTGCGTCATCTCGTTCAGCTATCAATTCATCTGAGACATTGCCATACCTTTCCCAAAAGGCTCGTCTTGCTATAGAGGCGGCCTCATAAATCGGGTCTTGGGGACCGCGCGGCACGATTGTCTTATCGAACAGTGTATCAACTGTAACGCGCCCGCGTATTAACGGTATTTTAGATCTTGTCCAGCGAACGATGACCTTATTAAAAGGCTGTAAATGTGATGCTTTAAGTTTCTCGACAACCTCCCGGACCGTTCGAAGGGCGTGGTTCCCCTCTGCAATGTGACTCCCATCTGCATACATGTAGCCTCCAGTTAGTGAGGAGACGCCAGCCTGTTCAGTTATAAAGAACCATTCTCCATTCACAGCGCCAACGGGTGCCTTGCCTAAGGCCGAGCGTAAGTCTCTTGCCGCATCAGCGTTTGAATATGCTGTCATGTCTGTCCTTTAGCTTCACGTCTTAGCTATCTTTTGTAGTTTACATTCCAAGCCCTGCGCGCCAAAGTGGCGCGCAGGTAGTCGAGAACATGAATGAATGTCGACTGTTTATAAAAATACTTTAGTGGATGCAAAAGTACCAACGTCCGATTCTCGCTCACAGCAGTCCTTAGCTCAATAAACTCGTCCGCTCAGTGACAGAAGCGGACATTGCAGATCTGGAGTGTATACGCCAGACTGGAGACAGACAGGAACGCGGGTCAGCCAGTCTTTTTTGCATGAGTGTAAATATCAGGACGTGTGATACTCCATGCATAGTTTTCCCGATTAACAGGCTCGTAGCCAAACTTTTCATAGAGCCAGGGCGCTGTGGTTGTAAACAACATGATCCTGCGAAGCCGCTCAAAAACAGG
The DNA here is from genome assembly GCF_043549295.1 of Pantoea sp. SGAir0430. NCBI lineage: Bacteria > Pseudomonadati > Pseudomonadota > Gammaproteobacteria > Enterobacterales > Erwiniaceae > Pantoea > Pantoea sp. SGAir0430. The sequence goes on from NZ_CP039428.1 coordinate 486,853, forward strand.
ATGATCATGTATGCATTGCATCACCCATCTACCCAACCCTTCTCCCTGATATTCCTCCAGGATATAAACATCACAAAGGTAAGCAAACGTAGCGTAATCTGTTATTAAGCGCGCGAAACCAATCTGGGCGTCATCGTGATAAACACCGAAATTAAGGCTGTTTTCAACGGATGCACGGACAAGAGCCAGATCAATCCCTTTTGCCCAGGTTGACCTCGTGAGATAGAGATGGATAGCCTGCACATCCAGTTTTTTTCTGTCTGTACTTATCAGGTAGTTATCTTTACACCACTCATATTTCTCTGAAATACTCACGCTCAATCCTGTTTAAGAATTCCCGGGAAACCTGACCTTACCACCTGATGGAAAATCGGACTATCAATACTTCTCAGGAAAAAAATGTATCCTGCACTCTTATGCCAGCGTTTCATTTAGCACTTTTGCGCAGCGGGATCCGTTTCCTGGAAAAGAGTGTCCATCATTACTGGACAGGAGTAATCAGCCGGTATCAGGCCCCATGATGAACTCCCGGCTGATTCAGAGTTATGCATCCAGACTAATAACCACTTTCCCGATATGTCCGGCAGCCTCAAGGTAGCGATAAGCTTTCCGTGTATCGGCAAAAGGGAAAATACGATCAATTACGGGATAAATCGTGGAGGTTTCAATCGCTCTGACCGCCGCGCGCAAATCTGAAGTCGAACCCGTATTGTTACCCACAATATTCAACATCTTTTGCATTACGGGCAGAACAGGCATGCTGACTTCAGCACCACCAACAAAGCCAATAACGAAAATAGTTCCGTTATGAGCTGCTGCGTTAATCGATTTCGCAAATGTTGAGCCGCCCACTGATTCCAGTACGAGATCAGCGCCATGCCCCTCAGTCAGCTTAAGCACCCGTTGATCCCATTCGGGCACCTCGTGATAGTTAATTCCTTCATCCGCTCCCAGGGCTTTCACTCTGTCCAGTTTTTCATAAGAAGAGGAAATGATGATTACCCGCGCACCTGCTGCCTTCGCATATTGCAATGCAAACAGACTCACACCTCCCGTGCCAAGCAGTAAAACAGTGCTGCCGGGCTGTATTTTACCGCGCACTATAGCGTTCCATGCGGTCGTTGCGGCAATGGGTAACGTCGCTGCCTGCTGCCAGTTGAGAAAATCGGGGATACGCACCAGTGATTCAGCAGGCACTACAGCGTATTCTGCCAGCCCACCGTTGGTTGTAACTCCGCGTAATGTTTGATGATGTTCGGATCGTATTGCTCCAGCATGCCAGTGAGACATCATACCCGGTACCACACGTTCGCCAATTTGCCAGCCTTCAACTCCCTCTCCAGACTCAACAATTTCTCCCGCGCTGTCTGCACCAGGAATAACCGGCTGCGAAACAGCGCCGAATTTACCAGTGGCCAGCGCCAAATCAAGGTAATTCAGACTCACAGCATGCTGACGAATCAGCACTTCGCCATACCCTGGTTGTGGTCGTGAAATATCACATATTTTTAAGCCGTCTATTCCTGCAGCGGATAAGTGGATAGCTTTCATGGTGTCCCCCGGTTCAATTAATACGACCATTTTGAGGCAGAACTGACGCTATAATGAGCCTGAAAAACAAATAACTGTTGCATGAGGTGCAATAATGCATGATGACGATTATCGTCAGCGGGAAGCTTTTCTTGCGGTAGTGCGCGCTGGCAGCTTTAGTGCTGGTGCGCGCGATTTGGGAAGAGATGTCTCCGTCATTTCCCGGCGTGTAGCTGCTTTAGAAAAACGTCTGGGAATTCGCCTGCTGGAACGCACCACCCGCCGCATACGTCCCACAGAAGAGGGCTTACGCTATCGGCAAAAAATTGAATTGGCAGATGAACTGCTGCGGGAAGCGGAAGAGGAAGCCCGTGATTTGGCAGCGCGTCCGGCCGGGACGATTCGCCTTACCGTTCCAGCCTCATTCGGACGAAAGTGGGTCGTACAGGCCTTACCATTCTTTTTGAAAGCCTATCCTGACATCCGTATTGTGCTGCACTGCAGCGATCGCTACGTAGATTTACTGGGTGATAATTTTGATATGGCAATACGTATTGGTGTTCTGAAGGACAGCAGATTAATTGCCCGAAAGCTGGCAAATACAAGTCGCATTTTATGTGTCGCGCCGGATTACCTGGAGCGCCATTCCCCTGTAACACACCCTCAGGACCTTCGTAAGCATGATTGCCTGGGTTTCACACCCATGCACAGCTGGCCCGAATGGCGACTCGAGAAAGACGGTCAACAGATAGGGGTACCTGTTAAGACGCGTTACGAGAGTGACGAAATGGATGGGCTTATACTGGCCGCTCAATCGGGTATGGGGATATTACTCGCGGCCAACTGGCTGGTACAGAAAGAACTGGCTGAGGGTTCACTGGTGCCAGTGCTGTCGGACTGGCAGGCAACAGGCGAGGATGGTGTCTGGTTAATGAAACCTTCAAGCCAGTTGCAGTCGGCAAAAATCAGTGCATTAACAGACTGGCTGACTTCATGGTTTTCTACACCACGCTGGTAGCCTGCGGGACGCAATATGAAACAGCCTGTCACCTGTACTGAATAGCAGATGGGTTATGTATGTAAAACGTGTGCAGTCCAGCAGTCGACATACCCCAGATAATGTCGGCGCTCCTGGAGGTAATAACATATTTCTTCACGCTGCTGCCGCTCCACTTCGTCATGGATCACCGGCAGGTTAGATCGCTCTTTATAGGCTACGGCAGACTCAGCTAAACCCCGTTAACACTGCTCCGGCGGAATCATGATGTCATATAACCTTGCTGCCCGATGCAGATAACAACGGGACATAAATTGCCAGTTTGAGTGCAGGGGAGTCATTTGACGTAAACGTTGAATAGCAGTATGTCCGCGTTATCCCGTCCTTCCCAGTGAGTTTTTTCTCTCCGGACACCGGCGCCGTTATCACATGCTCGCTCCACCATGTATCAAACTCCGGGCATTCACGGCTTAAGCGTTCTACCAGCGCAGTGAAGGTCTCATTGTCTGCATTTCGTGAATAACTGGAATGAAACAGGCCGAGCATTCTCTGTGCCTCTGCAGCCCAGGTGTCGCCAAAAAGGTATCTGGCCTGCTCTGTAGTGAACATGAAAACCATGATATTTCGCTCATCTGCAGCCAACAGGCTGAAGTCCGTGACGACCTGTTCTGCTGCAGAATTCCACACCAATACATCCCATCTGTCATTGGTGACGTAGGCAGGCTCACTCAGCGCCCTGACCAGATGCGATAAGCTAGCCGGAACTTCATGTTCGATATCTGCACTTTTTTTCCGGCCTGTCAGTGTTTTCAGGTGCAGAAATTCTGCCTCGTTCAGCTGCAGAGCTTTACCCAGGGCGTTAACTATCCGTTCGGAAAGCGTGCTGACCCGTCCCTGTTCGATTTTGGTATACCATTCCGTACTTATTCCCAGCATCGCCGCAACTTCCTCACGCCTTAGCCCGGGCGTTCGCCGTCTTTCTGGCCCGGCAGAGGGGGGACGCTCAGGCTTAACCCTTGCACGTCGTGAACGTAAAAACTGACTGAGCTCAGTATTCTTAACCATTTTTTGAACCTGGTAGTAAATTATACCTGTATAAAACTAGTGTATTTTACGCCGTTTTTGGTCGCCCTATGATGGTTTCATATTGTTCTATGCCCTCAGGAGAATATGACCATGAAAGCTGCTGTGCTTACTGCCTTTGGCCGTCCGCTAGACGTTAAGAATGTGCCTGCACCGGTGATGGGAACCGGGGAAGTCATTGTCGATGTGGTTGCGGCGCCCGTTCTCTCCTACACGAATGAAGTACTGAGTGGGGAGAGAAAATATCTTTTACCTGTGCCGGTCATCCCGGGCTGTGGTGCCATCGGAAAGGTTCGCCAGACCGGCCCTGACTCAGCCTGGCTGAAACCAGGAGACTGGGTATTTTGCGATCCGACGGTGCGTTCCCGTGACAACGCGCTGTCGCCAGAAATTGTCCTTCAGGGATGGAGTGCCCGTGGTGAAGGAGGACAAAAAATCCAGCAATATCACCTGAATGGCAGTCTTGCTGAACAAATACGCATTCCGACTGAAAACGCAGTGCCCATTGGCGACATATCGCCTGCAGAAGCGGGGCGGTGGTGTGCCATCAATACGCTGCTTATAGCCTATGGCGGATTGTTATCTATGGATTTGAAAGCGGGAGAGCGCCTGCTGGTCAGTGGCGCAACCGGTAATTTCGGCAGCTCCGCTGTGCTTGCTGCCCTGGCCATGGGAGCCCATAAAGTCATCGCACCGGGCCGTAGTGAACGGGTGCTGAACGATTTGAAAAAACGTTTTGGATCGCGTGTGGAAACAGTAAAGCTCACAGGCACAGCAGAGATCGATATTGCTGCCATGAGGCACATGGCCGGGGGACCCATTGATGCGGTCCTTGATTTCCTTCCGCCGTCTGCGCAGGCTTCTGTCGCCCGGAATGCGATTATGTCAGTCAGACCTTATGGTCGTGCAGTCCTTATGGGCGGTGTTGGCATGCTGGGAGGGGACGATCTTTCGCTACCTTATCCCTGGATAATGCGTAACCTCATTACCGTAAAAGGGCAGTGGATGTATGAACCTTCGGCAGTCCCTACGCTCTGCGGCCTTATACGCGCGGGATTGCTTGATCTGAGCCACTATGACGTAACCGAGTTTCCGCTTGAGAGAGTGAATGATTCAGTCGCGCATGCTGCGAAAAACAGCGGGCCGTTTAAACTCACCGTCGTGCGTCCCTGACCAAAGGCGCCGCGATGGACCGGATGGCTCTCTTGCGACGGCCCTGCGTATGGGTTCAATCACAACGTTCTGGCACAAAAAAGCCCGCTGCGCGGGCTTGATAAGAACCGATTAATGCGGAATCTCAGAAACCTCTTTGACATCCGCTTTGTTGATCTGCTGTTTGACACCATTGGCATCAACGTAGCCGAGCAGTCCGCTTTCCGCTTCCTGCGGTTTACCATCGCTGACAATGGTACGGCCATCATTGGTATGAATGGCGTAGCTGGTACGGGTACAGCCGGTCAGGGCGCTCAGTGCCACAATGGCTGCCAGTGGTAACAAAATCACTTTTTTCATGTCGCTCTCCCTATCGAGTAGATCAGTTGTTCAGTTCACTCATATTGGTGATCTGGTCACGGTTAATCTGTTCTGTTTTACCGGTTTGCGCATCTTTATAAGAGACCAGGCCAGTATCACTATCCACCTGTGGCTTACCATCGGTGACGATAGTGCGTCCGTCGGTGGTTTTAATCGCCTGATTCGATGAACAGCCGGCGATGGCAAAAATCGATGTCAATAACACAGCCGCTACAGTCAGTTTCTTCATAGTAATTTCCCTGATTGGTCTGAAGTCCAGCTATAAGCGTAGAACAAAATCCGGATTCTGGTCTGACCTGACTCGCTTTCTTTGCACAATTAATGCGGTTTAGCGGGCAATTGATGAGGAGGAAATTACCAGGCGCGGCTAATGTGTTTCGCCGCGTATATTGGGAAGGCAGGATAGCGTTGCGATATTACTCAGCGGCCACGCGACCAAGCAGCAGAGAAAAAATAGCCTCGTAATGCGTTTTCAATATCACATCGTCGCACTGGTCGAGACGTGCTATTAGCGCGACAAACAGGGTTTTTCGGTTCAGCAACTTGCCGCTACACAAAATTTCCTGCACCAGCGTGCCAAGTAACTCATGCTGCTTTGCCTGCAGCGATCCACCAGTCCATGGTAATGCATCTTCAGAATTATTATGAAAAGGATCGTATCGCATCATCATTACCCTGATAGCAGTGCGTTAATTCAGCTTTTTGGCCAGCAGCCTGATCGCATTATCGCAGGCCTGCTGGATGGCCGGATTCTCCGAGCGCAAGCCCGTGCGATACAGCGCGCCAATTATTTGCTGAACAGATAAGGTTTCACCCGGTTGTACAATCTGTGTGACGACTTTGCCCAATAAAAGATAGATCTCATCGGCATCTTCTAATTCATCGTGCTTCACTCAACCCCCGGAACAAATAAACATAAATCTAAGTAATATGTTACTGACTGATAAATATTATTAAGCGCGCGATTCCAGGGTTTAAAAAAGTTATCGCGGCGAATATTAATTAGGAAACGCCTATTTCCTAATAGGCCAGACGAATCAGTCCAGAATGCTGAGCACCATATTAATGGTTTCTTTGCCATTAGTCACATCCTGAATTTTGCCTACCACGCGCATACCAAATGCCACGCAAAGCAGCAATCCGGCAGCGGTGTCGGCATCCAGTCGTGGCGAAATCGATCCGTCCTCTTGTCCCTGCTCAACCAGCGAAGTCAGGAAGTTGCGGTTGCGTAATACCGCTTCACGCACCAGCTGGGATAACTCTTCATCCAGCGTTTGCAGTTCCACGGTACTGCCAACCACCAGGCAGCCGCGTCTGCCCTCGATCTCGCTGGCTGAGTCGAGATAAAACTGCAGCAGCTCAGCAATGCGCGCCCGGCCGGTCGGGTACTGTTGCAAACGGGCGCGCAGGTCCACGTTGCGCAGCAGGATGTAGCGCTCAAACACCCGCAGAAACAGGGAACGTTTATCCTGAAACGCTTTATAAATACTGCCCGCCGTCAGGTTCATCGCTTCACCTAAATCGGCAATCGAGGCCGCATGAAAACCCTTCTGGCGGAACACGATCATGGCGCTGTCGAGCGCTTCGTCGATATCAAAATTGCGCGGTCTGCCGCGCTCTCTGGCAGCCGGCGCCGGATTGGGTTTACTGGTCATAATGCGGGCTATTTAGAATGAATCGTTTCCAAATTATCCGGCTTATCAGTGACAGGGTCAAATCCTGCCCAAACGCCTGGCCCGGCGTGCGCTGATCGACAGCGAACCGCGTTAATGTTCAGCCCTGCCAGTTGAGAATTTTTGACCGCCGGAGGATGATAAATCTTTTGCCGGGCCGGGACCTTTTCATGCTGATCTCCACTGAGGATACGCGCACTTTCAACACCGACATCCGCCTGGCGGCGACGCTGGCCGCCGTGGCGGGTGCACTGAACACTGCAGCGTTCGAAACGGTTGGTTTCTTCTCCGCCAACATGACCGGAAACGTCTCGTCACTGTCCGATCATCTGGCGAAAGCCAATCTGCATATCGGGCTGTTCTTCCTGCTGATTGTGCTGTTATTCATCGCCGGTTCGTCGGTCTCGACGCTGATCATCAATTCCGGCCGCAGGCGGCAGATACGCGGCATCTACGCCATCAATATTCTGCTGGAGGGCATTGCGTTGCTGGTGCTGGGGATTGTCGAAAGCGGCTTTCATTTCAGCGAGGGCGGTGTGTTACTGATTCTCAGCCTGAGCTTTCTGATGGGGCTGCAAAATGCGGTAGTAACGCGCATCTCCAATGCCCGGGTGCGCACGACGCATGTCTCTGGCACGTCAACCGATATCGGCATTGAGCTGGCGATGCTGTTCGACGTGCTGCGTCGCAAAGAGTCACCGAAAGACGCGCCGCTGTACATTGAGCGGCTAAAACTGCATTGCTACACCGTGCTGGCATTTCTCGCTGGCGGGGTGCTGGGCATTCTGCTGCTGCAGTGGCTAAGCTACGCGCTGCTGATCGTCATTGGGTTACTGCTCAGCGCGCTGGCGCTGTCGGCGCTGAAACGTGCTGGCAGCAACCCGCTTCACGCCCGCTAAGGAAGGGAATCATGATCTCGCTCGACGACCGCCTGCAAGTTATCTGGCAGTTGCTTAGCACTGCCACCACATCGCGTTCAGCTTTCACCCTGATGCAGCTGGCAACGGTGAGTGCCGACGGTCAGCCCAGCCTGCGCACCGTGGTGATACGGCAGTTTTTGCCCACGCTGCCGGCCCTGCGTTTTACCGCCGATCGGCGCAGCGCCAAAATGCAGGATATTGCAGCCCAGCCGCAGGTGGCGTTACTGGCTTATGATGCCGCCAGGCGCGTTCAGCTCAGGCTGGCAGGCACGGCTCAGCGCGTTGACGATGCACAACAGCGTGCCGCAGCCTGGCATGCATTGCGCCCACATTCGCACGCGTTGTTTCAGTCACCGGTCAGGCCGGGCAGCGTGATTGCTCATCCTGATGACGCACTGCCTGCCAGCGCGCAAAAGGCGGGCACCGGGCCCGACGAGCACTTTGCGCTGGTGCAGATCACCTTGCATAGCGTGGAGTGGCTGGATGTCAGTTGCGAGCCCCATCAGCGCGCACGATTTGAGGCCACTGCGGATGGCTGGCAGGGCAGCTGGCACGTGCCCTGAGATTTATTGTTCCGCTGGTGTTTTTGCCTGACGCGGGCGGCCAGCCGCACCGGCGCACACCAGCGCCAGCAGTACCATGATCAGTACCGGCAGCATCGCCATGCGCAATCCGGCATGTTCGCCGATAAAGCCCAGTCCGGGCGGGCCGACCAGAAACGCCAGATAACCCAGCGTGGCGGCAATCGTGACGCGCACCGCGCTGTTATGGCCATCGCCCGCCGCCGAGACCGTTAACGGGAAGCCGAGCGACGCGCCGACGCCCCAGAACAGCACGGCCGCCGCCGCCAGCCATGGGTTATCGGAGAAAATCACCAGCGTCAGCCCCAGCGCGGCGGAGAATGCGCTGGCGCGCAGTACCCAGACACGGCCCAGACGATCAACCACCAGCCCACCGATAAAGCGCCCCAGCGTCATGCCGGCAGTGAAACCCGCGTAGACCAGCGTGCTTTGGGTATGATTGAGGTTATGGCCGTCGATCATCAGTAACGGCAGCCAGTCGTTAGCCGAGCCTTCCGCCAGCGCCATCGCCAGAATCACCACGCCGAGCACCAGCAGCTGGCGGTCACGCAGTTCACGTCCAACCTGGGCCAGAAAGCCGCCATGATGCGGCTGTTCGCTGCGTTCGCTGTCGCTGGTGGCGGGCAGATGGCGCAGCGCCAGGGCGGCAATCAGCAGGTTAACCAGCAGCACCACGCTAAAGTGCCAGTGGGTGCTGATATCGGCTGCGGTCATGGCCAGCCCCGCCAGTGCGCCGATCAGCGTGCCGAAACTGAAGAAGCCGTGAATGATCGTCATGATTGACTTGCCGATGCGCCGCTCAAACGCCGCCCCTTCGACATTAACCACCACATCCATCAGCGCGGTTCCGCCGCCCAGCAACACCAGACTGGTAAACACCAGCCCGCTACTGGCGAGCGTTAACGCAACTGTCATCAGCACCAGGCCACCGAGCAGGATCAGGTAACCCGTGCGCATCACCCGGCTGGTGCCAAAGTGCGCGACCAGCTTACCGGCCAGCAGCACGCCCAGCATGGAGCCACAGGAGAAGCCAAACAGAATCAGGCCCATCATTTCCGTCGAGGCGTGCAGCACATCGCGCATAAAGGGGGTGCGGCTAACCCAGGAAGCCCAGGTAAAGCCAGGAATAAACATCAGGCCAAAGATGGCCCATTTACCGCGTGTCTGTTGCTGAGGGTGCATAAGGTTCCTTTAGGGAGCGGCGGGCATGCGGAGGTGAAACACTTTCGTTGCTGATGACCGTTAGCATGGTTCACAGAATAGCAGTTTTGCTGGCGCTCGTTGAGGCAATGTCGCTCGCGCCAGCGCGCCGGGGAGTTCGTCAGTGGGAGAAAGCCCCTCCGCGCGGCGACGCGGAGGAGGAGGGAATTAGAAACTCTGCCAGTCGGCATCGCTGGCCACTGCCAGGCGCGCAGGCTGTGGCGCTTTGTGGCTGACTGCCGCAGGCCTGATCGCCGGCGTTGCGCCGGATTCCGCCAGCACGAATCTGGCGACCAGCTGGTTGAGGGTTTCGGCCTGCTCCTGCAGCGATTGCGACGCGGCTGAGGCCTGTTCCACCAGCGCGGCGTTCTGCTGCGTTACATCATCCATCTGATTCACCGCCTGCTGCACCTGGCTGATGCCCTGACTCTGCTCAACCGCGGCCGCGGCGATTTCGCTCATCAGTTCGCTGACCTGATGGATAGCGTCATTCATCACCTGCATGTTGCTGCTGACGTCGCTTGCCTGGGCGGCTCCGGCTTCAGTCAGTCGATGCGACTCTTCAATTAGCCCTTTGATTTCGCGCGCGGCCGAAGTTGAGCGCTGCGACAGGCTGCGTACTTCACCCGCCACCACCGCAAAGCCCTTGCCGTGCTCACCGGCGCGTGCGGCTTCGACTGCGGCGTTGAGCGCCAGAATATTGGTCTGGAAAGCGATGCCTTCGATCATCGAAACAATGTCCGTGACCTTGCGCGAGCTGCCACGAATGTCATCCATGGTCGAGAGCATGGTGCTGAGCGAGGTACCACTTTTTTCCGACAGCGCACTGGCGTTAGCCGCCAGCTGGCTGGCCTGACGCGTGTTATCGGCGGTCTGACGTACGGTTTCACTCAGTTCAGTCATGCTGGCCGCGGTCTGCTCCAGCGAAGCAGCCTGCTGCTCGGTACGCGCAGAGAGGTCTTCGTTACCGGCGGCGATCTCCACTGACGCGCTGCCCACCGAATGTGAGGCGCTGCGCACGGCGCTTAACGAACTGGCGACGCTGCGCATCAGCTGATTGAAAGAGTGCGCCATGGTGCCCACCTCATCGCGACGGCTTTCGTCGGCGCTCAGCGTCAGGTCGAGATTTTCGCTGGCGCGCATCATGACTTTGCCGACATCGGACAGACTGCGACGAATGCGCAGCACGGTGAACAGGGCGAACAGGCCAAAAATAATCACTGTGGCTATCACGCCGGTAATGGTGGTCCACAGCACTTCATGGAAGGTGCTGAGGTTGGTGGCGCGTAACTCATCGCCGATAGAAATATTCAGCATCAGCTGCTGCTGGTAATTGGTAACCAGCTGGCGAATGGCGGCACCAATGCCGTTCTGCCCCTCGATCAGATCAAGGCTGATGGCGTTTTGATGCGCGCGCGAGGCAGTGAGAAACGCCGGCAGCCGCTCGCTCACGCGCTGAATATTGGCAAAGGCCAGCTCGGTCAGGCGCTTATCTTCGTCACTGGAGAGGTTGTGAGTCAGGTAGTAATCGGTGAGCGATTTCAGGCCGCCGATCTGTTTATCAATGTCCGCTTCAACCGCAGGCATGTTGCTGTCCTGCAGCTGGGTCTGATGTTTGTAGAGCGTCAGCGCCAGCTGATTGCTGCGATCAATTAACGTGTTGAGGTCTTTGATCGAGGGGATGGCATTGGTTTGCACATATTCAAAGCGCTCCTGGAAGCCGGAAAGCAGTGAGATGGCAAGCACGGCTTGCAGAATGATGGCGCCAAACAGCATGGTAAAGGTCAGTAACAATCGTTGGGAGATGTTCATCTTATTATCCTTAATCTAAACGCACCCCGACGCCTGACGCGGCGGGTACAAGGGCAGATTAAAGAACATCGGCAGATTGTGGTTTTTAGTTAATGAAATTTTAGTGCCGGGTAGCAGAAGAGTCTGGCGGGTTAACAGTGGAGCCGGTCGCCGTGAACGGCGACCCTACAGTGCATGTCCCGTTGTTTCTGTAGGGTGCGCATTCATGCGCACCTGGAAACAGGGAGTGCATGTCCCGTTGTTTCCGCAGGGTGCGCATCCCTGCGCACCTGGAAACCGGCACCTTGCGTTCCACTCACGGCCGGCGGAACAGCGCCAGGCTGCGGCCCTCCAGCTCGAAATCCTTCTCTTTGGTAATTACCAATCCCTTACTGGCGCTGTCGGAGGTGGTCAGCTCCAGCACCCAGCCGCCTTCACCAAACTGCGGGATGCGGAACGGCACATTGCCTTCAAACGGATTGAACAGCATCAGCACATCGTGCCAGATACCCTCTTCGGTTTGCAGGTCCGGACGCCCGATGTACACGCCGAGCGTCGAGCCCTCATCCCACTGTTCCGCCTGCTGGAAACCGCCGCCGGCGTTAAACCATTTAATCTCCATGCCGTCGCGCCAGCTTTCACGTCGCAGCAGCGGCTGCTGTGCGCGCAGTGCAATGATTTGACGGGTGAAATCGCGTAACGCATCAGCGGAAGCCGGCAGATCTTCCCAGTGCAGCCAGGAAATCTCGCTATCCTGACAATAGCCGTTGTTGTTGCCCATCTGGCTGCGGCCAAACTCATCGCCCGCCAGCAGCATCGGTGTGCCGTGAGAGAAAAACAGCGTGGCGAGGAAGTTACGCTTCTGCCGCTCGCGCACCGCGTTGATGCCTTCGTCGTCGGTGGGGCCTTCGGCACCGTAATTGTACGAACGGTTATCGTTGTGGCCGTCGTTGTTATCTTCCCCGTTGGCATCGTTATGCTTGTCGTTGTACGAGACCAGATCGTTCAGCGTAAAGCCATCGTGCGCGGTGATGAAATTGACGCTGGCCCACGGGCGGCGGCCGCGTTGATCGTACAGATCGCCGGAACCAAGCAGGCGCGCGGCAAAGTCGGTTGAGACGTTGTCGCCTTTCCAGTACTCACGCACCGTGTCGCGATATTTGTCGTTCCATTCGGCCCAGCCGGGCGGGAAACCACCCACCTGGTAGCCACCAGGGCCGATGTCCCAGGGTTCGCCGATCAGCTTCAGCTTTGACAACACCGGATCCTGCGTCATGGCATCAAAGAAGCCGCCACGCTGATCGAACCCTTCCGGCTCGCGGCCGAGAATGGTGCCGAGGTCGAAGCGAAAACCGTCGATATGCATCGATTCTGCCCAGTAGCGCAGCGAATCCGTCACCAGCTGCAGCACGCGCGGATGGGAGGTATTCACCGTGTTGCCAGTGCCGGTATCGTTGATGTAATAACGGTGCTGATCCGGCAGCGTGCGGTAGTAGGAGAAGTTATCAATCCCTTTAAACGACAGCGTCGGCCCCAGTTCGTTGCCTTCCGCGGTGTGGTTATACACCACGTCGAGAATCACTTCGATGCCGGCATCGTGGAAAGCGCGCACCATGTCGCGAAAGCCCTGAATACCGCGTGGGCCAAAATAGCGGCTGGCAGGCGCAAAAAAGGCCAGCGAGTTATAGCCCCAGAAGTTTTTCAGTCCGCGATCCAGCAGGTGCTGGTCGTCCGGGAACCAGTGCACCGGCAGCAATTCCACTGACGTCACGCCGAGGCTTTTGATGTAGTCGACGGTGGATTTGTGGCTCATGCCGTCATAGGTGCCGCGCATCTCTGCCGGAATCGCCGGATTAAGCTGGGTGAAACCTTTGACGTGGGTTTCATAAATCACCGTACTGGACCACGGAATGCTGGGCCGGTTATGGTCCTGCCAGTCAAACTCATTAGTGTCAATCACCCGGCACTTGGGAGTAAACGGCGCGCTGTCACGGGTATCCAGCGTCAGATCTTTATCTTCGTGCAGTAAATCGTAAGCGAAGTGCGCTTCATTCCAGTCGATGTTGCCCTGCAGCTCGCGGGCGTAGGGATCAATCAGTAATTTGCTCGGGTTAAAACGGTGACCGTTTTCCGGATCGAACGGTCCGTGAACGCGATAACCATACAGCGCGCCGGGTTTCAGCCCGGGCACGTAGCCGTGCCAGATTTCGTGGGTATATTCCGGCAGATCGAAGCGGGCAATTTCATGCTGACCGCTCTCATCGTACAGACAGAGTTCGACCCGTTCCGCGTGTGCTGAAAACAGCGCAAAATTGACGCCGTCCCCATCAAAGTTGGCGCCGAGCTGGTGCCCCGATCCAGCGGTGATTTCTAAAGGTTTACCGTTAGACATTCAATCCTCTCCATCCAGTGAATAGATAGTCATGTAAAACAACAGGTTTATCGGGGACGCTACTGGCTAATCAGCACCAGCGGCGCGCTATAGCTCACATTGTCCAGCGTAACATCGTCATTAATCACTACGGTCTCGCCGGTCAGCACATTGCGATAGTGGCGATGCGCCAGCGATTCCGGCAGTGCCAGTCGGGTATGACTCCACTGAGCACCATTGAAAATCAGCCGTGGCGTAATCACCAGCAGCGCGTAGTCGCTGTCCTGACGGGCAAAGGCGATCACTTTTTCCGCATGTTCGCCCGATGCACTGAGCGGTTGATAATCACCAAAGCGGAACAACTGCGCATGGTCGCGGCGCAGATGCAGCAGGCGCGCTACCATCTGCTGCTTCAGGCGGCCGCTCAGCCAGTCCTGCTGGCTGGCGAAGTCCGGCGCGGCGTGGACATCCAGCTGCGCCGTCAGCTGAGCGAAATCCGGCTCGCGTCGGTTATCCGGATCGACCAGGCTGAAATCCAGCGCTTCGCAGCCCTGATAGATATCTGGCACGCCCGGCGCGGTCAGTTTGATCACCGTCTGGCTCAGGCTGTTAACCAGTCCGGCCCGGATGAACGGCTGCAGTGCGTGGCTGAAGTCCTGCAGAAACGCCGGATTGGTGGGTGACAGCAGCTGGCGGGCGTACTCCAGCACGGCATTTTCATAAGCTTCATTGCTGTCCGCCCAGTCGGTGCGTAACTTCGCTTCGCGCAGGGCTTTTTCCACAAACGGCAAAAAGCGATCGCGCAGCGCGTCCAATGCCGCCGTGTCCTCCGGCTGCAGCGTGGTGGGCCAGACGCCGGCCAGCGCCTGGTACAACATCCACTCAACCGGCGGTTCGGGCGCCGGTCCGTCCGCCAGCGCGACCACGTGCGGCTGATTCATCTGGCGCCAGCGCGTCACATTCTCCGCCCACAGCGCCGGCGCTTCACTCAGGGTATACAGCCGCGCGCGTGCATCCTCGCCGCGTTTGGTATCGTGCGTGGAGGTACCCGACAGCCCATCCGGCTGGTGCTGCAGGCGGGTTTGCATTTCGTGGTGAAAGCGTTCAAGCGAAAACGCATGCGGCAGCGGTTCGGCACCCACTTCGTTGATCGCCAGCGCCACGTGATTGCGGAAAAACAGCGTGTCTTCGACCGATTTCGCCATCAGCGGGCCGGTCAGCTGCTGGAAGCGGGCGCGGAATTCCGCCGCATCCTGCTCGCCCTGTTCAGTGATCGCCCCCAGCAGTAATGCCTGCAAAAAGCTCAGCGCCGCAGGCGAGGCGCTGTGTTTAACCTGCTCCAGCACCTGTAATAGCAACGCTTCGCCTTCCAGCGGCATACCGGCTTTCCGGCCGTAGGTGCGATACACCGGGAAGGCGATCAGCAGCTCGCGCAGCGCCACGTGCAGCTCAGCCTCACTGAAGTTGCGATGCACCAGATCGGCTGCCTCGGTAGCCAGCGCCAGCAGGCGGCTGAATTCCCCGGCAAAGTTACGATCGACCATCAGTTCACGTGCCGCACGCAGGCCAGCCGCCACGTCGTTACGTTCAGCGGATACCGCTTCATAGGCCAGATGCAGCATATCGATCTGATTATCATCAATCAGCGCATGCGACAGCGCGGCGATAAACTCGTAACCGGTGGTGCCGGACACCGGCCAGTCGGCGGGCAGTTGCTCACCGTCAGCGAGAATCTTCTCCACCGTGATATAACACGCGTCGCCCGCGGCCTGACGCAGCTGTTGCAGATAGCCGAGCGGATCGGCCAGCCCGTCAACGTGATCGATGCGCAGCCCGCTCACCACACCGCTGTGTACCAGTTCAAGAATCAGGCGATGCGAAGCCGCGAACACCTCTTCATCTTCGACGCGCACGCCGACCAGCCCGGTAATTTCAAAGAAGCGGCGGTAGGAGAGCGCGCTGCGCGCCTCACGCCAGTTCATCAGCTGCCACGGCTGTTGCGCATGCAGTTCCGCGATGGCCGCGCAATCGCGCAGCGCCAGCACCTCGTCTTTACGCTGCTGCCAGCTGGCCGGCGTCAGCGGATAGTAACTATCGTAATAGACCAGCGCCGGATTGCCGCTGTGCGGATCGGCCTTGATTCTGAGTTCATCATTGGCCAGCACGCGGTCAAAATCATCGCCGAGGAACGGCAGCGTCAGCCTGCGCGACCAGTCGATATCAAAGTAGCGCGCGTAGCGGCTGGCTTCCCCGTGTTCAATCACATCGCGCCACCAGGCATTTTCCAGCGACGCCGCCATGTGGTTAGGCACAATATCGAGGATCAGGCCAATCCCGGCCTGCTGCAGCGCCGCGCTGAGGCGTTCAAAACCGGCGCGTCCGCCAATCGCCGGGTCAATCTCATTGGCATCGGTGACGTCATAGCCGTGCGTCGAGTCGCGCGTGGCGGTAAAGATCGGCGAGGCATAGAGATGGCTGATGCCCAGCTGCTGCAGATAGGGCACCAGCTGCGCTGCGCGGTCAAAGGTCATGCCGTTACGGAACTGGATGCGGTAAGTCGCGGTTGGAATACTCATTGCGCTGCTCCTTTTGCCAGACGCACGATGAGAGAGTGCTGCGGCAGTTCGCCGCTTTCCTGTGGCCACGCAAAGAGCGTCTCGCCGGGCATCGCGGGCAGCGGCTGGCTCTGCTGTCCAATATTCAGCGCCAGTGACAGCTGTCCCTGCGGGAACTGCCAGCTAACGGCGACAAAGCCCGGTGCGGTGCGCAGCACCTGGCCGTTGTGCTGGCGTGCATCCGGCAGCAGCGGCACGATGTGCTGCTGGCGCAACGCCAGTAGCTGGCGCGTGAGCGTCAGCCACGCCTGGCCTGCGGGATTTTCCACTTTGCTCCAGTCCAGTTTCGACCGCGTGAAGGTCTCTTCAGCGTTGGGATCCGGCACCGTCTCGTCATGACCGGCGTGACCGGTAAATTCGCGCGCCCGTCCTTCGCGCACCGCTTTCGCCAGATCGCCGTGGAAATCGGTGAAGAACAGGAACGGGTTGGTTTCACCGTACTCTTCGCCCATAAACAGCAGCGGAATATGCGGTGACAGCAGCAGGGTGGCGAGCAGTACTTTGGTGCGATCGACACCGGCCAGACTAATCAGGCGTTCGCCCTGGGCGCGATTGCCCACCTGATCGTGGTTCTGGATGAAATCGACAAACGCCACCGGCGGCTGGCCTGCGCTGGGTACGCCGCGCCGCTGGCCACTTTGTGGCGACAGCTCGCCCTGATAAGCAAAGCCCTCGGTGAGAATGCGCGCGATTAATTTCTCCGGTACGTCGGCGAAATCCTGGTAATACGCGTGCGTCTCGCCGGTGGCAAAGACGTGAATGGCATTATGAAAATCGTCGTTCCATTCACCGCTGAACAGTGGCGCGTTACCGTCCGCATCGCGCGGATGCAGGAAGATCACGTTGCGGCTGTCTTCAGTGGTGAGATGGATCGGGCGAGAGTGGATTTCACTGCGAATGCGTTCGGCAATCTCGATCAGCACATGCTGGCTGGACGTATCTTCAATCTGGTCGATGGCATCGAAGCGCAGGCCGTCGAGGTTAAACTCTTTCAGCCAGTAGAGCGGCGCTTCGACGATATAACGCCGCGCGGCATCGACATCGTACGCAATTCCGGCACCCCACGGCGTCATGCGCTCTTCGTGGAAAAAGGCCGGTGCCAGCAGCGGCAGGTAATTGCCTTCCGGACCAAAGTGGTTGAGCACAATATCCAGCACCACCGACAGTCCCAATGCGTGTGCAGCATCGACAAAGGCCTTGAAATCATCCGGTGAGCCATAAGCCGAGTGCGGCGCATACAGCAGAACGCCGTCATAGCCCCAGCCGCGCGCGCCGCCAAATTGAGATACCGGCAGCACTTCGATCATGGTGACACCGAGGTCAGCCAGCGCAGGGAGTTTTGCGATAGCCGCGCGGAAGGTGCCTTCGGCGGTAAAGGTGCCGATGTGCAGCTCGTAGACCACCGTTTCGTGCCATGGCCGTCCCTGCCAGTCACGCTGTTGCCAGTCGTAATGGTGAGGGTCGATAACCAGAGAAGGGCCGTTGACATCGGCGCGTTGTGCCCGCGCGGCCGGATCGGGCACCGTGCTGCCATCAGCCAGCTCGTAGTGATATGCGCTGCCGTGACCAGGCCCGCGCAGCGTCAGGCTGAACCAGCCATCCTGCTGCGGCTGCATGGCATGCTGCTGACCATCGGCGTGAAGGGTAATTTGCTGCTGACCGGGTGCCCAAAGGCGAAACCGCACGCTGCCGTCAGCAAGGATTTCAGCACCCCAGGATTTTTCCAACGTTGTGGATTCCATTCTATTGCCTCGTTAAGCCCCGCACGGGGAATGGACGACATCAAGCGATTCGCGTTCCTTAAAACCATTTACTCTCTGAATACAAAAGACTAAATGCCCTGGTAGCAAACGGGTACGCAGATAAATCACTGAGTACCCTGAAAAATCATAGCCTATATTTTCAGATTTAATTCCCGCTGCGCTTTAAACAGTACCGTTACGTAAATTTTCCGATTTGTTCGCTTAAGCACCTTTTAATCTCAGTCATAGGCTACGCTTATCTCTGCGCAGTTAACCGCTGCGCGAAATAATGCCAGGCGGCACTGTCACCTAAATGAGGAGAACACTGATGAACGAAGATCGTATCAGCGGAAACTGGAAGCAGTTCAAAGGAAAAGTGAAAGAGAAATGGGGCCAGCTTACAGATGACGATTTAGACGTAGCCGAAGGGAAACGCGATCAATTAGTCGGCCGCATTCAGGAGCGCTACGGCTACGGTAAAGATCAAGCAGAGAAAGAAGTCAAAGAGTGGGAAGATAGTAATAAATTTAACTGGTAGTGTTGGTTATCCCCGGTACACTGATGTGCCGGGGTTTTGTTATTTCTGACTGTTTATCTTCTCAACCGGATAAATTTAAAATCCGGTTTACGTTTATTTAATACCATTTATTACTTAACCCGAAATTCATATTCAGGCCTGTTTTGCCCGCATTAACCCGGCTATTTCTCTGGCCTGACGCGGTGGTAAAACGGCAGCGCATCAGCCGTTGAGAACCTTTCCCGGCCATCATCGCGTGAAGTGCTGTTCAGTCATGATTTTGCCCCACTGGTCGCCCTGCCACTCGCGCGTCAGGGTAAAGCCCGCCTGCTCGTAGAGTCGTCTGGCCGCATCCAGCCCACTGAAGGTCCACAGTTGCGTTGCGCTGAACCCCTGACGATCGCAGAACGCCACAGCCTCATGAAGCAAGCGTCGACCGATGCCGCTACCGCGACACGTCTCGTCAAGAATAAACCAGCGCAGATGGGCCTGATTATTGCCAAGATCTTCTCCGTCAATCGCCACGGAACCGACAATATTATCGTTATGCACTGCCAGCCAGATTTGATTGCGCTCACTTCCCAGCCGTCCGGCAAACTCTGCCAGCCCGCTGGCGACTTTGCCTTCAAAATAGTGACCAAACTGATGATGCCGGGCATAGTAACGGCCATGCATTTCGGCGATGCGGCCGATCATCCCGGGCCGGTAACCGCTGACGATGTCGATGGCACCTGAGGGAAGAGGCTGCGTGCCGGTCCGACAGCAGCGCAGGGAGTCAGCGTAAGCGCTCAGTCCCTGCGCTACGGTGCGCTGCTGTGCCGGTTCAAGTCCAGCCAGCGCGGCCAGCACCCGTTGTGCCGCGTACTGATTGACTCTGGCAACGGTAGCCATACCCTGCGCAGTCAGTTTCAGCCTTTTAACCCGGGCATCACTGCCGTCGGCGATTTCCTGCACTTCACCAGCCGCCACCAGTCTGGCCAGCATGCGGCTGACGCTCGATTTTTCCAGACCGAGCAATTCCACTAACTGTGCAGCAGTCACTGTGCCCTGGGTTTCCATCTCCAGCAGCGTGTGGACAGCGGAAGGCGAATAGTCCGTTGCCGCCAGCGTCGGGCGCATAAATCCGAGTTCACGTACCATCAGTCGTGAGGCGGAACGTATCTGATTAACTAACGATTCAGTGGTCATGTTGCAGGCGCCCGGTGGCTATAAGGTTGTACAATACAACTATTAATCGCGCTGATTGTCAACAGACTAACCGGCGGTGTCTATATGGGTGAGGGCAGCGCTCACTCTGGCAAGGCTGCATCACATGAGGGGCAGGAACGAAGCCGCATGATGTTAAAGGGGCCTGCGGTGGTCGTCCTTATTGAGCGAAAGCAGCGCGACAAAACTCACTACGGCGGTGGCCATTACATACCAGGCGGGAATGTCGGCGTTGCCGGTTTGCTTCATCAGGCCGGTAATGATCAGACCTGCGCAGCCGGAAAACAGCGCGTTGGAGAGCGAATAGGCCAGCCCCAGCCCGGTGTAACGCACGCGGGTAGGGAACATCTCGGCCAGCATCGCCGGTCCCGGTCCGGCCAGCATGCCCACCAGCGCACCGGCGATAAACACCACCAGCGCTTTGATCGCCATACCGCTCTCCGGGTGCTGCAACACTTTCAGCAGCGGGAAAGCCAGCACCAGCAGCAAAAACGTTGCCAGCAGCATTAATGTGCGGCGGCCATAGCGATCGCTGAGTATGCCGGCCGGCAGGATGGTGGCGGCAAAGCCGAGGTTAGAGATTACCGCAATCAGCAGCGCCTGGTTAAAGCCGGTATGCAGCGCGGCCTGCAGATAGGTAGGCATGATTACCAGGTAGGTATAACCGGCGGCTGACCATATCATTAACCGGCCAATGCCCAGCCCGATAGCGCGTAGAGTGACACCCAGCGATGCCTGCTGTTGTGGTGCCGCCGGTGTCTGGCTGAACTGCGGTGATTCATCGAGGCCGCTGCGCAGCCACAACGCCAGTGCGCCGAGCGGCAGCGCCAGCAGGAAGGGAATACGCCAGCCCCAGGCGTTCATGGCGGCGTCTCCCAGCAGCAGCGGCAGTACTGCCACCACGCCCGCGCCCGCCAGCAGTCCGAGCGCCACCGTCAGCGACTGCCACGCGCCATAAAATCCGCGCTTGCCGGGCGGCGCCGATTCGGTCATCAGCGAGACCGCGCCGCCGTATTCTCCGCCGGCAAACAGTCCCTGCAGAATGCGTAGCAGTGTAATCAGCAGCGGCGCAGCCACGCCAATGCTGGCATAAACTGGGACCAGACCGATGGCGACGGTGGCCAGCGTCATTAATACCAGCACCGCGATCAGCACCGGTTTACGACCATAACGATCGCCCAGGCGGCCAAACAGCACCGCCCCTAACGGGCGAAAAAAGAACGCCACAGCAAAGGCCGCATAGGTGAGGATCAGGCTGGTGAGGGCGCTTTCTCCTTCCAGCTGGAAGAAATGTTTAGCGATCAGCGTGGCCATGAAACCGTACACAGCGAATTCATACCACTCGATAAAATTGCCGACGGATCCGGCAATCAGTACGCGCTTTTGATTAACGGCGGGAGCCACTGCAGATGACATCATTATCCCTTAATGAGTAAAAAACAGTCAGAGAGGGACAGTCTAGCGCAGCCCGGGGCGATTATCTGGGCTATAAGTCTGACGCAGGGCACAAAAAAGGTGCGCATTGAGCGCACCTGATGTGAATATCAGCGGGGATTATGCTGGCTGCTGTTTTTTACGGCTGCGCTGTTTACGCAGTTTATCAATTAGTTTATGCGCCTCGGCTTTAGTCGCCACCGCAGGCGATGAACCTTTCAGCGGCTTACGCGCTGTCTCACTCAGCGTTAATACCGTCAACAAACCAATCACGCCGGCACCCATCATGTAATACGCCGGCATCATGGTATTGTGCGTAGTGTCGACCAGCCATGCGGTAATTAACGGCGTGGTGCCACCAAACAGCGAGACTGACAAATTAAAGCCGATAGCCAGCGCACTGTAACGAATATCGGTGACAAACAGTGCCGGTAATGTCGCTGGCATAGTGCCGCTAAAGCAGGTATGCAGTAAGCCCAGCACGGCCAGACCGGCAAATACCCATAGCATGTTGCCAGAACCAATCAGCATGAACGCCGGGATCGCCAGCACTAATAATCCCAGCGCGCCGAAACCAATCACCGGTTTACGGCCGATGCGGTCGGTAAAATGGCCCCACATTAAGGTCAGCGGCATCATGATAAACATCACCACCATCACCAGCAGCAGACCGGATATTTCGCTCAGTCCCAGAATGCCGGTTAAATAACTTGGCATATAGGCGGTCAGCATATAATTAGACACGTTAAACAGCAGCACCAGGCCAATACACTTCAATAGCGGCTTGCTCTGCGTGCGCAGCATTTGCCACAGCGTGAGCTGCGGCTTGTTATGTTCGGCCTCTTCACGCTTATCCATGTGCTCTTTAAACGCGGGTGTCTCTTCCAGCTTCAGGCGGATATACAGGCCAAACAGCCCCAGCGGCGCGGCCAGGAAGAACGGAATGCGCCAGCCCCAGTCCATCATCGCCTGATGCGGCAGCAGCGCAATCATACCAGTCACCAGGCTGGCGCCCAGCAGATAACCGGCCAGCGTACCAAACTCCAGGAAGCTGCCCATAAAGCCGCGGCGTTTGTCGGTGGAGTATTCCGCAATAAAGGTGGCGGCACCGCCATATTCACCGCCGGTGGAAAAGCCCTGCACCAGACGCGCCAGCAACAGCAGGATCGGCGCGGCAATACCGATACTGGCATAGCTGGGAATCAGGCCAATACAGAAGGTGCCAATCGACATCATAATCATGGTGAAGGCCAGCACTTTCTGCCGGCCAAAGCGATCGCCGAGTGGACCAAATACCATGCCGCCAATCGGGCGAATTAAAAACGCGGCCGCAAAAGTACCAAACGACGCAATAAGCTGCGCGGTATTACTGGCGTCCGGGAAAAATACCTGGCCGATGATCACGGCAAGGTAACTATAAACGCCGAAATCAAACCACTCCATGGTATTACCCAGCGCTGCGGCGCTGACGGCGCGTTTCAATAATTTGTTGTCAATGACGGTAATATCGTCAACGGTCAAATCAGGTTTATTGGTCATCGTTCCGGTGCTCATAAACTCCCCATGAGTAAAAATGGAGCGATCTTATAGCTTTCGCAGCCGGCACTTCACAAAGGGAAATGAAAGCTATAAGAGGCTGAAAGGCGGTCACCTTAGGAAATATTTTATCTTTACGCAAGTTTGCGACATATATCCTTGCAATTAAGCGTAGCGTTAGAGTATCAGACTGTCAAAAGGCGCAGCGGCTGAAATAACCCATTGTGCTGATGTTTAAAGCTGAGAGCACTCTGCACATGATATTCTTTGGTGAGGCGATGATTTATAGGGGAATATGCTGCATTGCTACAGGATAAGGATATCGACTTTGATAAATTTCCTACATTACAGGAAAGTACATCATCTAAGGATTTGGCTGAAAGGAATAGCCAGACCGTTGCCATGCTGGACACCAACCTGCGCCGCCAGTCTCGTAGCGGATTGTCATTGATGACTTAGCTGCATATCGTGGTCTGGCTCAATGGCTGTCTCGTCGCGTTAATTATCGTGATTGCCGGCTGAATATATCTTTCAGCCCCTGGGAAAGCAATGCGCGTGATAAACCGCTACCGTCCACCGGAATCAACGTCCTGCGATGAATTTTCCATTGGCCCGCAATGCGTTTTAACTCCCAGCGATTCACTACAACGCGGTGAATGCGATACCCAGGAGAGCTGCCGTGATTGGCCAGCATGCGTGATTCGCCTTTATCATCCAGATAAATTAACTGTAAATAAGAGGTGACTACCGCGCTGTCTCCGCGCAGATCAATCAAGGGTAATCCGGTAAAATGCGCTAATCCGCTAGCCAGTGCTTCCTCATGCTCAGGCCGCAAAATAAAGGCGGCTATCGCCTCTGCACCCTCCGCGCCATCAAGATGAGGACCGCGATTGAATTCACTCTTTTCCAGATAAACCGATAATGTATATTCCGCCATTGCAGTATCTGCGCTGGGAGGATGTGACGCAATCAATTCATAAATAGCCAGTTTGTCTTCGATAATTTGTAATCTCTGCACTAATTCAAGGTTTTCTTGCAGCATAAAGTGCTCCTGATATTATTTATTAATTATGATTTGAGTGATTATAACGAGATACTTACAGGCGTGAAGTTCCTGTATCTTAATGGTGTGTTAAGTGGCAATTAATAAAGGACATCAATAATGATTAACAGCGCGGAGTATCTGGCTTTACGGGCTTTTGTCGTGGTTGCTCAGCAACTGAATTTCAGAGCCGCTGCGGAAATACTAGGGGTATCCGCGTCAGCCGTCAGTCAGCAAATCACCGCGCTGGAAGCACAACTCGGGCAACGTTTGCTGAACCGGACCACCCGGGCGGTATATCTTACCGATGATGGCAACTCCCTGTTTCTTCAGACTGCACCCATTATGACTAATCTGCATGAGACCCTGCAGCAGGCACACGCCAGAAGCCAGGATATTAAGGGGCTGATTCGCGTTCATGCTTTTCGATCGGGTGCTGAAATGTTTCTTGATCACAATATTGCCGGGTTTCTTACTGATTATCCCAACGTGCAGCTGGATATCACAACCAGCGATGCGCCGGTTGATCTGAGCCGCGGCGGCTATGATTTATCACTGCGCTTAGGCGAGGTGCTGGAACCGGGATTTGTTGCTATTCCATTAGGCAAGCCGCTCCATCAGATTGTGGTCGCTGCGCCAGCATATCTGGCAAAGCATGGTGCGGTTGAAGTCCCGGAAGATCTGATCAATCACAATTGCATCGGCTGGCGCTGGCCGGGAAGTAGCAGGGTAGAGCCCTGGCAGTTTTTAAATGAGGGGAAAATTTTTGATATTCCCGTGCACGGAAATCTGGTGGTAGACGATCGCGAAAGGCAGCGGCAGGCCGCTATTGCTGGCGCAGGTATTGCCCAGTTAACGGCGGAACGGGTCAGTGCATTGCTGGCCTCCGGCAAGCTTTGTCGCCTTCTGCAACCCTGGGAGATGGAATTCCCGGGTTATTCACTTTGCTGGATAGCGGGTAAAGCCATGTCACCTGCCATGCGCGCGTTTATACAATGGCTGCGCATAAAATAACCCTGCCCGGAGTGTGCCAGCGCACTCTGTTCACTTCGAATAATCACCACGTTTTTAGCTCATCTTCGCCCAGCTCGCCCCTCTTATAAACGTTTACCAGCGGCTTCACGCTGAAACGTTTCATATCTCATTTCCGTACTCAGCCCATTGAAGAGTGTTCAGCGGATGTATACAACAGAACTTGTATACAAGTGCATTTTTTATCCATGTCACCAACACCGGGAAAGACCATGCAAAGTACAGATACAGAAATTGAAAAGCGGGTGATCCGTAAACTGTCGTGGCGACTGATTCCGCTGCTGATTGGCTGCTACGTGATTGCGGTGATCGATCGCGCCAATATCGGCGTGGCTGCCCTCACCATGAATGCCGATCTCGGCATCAGCGCCGCCAGTTTTGGCCTCGCCGCCGGTCTGTTTTTCCTGCCTTACGCCATCCTTGAACTGCCCTCCAATCTGCTAATGGAAAGGGTGGGCGCGCGCTGGTGGATCGCCCGCATTATGGTGACCTGGGGCATCATCTCCGGTGCGCATATGTTTGTGTGGAGTGAAAACAGCCTCTATGTCATGCGCGCGCTGCTGGGTGCCGCTGAAGCCGGTTTCTTTCCCGGCATCGTGTTTTATCTCACCCTATGGTTTCCGGTGGCGTGGCGCGGACGCATCATCGCCTCGTTTATGACCGGCATTCCGATTGCGCTGATTATCGGCACACCGGTTTCCAGCCTGTTGTTAGAACTGCACGGATGGCTGGGGCTGCGCGGCTGGCAGCTGATGTTTCTGCTGGAGGCCATTCCGGCGATTGTGCTGGGATTGATCGTCCCCTTTGCGTTGCCCGATCGGCCGGAAGATGCCCGCTTCCTCAGCGCAGAAGAGCAGCACTGGCTGGTGACAACGCTGGCTGCTGAGCGGCAAAAACTGCCGTCGCGCGGCCACGGCGGTCTGCTGAAAGCGCTGTTCAGCCCGCTGGTGTTGTTGTTCAGCCTCACCTATTACGGACTGGCAAACCTCAACGGCGCGGTGAGTACCTTCCTGCCGCTGATCATCAGCGAAACCGGCTTAAGTCATGTTCAGACCGGATTCATCACCATCATCCCTTACGTATTTGGTCTGGCCGGCATGCTGGTGCTGGGACGCATAGCCGATCGTCCCGGGTCACGGCTGCTGGCCAATTATCTGGCGCTGATCTTCTCCTTTGTCGGGCTGTTATGCGTTGCGTGGTTCGATAACTCGCTGGTGAAAATGATGTTTTTGTGCTGTTCAGCATTTGGCTTTTTCGGCGCGATGCCGGTGTTCTGGGGATTGCCCGCGCAGTTTATCCCGGCATCCGTGGTGGCGGGCGGCCTCGCCCTGATCAATGCGCTGGGCAGTATTGCCAGTGTGGTGAATCCGTGGGTCATCGGCGTGATACGCGACCGCAGCGGCAGTTATAACGGCGGATTTTACTGGCTGGCGGCGATGGCGATGCTCTCGATCATTACCCTGAGCATCATCTTCCGTCGTCAGCGTTTACCGGCTTACCAGGCCAGCAATGAACAACGTGAGGGGCAGTAGTATGAAGATTATTGATGTCCGGTTACTTCAGGTGAAAGGCGTGATGCCGGGAGAGGGCGATTTCTGGGAGGAGCGTCTCGCGCGTCCCACCGATATCTATGCGCAGTTTCGTACCGTGAATAATCATGACGGTGGCGTTCAGCTGGAAGACGGTTTTGCCATTACCACTGTGTTTCTTGAGATCGTTTCTGATGAGGGCGTGGACGGGCTGGCAGGGCCGGTACCGCATGCCGTTGCGTCAATCATTCATGGTCAGCTGCGACCGTTGTTGCTGGGTCAGGACCCGCGCGACACCGAGCGTTTGTGGGATCAGATGTACCGGGCGCAGATTCATGGGCGTCAGGGCGATGGCATGCTGGCGATCAGCGCGGTGGATTGTGCCTTGTGGGATTTGCGTGCCAAATGGATGCAGCAACCGGTGTTTCGCCTGCTGGGCGGGTCGTTACGGGAAGAAATCCCGGCGTACGCATCAATGCTGGGCTTTGCGGTGCAGGATATGGCGCGGGTGCACGAGCGGGCGCTGGAGTATAAGGCGCTGGGATATCGCGGACAAAAATGGTTTTTCCGCCACGGCCCGATGAGCGGCAGAGAAGGGCTGAAGAAAAACATCGAACTGGCAAAAACGCTGCGCGAAGCCGTGGGGGATGATTACGATCTGATGTTTGATTGCTGGCAGTCGATGGATGTGACGTATCTGCTTGAACTGGCAAAGGGCATTGAGCCGTATCGCCCGCGCTGGCTGGAAGAGTGCGTAATGGCCGACAGAATCTGCAGTATGCAACGACTCAAAGACAAACTGTCGATCCCGATGGCGGGAGGCGAACATGAGTACACGCGCTGGGGCTTCAAACGCTTCTTTGAATCCGGGGCGCTGGATGTGATTCAGCCCGATATTTACTGGTGCGGTGGGCTTTCAGAAACGTTAAAAATTGCCGCTATCGCTACCCTGTACGATTTGCAGGTAATCCCGCACGGTCATTCCAGCATCGCAACGGCCCATTTCAGCACCACGCAATCGCCAATCCACACGCCTTATCAGGAGTATCTGGTGAAATGGAACGATATTCATCAGTACTTCCTGCGCGATCCGCTGGTGCCGCAAAACGGGTTAATCCCGGTACCGCAGGGACCCGGCATGGGCATGGCACTTAATCCAGCGCATATCCAGCAGCAGACATACTTGTTCACCTCATAACCCAACGCTCCCTCAAACAGGCCTGTTATTGTTTGGGGGATCTGTCTCTTGTATACTACAAAACACAGTGCTCATCGTCATTTTGACCCCCTAAATGCTCGCTGTTTAAAGGACGCTCGCCACGCTATGCCCGCCGATAAACTCATCATTGACTGGTCATCGAAAAACATCCTCCGCCCGCAGTCATTGAGCAGCATTCTGGCCGATCATATTCGGGACCTGATCGTGAACTGCCAGATTGCACCCGGTGCATTGATTTCCGAGAACGATATTGCCACCCAGCTTAACGTGAGCCGGACGCCGGTAAGAGCGGCGCTGCAAAAGCTGGAGATGGAGCGTCTGGTGCAAATTATCCCGCAGCGCGGCACTTTTGTGTTTTCGTTCAATGAGCGGGAGATGCGCGAAACCTGTGAGATGCGGCAGATTCTGGAATCAGGCGCATTAAAGCTGGCACTGCTACACGATCGTCAGGTGCTGATCGCGCGCCTGAACGAACAGCTGGCGCGTGGACGCGATGCATTACAAAACGCGCCGGAGACCTACCGCGAAACCGATGCGGCGTTTCATATGGCACTGATTGAAGCCAGCCAGAACAGCGAGCTGGTCGGTTTTTACAAAACCAGCATCAACCGCATTCGTGCCTTTCTCAATCACCTGACGCGCACGCCGGATGAGTTTCAGGGTTCGCAAAACGATCATGAGGCGATCGTGGCGCGGTTAACTAATTACGAGGATGAACAGGCGCTGGAACTTCTGCACTGGCATCTTGGCGGCATTATGCGCATGTTCCAGCGGTCGGTGGCGGACACCGACTCAGCCAGTTGATCGGCATCACTTCGCAGTCAGAACATCGCTGAAAAGCGATCACGCCTCAAGCGCAGCAGCCACCGCCAGACCCGCCAGCTGCGCGCTGGCCAGCAGTTGCTCAACGCTGTGGCCCTGACGCGCTCTGGCAGAAAGTCCGGACATCACGGTGCTGACAAAGTCGGTCAGGCGCTGCGCGTCTTGTGGGTAGCGGGCTGCAATATAGCGCCGGATAGTATCCTCAGCGGCGCGATGAAACACTCTGGCCGCCTCGCGCGCCTGCTGATCCTGACAGCGAATTCCTTCCAGCACCAGACAACCCGCACACACCTCATCCCGGGCATAATGCAGCGCCGCCGCTTTCAGTAATGCATCGAGGGCTTCGGCCACCGGGCGGTCGTCGCGCAGTATCTCAGCCAGAGGAATCGAGCCGGTGGCGGCGTAGCGATCGAGAACGCGGGCATACAATCCGGCCTTGTTACCGAACGCGCTGTAAAAGCTCGGCGGATTGATGCCCAGCGCGTCAGTGACATCGGCGACGCTGACGGCGTCATAACCTTTGGCATGGAATAACCCCTGCGCAACCGCTACGGCGTGTTCGGGGTCAAAGTTACGGGGACGACCAGGTGATTTCATATTTTATAGTGCTCGCTACAAAATTGCATTGACATTAAATCGGGCTCATTTTGTAATGCATACTAAGAAATCACACGTGGAGATGCAAATGAGCGTATTTAAAGATAAGCAGGTTCTGGTTCTGGGCGGCAGTCGCGGTATTGGTGCGGCTATCGTGCGTCGCTTTGCTGATGAAGGTGCCAGCGTGACCTTCACCTTCTCAGGTTCGCCGGAGGCCGCCGAAAAACTGGCGCACGAAACCGGTTCGGCTGCCGTTCATACCGACAGCTCAGAGCGCGATGCGGTGATTGCCACCGTGCGCGACAGCGGACCGCTGGATGTGCTGGTGGTCAATGCCGGTATCGCCCTGTTTGGCGATGCGCTGGAACAGGATCCGGACGCGGTCGATCGCCTGTTCCGCATTAACATTCACGCGCCGTATCATGCTGCGGTTGAAGCCGCCCGACAGATGCCAGCCGGCGGCCGCATCATCATTATCGGTTCGGTCAATGGCGACCGTATGCCGATTCCCGGTATGGCGTCTTATGCGCTAAGTAAATCCGCTTTGCAGGGGCTGGCGCGCGGCCTGGCGCGGGATTTCGGCCCACGCGGCATCACCATTAACGTGGTGCAACCGGGCCCGATTGATACCGATGCCAATCCGGAAAATGGTCCGATGAAAGATCTGATGCACAGCTTCATGGCCATCAAACGCCATGGCCGTTCTGAAGAGGTGGCTGGCATGGTGGCGTGGCTGGCAGGACCCGAAGCCGGTTTCGTCACCGGCGCCATGCACACCATTGATGGGGCGTTTGGCGCATAACGTCAGTGTCTGAACAGGGCGCTGACCACCGCGCTGAATACCGAACCGGTGGCAAAAGCGTGTTCGGTCATGTGCTCTTCATGGCGAATATCAGCCAGCCGCCGCAGCGCCGCCTGCGCGCTGGCTGCATTAATTTCTTCATCCATCTTGCTGTAACCGTCCGCCATCAGCAGCCGGGCACGTTCCACATCCGATCGTTCCAGCGTGGCGATAACCTGTTGTTTACGATAAAAAACGTAATTTGTCATAAGTGCGTCCTGTTGCTGTCATCGTGATTATGCCGCGGAGGCGATGGTTTAAATCAGCTGAACATCGCACCCTCTTGGTAGCGGCGCAATCAAAACCTGGCCGTTGTATAAACAATTTGCAGCATAGCTGTTTCTTCCCGCACGTCCGGCAACCTATTTTATCAGCCCGGCCCTTCGCTGCCCGCTGCCAGCAGCGGCACCACGACATCACTGATCGGCGTAGCAATAGCATGCTGACGGCCATAGCGCTGTACCACACCATTGCGGATATCCCACTCCAGCGGGCGGTTGGCCTGGCGATCGGCGAGGATCGAGGTGCTCAGATCGGGCGGCGCGCGGTGAAAGCCATCAATAATTTCCTGCGGCACGCTGTCGTCCAGCACCGCGCCGGCCGCGCGTGCCACCGTCAGGCACTCCTGTAAATAGGCTAATCCCAGCTGCGTAATATCACCGCGGCTAAACATGCCGGCGCGACGGTTGGCCAGCACCATCAAACCGGCGGCGGCATTTTGTAACAGCTTGCGCCAGGCGATGGAGAGAAAGTCCGCGGCCAGTGCCACCTCGCAGCGCGTGTCACGCAGCGCATCCACTACGCGCGCGGCCTGCGGCACATCCGGCAAGGTCAGGCGAGGCTGGGCGCGCAGCCAGACTGACGCATCCGGCTCGCGCTGCGCCGGGAACCACACCACCGAAGGTAATACCGTGGCGCCGTTGACATAAGGCGCCAGCTGGCTCTGCTGCTCGACGCCATTTTGCAGCGCGCACACTACGGTTTTTTCATCGCATAGAGTGGCCAGCCACGCGGCGCTGTCCGCGACCTGAGTGGTTTTAACCGCCACGAACAGCAAATCGCAGCGTTGTGTCACGTGCGAGGCATCATGCAACACCGGACCAGGCACGCTGATTTCGCCCGCATCGTAGCGTAGCGTTAACTGGGCATGGGCCGTGCGGCCGCACAGCAGCGGGGTGCGCCCGGCTTCATGCAGCACCGCCGCGACGGTGGTGCCAATTGCACCGGGGCCCAGCAGGGCGATTTTACAACGTTCAGACATGCTGCCATCTCCTCATCGCTTAACCGATCATCAGCGTGCCGAGTGCAATCACCGCACACGCCAGCATTTTCCTTACCGTTATTGCTTCACCGAGAAACAGCGCGCCCAGCACGGCGGCAAACAGCACGCTGGTTTCACGCAGGGCCGACACCGCGCCCATCGGCGCTGCCGTCATGGCGTAAATAATGATGCCGTAGGCCAGCAGCGAAACCAGGCCACCCGCCGCGGCGCTCAGCACGCCCGGTCGCCACTGCAGCAGGCTTTTGCTGTCGCGCAGCGCGATGTAGACCGCCGGCATTAATATGCCCCACAAGCTGCACATCCACGCGGTATACGCAAACGCATTGCCGGCAACGCGCACGCCCATGCCGTCCACCACGCTGTACGCGGCGATAAAGGCACCGGTCGCCAGCGTGTAGCGCAGGCCCGGCAGCGCCAGTTTGCCGCCGCGCAGCGCCAGCGACACAATGCCAGCGGACACCAGCACAATGCCGCACAGCGTAGTAAAGGCGATGTGCTCCCCGGCAAACAGCGCGGCGGCGCAGGTCACCAGCAGCGGCGACGATCCGCGCGCAATCGGATAGGTCTGGCCGAGATCGCCGCTCTGGTAGCTGCGCACCAGGCACAGGTTATAGCCGACGTGCAGCAGCGCCGACAGCAGCGCATATTTCCAGCTGGCGCGCGCCGGCAGCGGCAGAAACAGCGTACTGAGCGCACACACCAGCGCGATCGCCACGCACATAATGGTCATTGACCACAGGCGATCGGATCCGCCGCGCAGTAAGGTGTTCCAGCTGGCGTGCAGCAGTGCGGCGCACAGCGTTAAGACAATAATGTAATCAGGCATAGGCTGATGCTATGCAGCCGCAGATCGATTGAAAAGCGAAGATTTATCATTGCGCTATGAGTAAATACTCATACTTCACTGATAATCCTGCTGCGCCTGACGTGATTCTGCGAGCAGCCAGCGTCGAAAATTAACGATGTGCGGCTGGCTTTCAATGCCCTGCGGACAGACGAAATAGTAGGCGGCGGGCGAGGAAAACGCGACGTTGAACAGCCGTACCAGGCTGCCGTCGCGCAGCTCTTTTTCAACATGACCGCTGCGCGCCAGCGCCACGCCTTGCCCCAGCAGCGCGGCTTCCAGCGTCATATTGGTGTCGGCAAAACGTACGCTCTCCTGTAAGGCATCCAGCGTCAGGCCGACCTGTTTAAACCAGATCTCCCACTTTGGCACCAGATCGGCGCCATCACGCATCAGCAGCGGGTAACGCAGCAGCTCTGCCGGTTCCTGCGGTGTGCCGAAGCGCTGCAGCAGCGCCGGGCTGGCGACCGGAAACAACTGTTCACGAAACATAAATTCGCTGTGCAGCGCCGGATAATTGCCATGGCCAAAGCGGATCGCCACGTCAGAATCCTGGCGCGAGAAGGTAATCGCATCATCGGTGCTTTCCAGCGTTACCAGAATTTCCGGGTGCTGGCGCGTCAGGCCCGGCAGGCGCGGCAACAGCCACTTCAGCGCAAACGAGTAGGTGGTATTCACGCGCAGCCGCACGCGGCCTTTCTGCTCGCGTAAGTCGGCTAAGCTGGTTTCCAGATTACTGAAAAACTCGCGCACGATCGGTGCCAGCGCCGCACCGGCCGGCGTCAGACTCAGCGTTTTGCCGCGCTGAAACAGCTGTACGCCCCAGATCTCTTCCAGGTTTTTGAGCTGATGGCTGACGGCGCTTTGGGTGATAAACAGCTCTTCAGCGGCGGCGGTAAAGGTCGGATGGCGCGTCGCCACTTCAAACGCGCGCAGCATGGCGGTAGGCGGTAACTCTCTCATCGGTGCAGCCTTGTTTTATGAGCGTTCACTCATGATAGCGGAATCGTCTGTTCACTCACGAAACTTATTCATCCACCCTCCAGCTTAGCCTCTCAGCCTCTCAGCCTCTCAGCCTCTCAGCCTGTCAGTCTGCTAACAGTGGCCGACACATTCATCACTGTATCGGCGGCCAGCTGAATGGTTGGTTATTAACCGCGTGGCGGTTTTAATCCGCCGCCGGATATGGCTCCCGCTGCGCTCGCGTCCTGACGCTGATTAACTATGTTTATCACTCAATATAAGAATGGGGTGATGAAATGCGAAACCGTGTATTTAGCGCGCTGGCGTTATTGTTATTATCCGGCTGTGGCGCGAATAACAGCGCCTCGCCGGTTACGGCACCTGGTGCGCCGGAAGCGGGGAAAACCGCGCTGCTGGAGAGCGGGGCGGCGGCGTTGCAGTCGCGGCCGCCGATTGAGGCGATCAATACGTATCTGGATGGTTTTCATTATTACTGCGGGAATCAGCAGGGGCAGATGGAGGCCCATCACTACGTCACCATTCTTAATGACGATGTGATGCAGGCGGTTATTTATGACGGTAACAAAAAAGACGCCAAATTAATGGGCGTGGAATACATCATCAGTGAACGTTTATTTAAGCAGCTGCCGGCGCAGGAAAAGCAGTACTGGCACAGCCATCGCTATGAAGTGAAATCCGGTACGCTGATTGCGCCTGGCCTGCCGCCGGCCGCGGAGCACGCGCTGATGAGCAAAATCGTCAACACCTACGGAAAAACCTGGCACACCTGGCATACCGACCGCGATAAAACGCTGCCGCTGGGCGCGCCGACGCTGATGATGGGCTTTACCGCCGACGGCCAGCTCAATCCGGCGCTGCTGGCTGACCGCGACAAGCGCTTTGACGTCGATACCGCGACAATCCGCGCCGACCGCGCTGATATCGCCGCCCATCCGGTTGCGGCAGGTGCCGATCATTGCCGGCGCGTGCATCCGTAACCGGTGCTTCCTGTTTACTCGTGATACATCTGGCTGCGGCCGCCGTCGATCAGGATATCGGTGGCATTGATAAAGCGCGCCTCGTCGCTGGCGAGAAACAGCGCGGTGTAGGCCACTTCATCCGGCTCGCCGATGCGTTTACACGGCAGCAGCGCCGCCTGACGCGCGCGCTCGGCCTGCGGATCCGGACAGCTCGCCAGCCAGGCTTCAGCGGCTGGCGTCATGATCAAACCGGGCGAAATACTGTTTACGCGGATGCCCTGCGCGGCGTATTCCACGCCCAGGGAACGCGTCAGGCCGATCAGCCCGTGTTTAGCCACCGGATAAGGGAACGCGCCGGGAATGATTTTGTGCCCGTGCACCGAGGCAACGTTAACGATGTTGCCATACTGACGTGCCAGCATCGCCGGCAGGACGCTGCGTATCAGGTTGTAAGGCCCTTTCAGATTGGTGTCCATGCAGCGCTGCCAGTCATCCTCGTCCAGCGTCAGCGGATCGCGAAAAACGTTTACGCCAGCGCAGTTAATCAGGATATCAATATCCCCTAGCGCCTGCTGCGCCTGCTGTACCGCGCGGCTAACCCGCTGCGGCTGCGTGACATCGGCTGCGCAGGCCAGACAGCGCTGGCCGGACTGCTGCTGTAGCTGCGCCGCCAGCGCTTCGCTGCTGAGTGCGTCGCGATCGAACAGCGCCAGGCGGGCGCCTTCGCGCGCAAACAGGGTGGCGATGGCGCTGCCGATGCCGCTGCCGGCACCGGTAATGATGGCGGTTTTGTTGGCTAAACGTGGGGACATAGTCGCTTCCTTATGAGGATGTCGGGAGAATCAGCCAGTCGGCCAGCTCTAAGGTATTATCACCGCGCTGCAGGCGAATCAGCGGCCAGCTGTCGCTGCGCGTGAGCGGCACCAGCCCGCTGCGGCTGAGCAAAAAAGTGTCTTCGCTTTTCACGCCGCTCAGCGTCGGGTTCCACGCCAAGGCGGTGTCGGGCTGTACCTCGCCGCGACTCTCCGGGGTGATAATCCAGTCGCGACAGCCGTATCCGGCCGGACCGCCCTGATGATGATCGCGCCACGCCTCAGCGTGGCCGTGGCGTTGATAAGCCTGAGTGATGTCGGCAAAAACCGCTGACCAGCTGCGCTGCGCCTGGGTGGCATACAGCATATCGGCGTGGATCTCCGCCAGCGTCAGAATGCGCTGGCGCAGCGCCGCGTCGGGTTCGCCGAGATGCACCAGGCGCGTCAGGCTGACATGCAAACCGTGCCGTTCGGCACCGAGGGTGATCAGCATCATGCGCTGCAGCGTTTTGCGCGTCGGTACCGGATGTTTGAATGCGGCGATGCGCTCATCGGCGGCCACCAGCGTGCACATTGGGCGAATGCCGCGCGCCAGACAGCCGGCGGCAATCTCGGCTTCGACCTGCCATTCGCTGACGCCCGCGCGCAGCTGGCGCGCCACCGTTTCGACAATCTGCGCCGTCTCCTGTCCCATCGTGCGAAAGCGCTGCTGTTCCGGTGCGCTCAGCCCCTGGCGCAGCGTGATCATCTGCGGCTGGATATCGCTCAATCCTGCCATGGGCGTATCGCTGCCGATATTGCCCGCCGGCAGCACGCTGCTCAGCGACTGGTACCACGGATAGTGCCGGGTCGCACAGCTGAACGGCAGGGGCTCTTCGGCCAGAATGCGCGGTAATTCATTGCCCGGTGCCAGCAGCAGCACGCTGTCGCGGCCGATCAGCAGGCTGGCAACGCCGGTCTCGGCACGCTCTACCACATAATAGCTGGCCCCGTCGGTCAACCAGGCGATGTTATCGCGGCGCGTCAGCAATACCGCATCCAGCTGCCAGTGCGCCAGCGCCTGTTGCAGGCGCGCCAGTTTGTCACTCATACACGGCCTCCTTGTGCTCAACAATCTGCGACTGCAGAACCAGCTCCGCAGCGCGATGCGCTACTGCCATCACCACCGCATTGGTGTTGCCGCTGATAATATTCGGCATCATCGAGGCATCCACCACGCGCAGCCGCTGTACGCCACGCACGCGCAGGTCGTCGTGCAGCACCGCCAGCGGGTCGTCATCGTGGCCCATACGGCAGGTGCCGACCGGGTGATAGCCGGTTTTCACCATGCGCCGGCAGTGGGCGCTTATCGCGTCATCACTGGTGACTTCCGCGCCAGGGAAAATTTCCTGATCGACCATCTCGCGGATGGGCGCGGCCGCCAGCACCTGACGCGCAAAGCGAAAGCCGGCGAGGGTGCGCGCTAAATCGTCCGGATGGCCGAAAATCTGCGTATCGATCACCGGCAGGCTGCTGGCGTTGTTATCGCGCAGCGTGACTTCACCGGTGGCTTTGGGGCGCAGCAGCAGGGAATTCACCGTGACACCGTCACCGGGATCGGCACCCATTACATCGCGATCGAGATAGACCGTTGGCACGCAGAACATCTGAATGGTGGGCGTCGCCGTGAAATCGAGCGGATCGAAAAAGGCGCATGTTTCCACGCCGGTGGTGGTCACCGGGCCGCTTTTGAACAGCAGATATTGCAGTCCGGCTTTGACCATTGGCCAGCCGCGATCCTGGCCGTAGTAGCCAAACGCACCGCGCGTGCTGGCAATCACCGGAACTTCGTAATGGTCCTGCAGGTTTTTACCCACGCCCGGCAAGGCATGGCGCACGGCTATGCCGTGCTGTTTCAGCTGCTCCTGCGGACCGATGCCGGAGAGCATCAGCAGTTTTGGCGTCTGGTAGGCACCGGCGGCCAGAATCACTTCGCGGCTGGCGCGCGCCTGTTGCGGCTGGCCATCCTGACGATAGCGCACGCCGCTGGCGCAGGTGCCGTCAAACAGCACCTCTTCCACCTGCGCACCGGTGACCAGCGTCAGCCGTGCGTCATGGCGCAGCGGGTTGATAAACGCATCGACCACGCTGCAGCGCTGTCGTGTCTGACCGTCAATGGTGTGCTGCATGAAGCCGACGCCAGACGGATTGCCGCTGTTAAAATCCGCCGTGTAGGGAATACCCAGCCCCTGCAGGGTTTTGACATAGGCGCGGCTCAGCGGGCTGAAGTGGCCGAGATGCGACACCTTCATCGGGCCGCCAACGCCGTGATTGGGTGCGCCGAGGTGATCGTTATCTTCGATGGCGGTAAAGTGCGGCAGCAGCGCCTCCCACGACCAGTCTATGCCCTGATGGCCCAGCGCCTGATTCCAGTCGGCGTAATCCTGTTTATGGCCGCGCATGTAGACCATGGCGTTGACAGTCGAACCGCCGCCCAGCACTTTGGCCTGCGGCACGATCACGCCGCGTCCGTTGAGCTGCGGCTGCGCTTCGGTTTGATGCATTGTCAGAAACCGGTCGCTGGCGAGAAACTTCATATAGCCGGCGGGCATTTTCAGCACCGGATGATATTCGTCGCGCCCGGCCTCCAGCAGCAGCACGCGCGCATTTCCTTCGCTGACCAGGCGCGCGGCAACGATACAGCCCGCGCTCCCGCCGCCCACCACAATGTAATCGTACTCTTTCATAACGCTCCGTTTACTCCGATGCGATGGAATCTAACCGGCGCAGGCGCTGCGCCGCCGGGTTGTGCTGCTCGCCCGGATCGAGCGGACTGAGCAGATAACGCCACGAGATAAACGCACTCACCAGATACAGGAAGGCGTAGCCCCAAACCACCCCGAGTGTGCCTAGCAGCGCATTGATTGCGCCGTACAGCGCCGGTCCAAAGAAAGTGGACAAGCCGGCGGCGAAGCAGTAAATCGCCATGGCGTTACCTTTGTCCTTCGGCTGGCACAACGATGAGAACAGCGCGGCGGCGGGCACGTAGCCGCACAGCGTGATGCCGTACAGGCACGCGCAGATCACGCTGAGCACAAAGCTGCCGTGACTCCACTGCGGCACAAAGTACATCAGCAGCATCGAGACGCCGGAACCCAGGCCGCCGAACACCGTCAGCACTTTGCGCCAGCCGATGCGGTCGCTCAGCTTGCCAACGATCGGATTAAAGCTCATGCCCACCAGTCCCATGATGGTGATCAGGCTGAGGTATTCGGTCTGGGAAAAGCCAATCTGTTCGGTGAAAAAGCCCGGCAGAAAAATAAAGAAGCCGAAGTAGGGCGTGGTGTTGATGATGCGCACCACTGCCGCGGCAGCGATGCGCGGCTCACGCCACAGAATATCGATGCCGCCCATCAGCGTGCGCAGCGTGCCCTGCTGACGATGTTCGGCATCCAGCAGCGACTGATAATCGCTGCGCTCTTTTAGCGCCAGCAGCATCACCAGCAGACCGATCGCCACCAGACCCAGCGACAGCCAGAAGGTGGCGTATTCGCCCACCAGGCGGATAGAGAAGATCGCTACCAGCGAACCGAGCGTCGGCAGCCCGCCGGTAAACGCCAGCCAGAACCAGCCGGTGGCGGAGCCGCGCATCTCCGCCGGGGCCGCCGACTGAATCCACACCAGAAAGGCGTAGGCAAACATCGGATAAGCCACGCCGCGCAGGCCATAGGTTAGTGCCAGCAGCAGCACGCTGTGCGACGGCAGCGCCACCGCCAGGAACAGCACTTCAAACACAATCCAGATCAGGCCGCCCGCCAGCATCACTTTACGCGGGCCGATTAGCGTTGACAGCGAACCGGCCAGCCATGAGCCCAGCGTGACGGTGACGCCGTAAAAGGCGATTACCCATGCAGCGATATTCAGGGAAAAGCCGTTTTCGTGCAGATAGGGCGCGAGATAGTTGGACTCGACGCCGTCGCCAATCATAAACAGCAGGACCGCCAGATAGCCCCAGGCCAGCGCGGGCGGAATGCCGAGGCGGATCAGCCACGGATGGGTTGCAGGTGATGTTGTCATTATGTTTTCTCTGTAGGGTTGGTGTCAGCACAGCCAGATAAAGCGTTCGCCCGGCATTATCAGAACGTTTTTTACCGGGATAGCGCGAACGAGGTGTTATGAGCAGGGACTCTAAAGCACGGCAGGCGCGCAGGATGGCGCAACCATCACAGAAGTCAGTAAACACTGTTTAGTAAGATGAGCGCGGATGAAGCGAAAGGAGGCCGCGTGAAAACCGTCGGACTGAATAATTTCCAGGTGCGTAAGCACAACAAAGCGCTGTTTATGCAGCTGATGTGGCGTCATAAACGTCTGAGCAAATCGCAGCTGGCGCAGCTCAGCGGCCTGACCATTCCGGCGGCCAGCAAGATTTTGCAGGAGCTGCTGGAGCAGGGCCACGTGCAGCACTCCAGCGCCACGCTGAGCACGCGCGGCAACAGTAACGGCAGTTTTCAGCTGCCGGCCGAGGGCGCGTGGACGCTGTGTTTGTGCGTCAAGCCGACCAGCATTGAACTGCAGCTGGCGGATGCGCAGCTGGTGGCGCAGGGCGACTTTCAGCAAATCAGCATCAACGCGCAGACGCCAGAGCAGCTGCTGGCGGAGATTGAAACGGTGTGGCGCGCGACCTGTAAACGCTGGCCGAAGCGGCAGATTAATCTGGCGCTGGCGGTGCACGGGCAGGTCGATCCGGTAACCGGTGTCTCGCAGCATATGCCGCAGGCGGCGTGGCGCAGCCCGCTGCAACTGAAATTTCTGCTGGAGGAGAAGCTGGCGGTTGACGTCCGCGTCGATAACGACTGCGTGATGCTGGCGCTGGCGGAAAAGTGGCTGAACCGCAATGCGCTGGCCGAATTCTGCGTCATCAATGTCGATTACGGCATCGGCTCATCATTTGTCATCAACGGCGAGATCTTTCGCGGCAACCTGTACGGCAGCGGGCAGATTGGCCACACCATTGTTGATCCGCACGGGGAGCGCTGTAACTGTGGACGGCAGGGCTGCCTGGAGACGGTCGCCTCGCTCAGCACGCTTAAGCGGCTGGCGCATCAGCGCGCGCCGCAGGCGGTGCAGCCCACCAGCCGTCAGCTGCTGGCCGCCTGGCAGGCCGGCGAGCCGTGGATCGTCGAGTGGGCGCAGCGCAGCGCGGAAGCCATCGGCATGAGTCTGTACAATTTCCTTAATACACTGAATATCAATCAAATCTGGTTGTACGGTCGCAGCTGTACCTTTGGCGAAAGCTGGCTGCAGACCATCGTGCACCAGATTGATTTCAATCCCTTCGATCCGCGCGATGCGCTGAAAAGCAAAGCCACCAACGTGCATTTTGGCCAGCTGGATCGCGCGCGTCAGGTCCTCGGCATCGGTTATCTCTATGTCGAGGCCGATCCCGGTACGGCGTAGTTTACTAAACTCCTGTTACTAAAATCTGTGAGGGCCTGAACTTTCACCCTGCGGTATCGGTGGTGAGATAGCCGCACTTTGACCCTGGTGCGGAGAGTGGCCGTGAACAATCATCAACATCTGAATATGCGTTACGTGTGGAGCATCTGTCTGGTGGCAGCCTGCGGCGGTTTGCTGTTTGGCTATGACTGGGTGGTGATTGGCGGGGCCAAACCCTTCTATGAGGCCTGGTTCAACGTCACCGATCCGGCGGCATCCGGCTGGGCGATGAGCTCGGCGCTGGTGGGCTGCGTATTTGGCGCGCTGGTGTCCGGCTGGTCAGCGGACAAGCTGGGGCGGCGGCTGCCGTTGATCGTCGCCGCACTGCTGTTTGTGGTGTCGGCGATCGGCACCGCGCTGGCCAGCAGCTTTACGCTGTTTGTCTGGTGGCGCATTATCGGCGGCGTCGGCATTGGTATCGCCTCGGCGCTCAGCCCGATGTACATCGCGGAGATCAGCCCGGCAGACAAGCGCGGCAAGTTTGTCGCGGTTAACCAGCTGACAATCGTTATTGGCGTGCTGGCGGCGCAGCTGGTCAACCTGATGATTGCCGATCCGGTCGTCGGCGCATCAACCCATGCGGCGCTGCGTGAAACCTGGAACGGTCAGGTTGGCTGGCGCTGGATGTTCGCCTCGGCTGCCGTGCCGTCGCTGGCGTTTCTGCTGCTGATGATGTGGGTGCCGGAATCACCGCGCTGGCTGATGCTGGTGGGCCAGCCGCAGCGCGCGCTGGCGATGCTGAATAAAATTGGTTCGCCTGCTTATGCGCAGCAGACGCAGCGCGAGATTGCCCGCGCGCTGGAACAGGATCGCCAGCAAACGCGCGCCCGCGCCGGCTCGCTGCTGGCACCGCGCACGCTGCCGATTGTCATCACCGGCATCGTGCTGGCGATTTTCCAGCAGTGGTGCGGTATCAACGTGATTTTCAATTATGCGCAGGAGATTTTTGCTTCGGCTGGTTTCGATATCAACGGCACGCTGAAGTCGATCGTGGCCACCGGCCTGATCAATTTGCTGGCAACAGTGCTGGCGCTGCCGCTGGTGGACCGGCTCGGTCGCCGCAAACTGATGCTGATCGGCGCCGGAGGACTGACGCTGTGTTATGCACTGATTGCCGGTGCCTACACGCTGGGCATCACCGGCTGGCCGGTGCTGATTCTGGTATTGGCGGCGATTGCGGTTTATGCGCTGACGCTGGCGCCGGTCACCTGGGTGCTGCTGGCGGAAATTTTCCCCAACCGGATTCGCGGTCTGGCGATGTCGGTCGCCACGCTGGCGCTGTGGATTGCCTGTTTTGTGCTGACTTATACCTTTCCCATCCTCAATGCCGGACTTGGTGCAGCGGGCAGCTTTATGCTGTATGGCGTGATTTGTGCGGCGGGCTTTGTCTTTGTGCTGCGTCGCGTGCCGGAGACCAAAGGCATATCGCTGGAGCAGCAGCTCACCGCAGGCGAGCCGGCTGCGGTGGCTGGTGAGCATTCGCTGCGGTAACCGCAGCCATGCTTCAGGCAGAAAGCCGGTGCACCAGGCGGCGCACCGGTACAACACCCGCTTACACCTGCGCCATACCGCCATCGACAAACAGTTCGGCTGCATTAATAAAGCTGGCGGCGTCGGAGGCGAGAAACGCCACCACCTTGCCAATCTCTCCCGGCTCACCCAGACGACCGAGCGGTACCTGTGCGGCCAGCGCATCGAACAGCCCCTGGCGCTGATCTTCCGGCACCAGTCCGCCTAACCCTGGCGTCTGCACCGGGCCGGGGCTCACCACGTTAATGCGGATGCCGCGGTCTTTCACATCCAGCGCCCACGAGCGGGCAAAGTTACGCACCGCCGCTTTACTGGCGCTGTAGACGCTGAAGCCCGGCGTACCCTGAATCGCGGCGGTGGAGCCGGTGAGAATCACCGACGCCTTATCGCTCAGCAGCGGCAGCGCTTTCTGCACGGTGAACAGCACGCCGCGGACGTTGGTGCTGAAGATACGATCAAAATGTTCTTCTGTGATGGCCCCCAGCGGCAGCATGTCGCCGCCACCGGCGTTGGCAAACAGGATATCCAGCCGGCCGGCCTGGCGCGCAATCTGCGCATAGACGGCATCCAGATCGCTTAACTGTGCTGCATCGGCGCGAATGCCGGTGGCGGTGGCGCCGATGCTGGCGACGGCCGCATCCAGCTCAGCCTGACGACGACCGGTGATAAATACGCGTGCGCCCTGTGCCGCCAGTTCCTGGGCGGTGGCGAGGCCAATACCGGAGGTGCCGCCGGTCACTAAAGCAATTTTGTCTTGCAGAATCAGGTTCATAGTATGTACTCCACAGTTGATCAGGTTAAGTGGTGACGGCCTTGCCGTCGCTGAAGTGCACTGTAGCGCTGCCGCTTTTACGGATAAATGGTGTAAAATCGAAAGGACTATTTCTCTGGGTGGATAATCAGGTTGGGGCGACAATGGATCAATTGCTGGCAATCCGGGCGTTTGCCCGCGTGGTTGAGGCAGGCAACTTTACCCGGGCGGCCAATTCACTGGATATGCCTAACGCCACCCTGAGTAAGCTGGTGCAGGAGCTGGAAGCGCATCTCGGCGTGCGCCTGTTGCAGCGCACCACGCGCCGGGTCACGGTGACGGCAGAAGGGAGCGATTACTACGAGCGGGCGCTGCGCATCGTGCGCGATCTGGAAGATATCGATTGTGCGTTCAATAGCGTCACGGCAAAGCCGCGCGGTCAGCTGCGTATCGATATCGGCGGTTCAACGGCGCGTGATGTGCTGCTGCCGGCGCTGCCCGATTTTGTTGCCAGGTTTCCCGACATCACCCTGGACCTTGGCGTGTCCGATCGCACCGTGGATCTCATCAGTGATAACGTGGACTGCGTAGTGCGCGGCGGTCCGCTGAGCGATTCGTCACTGGTGGCACGGCACTTAGGCAATGCGCAAATGATCACCTGTGCCACGCCCGGCTATCTGCGGACCTACGGCATTCCGGCGTATCCGCAGGAGCTGAACAATGGCCACCGCATCATCAGCTATCTGTCGCCGCAGAGCGGGCGCGCGTTTCCGCTGCGCTTCCGCCACGGCGAAGAGCGAATCGAGGTCAAGACCGCGCACCGCGTTGGCGTCAATGAGAGCAACGCGCACCTTGCTGCGGCGGTGGCGGGTCTGGGCATCATTCAGACGTTCCGTTACGCTGCGGCCGCGGATTTGCAGGCCGGACGGCTGGTGGAGATCCTCGCCGACTGGCGTCCGTCCGACTATCCGTTCCACGTGGTCTATCCGCAAAGCCGCCATCTCACCCAGCGCCTGCGGGTGCTGATCGACTGGTTGCGTGAGGTGTTTCCGCAACGGCTAAATGGATGACAGGGTGTAAACAATCTGTTAACGTTTGGCCTAAACCCCATGCTACAGGCGCGTTTATGACACTCTCTGCTGATTCCGCATCGTCATCTGACTTTCGCCTGTATGCGCCTTGCTGCCCGCCACCTCCGGCACGCGTTGTGATTCGCTAAGTATCGAACTTCCTGCGCCTCGCTAAGCGAGCGCGCTAACAACGTTTGTTTCAGGAGCAATGCTATGCGTTCTTCTTCTTCGCTGACTTCGCAGGCAGCGACGTCAGGCTTTGTGCTGCTGTGGGGCAGCGCAGCCATTTTCTCGCGTCTCGGGCTGGATAATGCCTCACCGCTGGCACTGCTGGTGGTGCGTTTTAGCATCGCGCTGGTTGCGCTGTTGCTGGTGGGACTGTTTCGCCGCCGCTGGCTGCCGCAGCCCGGTACGCGCCCGCGCGTAATGCTGACCGGCCTGGTGTTGATCGGCGCTTATTCGCTGTGTTATTTCCAGGCGATGGCGGAGGGCGTGACGCCAGGGCTGATCGCCACCATCATGGGCATCCAGCCAATTCTGACGCTGTGCCTGGTGGAGCGGCGTCTGCCGGGCAGGCGGTTGCTGGGCTTAACGGTCGCGCTGGCGGGGCTGATACTACTGGTGTGGCGCAGTCTGGCGGCGTCGCAGCTGCCGCTCAGCGGCGTGCTGTTTGCGCTGGCCGCGCTGCTGTGCATGACCTTCGGTGCCATCATGCAGCAGCGGGTGACGCAGCATCCGGCGCAGGTGCTGCCGCTGCAGTACGGCGTGAGTTTACTGCTGTGCCTGCTGTTGCTGCCGGTTAAACCTTTTCATGTCAGCTTCACGCTACATTTCTGGCTGGCCGCGCTGTTCCTCGGCGTGATGATCTCCGTGGTGGCCCAGCTGCTGCTGTATCGCTTACTGAGCGCGGGCAGTATCGTTAACGTCACCAGCCT
Organism: Pantoea sp. SGAir0430; assembly: GCF_043549295.1. NCBI lineage: Bacteria > Pseudomonadati > Pseudomonadota > Gammaproteobacteria > Enterobacterales > Erwiniaceae > Pantoea > Pantoea sp. SGAir0430. The sequence continues at coordinate 531,306 of NZ_CP039428.1, forward strand.
GTTTTATCTGGTGCCGGTGATTACCGCGCTGCTCGACTATCTGCTGCTGGGTAACCGACTGCCGTGGCTGAGCCTGCTGGGCATGGCGGCGATTCTGGCGGGTATCCTGCTGGTGTTTCGTGCGCCACAGCCTTCGCGTTAACATCATGCCCCGCCAGCCGGCGGGGCATTTCAGCCATGATCGGTCAACGCCTGCGCGGCGCAAATCAACGCCAGATGACTGAGGCCCTGCGGCATATTGCCGCGCCACTCATCGCTGCGCACGTCAAACATTTCATTGAAGGTTTCCACGTTGCCGCGCTGGCACAGCTTGTCGAGAATCTGCTGCATGGCGCTTTCGGCACGCGTTGTCTCGCCCAGCGCCGCCCAGGCTTCCACCAGCCAGAACGAGCAGGCGATAAAAGTGCTCTCTTCCTGTTCCGTGCCGCTGTAGCGATACAGCATGGCGCTACCGTGTCCCAGTTCCTGCTCAATGGCACGGTAGGTGGCCTGCATACGTGCCGGGTTGACCCGGCTGCCGTAGGGATGCACCAGCGCCAGCGCAGCGTCCAGCCTGCCGTTGCTGTCGGGATAAAACACATACGACTGTTTCTCTTCATTCCAGCAGTGCGCTTCAATCCAGCTGCTGATGCGGTCGCGCTCGCGCTGCCAGCGTTTCAGCCACGTCGGTTCAATGTGGCGCGCTTCGGCCAGCGCCACGGCACGGTCGAGGGCCAGCCAGCAGGCCATCTTTGAATGGGTATAGTGCTGCTGTTCAGGCAGTTCCCAGATGCCGCTGTCTTTCTGACGCCATAAATCGGCACAGTGATTAGCCAGCGCACCCAGCATGCGCGAGGTGGCTAAGTCCAGCACGTGCCCGGCGCGAATAAACAGCTCGGCGGTGGCCAGCATATCGCCATACATACTGAGCTGCAGCTGGTCGCGCGCGTTGTTGCCCACGCGTACTGGCTGAGAATGGTGATAGCCACGCAGCGGCACTAAGCGTTCGGCAGGCACTTCGTTGCCCTCCAGCGTGTAGCAGGTGCGCAGCGCGGTACCGTGGCGGATAATGGTTTTCGACAGCCAGGAGAACGCCGCTTTACAATCTTCCAGCGCACCGAGAAAAACAAAGGCTTTGATAATCAGACAGGCATCGCGTACCCATGCATAGCGGTAGTCATAATTCTTTTCCCCGCCAATGCCTTCCGGCAGCGAGGTAGTGGCTGCCGCCGCCAGCGCACCGGTGGGGGAATACCATAAAAATTTCAGCGACAGCGCCGAGCGGCGCACGTGCTCAGCAAAGCGCCCCTGATAGCTCAGGCTGCGGGTCCAGTCGCACCAGGCGGTATGGCTGGTTTCGATGCGGGTATCGATCGCCTCCAGCGGCGGCACCGCCAGCGGTTCGCGTTCGGTGACCAGCAACGCCACCAGCGATCGACTGCCCTCTGCGGTGCGTAGCGTGGCGCAGATTTGCTCATCGTCACGCTGTTCGATCTGCCAGTCCTCGCTGGTGCGCAGCATCGCCAGCAGATCGCCAACGTGGTAGACGTCGCCCTGTTCGGTGCTGTCCTGCCACGGCGAGCGGGTTTCGGCAACGGTGCCAAAGCGCAGCGTCAGGCGCAGCGTCACTTCGCCGTCAACGCCTTCCACGCGCCGCGCCAGCTCACTCCACGGCAGACGGCCTGCCAGCGTGCTGTTCAGCGATTCGGTCAGCAGCACGCTGCCGTCATCGGTAAAAAAGCGGGTTTCCAGCACGTTGCTGTCAGCACGATAGGCGCGTTCGGTACGATAAGGAGCGTCAGGTTCGATCTGGAAAAAACCGCCGATCTCGGGATCGAGCAGGCGGTCAAACAGCGGGGCGGAGTCAAGGTTGGGCGCGCACCACCAGTCAATCGCGCCGTCGGGCGCGATCAGCGCCACCGACCGGCCCTCGCCGATGGCCGCGTAGTCACCGAGACGCGCGAAGCCCCGTTCGCGCACCGGCGACTGGAACGTTTGATTATTCATGGATCTTCCCTGTCAGCAGAAACGGCAACGTGGCCGCCTGCTGGCAGCCACGTGATGCGGGTGGAATTCCCCGGTCAGACGGTACCGGTACCGCCATCGGAGCACCACACCTGACCTGAGGTGAAGCTGTTGGTGGTTTCAGCGAAGGTCACGTACAACGGCGCGATTTCAGCCGGCTGACCCGGACGCCCCAGTGGCGCGCTGGCACCAAACTTCTCGATTTTTTCCTGCGGCTGACCGCCGCACACCTGCAGCGCGGTCCAGTACGGTCCTGGTGCGACGGCATTGACGCGAATTTGCTGCTCGCCCAGCTGCTTCGCCAGCGCTTTTGTAAAGGCGGCGATTGCGGCTTTGGTTTGCGCATAATCCAGCAGAATGGCGCTCGGTTCATATGCCTGAACCGACGAGGTATTAATTATGGATGATCCGGCAGGCAGATATTCCAGTGCCGCTTTGGTGATCCAGAACATCGCATAAACATTGGTCTTAAAGGTGGCGTCAAAATCTTCCGTTGAGAGCGTACGGATAGACTCATTAAATTGCTGGCGACCGGCGTTATTCACCAGAATATCCAGACCGTCGAGTTTTTCTGCTGCCTCTTTTACCAGCTGCTGGCAAAAAGATTCTGAGCGAATATCACCCGGAATCGCCACCGCTTTACGGCCTTCCGCTTCGATTAATTGCACCACTTCAGCGGCGTCCTGCTCCTCTTCCGGCAGGTAGTTGATTGCCACGTCAGCCCCTTCACGGGCATACGCAATGGCTACCGCGCGACCAATACCGGAGTCGCCACCGGTAATCAGCGCCTTGCGCCCGGTTAAACGGCCAGTGCCGCGATAGCTGGTTTCACCGTGATCGGGACGGGGTTCCATCTTACTGGCTAATCCCGGAATGGGCTGATGCTGCTTTTTGAATGGCGGCTTTGGATATTCCTGGGTAATCAGCGTTTTGTTAGTAAATGAAGTCATACCTATCTCCTTGTACAGTGGAACGTGTAAATTAAGCCTGGCAGAGATGTGATATTTGTCACGTCAAAAAATAAGCAGTCGCGATTTATTAAAGCGGGACGGGCGTAACTGAAATGATATTTTTAGTTACAAAATCACTAACGTAATGATTATTTTAGCGCTGCGTAAGCTGTGCGCATTATTAAGCGAATCGGTCTGCTTGCGGGATAAAGATTTGTTCCTAAGCTCTATGCATAACTTTACATAATAACCGGCGCTGGCCGGCCCGAATATTTATGAGCGATGGCTTAAACGAGGCGTTAAATGAGCGAAGCACAATGTACCATTATATTTAATGGTGAACGCTTAAGCGGAACCGCAAATCAACCGTTAATTGATTTTCTGCAGGAGCAGGGAAAAAAACTGCCTCATGTCTGTTATCACCCGGCGCTGCCGCCGCTGCAAACCTGTGATGTCTGCTGGGTGGAGGTGGATGGCGAAGCGGTGCGCGGCTGCACGTTACGCAGCGCCGAGGGCTTGCGCGTGGTCAGCCAGAGTGCGGTACTGCAGGCGGCACAGCAGGAGGGCATGGACCGCATCCTCAATCGCCACGAGCTTTATTGCACGGTGTGTGAGCACAACACCGGCGACTGCACGTTGCATAACACCGTCGCGGATATGCACATTCCGATTCAGTATTACCCTTACCAGCGCAAACCGGACAGCAAAGACTACAGTAATCCGTTTTATACCTACGATCCGGATCAGTGCATTCTGTGCGGACGCTGCGTGGAGGCCTGCCAGAATGTCGAGGTGAATGAGACGCTGTCGATTGATTACAGCGCCGATCACCCGCGCGTGCTGTGGGATGGCGGGACGCAGATTGCCGGTTCCAGCTGCGTCAGCTGCGGGCACTGCGTGACCGTCTGCCCGTGCAACGCGCTGCTGGAAAAAACCATGCAGCCCGACGCCGGACCCTTCACCGCGATGGATGAAGACCTGAAGCGGCCGCTGATTGATTTCGTCAAATCGCTGGAAAACAGCATCGGCATGGAGCCGATCACCGGAATTTCGCTGATCGATGATGCGCTGCGCAAAGTCGAAATCAAAAAAACCAAAACCGTCTGCACCTATTGCGGCGTCGGCTGCAGTTTTGAAGTCTGGACGCGCGATCGCCACATCCTCAAAATCCAGCCGGTGGCCGATGCGCCGGTTAACGGCATCTCAACCTGTGTCAAAGGCAAATTTGGCTGGGATTTTGTGAACAGCCCGAACCGGCTGACCACGCCGCTGATTCGTGAAAATGGCCAGTTCCGCCCGGCCAGCTGGGAAGAGGCGCTACAGCGCGTGGCCGACGGCCTGCGCGCGGTGGCGCGCCAGCACGGCGGTAACGCCATTGGTTTTATTGGTTCCAGTAAAGCCAGCAATGAGGAAGCCTATCTGACGCAGAAGATCGCCCGTCTGATTTTCGGCACCAATAACGTGGACAACTCCTCGCGTTATTGCCAGAACCCGGCGACGGAAGGGCTGTTTCGCACCGTGGGCTACGGCGGCGATGCCGGTACGCTGCGCGATCTGCAGCAGACCGACCTGATCATCACCGTTGGCAGCAACCTGGCGGAAAACCACCCGGTTTTCGCGTCACATATCAAGCAGAGCCACAAACATCGCGGACAAAAGCTGCTGGTGGTCGATCCGCGCCGTCACGAAATGGCCGAGCGCGCCGACTGTTATCTGCGCATCCGCCCCGGCACCGACATGGTGTGGGCGTCGGCGATGGCGCGCTACATGTTTGACCACGGTTATGCTGATGAAGCATTCCTGCGCGAGCGCGTGAATCAGGTGGCGGAATACCGCGCCACGCTGGCGCCTTTCACCCTTGAGATGGCCAGTGAGGTCACCGGCCTGAGCGTGGCGCAGCTGACTGAGGCCGCCGAGATGATCGGCAACGCGGGCAGCGCCTGCCTGCTGTGGGCGATGGGCATTACGCAGCACAGCCACGGTGCGGATACCAGCACTGCGCTCTCCAATCTGCTGCTGGTGACCGGCAACTACGGCCGGCCTGGCACCGGCGGCTATCCGATGCGCGGTCACAATAATGTGCAGGGTGCCAGCGATTTTGGCTGCTTAAGCAATGTCTATCCCGGCTACGAAAAAGTGACCGATGCGCAGGTACGGGAAAAGTGGGCGCGCGCCTGGGGCGTGGCGCCGGACGCGCTTTCCGATGAAGCCGGGCTGGATAACTTCATGATGGTGGAAGACGCGCATAAACAGCGGGTGCGCGCCATGTACATCATCGGCGAAGAGACCGCCTTTTCTGATGCGGACTCGACCAAAGTGCACGAAGCCTTCAGCCGGCTGGATTTCATGGTGGTGCAGGACATCTTCATGAGTCGCACCGCGCAGTTCGCGGATGTGGTGCTGCCTGGCTGTCCGAGCCTGGAGAAAGAGGGCACCTTCGTGAATACCGAACGGCGCATTCAGCACTTCTCGCCTGCGTTTGCGCCGCTCGGCGACAGCCGGCCTGACTGGCAGATACTGACGGAGGTCGCGGCGCGTCTCGGCCATCACTGGCACTACCCGAATCCCGGCGCCATCATGGCAGAAGCTGCGGGTATCGCCGCGCTGTTTGCCGGAGTCAGCTATGAGAACCTCGTCGGCTGGCAGTCACAGCTGTGGCCGGTAAACGCCGACGGCAGCAGCACGCCGCTGCTGTACACCGAGCGTTTCGCCTTTCCTGATGGCAAAGCGCGTCTGTATCCACTGACGTGGCAGCCACCGATGGAAGCGCCCGATGAGCAGTACGATCTGCTACTGAACAATGGCCGCATGCTGGAGCATTTCCAGTCGACCAATCAGACCGGGCAGGGCGGGCGCATCAAATCGCTGTCGCCCAACTGGTTTGTTGAGATTTCGCCGCAGCTGGCGCAGGAGCGGCAATTACGGCAGGGCGACTGGGTGGAGCTGCGTTCGCGCCGGGGCAGCGTAGAGGTGCCGGTGGTGGTGACCGAACGGATGGCCGGCAATGTGCTATTCATTCCTATTCACCATGGCAAACCGGGCATTAACGGGCTGACCGGTGAACATCACGATCCCGACGTCAACACGCCCGCCTACAAGGAAATTGCGGTGATGATGCGCAAACTGGCGCATGCGCCACAGCCGCACCCGATTCCGCTGCACAACTTCCGCCACGGCCAGCGCACGCCGCTGGATCACCTGCCCGTTGAACAAAAATGGCAGCAGCCTGAATACCGGCTGCCGCCTGAACACGTTTCGCATCCGGAGAAAAGCTAATGGCCGAACCGCTGCACTATCAACCCACTCCGACGCGCACCGAACCCAGCGCGCAGGAAGCGCTGAACGAACTGCTGGAGAATCTGCATCAGCACGGCTTCCTGCGCCTGGCTAATGACATGGTAAAAGCCAACAATGACATCGGCAAAATTGTCGCCGCCGGGCTTAACCGGCCCGGCACGCAGAATGCGGTTCAGAACCTGTCGCTGCTGTTTATGACGCTAAGCACCGTACCGCCGGAACGCTTCAACCATTTGCTGCTGGCGCTGCGCGATGCCCTGCTGGCGATGAAGCCGGCCAGCGACACGGCGCAGCAGGAGAAAAGCGCGCCGGGCGTCAGCGGCGTACTTAAACTGCTGAATGATGAGGCGCTGTGGCAGGGCATCCGGCCACTGCTGGCGGCGCTGGAAACCTTTGCGCGCGCAATGCAGGGTGACGAGGAGAAGCCGATCACCCGCTACAGCGGTAAGCCGAGCCGTGAGTAGCCAGGAGTGGGTGCTGCTGATCGCGCGCGGTCAGTTTGCCCTGACGATGGGCATGCACATTACCCTGGCGGCGCTGACGCTGGGGCTGGCCCCGTTTCTGGTGTGGTTTGAAGCGCGCTGGCTATGGGGCAGGCGGCCGGAAGCGCATCAGGCGCTGCACTTCTGGATCAAGGTATTCGCGCTCACCGTGGCGATTGGCACCGTCTCCGGCGTGATCATGGAGTTTCAGTTCGGCACTCACTGGTCGGTGTTTGCCAGCAAAGCGGGCGGCATTATCGGTCCGCTGATGCTGTATGAGGTGCTGATCGCTTTTTTCCTCGAGTCGGCGCTGACCGGCGTGATGCTGTTTGGTATCGATCGGGTGAAACCCGGCGTGCATTTCGCCATTACCTGTCTGGTGGCGCTCGGCGCGATTTTTAGCGCTTTCTGGATCCTCGCCGCTAACTCCTGGATGCAAACGCCGCGCGGTTTTACGCTCAATGACGCCGGCCAGTTCACGCCGGACAGCGCCTGGAGTTTGATTTCCGCGCCCTCATTTGGCTGGCGGCTGACGCACATGCTGCTGGCCTCGTGGATCAGCGTGGCGTTTTTGCTGGGTGGCGTGGCGGCGTGGCGCCTGCTGCGTAATGCTGGCGAGGCCGCCAGCCGGCTGATGCTGCGCAGCGCGCTGACGGTGTCGCTGTGCATCCTGCCGCTGCAGATGGTGGTGGGCGATCTGCATGGCGAAAATACCCGTGACTATCAGCCCGCAAAACTGGCGGCGATCGAGGGCAGCTGGCAGCCGCCTGCGCCAGGGGAGGGTGAGCCGCTGCGGCTGTTTGCGCTGCCCGATCAGGCGCAGCAGCGGAATCACGCCGAGCTGGCGATCCCGGCTATCGGTTCGCTCTATCTGCGCCATAACCTCAACGGCCACATCAAAAGCCTGGGTGAATTCCCGCGCGACAGCCTGCCGCCGGTGCTGCCGGTGTTTTTTGCTTTTCGCCTGATGGTAGGACTGGCGCTGCTGATGCTGCTGAGCAGCGTGGTGGGCAATGTGCAGCGCTGGCGCGGCCGCCTTGATCAGTCTCGGCGCGTGCTGCGTCTGCTGGCGCTGATGTCACCGGCTGGCTTCATTGCGCTGCTGGCGGGCTGGGTGGTGACGGAGGTTGGCCGGCAGCCGTGGACGGTATACGGCATGCTGCGTACCGCCGACAGCCTGGCGCCAATGTCCCTCGGCAGCAGCGTCGCCATTTTCGTGTCGGTGGTGGTGATTTACGCACTGAGTTTTGCCTTTGGCCTGGGTTATCTGCTGCGCCACCTGGCGGCGCCGCTGCCGGATCCGCAAGTGACGGCGGTAGCGGAAACCATACAGACGCCAGCCTGAGGAGGGTGAGGATGTTGGTCGAACTTTCTGCTGTGCTCCTGCTGTTTGCCCTGCTGATGTATCTGGCGCTGGATGGCACGGATAGCGGCGTGGGGATGCTGCTGTACAGTTTCGACCAGCCACAAGAACGGCAGTGGATGGTGCATAGCCTGCTGCCGCTGTGGGATGCCAATGAAACCTGGCTGGTGTTGCTGGCAGGCGGCATGCTGGCGCTGTTTCCGCCGCTGTACAGTCTGCTGCTACAGACGCTGAAGGTGCCGCTGTTTCTCTTCCTGCTGGCGCTGTTTTTGCGCGGGCTGGCGCTGGCGTATCGCGGTCAGCCTGACGAGACCGGGCGACGCTGGCTGGACCGGCTGCTGATGGTCAGCTCGCTGCTGGCGGCGTTTCTGCCAGGCTGGATGAGCGGGTTGATGCTGGTGTCGCGTCCGCCCAGCGGGATTGTGATTGATTTTTCGCTGGTGCCGCTACTGTGCGGCCTCGGGCTGGTGGCGGTTGATCTGCTGCTGGGCTGCTGCTGGCTGTGCTGGCGCATTGGCGAGCCGGTGGTAGAGCGGGCGCGGGCGCTGGCCATGCTGTGGTGGGTGGTGACGCTGGCCTGCTTTATTGCCGTGATGCTGCTGGAGCCGGCGCTGTGGCAGCAGAGCTGGCAGCGCTGGCCGGGAAAAGTGTTGCTGAGCCTGTTGCCTGCGCTGTGGCTGCTGCAGCTGCTTACGCTGTGGCGGGAAGCGATGGTGGCGTTATTGATGATCACGCTGGTGCAGACGGGCGTGGTGGTCGCGGCGCTGGCGTGCGGGCTTTATCCGTGGTTGCTGCCGTGGCAGCTGGAGATGCACCAGCAGGCCTCCTCGCCGGTGACGCAGGGGTTTGTGGTGACGGGTTTATTGATTGTGTTGCCGCTGACGTTGCTGTACCACAGCTGGGCGTTCTGGGTGTTTAAGCGCCAGCCGCAGGCAGCGCAGCGGTCGCCATAAATGGCAACCCTACAGGACATAGCTCAATTGCGCAGCAGTTTCAGGTATTTCACGGATCCGCCGGTCGCCATAAATGGCGACCCTACAGGGACCATTCCCGGGGGCGCATCAATGCATAACGGCATCGGGCCTGAGGTCATCTGTAGGGTGCGCATTCATGCGCACCGGAATGGCCGCACAGAAATATCAGGATGAACAGCACGGTTAATCCACCGCCGGAATCCGCATAAACAGTGTGCCGCGATAGGGGATCGGCAGGAAATCGCGGAACAGGGTTTCCAGCGTCTGCTGCGGATCGATGTCGGCGAACAGCTGCGGATACAGCGTTTTTGCCATGAACTCGGTTGCCGCAATGTGCCACGGGCTGAGATAAAAATTCATCCAGATTGCCGCTGCATGGCCGTTGCGAATCGCCTTCAGCTCACGCAGGCCGTTCTGCTGCGCGGTGAGCTGGCGAAAACTGCTCAGCACCGCGTCGGGCGCGACGTCCGGCCCGAGGCGCAGCAGGCCTGCGCTGGCGTTATCGCCAAAGCCGGTGGCAAAGTAATACTCAGGCTGGGCTGCGATCACCTGCTCCTCACTCAAACGGCCAAACACGCCGTGCTGAGTTTTGCCAGCAATATTGTCGCCGCCGGCGGCGTTGAGCAGCTCGCCCAGACTGCCGTTAATCGCCGTCACGCAGCACTCGTTGCGCCGTCCCAGATGCAACTGCAACAGCACCGTGGGTTTCGGCCCGTGATAGCGCGCCAGCCGTTCCTCGATCACCTGCAGATGCGCACTGTAAAAGCGGTTGAACGCCGCCGCGCGCGCCTGCTGATTCAGCACCTCACCAAAAATCTCTACGCTGCGCCGGGTGTTCTTTAACAGATGTACGCGCAGATCGATCTTCACTACCGGAATATGCGCAGCATTAAGGATGCTGACCAGCCTCAGATCGGCATCATCGTAGCGCGCCAGACTCGGCAGAATGACCACGTCCGGTCGCAGGGCGAGAATCTGCTCCGGATTGATCGCCTGAGGGCCGCCCGATCCGAGCGTCGGTATGTTCAGCATCTGCGGAAACCGCTGCGCAAAACTGTTCCACGTCTGGCTGTCATACTTTTGCAGATCGCGCGGCCAGCCGACGATGTGGCGGAACGGGTCATCCGGCGCCAGCAGCGCCAGGGTATACAGCATGCGGCTCTCACCCAGTACGATGCGCTGCGGACTATCGGGAATCTCTACCCGATTGCCGTCAATATCGGTGATCACCCTGGCCAGCGCGCTGGTGCTGAACGCCAGCAGCAGGAGGGCAGCCAGCCAGGCACGCCACGTCAGCGGATTTTTCGCTCGATCAGAATTCAACGCTGGCCTCGACCATCAGGTTACGGGTTTCCCCTTCGCGCACGCGCAGGTTGCCGCCGCTGGAGGTGTAGTAGTGCTTATTGAACAGGTTATTCAGATTAAGCTTCAGCTGGGTTTTCTCGCCAAACAGCTGATTATTCCAGGCGATAAAGCTGTCGGCGACCACATAATCCGGCAGCGTAAAGCTGTTCTCCGGATCACCGGCGCGTGAGCCAACGTAGCGCGCACCGCCGCCGACGCGGAAGTCACCGGGAATGCCGTTCAGCGTCAGGTTATGGCTCAGGTAAAGCGCCCCGGCGTGACGCGGTGCATTCTGCAGGCGGTTGCCCTTGTTCGCCGGATTGACGCCATCGTTGACGATTTCTGCCTTATCGTAGCTGTAGTTGGCGCTCAGATCCCAGCCCGGCAGCACTTCACCATTGAGCTCAAATTCAGCGCCGCTCGAAAGCGCTTTATTGATGGCGCGCGTGGTGCCGTTGATATTAAGGGACATATCGCGTTCGTCGATGCGGTACAGCGCTACGCTGGCAAACAGCCGGGGCGAAATCTGCCACTTGCTGCCCACTTCCCATGTGGTGCCCTGTTCCGGCTTGCCGACGTTGCCGTCATCGTCGACGTCAGTCGACGGCGTAAAGGATTTGCTCACGCTGCTGTACAGTGAGACATCCGGCGTCAGTTTGTAAATCAGCCCGGCCTGCGGCAGGAACTTGTTGCCCTCGCTGTCCAGCGTTTGCACCACCGGATCGAAGCCCTTTGACGCGCGCTGTTCATAGTGCTGATAGCGTCCGCCCAGCACCGCAATCCAGTCGTCGGTGAGCGAAATGCTGTCTTTGGCGTATACCGAGCGACTGTGCAGGCGGTTAAGCAGGTTGGCGTTGGCGCTGTTTTCACTGCTGCTGTTGGTGATCGGTGCCAGCATATCGTATTGCGGATCGTACAGGTTGAAGCCGGTGTTCGCTTTACCCTGATACTGGTGCGCACGGTAAGTCTGGTTCATTTCATAATCAGTGCCGAACACCACATCGTGCGTCATGCCAAACAGCTGCGGTGAACCGATCACATCCCACGCCACGTATTTGGTTTTATGGTTGAAGCCACGGTTGGCGTCGGCGCGGCGCGTCACCACGCCGGTGGTGGGGTTGATCGCCGTAACCCGCACTTCGTTGTTGTCGTACTGACGCTGGTTCCAGCCAAAAGTCAGGCGCGTGCTCCACGCCTCATTGAACTGCCAGTCGTAGTGCGCGTTCAGGGTTTTATTGTGGCCCCACGCATGGTTAGCTTTATCGTCCAGGCGATCTTTATAGCCAATCGCTACCGGCTTACCGTTAACAAACGCCGTGCCGCGATCGTAGGGAATATCGTATTGATAATCTTCGTAGCTGATGAGGAAGCTGGCCTGCTCGCCATACCACTGTAGCGAGGGGGCGATTAAGGTGTGTTTATCGCTGCCGAAATTGCGCCAGTAATCCTGATTCTGCTTTTCGGCAATCAGGCGGAAAGCAAAACCGTTGCCGAGCGGGCCGGTGACGTCCAGCGTGCCGGCGCCGCCGCCCTCGCTGGCTGCGCGACCGCTGACTTTGGTGTGCCAGGTGTATTGCGGCTTTTTGCTCACAATATTGATCACGCCACCGGGATTCTGGATACCGTACAGCAGCGAAGCCGAGCCCTTCAGCACCTCGACACGTTCGGTGGTGGCATCAAAATTCAACCCCTGGCTGCTGCGCACGCCATCACGATAGATGGAACCATCCGAGTTGCTGCCAAAGCCGCGGCGTACAAAGCCATCTTCGGTACCTGCCAGCGTATTGCCTTCGCTTACGCCGCTGACAAAGCGCAGCGCGTCGACGAGGCTGGCGGCCTGATAATCCTCCAGCTGCTGTTGCGTCACCACGCTCACCGATTGGGCTTCATTGAGGCGCGACACCGGCGTTTTACTGGCGACCGAACTGCTGGTGGCGCTATAGCCGTCGTCACTGTTTTGCTGCTGCGCCGTCACGGTGAGGGTGCTGTTTTGTTCAGCGGCAAGGCTGTCAGTACTGCTGAGTGCCGTTACGCCGTAAATAGCGGCAAGGATAGCCGGATGGCACAGTAATTTAACCGCCCGCGGTGAGTTGTTCTGCATCGAATATAAACCTGGTGTAATTGCGGGATTATTTATTCCGCGCAACGAAGCTATCAGTAAAATACTGCCGTTGACGAACAGGACATTCGCGGCCCGGCATTGTTATGCCATCAGTCAGCGGAAAAAGGCGGCTGAGATGTAATTGAGAATCATTCAAACATGAAAAAATGTAGTAGTAAACGTAAATGATGGTGTGGATACTACAGCAGAACGCGGTAGAAAATTTTGAACCGGGATTGTCAGAAAATTTATTTACAATCAGTCGATTATGCTTTTTTTGTAGTTTGAGGCTGGCCGGGTTAAGCCAGGCGTGAAGGGAGTGGGCAGCGGTAGCGGCGCAAATTTTTACTACAAGCCGGCCTGCCGACGCGGTTCACAACGATGCGGTATTACTAACAGGCAACATAATGGCGGCAAATAACATTAAAAATCGGGTGGATGTATTCGGTGAACGCTACCGTGCGCGCGTCACGACATTATCGGCCAGCCTGCAAACGGTGGCGCGATATATCCACGAACATCGTGAGGCTATATTAGACGCGACTGCATTGGATATCGCCCAGGCCACCCAAACTTCTGACGCCACCGTGGTGCGCACCGTGCAGGCGCTGGGCTTTGCCGGTTTGCGCGATCTGAAAACCACGCTGGCCGCGTGGTTTGGCCCGGCGCAAAACTCGGAAGAGAAGATGAGCGCGACCATCAGCGAACTGTCGTGTGACATCAACTCCGGCATCGATTTTGTGCTGGGCGGCCATCAGCGCGCCTGCGAAGTACTGGCAGAACCGGTCAACCGCCAGGCGGTAGCGGCTGCGGTGACACTGCTGCTGGAAGCGCGTCAGGTGGCGCTGTTTGGCATCAACGCTTCCGGCATTCTGGCGGAGTACAGCGCGCGACTGTTCCGGCGCATCGGCCTGCCGGCGGTGACGCTTAACCGTGCCGGGATTGCGCTGGCGGAACAGCTGATAACGCTACAGCGCGGCGATGTACTGATCATGATGGCGCAGAAATCGGCGCACCGTGAGGGCATGACGACGCTGAAAGAGGCGCAGCGGCTGGGTATGCCGGTGATTCTGCTGACCCACGCGCTGGATTCGGCGTTTGCGCAGCAGGCGGATGTGGTGATTAACGTGCCGCGCGGCGGTGAAAATGGTCGCATGCCGCTGCACGGCACGGTGCTGGTGTGCCTCGAAATGCTGATTCTGGCGGTGGCCTCCGCCAGTTCGGCACGCACGGTTAAAACCATGAAACGCATTCAGGATCTCAATCGATCGCTGAAACCCACGTCGAAGAAGGCGGGATAACCGCGCATCGCTCAGGCGCGGCGGCGGGGCGATTCACTCCGCCGTTCGCTTCCGGATCTATTTCACAGACTCGCTTGCAAGGCGCGCGTGGCTGTCGTTAATATTAAGGAAATAAACATTTCCTTAATGAGTCCGCGTTAACGGCGCGGTAGCGCAGAATCGCATCCAATAAGGAAACACTCTTTACCAAAATAACCGGAGAACGCTTATGTCACTGCCTGCCCTGGACGCCGCGCCGCGCTGGTCACAGCCCGTCGATCACCTGCCGCAATTTAACCATGCTTACGCCACGGTCGCGGGCGTGCGGCTGCACTATGTCAGCGGCGGCAATGCGCAGGGACCAGTGCTGGTACTGCTGGCGGGCTTTCCGCAGAGCTGGTTTGCCTGGCGTAAGGTGATGGCGCAGCTGGCGGCAGACTATTTCATCATTGCGCCGGATCTGCCCGGCCAGGGCGACTCCGACAAGCCTGCCAGCGGTTATGACACCACCTCACTGGCGCACAGCGTGCAGGGATTGTTGCAGCAGTTGGGTGTTGAGCGTTACTACCTGGCCGCGCATGACGTGGGTGCCTGGGTTGCCTGGCCGCTGGCGATGCTGCACGGTGATGCCATCAGCAAACTGGCGCTGCTGGATGCCGGCATTCCCGGAGTGACGCTGCCGGATGCGCTGCCTGCGACGCCGGACAAAGCCTGGAAAACCTGGCACTTTGCTTTTCACCTGTTGCCGGATCTGCCGGAAGCGCTGATCGCCGGTCGTGAAGCGCTCTATCTGCAGTGGTTTTTGCAGCGCAAAGCAGCCAGCCCGATGGTGTTTGGTGACGAAGAGATGGCGGAATATGTGCGGCTGCTGCAGCAAAACGGCGCGCTGCGCGCCGGCATGGCGGCGTACCGTGAAGTCAGCACCTCAGCGGAGCAGAATCGTCAGTTGTTGCAAACCCGGGGAAAACTGGCGATCCCGCTGCTGGCGGTGAGCGCCGATCAGGGCTCAATTGCCGATATGGCACAGCCGCTGCGCACTTTTGCGGCCGACGTCAGCGGGATTCGCCTCGCGCACTGTGGTCACTTTATCCCGGATGAGCAACCGCAGGCGCTGGCCGACGCGTTACGTCAGTTCTTTGTGTGACGCATCACTTAACCCTGATTATCCATGTGTAAGCGGCCGAGCCGTGAAGGGGGGGGCGGCTGACTTGCAATAGCCACTGCATTGCGGCTAAGATAGGAACCAGTTGGTTTATAATTAAAGGGGAGGGCAGTGATGAAGAACCTGACCGTCATCGGTCGCCCGCGCGAGTTCGAGCTGGAAGAGGCCGCCCGCAGCGCCATGCACGTTTTCTGGGATCGCGGCTATGAAGCGGCGTCGCTACCGGATTTGATCGCCGGAACCGGTTTATCGCGCGGCAGTCTCTACAAGGCGTTCGGCGATAAAAAAGGGCTGCTGCTGGCCGCGCTGGATATCTACATGACCGAAGGTCTGAAAGCCACCTCGGATATTCTGGCGCAGCCCGGCGCGGTTAAAGCGGCGATTCGCGCCTCGCTGCTGCGTTATGCCGCGCTCTCCAGCGGCGAGAAAGGGCGGCGCGGTTGTCTGGTGGTGTCACTCACCACCGAGATGGCCGCGCATGATGAACAGATTGCCGAACGCACGGGACGCATGTTCCGGCGTTTGCAGCAGCTGTATGCGGCAACACTGGTGCGCGGTCAGCTGAGCGGAGAACTGCCCGAGCGTGATGAGCAGGTGCTGGCCCGCTTACTGGTTTGCCAGATTGAAGGGATGCGTATCCTCGGTAAAACCGGGGCAACGGTAGCAGAAATGAACGCAGTAGTGGACTGCACGATGCGTCTGCTCGACTAATTTTTTTATCCATATTGGAACTGATCGGTTCCTTAGTGAGGTGTTGTGATGTCCGATCCGCACGCGTTAAATCCCGAGCCACGCCGCTGGGCGATGTTTATCGTCCTGCTGACAGGCGCATTTTTACCCCCGCTGGACTTCTTTATTGTCAATGTGGCGCTGCCGTCGATTCAGAGCGATTTGGCCACGTCCGGCTCGGCGGAGCAATTTGTCATCTCGTCCTATTCCGGGTTTTATGCCGTCACGCTGATCACCGGCGGTCGCCTCGGCGATCTGTTTGGCCGCGGGCGCATGTTCTTCGCTGGACTGACCGGTTTTGCAGCGGCTTCTGCGCTGTGTGGCTTTGCCTGGTCACCGGGCGCGCTGATCGCTGGTCGCGTGCTGCAGGGCATCACTGCAGCGATTATGGCACCGCAGGCGCTGGCCTCGATTCAGGCGATTTTCCCGGAGGCGGAGAAATCGCGCGCGCTGAGCCTGTACGGCGCGGTATTTGGCCTGGCCTCGGTGATTGGCCAGGCGCTGGGCGGCATCCTGATCTCACTCAACCTGTTCAATAGCGGCTGGCGCGCCATTTTCCTGGTCAATCTGCCGGTAGCGCTGCTGGTGGTGCTGTTTGGCATCCCGTTGATTAAAGAGACGCGTGCTCAGCACGCGCGCAAGCTGGATTTTGGCGGAATGGGACTGTCGATGATGACGCTGGGTCTGCTGATCGTGCCGCTGATTGAAGGACGGGAAGCGGGCTGGCCGCTGTGGGCCTGGCTATCGCTGCTGCTGGTGCCGGTGCTAGGCACTCTGTTCTGGCGCTATGAAAGCCGGCTGGCAAAGCAGGGCGGCGATCCGCTGATCGATCCGGCGATTTTTAGCGTGCCGGGTCTTGGGCTGTCCCTGCTGCTGGCGCTGCTGTTCTACTCGATTGGCGTATTCTTCCTGCTGTTCTCGATCTATTTACAGGGCGCGCTGCATCAGGGCGTACTGAGCGCCGGGCTGATCTTCCTGCCCTTTGGTGCGGGTTTTCTGCTGGGGCCATTATCCACGCCCGCTGCGCGACGGCTGATTGGGCCTTACGTTAACGCCACTGGGATGGTGCTGGAAGTGGTCGGCCTGCTGGGCCTGGCGTGGCTGATGGCCAGCACGCCGGTCGGGGTGTCACCGGCGGCGCTGCCGCTGGCCCTGGGGTTGTTTGTGGTGGGGTTTGGTCAGGGGCTGGCGCTGCCGACGTTGATGCACATCGTCACCGGACGCGTGGCACCCGCCTGGGCCGGGATGATTGCCGGTATCGCCAGCTCCACCTTGCAACTGAGCACGGCACTGAGCGTGGCCATTATCGGCGGGATCTTTTATGCCGTGCTGGGCACGGGCAAGGGGCCGGGAGAGATTACCCATGCCTTCATCGTGGCGATAGTGTGTATGTCGATTTGTCTGGCGGCCGGCGCGCTGCTGAGCATCCGGCTAGCGCGCAGGCCTGCCGCACAGGCGGCGGTGCTTAAATCCCTCAGCTAAGTTCGGTCGCTCAAATCAATCGCGTCCATTCCTCAGAACGACATCGTGACACCGGCGTACCAGGCGCGGCCCGGTTCGTTATAGGTCGATGCCCCGGCATTTTCGCGATAAACGCGCTTATCAAACAGGTTATTGATACCGGCGTTGGCGCTCAGGTTTTTAGTGATGTCATAGTTGAGGTTCAGCCCGACAATGGAATACGGGCTGATTTCACGCTGCGACAGACCACGGCTGGCCTCGAGGCTGGTTTCCGCATACTGGCGTGGCTTCTGTCGACCGTATTGCGTCCAGTTGATGTTGGCGCTGAACGCCTCGGTCGCCTGCCACTCCAGCTGCGAGTTGATGGTAAATTCAGGAATTACCGTCAGCGGGTTGCCGGTTTTTTTGCTCTCCGAGCGGAACATATAGGTGGCATTGGTGCGCCACTCCAGCGTGTCGGCGATCAGCGGGATGCTCAGATTGCCTTCCAGCCCTTCGACGATCGCTTTGCCGCCATTTTCCCAGCGCAGCAGGTTATACGAGCCGGTTGAAGCCACCGGCGTGGTGCCGGAGATGATTTTGTTTTTGTAATCATTGCGGAACCAGGTGATGCCCGCGACATAGCCCTGATGACTGAATTCAATGCCCACTTCTTTATTCACACTGATCTCGGGATCAAGGTCTTTGCTGCCCAGCAGGTAACAGCGTGACAGGCCAATCGGACAACCGTTGCCGCGCGTCGACAGGATGTAGCCCTCAGTGGACTGATACAGGTTTGGCGCTTTAAAGGCACGCGCAATACCGGCTTTCAGCGTGAAGTAATCACCGAGGCCCTGCGACAGGTTGAGGCTCGGGCTCCAGTTAGCGCCAAACTGATCGTGATAGTCGAAGCGCAGGCCGGGGATCACTTCGGTGGAGTCGGTGGCGGCGATGTTGTCTTCGAAATAGAGCGAGCTGATGGTGGCGCTGTTTTTACTGTCACGCTGCGAACCGTCGCTGGAAACGCCGCCGAAATCGACGCCCGGTGCGCTGGTGGCCTGTACCGATGCCGGATCGTTAAGCTCATCGCGATTCCACTCAGCACCCAGCGTAACGGTTTGATCGACCAGCAGCTGCAGCGGGAAATTGATCTCGCCGCCGGCGCGATAGCTCTCCAACCGGCTGGTAGCGTACGTATCGCTGTTGATCATCCCTTCGGTGCTGCCGCCGGAGCCTTCTTTCAGGCGGGTGTTATTGGTTTTCTCATAGCTAAAGTTGAGCTTAGAGGTGCCCCAGTCCCAGATGCCGTTGTGCACCACTCCGTAGTTCTGACGATACAGGCGGTTGGTTTCGCTGCCGTACAGCGCTTCCACCAGCCCGTTGGCGCTGGCATTGCTGTTGCTGTTTTGCGTGTCGCCAGCATAAATATTGCCCTGGCGGCTGTAGCCATAGCTGAAATCGACAATCTGCGTCGGGGTGATTTTCCACGACAGCACGCCGTTGATGTCTTTATTACGCACGCCTTCGCGTCCGGCGGCATAAGCGCCATTTTGTGCGGTGTTAATGTCGAAGGCGTCGGCATCCGTTTTGTTCAGGTTGCCGTACAGCCGCATGGTGAGTGCCTCACCGGCCAGCGGACCGCTGAGGTTGAAGTTCGCGCGGCGGGTGGCGCCTTCCTTGTCATCTTCTGGCTGGTTAGTGAACAGCGACAGCGAGCCGTGCCAGTCATTGGTGGGGCGTTTGGTAATAATGTTGACCACACCGCCAGCGGCACCGGAGCCATAACGGGCAGCGGCCGGACCGCGTATCACCTCAATGCGTTCCACCATTTCCGGCGGCACCCAGTTGGTATCTCCGCGTGAGTCGCGCTCACCGCGCCAGCTGTAACGCACCGAGTTACGGGAGGTGACCGGCACGCCATCGATCAGCACCAAAGTGTTTTCCGGGCCCATGCCGCGAATGTCGATCTGACGGTTGTTACCGCGGCTGCCGCTGGCGCCGTTACCGGTGAGGTTAACGCCGGGCATTTTGCGGATGATGTCCGCGAGGTCGTTAACGGGCGGACTTTTTTTGATGTCTTCAGCGGTAATGGTGGAAACTCCCGGCTGCTGCTTCAGCTCCTGCTCTGCCGTCACAATCATCGACTCATCGTCGGCCAGCTTCTCCGTGGGTTCAGCGGCAAACACCGGTGAGGTTAACAGGCCTGCCAGGTACAGTGCGACCGGACGCTTTTTGCCACATACAGTTACATTCACTTATATCATCTCCCTGATGCGTTAACATTTGTAAGCAAATGCGCATGATAATGAGAATGGTTTGCATTGTATATTGATGTGCGACTTCTTTACATTCCTGCGCACATCGCCTCGACGGGCCGCTTTTTTGTCAGTTTTTGTCAGCAGGGCGATACGCTGGCTTAGACAGGAACGTTATGGCTAATAAGCAAATCATTCAGCGTGGCAGGATAAGGAGGTGCCTGATTTGCGGCAACAATCTGATTTTTGCGCGACGACAGGGCCGCATTCAGGCCAGCAAAGAAACCTATTGCCGGATTTCGGCAATAGATATCTGTTTTTCGCATTTGTGATCGCTGCCTATCTTCCTGAGAATGGCTGCGGGACGTTTTGAGGATGACAATCCTTTGCTCCGCGCGGCTTTACGCGACATGAGCAAAGGGAAAAATACATCGCTACCTCGACGCCTTTTCCCTGCCGGGAAACATTTTAAATATCAGGAGAAAGGTTCCAGTGAAATTCGCAAAAGGTATCACCCTTTTCGCACTCGCTCTCAGTGCGCACACCGCGTTTGCCGCCGAACAATCCGTCCCAACCGACAGCTCACTGCATGTTCAGGCTGATGCCGCGCTGAAAAGCCTGGTGCCCGCCGACGTGGCGAAGCGCGGCTATATTGTGGCAGGAACCAACCCCAACACGCCGCCCACCACCTTCTATAAAGAAGACAACAAAACGCTGGCTGGTCGTGAAATTGACATCATGAACGCGGTCGGTGAGCGTCTCGGCATTCAGGTGCAGTGGCGTGACACCGGCGGCTTCGACAACATCATTCCGGGACTGAAAACCGGCCGCTACGATGTGGCCTTGTCCAACATCAACGCCACGCCGGCGCGCGCCAAAATTATCGACTTTGTGAGTTACTACGACGCCAGCCGTTTGGGCATTATTTCGCGGAAAGACGCCAACGTCGCGCCGTTCAAAACCCTCGACGAGGTGTGCGGTAAAGAAGTCGGTGCCGGTTCCGGCACCACCCAGGTGACCCGTCTGGAAGAGGCCAGCAAAGCCTGTGAAGCGGCCGGGAAAAAACCGATTAAAGTGTCAGTGTTCCCGGATCGCCCGGCGGGTGTTCAGGCCGTGGTCAGCGGGCGTGTGCCGATGTTCCTCGGTCCATACGAAGGCCTGCTGTGGCAGGTGAAAGTGATCAAACCGCTGACCATGAGCGGCGAAATCACCGTGCATGATGCGCCGGTATCGGTCGCCTTCCCGAAAGATTCCGCGCTTGAACCTGCCGTACAGGCAGCGCTGAACTCGCTGATTAAAGATGGCAGCTACCAGAAGATCCTGGATAACTGGGGCATCGGCTTTGGCGCGGTTAAAGAGTCAAAACGTAATCAGGATATCTTTCAATGAGTGACTTTCACGACCACACCGACGATCTGAAAATCGTCGGTAAACGCTACTACGGACGCTGGCTCAGTGCGCTGGTGGTGCTGTTGTGCGTGGTGGCGATGGCGCATTCGATGATCAACAATCCGCGCTTCGAATGGGGCGTGATTGCGGAAAACTTCACCGGCGAGTCGATCCTGCAGGGCGTGCTGATGACACTGCAGCTGACAGCGATTTCGGTGGTGCTGGGCTTCGCCTTTGGCACGGTGCTGGCGCTGATGCGCCTGTCATCCAACCCGGTGCTGGTCGGCGTCAGCTGGTTCTATACCTGGTTTTTCCGCGGCGTACCGATGCTGGTACAGCTGTTCCTGTGGTACAACATCGCGGCGCTGTACCCGACCATTTCGCTGTCGCTGCCGGGTCTGGGTGAAATCTGGAGTACTCAGTCCAATGCGCTGGTCAGTCCGTTCAGCGCGGCGGTAATCGCGCTGGTAATGCATCAGTCTGCCTATGCGGCTGAGATCGTGCGCGCCGGGATTCAGAGCGTTGGCAACGGCCAGCTGGAAGCCGCCCGTGCGCTGGGTTACCGTCCGGCGCAGATTTTCCGTCATACCGTACTGCCGCAGGCGATGCGCGCCATCATGCCGCCGGCCGGTAACGAAATCATCGGCCAGTTGAAAACCACGGCGGTGGTATCGGTGATCTCCCTGCAGGATGTGCTGTTTTCGGCGCAGATCATCTATCAGCGCACCTATGAAGTGATCCCGCTGCTGCTGGTGGCGACGCTGTGGTATCTGCTGATGACTTCGGTACTGTCGGTTGGTCAGTTCTACGTCGAGCGCTACTTTGGCCGTGGCGTCACGCGCCGCGAAAAGCGCAGTTTACTCAAGTCACTGCCCGGTTTCTCCGCGCCTAAAGCCGAAAGGAGCGTAAGCAATGGCTGAAGCGATCGCCTTACGTAAGGTGACCAAACGTTTTTCCGGCGTCACTATTCTGGATGAAGTTAATCTTGATATCCCGGCTGGCTCGGTGACGGTGATCCTCGGACCGTCCGGATCAGGCAAATCGACGCTGTTGCGCTGCATTAATCATCTGGAAAAACTGGATGGCGGCACGATTCGTATCGGTGGCGAGATCATCGGTTACAAACAGAAAGGCCAGGCGCTGCACGAGCTGAGCAGCAGCGAGATTGCGCGTCAGCGCGCCGAAATCGGCATGGTGTTTCAGCAGTTCAACCTGTTCCCGCACCGCACCGTACTGCAAAACATTGTCGATGCGCCGATGCGGGTGAAAAAACAGAGCCGCCAGCAGGCGACCAGCAAAGCACTGTCGCTGCTTAAGCAGGTGGGGCTGGCCGGGCGCGAAGAAGAGTGGCCGCAGAATCTCTCCGGTGGTCAGCAGCAGCGCGTGGCGATCGCCCGTGCGCTGGCAATGGATCCCGGCGTGATGCTGTTTGATGAGCCCACGTCTGCGCTCGATCCGGAACTGGTGGGTGAAGTGCTGCAGGTGATCAAACAGCTGGCGCACTCCGGCATCACCATGGTGATCGTGACGCACGAGATCGGTTTTGCGCGCGAGGTGGCTGACAACATCGTGTTTATGGAAGGCGGGCGGATTGTGGCGGCGGGGCCGACGCAGCAGGTGCTCGACGATCCGGAAAACGGACGGGTAAGAAACTTTATTGCAACGGTGCTGTAAGCACCGTTTTTCATTTTTGACGCCAGGAAGCATGATGACGCAAAAACCGGTGATGCACAGCGCCCACTGGGGTGCTTTTACTGCCCGCCAGCAGGGAGATCGGCTGACCATCGAACCGTTTCACGGCGATCCCGATCCCAGCCCGCTGCTGCAAAACTTTCACAACGTCCTGCATCACCCGGCGCGCGTGGCGCAACCGATGGTGCGCCGTGGCTGGCTGGAAAACGGGCCCGGCGCGGATCCACGTCGCGGTAATGACGACTATGTGGCGGTGAGCTGGGAGCAGGCTTACACGCTGGTGGCGCGCGAAATGCAGCGCGTCGGTGACGCGTATGGGCCGGAAGGTATTTTTGGTGGCTCATATGGCTGGTCAAGTGCCGGCCGTTTTCATCACGCGCAGAGCCAGGTGCACCGCTTTCTTAACACGGTGATGGGCGGCTATGTGCGCTCGGTGAACAGCTACAGTTCCGGCTCGGCTTCGGTGCTGTTACCGCATATCGTCGGCGACATGAATGAGATCGCCCGCCGCGGCGTCAGCTGGGAAGAGATCGCCCGGCATAGCGAGATCGTGCTGGCGTTCGGCGGCCTGGCGCTGAAAAACTCGCAGGTGGCAAGCGGTGGTCTGAGCGAACACACCGAACGCGGCTTTATGCAGCAGGCGGCAGAACGCGGCGCACGCTTTATTTCGGTGAGCCCGTTGCAGAGCGATCTGCCCGATGAGGCGCAGGGAGAGTGGCTGGCGCTGCGTCCTGGTACCGATGCGGCCTTCATTCTCGGTCTGCTGTCGGTGCTGATTGACGAGCAGCGCACCGATGAAGCTTTCCTCGCGCGTTACACCGTCGGCTGGCCGCAAATGGTCGCCTATGTTCGCGGCGAAGAGGACGGTACGCGACGCGACGCACAGTGGGCGGCTGAGATTTGCGGCGTCAGCGCGGCAACAATCACCGATTTTGCGCGCCAGCTGCACGGCAAGCGCGTGCTGGTTACCGTGGCGCACGCGTTGCAGCGCGCGGAACACGGTGAGCAACCGGTATGGCTGGGGCTGGTGCTGGCGGCCGCGCTGGGACAGCCGGGGCTGCCGGGCGGTGGATACACCTATGCGCTCGGCGCGCTCGGCCATTACGGGAAGCATCATAATCTGGTGAGTTTCCCGGCGCTGCCGCAGGGTAAGAACGGTATTGACCGGCTGATTCCGGTGGCGCGTATCGCCGATATGCTGCTGCATCCCGGCACGCAATTTGATTACAACGGCCGGCGTCTGACCTATCCGCATATCCGTCTGGCCTACTGGGCGGGCGGCAATCCGTTCCATCATCATCAGGATCTGGCGCGGCTGCGGCAGGCGTTTTGCCAGCTGGATACGCTGATTGTGCACGAGACCGCGTGGACCGCCAGCGCGCGCCATGCGGATATCGTGCTGCCTGCCACCATGACGCTGGAGCGTGAAGATATCGGCGGTGCGCCGACCGATCGTCATCTGTTTGCCATGCAGCCGGTGGCACAACCTTACGCGCAGGCGCAGGATGACTACACCATTTTTGCTGAACTGGCGCGTCGTTTAGGCCGTGAAGAGTCGTTCACCGAAGGACGCGACGCCCGCGGCTGGCTGCGCCATCACTACGCGCAGCTGCAGGAAAAACTGGCCGCGCATCAGGTGACGATTCCTGACTTCGACCAGTTCTGGCTGCAGGGCGTGATTGAACTGCCGCAGCTGAAAGATGGCGGGCGGATGATCAATGCGTTTCGGGCCGATCCGGCGGCGGCACCGCTACCGACGCCAAGCGGCAAAATCGAAATCTTTTCCGCCACCATCGCCAGCTTTGGCTATGAAAATTGCCCCGGCCATCCGGTGTGGCGCGCACCGCAGCAGCAGCCGGATGCGGAACATCCGCTGTGGTTGATCGCCAACCAGCCGGCCACGCGTCTGCACAGCCAGCTGGATTTTGGTGACTACAGCCTGAGCGGCAAACGCGAAGGACGTGAGGTGTGCAGCCTGCATCCGCACGATGCCGCCGCGCGCGGCATTACCGACGGCGACATTATCGAGTTGTACAATCAGCGCGGTCACGTGCTGGCCAGCGCTCGCGTTACCGAAAGCATTATGCCGGGGGTGGTGCAGTTGCCGACCGGCGCCTGGTACGATCCGGTCGATCCCACCGCGCTGCGACCGCTGTGTCGCCACGGCAATCCGAATGTGCTGACGCTGGATATCGGCACTTCATCGCTGGCGCAGGGTTGTAGCGGACAAATCACCGTGGTGCAGCTGCGCAAATACCGCGGCGAACTGACGCCGGTGCAGGCATTTATTCCGCCGCAGCCGGTCAGCTACAGCACTGAGATTATCTGAGGCCGTGCAGGGCTTCGCCTACCGCATCAAACAGCCGGTCCAGTTCGGCCGGCTGGGTATCAAACATCGGGCCGAACTGCAGCGTATCGCCGCCAAAGCGGACGTAAAAGCCGGCTTTCCACAGCGCCATGCCCGCTTCAAACGGCCGCACGGTCGCGTCACCTTCACGGGATGCCAGCTGAATGGCACCGACCAGCCCGCAGTTACGGATGTCCACCACCTGCGGACACTCGCGCAGCCCGTGCAGCGCACGTTCAAAATGCGGTGCCAGTTCGGCCGACTGGCTAATCAGCGCCTCGTTTTCCAGTACGTCCAGCGTCGCCAGCGCGGCCGCGCAGGCCACCGGATGCGCCGAATAGGTATAGCCGTGGGCAAATTCAACTGCGTGCTGCGGCAGCGGCTGTGACATAAAGGTGTGATAAATTTCGCTGCTGGCCACCACGCCGCCCAGCGGAATCGCACCGTTGGTGATCTGTTTGGCGAAGTTCAGCAGATCCGGCGTGACGCCAAAATATTCCGCGCCGCTCCAGCGTCCCATGCGGCCAAAGCCGGTGATCACCTCGTCAAAAATCAGCAAAATATCGTGCTGCGTACAGATCTCGCGCAGGCGCTGCAGGTAGCCGCGCGGCGGAATAATCGCGCCGGCGGAGCCGGACAGCGGTTCAACAATCAGCGCGGCAATAGTCGACGCGTCGTGCAGCTCGATCAGTTTCAGCATCTCATCCGCCAGCGCTTCGCCGCCGGTGGCGGCCTGGCCGGGGGTGAACGCCAGCTCAGGCTGCAGCGTATGCGGCAGGTGATCAACGTCCAGCAGCTGTCCAAACGCTTTACGGTTGCCGCCAATTCCGCCAAGGCTGGTGCCGCCAATATTCACGCCGTGATAGCCGCGCGCGCGACCAATCAGCCGGGTTTTATTGGGCTGGCCTTTGGCCCGCCACCAGGCGCGAGCCATCTTCAGGGCGGTATCCGCTGACTCCGATCCCGAACCGGTGAAAAACACGTGGTTAAGATCGCCGGGCATCAGGCTGGCGATGCGCTCGGCCAGCTGAAACGACAGCGGATGGCCGTACTGAAAGCCCGGCGAGTAATCCAGCGTACCGAGTTGCTGCGCGACCGCCTGCTGGATTTCACGGCGCGTGTGGCCCGCGCCGCAGGTCCATAAACCGGACAGACTATCGAAAATCTGGCGGCCGTCGCCAGCGGTCAGCCAGTGGCCGTGCGCGGCGACAATAAAACGGGGATCCTGCTGAAAATAGCGGTTAGCAGTGAACGGCATCCAGTGCGCCTGTAAATTCAGGTCGGCGGTATTGATCGGCTGTGACATCGGGTTTTCTCCGGCATGTGTTAAGCAGAGTTTGCAATCCGCCGCCGGTTAAGTTAAATGCTAATTAACTTGTCTTCACTTATGGATTTACTCACCTGAATGAAAAAGAAAGCGCTGGCCCAGGTGACCGACTTTGACCTCAAACTGCTGCGCGTTTTCAAAACCGTCAGCGAGTGCGGCAGCTTTTCCGCCGCCGAAAGCCTGCTTGGCATTACGCGCTCGGCCATCAGCCTGCATATGAGCGATCTGGAAAAACGGCTGGGCATGCGCCTGTGCCAGCGCGGTCGCGCCGGGTTTGCGCTCACCGAGGAAGGGTGTGAAATTTTACGACACAGCGAGACCATGATGGCGGCGGTGGAAGATTTTCGTCAGCAGGTGAACCAGATGCATCAGCAGCTGCGCGGAGAGTTCAACATCGGCATCATCAATAATCTGGTGACGCAGCCGCGCATGCGTCTCACCCATGCACTGGCGGCGCTGCGGGAGAGCGGGGCAGGGATCCGTATCAACATCAGTATGTTAACCGCGGCGGATATCGAGCGAGGTCTGCTGGAAGGACGCCTGCACGTGGGCGCGCTGCCGATGGCGGCGCCGGTCTCCGGGCTGGCGTACGCACAGCTGTATGATGAACATGCGCAGCTCTATTGTAGCCACGCGCACCCGCTGTTTAACCAGGCGGAGCGGCCGGAACACCACGCGCTGGCGGCCTGCGATGCGATAGCGCCGCTGTTTCGCATGCCGGCGGAGGCGATTGCGCTGCATCAGCAGCTGAACTGCAGCGCCACCGCTTCCGATCGCGAAGGGATCGCATTTCTCATTCTCACCGGGCGCTATATCGGTTTCCTGCCGGACCACTACGCCGCGCAGTGGGTGGAGAAAAAGCAAATGCGCGCCCTCGCGCCGCAGCAGTTCCATTACCACAGTCAAATCGCGCTCGTCACCCGCCAGGGCCCGCGTCACAACGCCATCCTGCAACGCTTTTTGCAGGCGCTGGCGCTGGACGAGCCCGGCGCTTAGCGGAGGCGCTAAGGCATTCTAGTTACAACATACTGTTAGTTTGCTACATCAACCGGACGCCAGCACCGTGCGGCGCAAAGTCTGACAGACCTTAATGGCAGGCAGGGTGGCGAGAGAGAAGAGGGCGAAAAAAGGGGAGAACCGTACGTTCTCCCCTGAGATATTACTGCTTTATGCACGCAGCGGCTCGCCGCGCACCGGGCGATCGCCCGCCACGAAGTAGTCCGCTTCGCTGCGCGGCAGCGGCTGGCGACCACGAATGTTGTCGGCGATCTTCTCGCCAATCATGATGGTGGTGGCATTCAGGTTACCGGTGATGATCAGCGGCATGATTGAGGCGTCGACCACGCGCAGCCCCTGCAGGCCGTGTACGCGACCTTCGCCATCCACAACCGCCATCTCATCGCTGCCCATTTTACAGGTGCCGCACGGATGGTAAGCGGTCTCAGCATGGTTGCGCACAAACTCATCCAGCTGCTCGTCGCTCTGGCACTCCAGCCCCGGACTGATCTCTTTGCCGCGATACTTATCCAGCGCCGGCTGGTTGATGATTTGGCGCGTGATGCGGATGGCATCGCGGAACTCATGCCAGTCCTGCTCGTGTGCCATGTAGTTGAACAGAATCGCCGGATGCCGGCGCGGATCGCGCGACTTAATGCGCACGTGACCGCGGCTTGGCGAACGCATCGAACCGACGTGACACTGGAAACCGTGCGCTTCTACTGCATTCGAGCCGTTATAGTTAATCGCCACCGGCAGGAAGTGATACTGAATGTTGGGCCAGGCAAACTCTTCCCGGCTGCGGATAAAGCCACCGCCCTCAAACTGGTTGCTGGCGCCGATACCGGTGCCTTTGAATAGCCACTCAGCACCAATTTTCGGCTGGTTCCACCACTTCAGGGCCGGATAGAGCGATACCGGCTCTTTGCACTCGTACTGCAGGTACATCTCCAGATGATCCTGCAGGTTTTCACCGACGCCCGGCAGATCATGCACCAGCGGGATGTCGTGCTGCTTCAGCAATGCCGCCGCGCCAACGCCGGAGCGCTGCAGAATCTGCGGCGAGGCGATAGCACCGGCGCACAGCAGCACTTCACGCCGCGCATGCACGGTGTGCGACGTATCGCTGGCGCCGTGCAGATACTGCACGCCGACCGCGCGTTTGCCCTCGAACATAATGCGATCGGTGGTGGCGTGGGTGATGATTTTCAGGTTCGGACGCTGTTTTGCCGTATCCAGGTAACCGCGCGCGGTGCTGGAGCGGCGGCCCTGCGGCGTCACGAAACGGTCCATCGGACCAAATCCTTCCTGCTGATAACCGTTGAGATCGTCGGTACGCGGATAGCCCGCCTGCACGCCGGCTTCAATCATCGCGGCGAACAGCGGGTTGTTGCCAGGCTTACAGGTGGTGATGCTCACCGGGCCTTCGCCGCCGTGATAATCATTAGCACCGATATCGCGCGTTTCCGACTTGCGGTAGTAGGGCAGGCAGTCGCGGTAAGTCCAGTTTTCCAGTCCCGGCTGCTGCGCCCAGTTGTCGAGATCCATGGCGTTACCACGGATGTAGCACATGCCGTTGATCAGCGACGAACCGCCCAGCCCTTTACCGCGTCCGCACTCCATGCGGCGGTTATTCATGTGCGGCTCAGGCTCGGTTTCGTACGCCCAGTTGTAGCGTTTGCCCTGTAACGGCCAGGCCAGCGCCGCCGGCATTTGCGTGCGGAAATCAAAGCGGTAATCGGGACCGCCGGCCTCCAGCAGCAGGACGTTCACGCTGCTGTCTTCGGTCAGTCTTGTTGCCAAAACGTTCCCTGCGGATCCGGCTCCGATAATGATGTAATCAAATTCCATTAGTCGCTCCTCAGGTTAAGCTTGATTAAAATACCGACTGAAAACGGGTCAGTTCGACCTGCACAGACTTCACCTGGGTGTAGCTCTGCAGCGTCATCAGGCCATTCTCGCGGCCGATACCGGAGTGCTTGTAACCGCCCACCGGCATTTCAGCGGCGGATTCACCCCAGGTGTTGATCCAGCAAATGCCCGCTTCAATCTGGTGAATGACGCGGTGCGCGCGATTCAGATCCCGGGTGACCAGACCCGCAGCCAGGCCGTATTCGGTGGCATTGGCGCGGCGCACCACTTCTTCCTCGCTGTCGTAGGTCAGGATCGACATCACCGGTCCGAAAATCTCTTCGCGTACGATGGTCATCTCATCACGGCAATCGGTGAACACGGTCGGCTCTACCCAGGCACCGTTATCAAACGCCGCGCCGCTCATGCGTTTACCGCCGCACAGCAGGCGCGCGCCTTCGCTAATGCCGGATTCGATATAGCGCAACACATTGTCTCGATGCGGGAAGCTGACCAGCGGGCCGAAGTTGGTGGCCGGATCGTTGACATCGCCAGCTTTGATGCGCGCCACGCGTTCAGCGATTTTTGCTTCAAACGCCTGCTGCAATGCCGTCGGCACAAACACGCGCGTGCCGTTGGTGCACACCTGACCGGAGCTGTAGAAGTTCGCCATCATGGCGATGTCGGCGGCGAGATCGAGGTCGGCATCGTCAAACACGATCAGCGGCGATTTGCCGCCCAGCTCCATGGTCACCTCTTTCAGCGTGGAGCCGGCCGCGTTGGCCATCACTTTTTTGCCGCTGGCCACGCCTCCGGTGAAGGAAATTTTGTCGATGCCCGGATGGTCGGTCAGCAGCTGACCGGTCACCGCGCCGCGCCCGTTCAGCACGTTGAATACGCCATCCGGTACGCCGGCTTCGCTGTAGATTTCTGCCAGCTTCAGCGCGCTCAGCGGCGTCACTTCGCTGGGTTTAAAGATCATCGCGTTACCGGCCGCCAGCGCCGGCGCAGATTTCCACAGCGCGATCTGGATCGGATAGTTCCATGCGCCAATACCGGCGACCACGCCAAGCGGTTCGCGGCGCGTATAGACGAAGGAGGTATCACGCAGCGGGATCTGCTGGCCCTCCAGCGCCGGGATCAGGCCGGCGTAGTACTCCAGCACATCGGCACCGGTAACAATGTCCACCGCCTGGGTTTCACTCAGCGGTTTACCGGTGTCGAGGGTTTCCAGCGCCGCCAGCTCATCGTTACGCTCGCGCAGGATATCCACCGCACGGCGCAGGATGCGTGACCGCTCCATCGCCGTCATGGCCGCCCAGATTTTCTGGCCTTTTTGCGCGGCGGCGACCGCGCGATCGACATCCGCCTGCGCGGCTTCATGGACCTCGGCCAGCACTTCGCCATTGGCCGGGTTGATGGTCTTGAATGTGTCACCCGCTGCTGCGGCAACGTATTGACCATCAATGTATAAATGCTGCTCGGTGAATCGGGACATGGTTGCTCCTTCCTCAGTGATTCGCGGCACCAGCCAGCTGCTGGCGAATGAATTGGGTGGTGAGCGTTCTGGCAATCGCCAGATCAAACGGTTTGCCGCTCAGCGCGGCGCGCAGCCACAGGCCATCAATCAGCGAGGCCAGACCGTGCGCGGCCAGCCGCGCCTGCTCACGCGGCAGCTCGCGGCGAAACTCGGCAGCGAGCGTGGAAAACAGGCGACGGCTGCTGACGCGTTCCAGGCGACCCAGCTGCGGCTGATGCATGCTGCTGGCCCAGAAGTCCAGCCACGCTTTCATCGCCGCGCTGTGCACCTGGGTGTCGTCGAAGTTACCTTCGACAATCGCCAGCAGGCGCGCTTCGGTGCCGGCTCCCGTCAGCGGTTTCAGTCGCGCCGCCACCGCATCACGCAGCTGACGCGTCACGTCGCGCATGGTGGCTTCCAGCAAACCGTTTTTGTCTTTGAAGTAGTGGCTGATGATGCCGGTCGAGACGCCAGCGCGCCGCGCAATCTGCGCAATGGTCGCGTCATTGATCCCGACTTCGTTAATGGTACTCAGGGTCGCATCAATCAGTTGCCGACGACGTATCGGCTGCATTCCCACCTTTGGCATGACTCCAGCTCCACCGCAATGTAAGACCCCTATTAAAACTTTTTTTGATTGCACGTTCAATATAAAAAAGAAACTTGTTAGGATACTGTGCTTCGGTTGTTATAAAAGCGCAACGGGATGGTGAATGCTGAACCGTGCCGAACAATCAGGAGGGAAAACAGGAGAACGATACCGATAAGGCCGATCGCTACGGCCCTGCTACTTCATTGAATAATTACAGGAAATTAACCAGAGGTAACCGATGATTAATCCACCTGCCAGTGAAAAAGACAGAATCAATCCCGTGGTGTTTTACACCTCTGCCGGACTGATTCTGACATTTTCACTTGTCACCATTTTGTACAGCGATCTCGCTGCCGGCTGGATCCAGAGCGCCGTCAACTGGGTATCGTCCACTTTTGGCTGGTACTACATGCTGGCCGCCACGCTGTATATCGTCTTCGTCATCTATATGGCCTGTTCACGCTACGGCGCCATCAAGCTGGGCCCGGAGCAGTCCAAACCGGAATTCAGTCTGCTGAGCTGGTCGGCGATGCTGTTTGCCGCCGGCATCGGCATCGATTTGATGTTCTTCTCGGTGGCGGAACCGGTCACCCAGTATATGCAGCCGCCGGAAGGGGCCGGGCAGACCCTGGAAGCGGCGCGTCAGGCGATGGTGTGGACGCTGTTTCACTACGGTCTGACCGGCTGGTCGATGTATGCGCTGATGGGCATCGCGCTCGGCTACTTCAGCTACCGCTATAATCTGCCGCTCACTATTCGCTCGGCGCTCTATCCGATCTTCGGCAAGCGCATTAACGGCCCGATTGGCCACACGGTGGATATCGCGGCGGTGATCGGTACCATTTTTGGTATCGCCACCACGCTGGGTATCGGCGTGGTACAGCTCAACTACGGGCTGAAAGTGTTATTTGATGTGCCGGAAGGGCTGACGGCGCAGATGGCGCTGATTGTACTGTCGGTGGTGATCGCCACCATTTCGGTGACCTCGGGCGTGGATAAAGGCATCCGCATTCTGTCGGAGCTGAATGTCGCGCTGGCGCTTGGTCTGATTCTGTTTGTGTTGTTTATGGGCAAGACGGATTTCCTGCTCAACGCGCTGGTGCTGAACGTCGGTGATTACATCAACCGCTTTATGGGCATGACGCTCAACACCTTTGCGTTTGATCGTCCGACGCAGTGGATGAACAGCTGGACGCTGTTTTTCTGGGCGTGGTGGGTGGCGTGGTCGCCGTTTGTCGGCCTGTTCCTCGCCCGTATTTCCCGTGGCCGCACCATCCGTGAGTTTGTGCTCGGCACGCTGATTATCCCGTTCACCTTCACGCTGCTGTGGCTGTCGGTGTTCGGTAACGCGGCGCTGTACGAGATCATCCACGGTGATGCCGGTTTTGCCCAGGAAGTGATGGCGCATGCCGAGCGCGGGTTCTACAGCCTGCTGGCGCAGTACCCGGCGTTTAAGTTCAGCGCCTCGGTCGCCACCATTACCGGCATGCTGTTTTATGTTACCTCGGCGGATTCCGGCTCGCTGGTGCTGGGGAACTTCACCTCGAAGCTGAAAGACATCAACAGCGATGCGCCAAACTGGCTGCGCATTTTCTGGTCGGTGGCGATTGGCGTGCTGACCATGGGCATGCTGATGACCAACGGCATCTCTGCGCTGCAAAACACCACGGTGATCATGGGCCTGCCGTTCAGCTTCGTGATTTTCTTTGTGATGGCCGGGCTGTATAAATCACTCAAAGTGGAAGATCATCGCCGCGCCAGCGCCAGCCGTGATACCGCGCCCTATATTCCGGCGAGCAATGACCGTCTGAGCTGGAAAAAGCGGCTGTCGCGCCTGATGAACTACCCGGGCACGCGCTATACCCAGCAGATGATGGAAACCGTGATCTATCCGGCGATGCAGGATGTCGCTAAAGAGCTGGAGCTGCGCGGCGGTCGCGTATCGCTGGAGAGCGTTGCGCCGGAAGAGGGCCAGCCGCTGGGCTACCTTGATCTGCGCGTGCACCTCGGCGAGGAGCAGGATTTCGTCTATCAGGTGTGGCCGCAGCAGTACTCGGTGCCGGGCTTTACCTATCGCGCCCGCAGCGGTAAGTCGCACTATTACCGGCTGGAAACCTTCCTGCTGGAGGGTAGCCAGGGCAACGATCTGATGGACTACAACAAGGAGCAGGTGATCATCGACATTCTCGATCAGTACGAGCGTCACCTGAACTTTATCCATCTGCATCGTGAAGCGCCGGGCAGCAATATCACTTACCCGAGCGTGTAACAGTGCGGGCAGCCGTGCAAGGCGGCTGCCCGTTTAATCACGTGGCGTTCCTCGCATAATTGCCAGCGGCAGCTAGACTCACTAGCTGACCTGAAGGGGAACATAATGAAATTGGGTTTTGCGTGTAAGTACTTTGATTCTGAGGCTAAACAGCCATTTCCATTTAAAACCACCACCCGCACACGCTTTCTCGCTATGGAGCGTAACGCGGCGGCCACGCTGCTGCTGGCACTGGCACAAAATAACCTGCAGAACCTCTCTCTAACGCTGGAACAGCTGGCGCAGCAGCCTGATGCGTTGCGCATGATGCGCATCGGCAGCGATCTGCTGCCGCTGTACACCGTGCCGCTGGCCACTGAACTGTATGGCGATATTCTGCCCGAGCTGCAGCCGCTGTTTAGCCGCTGCGGCGAATTGGCCCGCGAGCACAACATTCGCCTGTCGTTCCATCCCGGCCAGTATACGGTGCTGGCTTCGGATAATGATGACGTGGTGGATCGGGCGCTGGAGGATGTCGAGTATCACACGCTGTGCGCGGTGCTGATGGGCTACGGCAGGCAGTTTCAGGATTTCAAAATCAACATCCACATGAACGGCAAACGCGGTATTGAGGGCTTTCGCGCGGCGTTTATGCGCCTCAGCCCGGAAGCCCGCAATATGCTGACGGTGGAAAATGACGAAATTTCCTGCTCGCTGGATGACGTCTTGCAGGCGCGTGCGCTGTGTCCGGTGGTGCTGGATATTCACCATCACTGGGTGAAAGAGAATCAGTTTATTCAGGCCAGCGATGCGCGCGTGGCGCTGATTCTGGAGTCGTGGCGCGGCGTGCGGCCGGTGCTGCACTATTCGATCGCCCAGGAAGGGCTGATCCCGGAGAGCGGCTTTCCCGATCAGGAGCAACTCGCCGCCTCAAAGCCGAAGCTGCGCGCCCATTCTGACTACTATTTCAACCAGACGCTGAATGACTGGGCGCTGTCGTTTGATCGCTTCGACATCATGTGCGAAGTCAAAATGAAGAACCTCGCGCGCGATCGCCTGTATGACTATGCGCAGACGCGCTGATTAACTGCTTACGGCGCCGTGATCACAATGGCGACGCGGCGATTTTGCGCCCGGCCCTGCGCAGTGTTATTGCTGGCGACCGGCGCGCTCATGCCCAGCCCGCGCGTCACGATGTTTTGCCGTGGAATCGCCGCGCCGGTAGCCCACTGATCGGCCACCGCGTTGGCGCGTTTCAGCGACAGCTGCTGGTTATAATCCGCTTTGCCGTAGTTATCGGTGTGGCCGTCAACGCGCAGATGTTCAATGCCGGTGGCGGCCAGGTTTTTCGCCATCAGCGCAATGCTGGCTTTGCTGGCGGGCGTCAGGTCAGATTCATTGATGCCAAACAGGATTTTATCGGACAGGCCCAGTCCCCAGCCTTCGGTGTTTTCGCTGAAGCCGGCGTCGCGCATCGCTTTAATCTGCGCGTCGCTAAAACGCCCGGTTGACTGACAGCCGACACAGGCCAGCACCATAACCAGCAAACATGATTTCAGTTTCATACGCGTACCTTACTCATTCCTTTGTTTTTATACATGTGCATATCGGCGCGCTCCAGAATCGACGCCACCGAATCGCCATGCTGCGACCAGGCGTAGCCGATGGTCACCGATGTGGTGATCTGCGTGCCTTCCGAAATCACAATCGATTGCGCGATTGCGGTACGAATATCTTCCGTCAGCTGCTGCAGATCGGCTTCTGAGGTGCGGCTGGTGATCAGCATGGCAAACTCGTCACCGCCCAGCCGCGCCACCAGATCGTCCTGATACGCCAGCGCGCTGAGGCGCGCCGCGATGGCCTTCAATACTTCATCACCGGCGGCATGGCCCCAGTTGTCGTTAATGCTCTTGAAGCGATCGCCGTCGAGAAACAGCAGCACAAAATTCTCATGCGCCAGCTGCTGATCCAGCAACTGCGACAGGCGGCCAACAAACGCCGAGCGGTTGGCCAGTCCGGTTAACGGATCCTCCAGCGCTTTGGCCGCCAGTGAACGGTTATCACGCAGCAGCGAGGCTTTTAGCGTCTGCATTTCACTCAGCAGCGAGTTGAGATCTTCGGAAAACAGCTGAAACTCTTTGGTCGGATTTTGCGGTACGCGCGTCGAGAAATCGCCAGAGCGAATCACGTAATGGATGGCGCTGGTGATATTGCGCAGCGAGCGCAGAATACCGCGATGCAGAAATTCACTCAGCAGGCAGGAAATCACCAGCACGCACAGCATACCGATGGATAAAATCATCACCGAATAGCGAATAAAATCGGCCGCACCGCTGACGGTGCCAGCCAGCATTAAATGGCCGACCTGGGTTTCGGCGTGATTAATTTCCACCGCCAGCGGCTGCTGATAAATCCAGCGACGCAGTAGCGTTTCATACCAGCCGCTCTCTTGCTGGCGATCGTGCCAGTCCACCAGTACGGTATTGCCCGCCGTGACCAGCTTCGCGGAGGCAAACATCCCTTCATTGCCGAGCAGGGTTATTTTGTTGCGGGCATCATAGCTGTCTTCAAATACCGTCGCGGCGGTCAGGCTGGTGCTGAGTGTGGCGGCAATGAGTTCGAGGTTTCTTTTCTCATAGCGTTTAATAAACAGTAAAGACGTCGATGTCAGCAGCAGCCAGCACAGCAGTAATATCACGGCGGCATTGACGGTGCTGATACGACGCAACTTATTGCGAATCGATGATTTATCTTTTTTTATGCTATCAAACTTCATCTTATTTGCTTCCTTTGCGGGACAGCAACAACACGTCCGGGCTCACTCTGACACCGCTGCGCGCCAGCGAGTCAAGGTTGACGGAAAATGCGGTGTGATCGCGGTTAAAGATCAGACAAAAGGCCGCGCCAACCGCACAGTCCGGGTTGTTTTCCGCGATGGACAGGACGGCTTTACCCTGTAGCATCGCCAGCAGTTCAGTTTGCTGCTGCGGCGTCTGATCGCCGAAGTAAATGGCATCGCAGCGCTGGCGGCTGAGTTCGCTGGTCTGGTTAATCCACACCACGCTGAACGGCGTCGGGCCCTGAGGCTGCGCAAGGTGCTGTGCTGAAGCGAATACGCACAGCTGTGGCGGCTGTGTTAACTGTGGCCAGTGGCTAAAACTGATGATGCCGCTGACGATGCGGTTAGCCTGATCGTCACGCTGAACCGCACTGTTTGCCGCCTGAGCAGCAGGAAAACAGAGGAGATAAATGAGAGAAAATACGGGAAGAAATGCGCGTAAGCCCTGCAATAAATAGAGCAGCTGGCTGTCGCCCTTCACCTTTAATTGTAGTTGTAACATAGCGCTATCTCTGAACAGCAACCGGGAAATAGTACCATCGCGCTGTACAAAAGAGTACCGCCGTACAGGCGCTGATACCGCGATCAGGCAGGTTAGAATAAATTCGTCAGGACCGGATTTAAATAGAGAGTTAAAAGAGTAATGAATAAAAACGCAGCAGAATAAGCGTATTAAGGCTGACTTCTGCCGGATATTCCCGCAGCAAAATTAGCGCAGCGGCGCGATTTTTCGCAAAATGAATTGTCCGGCGACGCCGGATATTCCCTTTGTGGCGCAATGGCCCTGAATTGAACAATCATTCAGCGCCATTCACCGCATTTTTTTAATTAAAATCCAAATCCCGGCCGTTGCTGGCAATGACCCGCTGATACCACCAGAAGGATTTTTTGCGCAGGCGGTTGAGCGTGCCGTTGCCGTGGTCGTCGCGATCGACATAGACAAATCCGTAGCGTTTACTCATTTCACCGGTCGACGCCGCGACCAGATCGATGCAGCCCCAGGTGGTGTAGCCCATCACCGGCACGCCGTCAGCAATCGCTTCACCCATGGCGCGAATGTGCTGTTGCAGGTAGCTGATGCGGTAATCGTCTGCAATTTCCCCGCTGGCATTGATTTCATCGTGCGCGCCGAGACCGTTTTCCACCAGAAACAGCGGCTTCTGATAGCGGTCGTACATCATATTCATGGTGATGCGCAGGCCAAGGGGATCAATGCCCCAGCCCCAGGCGCTGCGCGCCAGATGCGGATTGGTCAGTGACTTCACCACGTTGGCGGCGCTGCTGTTCTGTTCATTCATCTCTGCCGATGCGCAGCGCGAGGCGTAATAGCTGAAGGAGATGAAATCGACGGTGTGGCGCAGCAGTTCGCTATCGCCCTCCGCCATGACAATCTCCACGCCTTTCTCGCGGAATACCCGGGCGGCATAAGCGGGATAAGCGCCGCGCGCCTGGACGTCGATAAAGAATAGGTTCTCGCGATCTTTCTGTAACGCGGCCCACACATCTTCCGGCTTGCAGGACCACGGATAGAAGTTGCCGCCGGCCAGCATGCAGCCAATCTGATTCTGCGGATTGATCTCATGGGCGATTTTGGTTACCAGCGCGCTGGCGACCAGCTCATGATGCGCTGCCTGATATTTCACCTGTTCGTGATGTTCATCCGGCGCGAACACCAGACCGGCACCGGAGAACGGGCTGTGCAGCAGAATGTTGATCTCATTAAAGGTCAGCCAGTACTTCACCAGCCCATCAAACGCTTCGAAGCAGGTGCGAGCGTAGCGGGCGAAGAAATCGATCATTTTACGGTTGCGCCACGAGCCGTATTCGGTGACCAGATGCATTGGCACATCGAAGTGACACAGCGTGACCAGCGGTTCGATGCCGTATTTGCGGCACTCCTCAAAAACGCTGCGATAGAAGGCGATACCTTCCGCGTTCGGCGTCAGCTCATCGCCGTTGGGATAAATGCGGCTCCAGGCGATGGAGGTGCGAAACACCGTGAAGCCCATCTCCGCCATCAGGGCGATATCTTCTTTATAGCGGTGATAAAAATCGATGGCGTCGTGGCTCGGATAGAACTCATCGTCGCGCAGCGTAAAGCGCGGCTCCAGCCCCAGCTTAACCGCCATACGGTGCTCGCCGTGGGGAATCATGTCCACCGTGGTTAAGCCTTTACCGCCGGCGCGATAACTCCCCTCTGACTGGTTGGCGGCTAACGCGCCGCCCCATAAAAATCCCGCAGGAAATGTCACTTCAGACATCACTCACCTCAATCACAGTCCATTATTAATTCGCGCTGAGCGGCTTTGCCGCTTCCGGCTTGCCGGGGCGCGGCGCGGTCTCCGTCACCGGAATATCTTCAAAGCCAAGAATTAGCGTCAGAATGAACGACAGCACCACTGACAGCACCATCACGCCAGCCACCCAGACGATGCTCATCGGGTTGGTGGGATCGAAAAACTGGACGCTGGTAAACAGGCCCGGTGAGGCCATCGAGTGGCTGGCGAGGCCGCCAATGCCGGCCACCGCGCCACAGATAAAGCCGCTGATCAGGCTGGCAATCAGCGGACGTTTCAGGCGCACCGCCACGCCGTACAGCGCCGGTTCGGAAATGCCGGCGACGATGGCGGAAGCTGCCGCCGCGAACGCCGTCTGCCGCAGTTCCGGATTTTTGGTTTTGAACGCCACCGCCAGCGATGAGCCGCCCAGTGACAGGTTGGCGCCAATTTCCGATGGCATTACCATGCCTTCTTTGCCGGTCTCAGCGATGGTCTGAATAATGGTCGGGGTAAACACGCGATGCATGCCGGTCATCACCAGCAGCGGCCACAGCCCGCCCATGATCGCTACCGACAGCCAGCCGAGATAACCGTGAATGGTGTACACCAGCGCCGAAATGCCGCTACCGATCCAGATACCGAGTGGGCCAATAAAGACGATGGCGATGGGGGCAGCAATCAGCACAATCAGCATCGGTTTAAGGAAGTTTTTGGTTACCGCCGGGGTAAAGCGATCGACCCAGTATTCGATGTGCGACAGAATCCACGTCATTACCAGCGCGGGGATCACCGTGTAGGTATATTTCACCGCGGTGACCGGCACCGAGGCGAATTCCACCACCTGACCCTGCGCCGCTTTGGCCATCAGGTCGATAAAATTGGGATGCACCAGCACGCCAGCAATGGCAATCGCCAGCGACATATTGGTTTTAAATTTCAGCGCCGCCGAAGCCGCCACCATCACCGGCAGGAAGAAGAAGGCGCCGTCACCAATCACATTCAGGATGATCAGTGTCGACGAGCCTTTGGGCAGCACGCCGCTCATCTCCAGCATCATCGCCAGCAGTTTCACCATCGATCCGCCAATGATCGCCGGGATCAGCGGTGACATGGTGCCGACCAGCGCATCGAGAATGCCCGCGCCGATACTGCGCAACGTGATTTTCCGTTTCACCGGCGCGCTGCCGCTGTTGCCTGGCGTGCCAAGTTTCATCACTTCATGAAAGGCGAGATTGACGTTGTTGCCGATGATCACCTGACACTGGCTGTCGGTGTGCACCACGCCCATTACGCCGGGAATGGCTTTCAGTGTGGCGTTGTCGACGCGCGCGCTGTCTTTCACCACGAAGCGCAGGCGTGTCATGCAGTGGGTAACGGCTTCAATATTCTCTAATCCGCCGAGCGAGGCCACAATGGCTCGTGCGGCGTCAGCGTAGTTGGTCGCCATGAATGTTTGTCTCTGATTGTAGGGTAGAGGAAACGTCGGTTTCGTCTGGCTGTTATGTGTTCATGAGAAACCGGTTTCACAAAATCATGAACAGGCGCATTCATTCAGGCAAGAAAAATCACTATCTTCGTTTTAATTTTGTGATATTGATCGGCTGGCGTGCGGCGGGATCTTCACCCGCAGGCGCAGGGCGACAAGAAAATTCCCCGTCTTATTCATCGCTTAGGTACACTGAGGCGATGAGCAGCGAAGCAGAGTGAAGCATGGCAACCATACTTGAGGTGGCAAAAAAGGCCGGCGTGTCAAAAGCGACGGTGTCGCGCGTGTTGTCCGGTAACGGCTACGTCAGCCAGGAGAAGCGCGATCGGGTGTACCAGGCGATTGCCGAGACCGGCTTCCGGCCGAATTTGCTGGCGCGCAATCTGGCGACTAAATCCAGCCAGACCATCGGCCTGGTGATCACCAACACGCTGTATACCGGCAGCTATTTCAGCGAAATGATGCAGCATTCGGCGCGTATTCTTGAGCAGCAGGGCCGTCAGCTACTGCTGGTGGACGGCAAACACAGCGCCGAAGAGGAGCGTGCGGCGATTCAGTTTCTGCTCGATCTGCGCTGCGATGGCGTGATCATCTATCCGCGTTTTCTCACCATCGATGAGATGGACAGCATCATTGCCCAGCACCGCCATCCGATTCTGGTGATCAACCGGCGGCTGCGTCAGCACGACAGTTACTGCATCTACTCCGATCAGCAGCGCACCAGCGCCGAGGCGGTGGCGCAGCTGATTGCGCTCGGCCATCGCGATATCGCTTTTATCACCGGATCGCTCGACTCGCCGACCGGGCGCGAGCGGCTGGCGGGTTATCACGCGGCACTGGCGCAGCATCAGCTGGTGGCGGATGACGCACTGGTAGTGGAAGGCAAATGGCAGGCGCAGCACGGGGCAGCGGCGGTGGAAGCGCTGCTGGCGCGCGGTAAACCGTTCAGCGCGCTGGTCGCCAGTAACGATGAGATGGCGGTGGGCGCGCTGAAAGCGCTGGCGGCGCATAACATCCGCGTGCCGCAGCAGGTGGCGGTGCTGGGTTTCGACGATATACCGCTGGCGCCCTATACCATTCCGGCGCTGGCCAGCGTGCGCATGCCGGTGACCGGCATGATCGAGGAGACCATTGAACGCCTGGTGTCGATGCTCGACGGCGGCGAAATGCGTAACCGCAAAACCTTTGCCGGCGAGCTGATTCTGCGCGAATCTATCGGTCCCGGCCCGTTTTATCCTGGCTGAAATCAGGCGTTCAGCAGCGCCTGCTTAAACGAATAGATGTGCACGCGCGCGGCGTCTTCTGCCCGTGTTACGTCACCCTGCGCCAGCGCCGCAATGATTGCGTCATGCTCGGCAATCACCTCCTGCATGTGCTGCGCGCTCGACAGGGTGGTTGCCCAGAAGCGCTGCGCCTGGGCGTGAATGATGCTGAGAATATCTGACAGACGACCGTTGCCGGCGATGTCAGCCAGCACCTGATGAAACTCGCGGTCCAGCAGCATCATCTGCTCACGATCGCGCGCCACGCTGGCGGCGGCGATGCGCTGATTCAGCGCCTGTAGCTGGGCAATCTGCGCCGGATTCACGCGCTGCGTCGCCAGCCGCAGGCACAGCGCTTCATTTACCAGCCGCACTTCAATCAGCTCCAGCGCATCGTCAATCGACAGCGGTGCCACCATCACCCCTTTACGCGGGATAATCTGCAGTAACCCTTCAGTCGCCAGCCGATGTACTGCCTGGTTAACCGGCGTGCGGCCCATTGCCAGATCCTCCATCACCTGCGCGGTATTGAGATATTCACCTGGCTTATAGCGCAGCGTAATCAGGCGATGCCTGAACGCCAGATAGGCCTGTTCATTCAATGAAACGCTTTTTTGTCCGGCCTGTGACTTCACATTTTCAGCAACTGAATCACTCATCACGCAGATCCTTATTTGGGTACTGAGACATCTTACACAAAAACCTGGCATGAAAATGGCTATCTTGAAATTGCAGTGAAATTTCACACGCATTTTTCATCAGGAGATCATCGCATGCATTTACGCTTTACAACCGACTCACAAGCCGCCCCGGTGCTGGATGTCGACATTAAGCAGCTGGTCATTGCCGGATGGGTTGGCCGCGACCAGGCGGCAGTGCTGCACCATATCAGGGAGCTGGAGGCGCTGGGCGTGCCCGCACCTGGTGCAGTCCCGCTGTTTTATCGCGTAGCCACCCAGCAGCTGGCGCAGCACAGCCCGCTGGAAGTGGTGGGCGAGCAAACCTCCGGCGAAGCCGAGCCGTTTGTGTTTTTCCATCGCGGCGAATATTGGGTGTCGCTGATTTCCGATCACACTGACCGTCACCTGGAAACCTTCAGCGTGGCACTGTCGAAACAGGCCTGCGTTAAGCCGGTCGCCGGTCATGCGTGGCGTATGGCAGAGGTTGAGCCGCACTGGGATCGGCTGGAGCTGCGTGCGTGGATCAAAGTCAACGGCGACTGGGTGACTTATCAGCAGGGCACGCTGGCGTCTCTGCTCACGCCGATGGATCTGCTGGCGCGCTATTTCGGCGATCGCCCGGTCAGCGAAGGCTTTGCGATGTCATGCGGCACGTTGAGCGCGATTGGCGGCATCCGTCCGGCCAGCGAGTTCCGCATGGCGCTGCACGATCCGCTGCTGAATCGCACGCTGGAACACCACTATGTCACCGGCGCGCTGCCGGTGATTGCCTGAGGAGACGCGTATGACCACCTTATGGCAGGCGAGCCAGCAACTGCGCGCCGGAGACCTTACCGCAAGCGCCGCGACGCAACAGGCACTACGCGCCGCCGAGCAGCCATCGGGCGAAGGCGCACGCGTGTTTACGCGGACCTACGCTGACAACGCCGTTCAGCAGGCGCAGCAGGCTGATGCGCGCTGGCAACAGCAGCAGCCGCGCAGCCCGATTGACGGACTGCCAGTCAGCATCAAAGACCTGTTTGATGTGGCGGACGAACCCACCTGCGCCGGCTCGCGCGTGCTGGCGGATGCGCCGCCCGCCGCGCGCGACGCGCATATCGTGCAGCAGCTGAAACAGGCCGGTGCCGCTATCGTCGGCAAAACCAACATGACCGAGTTCGCTTTTTCCGGGCTCGGTATCAATCCGCACTACGGCACGCCAGCTAACCCATGGCAGCGCGGCGAAAAACGCATTCCCGGCGGTTCTTCATCCGGCGCGGCGGTGGCGGTGGCCGACGGCATGTGCCTCGCGGCGGTCGGCACGGACACCGGCGGCTCGGTGCGGATACCGGCGGCGCTGTGTGGGCTGACCGGCTTCAAACCCAGCGCCAGCCGCATCAATCAGGCTGGCACGCTACCGCTATCGGCGGCACTCGACAGTATTGGCGTAATTGCCCATGACGTGCGCAGCTGCTGGCTGCTCGACAGCGTCATCGCCGATCGGCCTTTGCAGCTGGCAGAGCGTGATATCACGCGGGCGCACTTTGCGATTCCACAGACCCGGGTGCTGGACGGGCTGGATCTCGCGGTCAGCCAGGCGTGGCACCACGCGCTGGCACAGCTGCGCGCGCAGGGTGCCACGCTCACCGAGCTGCCGCTGCCTGAACTGGCGGAACTGGAAACCATGAACGCCCGAGGCGGCATCACCGCCTGGGAAGCCTGGCAGTGGCATCAGTCGCTGCTGCAGTCGCACGCGGCGGGTTATGACCCGCAGGTGCGGATGCGCATTGAGCGCGGCGCGTTGCTGAATGAGGCTGACGCACAACTGTTGTATCAGCAGCGCGCCGACTGGCGGCAGCGGGTGGAGCAGGCGGTGGCACCGTTCGATGGCCTGCTGCTGCCCACCGTGCCGCTGATTGCGCCGACCATCGCCGAACTCGACGACCCGGAGCGCTATCGCCAGGTCAACCTGCTGATGCTGCGCAACACCAGCGTGATCAACATGCTGGACGGCTGCGCCATCTCCCTGCCTTGTCATCAGCCCGGCAGTGCGCCGGTGGGTCTGATGCTGGCCGCCACCCATGGCCACGATGCCGCGCTGCTCAGCTGGGCGCTGGCGCTTGAA
Organism: Pantoea sp. SGAir0430; assembly: GCF_043549295.1. Taxonomy (NCBI): domain Bacteria; kingdom Pseudomonadati; phylum Pseudomonadota; class Gammaproteobacteria; order Enterobacterales; family Erwiniaceae; genus Pantoea; species Pantoea sp. SGAir0430. The sequence goes on from NZ_CP039428.1 coordinate 575,298, forward strand.
TCCATCCTGCAACGGAGTCTCTGAAAATGACACATCCTCACGGCATGCTGTTTGTCGCCACCAACGTCGCCGCTGAAAACGAAGCTGATTTCAATCAATGGTATGACCATGAACATGTCGCCGAGCGCGTCGCCATTGACGGCTTTCTCAGCGGCACGCGCTATCAGGCGCTGGAGGCTGAACGCAAGTACCTCGGACTGTATGAAACCCGCTCGCTGGAAACCTTCACCAGCGCCGATTACTACGCCGCCTTCACGCGCCAGACGCCGTGGTCGGTTAAAAACCTGGAGCGGATGATCGAACCGATGCGCCGCGTGTGCGCCATCACTCAGCAGCACGGTCAGGGCAGCGGCAGCCACCTTGCGGTGCTGACGCTACAGGCTGGCATTGAAACTGCAACGCTCAACGCCTGGCAGCAGCAGGTTGCTACGGTGCCGGGCTATATCGCCTCGCGCTTACTTACGCCGGACACCACGCTGAGCACGCCGCTGCCGCAGGAAGATCGGGCGCAGCGTGCCATGCAGCCGATGCTGCTGCTCAGCTGTTCGTGCGCCGATGCCTGCCAGACACTGGCGGCGGCCGCGTCACAGGCGCTCAATGCCCGCGCTGAATTTTATGCGCTCAGCTGGCAGCTCACTAAACAGGAGATGGCTCATGGCGAATACTGATTCTACTCTGCCGCACGCCGCGCGTGCCGCAGCAGGGAAAACCCACACCGGCCGTCTTGCTGCGGCCAGCTCCATCGGCACCGCGCTGGAGTGGTACGACTTTACCGTTTACAACATCATGGCGGCGCTGGTGTTTAACCATGTGTTTTTCCCCAGCTTCGACCCGCTGGTCGGCACCATTCTGGCGTTTTCAACTTACGCGGTCGGTTATGTATCACGTCCGGTGGGTGGTTTTATCTTTGGCCATCTCGGGGATGTCGCCGGACGCAAGGCGGTCTTGATCACCACGCTGGTGATCATGGGCGTGACCACGGCGCTGATGGGCATGCTGCCCGGTTATGCGCTATGGGGCATCTGGAGCCCGATTCTGCTGGTGGCGCTGCGCTTTGTGCAGGGCATCGCGCTGGGCGGCGAATGGGCCGGCGCGGTGTTGCTCTCCATGGAGCACGGCGAAGCCAGTAAGCGCGGGCGTAACGCCTCGTTCGCCCAGGTCGGGCCTTCCTGCGGTACGCTGATTGGCACCGGCTTTATCACTTTAGTGACGTTGTCACTCAGCGGCGAACAGTTTCAGGAATGGGGCTGGCGCATCCCGTTCCTGCTCAGTCTGCTGCTGGTGATGTTTGGCCTGTGGCTGCGGCGTGGCGTGGAAGAAACCCCGACTTTCGTGGCGATGCAGCAGGCGGAGAAAACCAGCCACACCCCGCTGAAAGAGGTGTTCCTGCGCTATCCACGTGAACTGCTGATCGCCGGCGGCTCGCGCATCGGCTCTGACGTGCTGTACGCGCTGGTGGTGGTGTTCACCCTGACATACGTCACCACCGTGTTACAGCTGCCGCGTCCGCTGGCGCTGATGGCGACGATGGTCGGCGCGATTGGCAACGCGTTGACGGTGCCGCTGTTTGGCGCGCTGTCCGACCGCCTCGGCCGCCGTCCGGTGTACATTGCCGGCGCGCTGCTGGCTATTGTCTGGTCGTTTGTGTTTTTTGTCCTGCTCGACAGCACTCAGCCGTGGCTGATTGTGCTGGCGGTGGTGATTGGCCTGCTGATTCACGCCATGATGTACGGTCCGCAGGCGGCGTTTGTCACCGAGCAGTTCCCGAGTCACGTGCGCTATGCCGGTTCGTCACTGGCCTATACGCTGGCCGGCATCATCGGCGGCGGTTTTGCCCCGCTGATCATTACCTCGCTGTATAAAGAGCTGGGCAGCACGCTGTGGGTGTCGCTATATGTGACGCTGGCGCTGGCGATCACCCTGTTTGCCTTATGGAAAGCCAAAGAAACCGCGCACCAGTCGCTGTAATCACCTCTGGCGAAGGATCGCCACCTTTTATCAAATATTCATGTGCAGCGCCGGTTCACTCTGCGGCGGCTCGGTCGAGATTTGCGGCAGCGGCAGCGGTCGTCCGATGTAGTAACCCTGAATGGCATCGCACGCCAGCTCCTGCAGCTGCGACATTTGCACCGGCGTTTCCACGCCTTCCGCGGTTACCGAGAGGGAATAGGCTTTGCCGAGTCCAATCATGTTTTCCACCACCTGGCGCGCCTGGGGCGAATCGGCCAGCGGAAAAATAAAGGATTTATCGATTTTGATGCCGTCGAACGGGAAGGCGCGCAGGTAGCACAGCGACGCATAGCCGGTGCCAAAATCATCAATCAGAAATCTCACCCCCAGCGCTTTTACCGCCTGCATCACCGCCAGGGTTTTATCCGGATCGCTCAGCAGCGCGTTTTCCGTGACTTCAATTTCCAGCCGCTGGCTCGGCAAGCCGCTGAGCTGCAGCACCCGGGTGATGCGTTCGGCTAAGGCGCTATCCTGCAACTCGCTGGCGGAAATATTCACTGAAACCGCCATTTCCGGCCGGTAACGGGCGATATCCTCGCAGGCATTGAGCAGCACCCAGTCGCTCAGTGCGCTGATCAGGCCGGTCTCTTCGGCCAGCGGAATAAACTGATCGGGCATCAGTAAGCCCAGCCGCGGATGCTGCCAGCGTACCAGCGCCTCGACCGCGCTGATGTGCTGCGCGATCAGGTCATAGCGCGTCTGATACACCAGCCGCAGCTGGTTCTCCTGCAGCGCTGCGCGCAGCTCATGCTCCATTTCGCGCCGCTGCACAATTTTCTCTTCCATGTCACGGTCGAAAAATATCCACTGGTTGCGGCCGCTGTTTTTCGCTTTATACAGCGCGATGTCGGCGAAGCGCAGCAGATCGCTGGCGTTGTCGGCATCCTGCGGGGCCAGCGCGATGCCGAGACTGCCGCCGATGTGGATGTCGTTGTCGTACACCGGGAACGGCAGATTGAGCTGGGCGATGAGCTGCTGACACAGCGCGTCGACCTGCTCGCGGCTGCCCGCCTCCGGCAGAATCACCACAAACTCATCGCCGCCGAGCCGCGCCACCAGGCCGTTGCCGTTGAGCGTGCGCCGGATACGATCTGATACCGCATGCAGCACCTGATCGCCCGCCGCATGACCGTAGAGATCATTGACCGGTTTGAATTTATCCAGGTCGATCATAATCATCGCCAGTAGCGGCTGCGCCGGCAGCGGCAGGCTCAGCTGCCCCGTGAGGAATTCGCGCATCTGCACGCGGTTGGCCAGTCCGGTCAGTTCATCGAAGTGCGACAGATAGTGCGCGCGCGCCTGCGCTTCAACTTCCAGCGTTACGTCGCTGGCGCTGCCGCGAAAGCCGCTGACGCCATGCGCCAGGCTGACGCGCTTGAGGGTCAGATTGCAGTAGCGCGGCTGATGCTGAGCGGAGAGATAGCGGCAGCCGTTCAGCGTAAGCTGACCGCCAGAGTCTGCCAGCTGCAAAAGCCGGGCGCGCTGGTGTTCATCGCACAGCAGGAAATCCAGTAGCGTGCGCTGCAGCCACTCCTCGCTGGTAAACCCGGTAACTACCGGGAAACGGCCGGAAACCCAGCTGAAGCGCAGCTGTTCGTCCATCTCCCAAATCCAGTCGGTGGTAATTTCGGCGATATCACGGAAGCGGCGTTCGCTGGCGCTGAGCGCCCGCTGGCTTTGCGCCAGCAGCAGCGTATTTTCATCATTGAGCTGCGCTTTACGCAGCGCGTTGCGCATCAGCATGATGGCGCCATACAGCGTGATTAGCATGGCGATCACCAGCAGCGGCAGCAGGGCGGTCAGCAATTTACCGCCGGGGTTGCTGCTGGTCCAGCGCAGCGTGGCGTCATGGCCGTCGGCGGCGAGGCGCAGGCTTTCCGCCACTGGCGCGCGGGGTGCAGCGAATTCCACCCGCAGCGCGTTGATGCCGTATTCATGCCCCAGCTGCAGCAGCTTGTCCGGCGTCAGGCGATCGGCAAAGATCATCAGCGATGGCGGGCCGGGCTCCTGCGGCACGCTGTTATCGCCACCGGTGGTGATCCATGCGGCGCACAGCAGCACCAGTTGCTGGTTTACCACCTCAAAGCGCGACAGCGCCTTACCGTCATTGTGCTGTAACTGCTGACGCAGCGCGGGCAGTTGCTGGCGACCGAGCCAGTCGGTGAAATCGCGTTGCTGCAGCTGACCGTCGATCACGCTGTAAACCGTATCGCCGCGCGGCGCGATGACAAACACGCCCTCGTAGGCAAAGGTCTGGAACAGCGACTCACCCAGATTCTGCCGCGTCCACGCCCAGTCAGTATTCAGCGTGCGGTGCAGGTTTTGGTAGGCTTCGCCCCATTCTGCATTATCGGAGAGGTGAAACTGCATCACTTCCTGACGCGTCTGCAACGCCTTCTCCAGCAGCAGGCGGTTTTGCCGCGCCTCCTGCTGGTTGAGATCGCTGGCGATAAAGCACAGCGTCACCAGCGCCACCATAAAGGAAAGAAAAATCAGCAGCACCATCAGCAGCATCGGCTGGCGCATCAGTCCGCGCATCCGATCATCGGTCGGGAAATCCATCAGTGAACGTTTCGCCATCATAGACTTATCACAAACCAGTAAAATGATATTTCATAAGTACGTTATGAGTATCGGCATGACTGCGCCGAACCTGGGCGAAAAAGTAAAAAAAGCGTGAGCGGAGCGGCAAAAACAGATCGCATATTCGGCCAGAAGCCCGACGATGCCGTGGCGCAATCAGATCTGCATAAGGTCTGTTAATAAAAGGCCCTGCCGCTGCGTTTGCACCAGGGCAATTCGGCGAGTGCCGGTAAATTTTTCCCGTTGCGCTAATAGCTTAGTGTTTATTTAAGAATTATGACTGTGAATATATTACAGCCATAATTTATCAGAGCATGATTTAACGTTCAGGCTGGCAGAGTTTTATCTTTAATTAATGCTGCGTTATCCAGGACTATTCTTGTTGAGTGTAAATCTTTGTCAGTGCTAATTTGCTGAAACCCATCTGCTCCTCTTTCCAGAGACCACTTATGCAACCACGTATCACGCATCTTGATGGCATGCGCGGATTAGCGATCCTGCTGGTGATTGCTTATCACGCCTATGCCCGCTGGCCCGAACTGTTGCCGTATGCCGCCACTACCCAGCATATTCCGCTGCTGGCATTTGGCTGGGTCGGCGTGCAGTTGTTTTTTATGATCTCCGGCTTTGTCATATTTATGACGCTGGATAAATCGTCCGGCTACCTCAGTTTTCTCAAAAAACGCTGGCTGCGCCTGTTTCCGGCGATGCTGATAGCCAGTCTGCTGCTGTACGTTGCCGGCGGCTTTTTTCCGGAGTGGTCGCTGATGACACCGGAAAGCCGCAACCTGCTGCCCGGCCTGATCTTTGTTAATCCTGAAACGCTGACGCAACTGACCGGCATTGAATTCCGCTCCATGGCCGGATCGTTCTGGTCTCTCTATGTTGAAGCGCTGTTTTATCTGATTATTGGCGCGGTTTATTTTACCTTTGGACGTAAATATTGTCTGCCGGCGCTGATTGTGCCGATGTTATTACTTTCCGCCTCATCGGTATTGAAATCACTCGGCCATCCATTATTAATCGATGTAATTTCAAAATTCGGTTTTATTCACTATGCCTGGTTTATGGTCGGCTGTCTGGTTTATGAACGTCTGCACGGGCGCGATAAACGTTATCACTACGCGCTGACCGCGCTGGCCTTGCTGATTAATTTCAGCTACTACGTTAAAAACAGCGGCGTGGTCGCCGTGGTGCCGCTGTTACTGGTAATGCTGTTTTTTATCGCCAGCTTTTATTCCAGACAGATTGAGCGCTGGCTTTCCCTGCGCTTTTTCACCGCCATCGGATTTGTCAGTTACGCACTGTATCTGATTCATGAAAATTTAATGATCGCGATATTGATTAAGCTTAATGGCTATATCAAAAATGAGGCGGTGATGACGATGCTGCCGGTGGTGGTGGCCAGCGTACTGTATTACGTTGCCTGGCTGATCAGTAAATATGCCGAACCGGCGCTGCGTAATGCGCTGAAGTGGAAGCGGCAGCCCGCGCCGCAGGCGGGCAGTGGGCTGTAAACGCGCGGGAGCCAGCGCTCCCGCGTACGCTGTCACACATCCAGCCGGTGAATGACGTTCACAAACTCGTGTACGCCACTGTTGATTTCCCGCAGGCTGCGCGACAGCACGCTGATCTTCTCCTGTTCGGTCACCACAAATTGCCTGACCTCATCCAGCTGCTGATACATCTGCTGGATCAGGTCGGCATTTTGCTCCACGACCACGGAAATCTGTTTGGTGGCGCTGGCGGTCGAGGCCGCCAGGCGGCGTACTTCACCTGCCACCACGCTGAAGCCACGTCCGGCCTCGCCGGCACGCGCGGATTCGATGGCGGCATTCAGTGCCAGAATGTTGGTCTGCGAGGCAATCAGGTTGATGGTTTCCACCACGTCGCTGATGCTCCTGGCTGAGGCGGTGAGCTGCGCGCCAATTTCGGCGGCGGCATTCACCTGCTGCGCCACCAGCCCGGAGTTACGCACCGTTTCATCCAGCACTTCATTGGCGTTATCGGTAATTTGTGAGGTCTGCTCAGAGGTGGTCAGCGCGATATCCGCCACGCGCTTCGCCGCCTCAACGCGCGCGGTGATATCCGAGGCGATCTTAATCACTTTGTAGACCTTACCATCGCCGTCAAACACCGGGTTGTAGCTCGCCTCCAGCCAGATGCGCTCGCCGCTGGCGGTCTTACGTTCAAAACGACCGACAAAATGCTGACCGTTGCCGATTTTGCGCCAGAAGTCCGGATTCTCGCGGTAGAAATTGTCGAAGCAGAACAGGCGATGATGCTGGCCGGCGATGGCTGGCAGGGTATAGCCCATGTGGGTGAGGAAGTTGGCGTTGGCGGTAATGATGTGACCGTCCGGCGTGAATTCAATCACCGCCATTGATCGGTCCAGCGCCGTTATCACCGCCTCTTTATGTTCCAGCTCCTGATGGCGGGCGGTGATGTCGCTCGCAACCTTGATCACTTTGTACACTTTGCCGCGCTCATCGCTCACCGGAAAATAGGTCGCGCTGAGCCAGAAGCGCTGATGCTGCTTGTTGAAACGCTCAAAAATGCCGTTCACCGATTCGCCGGCGGCCAGCGTTTGCCAGAAGGCGTAATAGTCGGAAGACTGGCTATAAGCAGGGCTGCAGAAAATCCGGTGATGCTGTCCCTGAATTTCATGCAGCTGATAGCCGGTGACCTGTAAAAATTGTGCATTGGCGCTGAGGATTTCACCGGCCGGTGAAAACTCAATCCACGCAACATGCTGCTTTATCGCTTCAATATCCTTAGCAACGTCGCCACTTTTGGCAAATGGCAGAGAAAGGCTCGATTTTTTCACCCCGAACATGAGAGACCTCAGGCGCTTGGTATGCTGTTGAACGAAATGCAGGCGCAGATGCGCGCGTGCTAACGCATTCGGCGCGTCCAGTGGACGGCACCGCATGATTTCCCCGGTTGTCCATTACAGCCGTGCCACAGGCACAGGCTGCTGTCTCGCTGCGCACCGATGTGTGCAGGTGGGGTGTGTAATAGTGTTACCTGCCTGATGTTGTTACAGCGCAAGCTGAAAGCTGATTTTGCTATGCAACTTTGATTATCGACCGTGGCGTTAAAAATGTGAGAAAAAAGTGATCAACGCCGCGCGTGCGGGTAACAAAAGTGCCCGGCAGACTTGTTAAAAGATGCATGTTAAATGTATGTTAATGCCCGAGACGTGACGTAATCAACGCCCGATGACGGGTTGGAGAAAAACCACCATGACGACCGCGCTGTGCCAGCTGTTAAAACTGCAGTATCCGCTGATTCAGGCACCGATGGCCGGTGTCGCCACGCCGCAGCTGGCCGCAGCGGTATCCAATGCCGGGGCGCTGGGATCGATTAGCGTCGGCGCGGTGACGCCGCAGCAGGCGGCAGACATGATTGCCCACACCCAGGCACTGACGAGCGAGCCGATCAACGTCAACGTATTTTGTCACGCGCCGGCAAGGCGGGATGCCGCGCGCGAGGCGGCGTGGATCAGCCGATTCAGCCCGCAGTTTGCGCAGTACCAGACGGCGCTGCCGCCAGCGCTAACGGAGATCTATCAGAGCTTTTTGCACAATGAGGCGATGCTGGCGGTACTGGAGCAGGCGCGGCCGGCGGCGGTCAGTTTCCATTTCGGCCTTCCCGATGCCACGGCCATCGCCCGGCTAAAGCAACGTGACATTGTCACGCTAGCGACCGCCACCAGTCCGCAGGAAGCGCGGGCAATTGCACGCAGCGGTATCGATATCATTGTGGCGCAGGGTTATGAAGCCGGTGGCCATCGCGGCCATTTTGATCCGGGCGCGCCAGACCAGCAGCTTTCGACCGTTGCGCTGGTGCAGGCGATTCGGCAGCACACCACGCTGCCGGTGGTGGCAGCGGGCGGCGTGATGGACGGTGCCGGCATCGCGACGATGATGAAACTCGGTGCCAGCGGTGTACAGCTCGGTACGGCGTTTGTGCTGTGTCCGGAGTCGGCGGCCAGTGCGGCCTATCGTCGCGCGCTGCTGGCAGCTGGCGAGCGTGGCACGGTAATGACGGCGGCGATCTCCGGGCGTCAGGCGCGCTGCGTGCGCAACGCATTTTGTGAATTGTGCCATGACGTAAAGCCGGAGGAGATTCCCGACTATCCGCTGACCTATGCGCTGGGAAAAGCCCTGGCGGCGGCGGCAGCAGCGCACGGCGAGGACGGCTTCGGTGCGCAGTGGGCGGGTCAGGGGGTGGCGCGGGTGCGCGCGCTGCCGGCGGTACAGCTGGTGGAGACGCTGGTTGCAGAGTGGCAGCAGGCATAAAGCAGGCTGCTGCCACGTATTCTAACGTTACAGGCCGAGCGCGCGCGTTACCGCTTCCGGCATTGACGGACGCCCATTGGCGAGACAGGTGGCGACAAACGTGGCCTCGGCATACACCACGCCGTCGACCTTGATTTGCTGCACGAAGTTCACGCGATTGCGCTTCTCGTTCTGCTCCAGCGCGCAGGTGACTTCCACCTTATCGCCTTTCACCAGGCTCTTGCGGAAGCGCAGCGTGTACTCCAGCACCATGTAAATCTTGCCCTGACTGAACTCTTCTTCAATGTCGATACCCAGCGCCTCGCGCATGTAAGCGTGGCGCGTCCACTCCATGTAAAACGGGTAGTACAGCCCGTCGACCACGCCCTGAAAATCGATATGGCTTTCATCTACGTCATAGTGCTTTACGAACATTTTTGCATCCTGATAAGCGCGTTATGCGGTGAGGCAATGGGTATACCGCAGAATGACGCCGCGGGAAAACGGCAAGATGTTGCAAAGTAATTCCACTGTCGCCTGACGGAATGAATGCTGGTATTTTCCCGTGCTGCAGCAGAAACTGACAGCTGCATCACATATCCATAATCAACTGGCTACCTTTTTGTGACAAATCACGCAGCCCGGACACATTTTTCTGCGCAGGGTCGCGCGGCCAAACATAATGGTTTTACTATGTACACACATGTTGTACAGAGTAAAACAATAACACTGGCCGATTTGCGTTAAGCCATGACTCTGTGAGGAACTCTATGTCTGACAAGATAACCCGCGCGGCCGCTGTGCCCGATATTGAGCAGCAGACCGTAAAACGCGTCATCTGGCGCATTCTGCCGTTCCTGATCGTCTGCTATCTGATCGCCATTATTGATCGCGGCAACATCGGCATGGCGTCCCTGCAAATGAATGAAGACCTCGGGCTGAGCAAAGCGGTGTTTGGCCTGGCCAGCAGCCTGTTTTTTGTTGGCTATTTTCTGTTTGAGGTGCCAAGCAACCTCGCGATGCAGAAGATTGGCGCCAAAATCTGGATTTCGCGCATCATGGTGACCTGGGGCATTGTCTCGGTGTGCACCGCGTTCGTCAGCAGTGCGGAAATGCTGTACGTGCTGCGCTTTCTGCTGGGCGCTGCCGAAGCCGGCTTCTTTCCCGGCGTGATCCTATATTTGACTTACTGGATTCCGGCGAAATATCGCGCGCGCGTGATTGCGACCTTTATGGTGGCGATCCCGGCAGCCAACTTTATTGGCTCGCCGATCTCGGGCGCAATCCTGACGATGGACGGCTGGTTCGGCCTGCGCGGCTGGCACTGGCTATTTATCATCGAAGGATTCCCGGCGATTGTGCTGGGGGTGCTGGCTTTCTTCCTGCTCAGCAACCGTCCGGAAAATGCCCACTGGCTTACCAGCGAACAGCGCAACTGGCTAAGCGGCAAACTGGCTGAAGAGAATGCCCAGCGTAAAGCAATTGGTCATATCACCCTGTGGCAGCTGCTGCGCCACAAGCATATCTGGGTGATGGCGCTGATTTACGCCGGCGCGTCGGCAGCGGGTTCGACGCTGAGCGTCTGGTCACCGCAGCTGCTGAAATCATTTGGTCTGGATAACTTCACCACCGGTTTGATGAATGCGATTCCGTACGGTCTGGCATCGATTCTGATGATTGTCTGGGGCCGCAGCTCTGACCGCAGCGGTGAGCGTCGCTGGCACACCGCGCTGACGCTGTTCCTGATTGCCGGTGGACTGCTGGCGGCGTTCCTGACCGATACGCTGGCGGGCAGCGTGGTGATTCTGTCACTGGTGCTGATTGGTGCCTACTCGATGAAAGGGCCGTTCTGGGCGCTGGCCTCGGGCTGGATGTCCTCAACCACCGCAGCGGCCGGTCTGGCTGCTATCGGCGCGATGGCCAACCTGATTGGTGGCGGGCTGATGGTGAACGTTTACGGCATCATTAATGAGAAAACCGGCAGCCATGCGATGGCGATGATTCCTCTGGCGCTGCTGTGCGCGGCGGGAGGGATTGCGGTATTGCTGATGGGACGCAGCAAAAAGCTGCACGTTGAAGCGGAACAGCCGGTGGCCAGCACCGGGAAATAATCTCATGAGCCTGTGCCAGGGAGGGCACGCATCTGGCTCATCACGTCTGACGTTATCCTGCTTTCATCCTTTAAAACATTCGTTTCCCGATGCGCCACAGCACACCGGGAAACGCGGCGTTATTATCTCTGCTCAGCGCTGCGCTGGCGCCACGGATCTTTCACCATGGCAACCGCCAGTGCGCCAATCATCAGGACTGCTGCCACCGCCAGCAGCGCCCACATAAAGCCGCCGGTAGACTGACGCACATAGCCGATCAGCGACGGGCCGAAGAAGCCGCCGAGATTACCAATCGAGACAATCATGGCTAAGCCGCCTGCCGCGGCATTGCCGGTTAAAAAGCCGGAAGGCAGCGCCCAGAACGAGGCCTGAAACGCCAGAATACCGCTAACGGTGCAGCACAGCGCCAGCATTTTGATCACCGGCGCATCGCTCAGCGCGCTGCACATCAGGGCTAAGGCGGCGATCACCAGCGCGCCGCTGATCCAGCGAATGCGGTGCGCAGACGCATTGGCGCGGCGCGCCCACACCAGCATGCTCACCGCACCGCAGACATAGGGCAGCGCGGCAAGAAAGCCGGTTGCCGTATGGCTCACACCGAGCTGTTTGATGATTTGCGGCATCCACAGTCCCACGCCGATCGAACCCACAATGCCGCAAAAGTTAATAAACGCCAGCAGATACAGCAGCGGATTGCGCAGCGCGTCGCGCATCTGGGAACCGTGCGTTGCCGCGATTTGCTGCTGCTCATCGGCCAGCCGGCGGCTCAGCAACTGCTGTTCACGCGGTGCCAGCCAGCGCGCTTTCTCCGGCCGGTCGCTCAGCACAAACAGGCACATGACGCCGAGGATCACCGCCGGTAAGCCTTCAATCAACAGCAGCCACTGCCAGTTACGGATATGCTCATGGCCGGTGATCTGCATCAGCGCGCCGGAAATCGGTGAGCCGATGATATTGGCCACCGGAATGCCGACCAGGAACGCGGCGGTGATTTTGGCGCGCCAGCTGCCGGGAAACCAGTAGGTAAAGAACAGATAGATGCCGGGGGTAAAGCCGGCCTCTGCTACGCCGAGACAGAAGCGCGCAACGGCAAAGCTGACGGGGCCGCTGATGAACGCAGTCGCCATCGAAATCAACCCCCACGAAATCATGATGCGCGCGATCCAGATGCGCGCGCCCACTTTTTGCATGATCAGGTTGCTGGGAATTTCAAACAGGAAATAGCCGATAAAAAACATGCCCGCGCCGAAGCCAAACTGTTCGGCGGTGATGCCGAGATCGGCGTTCATGCCCAGCGCGGCAAAGCTGACGTTGGTGCGGTCAAGGTAGCTGACCACATAGCAGATAAAGATAAACGGCAGAATGCGACGAAAGGCTTTGGCGGCCGCCTGCTCACTGTCCTGGAAATCCTGTTCGCTGAGCGTTTCATGGCGGGGTGGCACCGCAGCCGGCTGAGCCGGCGCAGGGCTGGATGTTGAGTGCAGGGTCATAGTAATCTCCGGTGCGTTCGGATGACGCAGAGTTGTAGTCAGAGAAACGAGGTATCGATGGCCGGCAACGCGCGGCCTGGCGTGTTCTGGGTGCAGGTCAGGATGCTGCCGCTGACCGATTCGGTGATAAACAGCTGGTTAAGGTCGGCCCCGCCGAAGCACAGGTTGGTGGTGGAGCGACCCAGCGGACTGAGCAGAATCTCTTCCGGTTCAGCCAGATCGTTAAGACGCCAGACGCGCCCCAGGCCGGGATTGGCGATCAGCAGTTCGCCGCGCTGATTGATGGTCAGCCCGTCCGGCCCGCTGGGTCCGTGCGAGGTAAAGAACAGTCCAACTTTGCTTACCGAACCATCCGCCAGCAGCGGCACGCGCCACACGCAGTTGCCGCGCGTCATCGCCACGTAGAGGATTTTCTCATCCGGCGACAGAACCAGGCCGTTCGGGCTCGGGCAGTTATCCAGCAGCAGATCCAGCCGGCCATCCGGGCTGAGCCGATAGACGCGTCCGCTGGCATCGTGAAGCCCGGTCTGGCCCTGATCGGTGAAATAGAGATTGCCGCGGCTGTCGGGGGTTAAGTCGTTGACGCCGCGAAAGCTTTCGCTGTTACGCCGCGTCAGCCACGGCGTGATAGTGGCGCTGCTGATTGACAGTTTCATCAGGCCGTTACGGTAATCGGTGATGATCAGCGTGTCCGGATCGGTCAGCTTCATGCCGTTGGGCTCACCGTCATACTGCACCACCAGCTCCCAGTTGCCGCTCATATCGACGCGAAAGATGCGGCCATAGGGAATGTCGGTGACATACAGACAGCCTGAGGGATGCCACACCGGGCCTTCAAGAAAGGAGTCGGTAAGCTGGCCGCCGCGATTGGCGGCAGCCCAGACATTGCCGGCGTCCGGCCGGCGAAACGCTTCAGGCAGGCGCGAAAACAGCGTTAACTCGCGCACCTCCGGTACGGTGAGCACGGTCATGATACCGCCTCCTGCTCCTGCAGAACCTGCAACGCGTTGCGCGCGGCACCGGTGCCCATGCGCACGTAAGCATTGTCGCTCACGCCGCCAATGTGCGGCGTAATAATCACGTTGTTGAGCGATTGCCACAAATGCGGTGCAGTCAGCGGCTCGCTGGTGAAGCTGTCCAGCCCGGCGGCACGCAGCGTGCCGTTTTGCAGCGCGGTCGCCACCGCCTGATCGTCAATCAGTCCGCCGCGCGCGGTGTTGACCAGAATCGCGCCAGGCTTAAAACGGGCGAGGGCGGCCGCGTTGATCATCTGGTGATTGCTGTCCGTCAGCGGACAGTGCAGCGACACCACATCGGCACGGCTGTACAGTTCATTCAGTGATTCAACCGCTTCACAGCCAGCCGGCAAGGTTTGCGCATAAGGATCGTAGGCCAGCACCTGCATACCGAAGGCCTGGCCGATGCGCGCCACGCGGCTGCCGATGGCGCCCAGACCGACCAGGCCGAGTGTGCGTCCTTCCAGCTCCAGCGACTTATGCTGCGCTTTATCCCAGTGTCCATCGCGCATCCGGCGGTCCAGCTGCGGCACGGATTTAGCACAGGCGAGGATCAGCGCCCAGGCATGCTCCGACACGGCAGCGGCATTGGCACCCACTGCCGCGCGGACCGCAATCTGGCGTTCCGCCGCTGCCTGCTGATCGATAACGTCAATACCGCTGCCGTGCTTGGAGATCACGCGCAGCGCCGGCGCGGCGTCCATGATGCGCCCGTTAATTTTGCCGTAGCGCACAATGATCGCCTGAGGGTTATGGCGCTCACACAGCGCGATCAAATCGGCTTCCTGCGGCTGGCGTCCGGCATAAATCAGCTGATAGTCCTGCAGCAGCTCGACGGCTTCAGCAGCCAGGTCGCTGCCGGTGATGAGGATAGTTTTTACGTTGCTCATTACAGAGATTCTCCTTCTGCTAACATACCTGCCGCGCGCAGGGCACCTTCCAGCCAGCCCGGACGCAAATCGCCCTGCTTAATACCCGCGATGCGGCGCGTTTCGGCGTCCAGCTTCTTCGCCGCCAGGGCAATGATGCGTTCCACATCCTGTTTAGCGATCACCACCACGCCATCGGCATCGCCGACCACCAGGTCGCCCGGCTCAATCGACGCACCGGCCACTGACACCGGATGGTTCACGCGTCCGGGAATACTTTTGGTTGGGCCGCTCGGGTTGAGGCCGGCCGCAAACACCGGATAGCTGCCCTGCGCGAGGGCGTCAGCATCACGCACCGCGCCATCAATGATGATGCCGGCGATGCCGGACGCTTCGGCCTGGGTAGCCATGATTTCACCCAGCAGCGCGCAACTGATGTCGCCTTTGCCGTCCACCACCAGCACATCACCCGGCTGGGCGATAGCCAGCGCTGCGTGAATCGCCAGGTTATCGCCCGGACGCACTTCCACCGTGATGGCCGGCCCGGCGACTTTCATCTGCGGCGACAGCGGCTTAACGCGGCCATGCAGGGTGCCGCGACGACCGGCGACATCGGCCAGAATCGCCGCCTGGAATGCGGCGGCCTGGCTGACGGACAGGGCGCTGACGCGCTCAATGTTGCGGTTGATCAGGTTATTTACAGAGACAGACATAATTCACCTCGTGGTTTGTTTTACCTGGTACAGCAATGTTGTACAATATAAAACAACTATATCGACGATCTGACGCCGCATGCCAGTGTTACGAAGGTGTTTGTGATGTAAACACGATGTGACTCACAGTTTTCAGGTACACTCAGGACGGCACAAATCAGGAGGAAAAAATGGGAAATGAAGGCGTTAATGCGGTGGAGAAGGCGTTGTCGCTGCTGGATTGTTTTAAGCCGGGCGAAGAGAGCCTGTCGCTGACTGCGCTGTCGCAGCTTTCCGGCTATCACAAAACCACTGTCTATCGTCTGATGAACTCGCTGGAAAGGATGGGCTATGTGGTGCGCAGTGACAGCGGGGTCTACACGCTCGGCCCGCGTCTGTTATACCTCGGCAAGCTTTATGAGCAATCATTCCATCTGGCCAGCGTGGTGCAGCCGGAATTGCAGGCGCTGGCAACGGCGACCAACGAGAGCGCCAGCTGGTACGTACTGGATAACGGCCAGCGTCTGTGCCTGTTTCGTGCTGAATCGTCTGATGGCCTGCGTCATACGCGCCTGCCGGGGACGATTTTTCCGCTCGATAACTCAGCCATCAGTAAGGTGCTGCGTTTCTGGGGCATGAATGAAAATCTCTTCGATGCGCTGCCGTCGCTGCCGATATTCAGTTCGGGCGCGCGCGATCCGCACATCGCGGCCTTTGCCGTACCGGTATTCGCCGAAAATGACCGGCTAACCGCTGCGCTGGCGCTGACCGGTCCGGTTTCGCGTCTGACGCTGAATCGCAAAGATGAAGAGTTAGGCGTGTTGATGCGCGAAGCGGCTGCACGCCTGTCAGCCAAACTGGGTGCGCGCAAAGCATTTTGTGATGCGGTTTATGCGGCCAAATAAGGCTGCGCATTAATCACTCACCGGCGGGCCAGCAGGCCTGCCGCACTCCTTCGGATTTTTTAAAGCAACACCTCAGTTAATGCTGTTTTCCCTGCTGCGCTAAGCCCGGTATACCTTGCGGAAACCAATTAAACGCTGGCAGGCACCATGAGCACCCATACCCGCATCCGCAAATTCAACACCAAAGATACCTATCCTAATCAGTCGCTGGACAACGACCTGTGTCAGGCCGTGCGCGCCGGCAACACCGTTTACGTGCGTGGCCAGATTGGCACCGACTTCGAAGGCAACCTGGTGGGGCTGGGCGATCCGGCAGCGCAGGCCGAGCAGGCGATGAAAAACGTGAAGCAACTGCTCGAAGAAGCGGGCAGCGACCTGTCGCACATCGTGAAAACCACCACCTACATCATCGACCCGCGCTATCGCGAGCCGGTGTATCAGGTGGTCGGCAAGTGGCTGAAAGGCGTGTTTCCCATCTCCACCGGTCTGGTGATCTCGGGACTGGGCCAGCCGCAGTGGCTGATGGAGATCGACGTGATTGCGGTGATCCCCGACGACTGGCAGCCGCAATAAGGAGCGCCGCATCATGACGTTATCGATTGTTGGACGCTGTGCGCAAACCGGCCAGCTGGGCATTGCGGTCAGCTCGTCGAGTATTGCGGTCGGCGCACGCTGTCCGTGGCTGCGCGCCGGCGTCGGCGCGGTCTCCACGCAGAACATCACGCTGCCGGCGCTGGGGCCGCGCATCCTTGATCGGCTGAGTCAGGGCGAGACGGCGCAGCAGGCGCTGCAGAGCGGTCTTGCCAGCGATGACTTTTTTGATTATCGCCAGGTTACGGTGCTGGCGGCCGACGGCAGCAGTGCCTGCTTCAGCGGAACGCACACGCTGGGGGTGAATCACGCGCTGTGCGGCAGCGACTGCGTAGCGGCCGGTAATTTGCTGGCGAATCCCGAGGTGATTGCGGCGATGGTCAGCGCGTTTGCGCAGCAGCCGGGCGAACTGGCCGCACGGTTAATCGTGGCCATGCAGGCCGGGATGGCCGCCGGAGGCGAAGCCGGGCCGGTTCATTCGGCGGCGCTGGCAGTGGTGGGCGAACCGTCGTGGCCGCTGGTTGATCTGCGCGTTGACTGGACGGAGGGCGATCCCATCGCGGAACTTCATCAGCTGTGGCTGGCCTATCAGCCGCAGATGCAGGATTACCTGACGCGCGCGCTCAATCCCACGCTGGCACCCCGTTACGGCGTGCCGGGTGATGAATAAGCGTGAGGAGACGCGATGCTGACCAGCCGTAACCTGCTCGAACATCTGGTGGCTTTCGACACCACCAGCCGCGAATCCAACCTGGCGCTGATCGATTTCTGCTGGCGCTACCTCAGCGGGCTGGGCGTGACCTGTGAACTGATGCACAACGCAGAACGCAGCAAGGCCAATCTCTATGCGCGGCTCGGGCCAGCCGGCAGCGGCGGGGTGATGCTATCGGGCCACAGCGATGTGGTGCCGGTTGATGGCCAGACGTGGACGGTGCCGCCGTTTGCGCTCACCGAACGTGACGGCAAGCTGTACGGACGCGGCACGGCAGACATGAAAGGCTTCCTCGCCTGCATGCTGGCTGCTGTGCCGCATTTTCTCGCCCAGCCGCTGCGTCAGCCGCTGCATCTGGCTATCTCCTATGACGAAGAGGTGGGTTGCCTCGGCGTGCGCTCGCTGGTGAAGGCGCTGGCGCAGCGCAGCGATCGACCGGCGATCTGCCTGATTGGCGAGCCGACAGAACTGCGTCCGGTGCTGGGCCACAAAGGCAAGCTGGCAATGCGCTGCGAAGTGCAGGGCGCGGCCTGCCACTCGGCTTACGCGCCGCAGGGCGTTAATGCGATTGAATACGCCGCGAAGCTGATCCAGCGCTTAACCGTCATCGGTGAACGTCTGGCGGCGCCGGATCGGCAGGATGCGCGCTTCGATCCGCCATTTACCACCGTGCAAACCGGGGTGATCCACGGCGGACGCGCGCTGAACATCGTGCCTGACGCCTGCAGTTTTGATTTCGAAGTGCGCACGCTGCCGCAGGAGGATGCGCAGCAGGTGGCAGAGGAGCTGGTGGCGTATGCGCAGCAGACGCTGGAGCCGCAGATGCGCGCGGTGCAGCCCGCCAGCGCCATCCGCTTCTCGCCGCTCAGCGCCTATCCAGGACTGGATACCGCCGCGCACAGTGCCGCGGCACAGCTGATTGCCCGGTTGAGCGGCAGCGACAGCTTCGGCACCGTGGCGTTTGGCACTGAAGGCGGACTGTTTGCCGCCGCCGGCATCCCCTGCGTGGTGTGCGGTCCCGGCAGTATGGAGCAGGGCCATAAGCCCGACGAATTTATCACCCTCGCACAGCTGGACGCCTGTGACAGCCTGTTACGCCGGCTGGCGACCTGGATGTGCGAATGAACCCGCGACGAGCCACCCCGTCCGAATCCGGAGATTGTATGGTCAGTGCAGAAGTAACCCCGTTTCCGCAGCCGCTGTCATCGGCACCGCATAAGGCCAACGTGGCGGTGCAGCTGGATGGCGTCCTGAAGCGCTTTGGTGATGCCATCGCGCTGCATAAAATTTCTCTCACCATCCACGAAGGTGAGTTCATTACGCTGCTCGGCCCGTCCGGCTGCGGCAAAACCACGCTGCTGAACCTGATGGCCGGCTTTGCCGAAGCCGACGGCGGTGAGATTTTTATCGATGGCGACCTGGTAACGGAAATCCCGCCCTATCAGCGCGAGATCGGCATCGTGTTTCAGAACTACGCGCTGTTTCCGCACATGACGGTGGAGAAAAACGTCGGCTACGGCTTGCGTATGCGCGGCGTGCCGAAAGCGGAAATCGCCGAGCGGGTCGGGCAGGCGCTGGCGCTGGTGAAGCTGGCGGGGTACGGCCAGCGCAAGCCGCGTGAACTGTCCGGCGGGCAGCAACAGCGCGTGGCGCTGGCACGCGCGCTGGTGATTCGTCCCAAAGTGTTGCTGCTGGATGAGCCGTTCTCCGCGCTGGATAAAAATCTGCGTTTATCCATGCAGGTCGAGCTGAAAGCGATTCAGCGTAAACTCGGCGTGACCACGGTCTTCGTCACCCACGATCAGGGCGAAGCGCTGAGCATGAGCGACCGCGTGGTAGTGATGTCGGCCGGACACGTGCGCCAGATTGGGCCGCCGGATGAGATTTATCGCCGCCCGCAGGATCCGTTTGTCGCCAGCTTCGTCGGTGACGTGAATATTCTGCCGGGCCGCTACGCCGGCCGTGACACCAGCGCGCTGCTGGAGCTGGGCGGCAACACGCTGCGCCTGCCGGCCAAACGGGTGCAGGCCAGCGTCGGCGACCGGCTCGATGTGTATGTGCGTCCGGAAAATGTGCAGCTGACGCCGCTCGGTCCGCAGGCGCTGCTCAGCGCCACGGTGCTGACGCACGTGTTTCAGGGCGATCACGTTGACGTGCACCTCGATATCCCGGCGCTCGGCAGTGCCTCACTGTTTGCCCGTCAGTCCGGACTGGAGGCGCTGACGCGCTGGCCGGTCGGCAGCGTGGTGGGGCTGACTTTTGATGATGAGGGCGTTTGTGCCTTCGCCAGCGACGCACAGGGTTAACGCATGACAACGGAAACCATGACGGCGATCATCGCCGCACAGCCGGGTGGTGCAGAGGTGCTGACTGCGGTGCAGCGTCCGGTGCCGCAGCCGGGACCGGGCGAAGTGTTGCTGCGCGTGGTCAGCGCAGGGGTTAACCGGCCTGATATTCTGCAGCGCAACGGCATGCCACCGCCGCCAGGCTGCAGCGATATCCTCGGGCTGGAAGCGGCGGGCGTCATCGTTGCGCTCGGCGCAGGCGTCAGCGAACTGCAGCCGGGCATGGCGGTGATGGCGCTGCTGAGCGGCGGCGGTTATGCACAATACTGCGTGGCGCGCGCCGACCTGTGCCTGCCGGTGCCGGACACGCTGCCGCTCAGCCACGCGGCGGGGTTTCCCGAAGCCGCGTTTACCGTCTGGCACAACCTGTTTGAGCTGGGCCGTCTGATGCCGGGCGACAGCGTGCTGATTCACGGCGCGGCCAGCGGCGTGGGCACGCTGGCGATCCAGTGCGCCCAGGCTTGTGGCGCACGGGTGATTGCCACCGCTGGCGGTGCGGAGAAAATTGCCGCGCTGCAGCAGCTGGGCGTGTGGCGCGCCATCGATCGCCATAGCGAAGATTTTGTGGCGGTGATTCAGACGCTGACCCGGGAACGCGGCGTGGATGTGGTGCTGGATAACGTCGGCGGCGACTACATTGCGCGCAACCTCAGCGTGCTGGCAGCGGGCGGGCGGCACGTCAGCCTCGCCTTTATGCAGCGGGCCACGGTGGAGATCGATTTACAGCTGATCATGCGCAAAGGCTTAAGCCTGACCTCTTCCACGCTGCGACCGAAAAGCGCGGCGGAAAAAGCGCGTCTGGCGCAGCGCGTGCGCGCCCATCTGCTGCCTTTACTGGCCGCCGGGCGTATCACGCCGCGCGTGCATCAGCGATTGCCGCTGACGGCCGCCGCGCAGGCGCACCGCATCCTTGAAGCCAATGCCAATATCGGCAAAGTGCTGCTGCTGCCAGATGCGGAGGCCATGCCATGATGGAACTCTATTACGCCTCTACCTCGCCTTACGTGCGAAAAGTGATGGTGTGCGCCCGGCTGCTGGGTCTGGCGCCGGAGATCACCCTGCTGGCGTCGGCGGCGCACCCCATCGAGCGCGATGCGCGCATTGCCGCGTTTAATCCGCTGGCTAAAGTGCCGGCGCTGCGCACCGAACAGGGGCTATGTTTATACGACAGCCGGGTGATCTGCGAATACCTTAACCACCGCGCCGCGGGCCAGTTGCTGCCGGCAGACGGCGAGGCGCGCTGGCTGTGCCTTACGCGCCAGGCGCTGGGTGATGGACTGCTGGACGCCGCGCTGCTGGCGCGCTACGAAACCAGCGCCCGCCCGCTGGAAAAGCAGTGGTCAGCGTGGCGCGATGCGCAGCTGACCAAAGTGGCGGCTGCGCTGGCGGCCATTGAGCAGCAGGCGGAGGCGTTCAGCCGCACGCCCGACGATCTCGGGTTGATCGCCATCGGCTGCGGATTGGGCTACCTCGACTTCCGTTTTGCTGAACTCAACTGGCGCGCCACGCATCCGCAGAGCGCCGCCTGGTTTGCCCTTTTTGACGCGCATCCGGCGATGGCCGCGACGCGCCCGCACCTCTAACGGAGCCGCAATGTCTCAGATTTTCTTTCTCAATGGGCCTAATGCCAATCTGTACGGCATGGATCGCCACGGTACTTACGGCAGCGACAGTTTCGCCAGCATCGGTGAGCGCTGTCAGCGGCGCGCCGACGCGCGCGGCCTCAGGCTGCAGTTTCGTCAGAGCAACCATGAAGGGGTGCTGGTGGACTGGATTCAGGAAGCGCGCCAGCAGGCAAACGGGCTGATCATCAATGCCGCCGGGTTGTCGTATCGCTCGGTGCCGATTCTGGATGCGCTGCTGATGTTCGATGGTCCGATCATCGAAGCGCACATGAGCAATATCTGGCAGCGCGAGCCGTTTCGTCATCAGTCGCTGGTGTCGAAAGCCGCCACCGGCGTGATCGCCGGGCTGGGCGCGCTGGGTTATGAACTGGCTATTGATGCGCTGGCGACGCTGCTACAGGAGTCCAGCACATGACGACTCTGGTGTTTTACAGCGAGTTCGACAGCTTTGAGGCGTGGTCGGCGCTGCTGGCACCGCAGTTACCGGATGTCGCTATCTGCCGTGCCGATCAGGTTGCGGATGCCGATAGCGTGCAGTTTGCGCTGGCGTGGAAGCCGCCGCGCGGCTTTTTTGCCCCGTATCGCCAGCTGAAATTGCTGGTGAATCTGGGCGCAGGCGTCGACTCGCTGGTAGGGCGCGACGACCTGCCTGACATCCCGATCGTCCGGCTATCGGACCCGGATATGGCGCGCATGATGGCCGGTTACGTGCTGTTTGCCGTGCTGCGTTACGCGCGTAACATACCGGCATTTGAGCGCGCACAGCGTGAACGTCGCTGGCATTATCTGCATCCGCGCGAGCCGGCGTCGATTCGCGTGGGCGTGTTGGGGCTGGGCGAACTGGGTGCGTATGCGGCGCGCGAACTGGCGCGTCAGGGCTTTGACGTGCGCGGCTGGTCGCGGTCGCCCAAAGCGCTGGACGGCATTCATTGCGTCAGCGGCATACAGACGCTGGATGCGTTTCTGGCCAGCAGCGACATTCTGGTGGTGATGCTGCCGCTCACGCCTGAAACCCACGGATTGCTGGATGCGCAGCGTCTGGCACGGTTGCCGCCGGGCTGCGCGCTGATCAACGTGTCGCGCGGCGCGATTGTCGATCAGCCCGCGCTGACTGCGGCGCTGCAGAGCGGACAGATCGGGCACGCCACATTAGACGTGTTTGATCGCGAGCCGCTGCCGCCCGACGATGCGCTGTGGGGCATGGAGAATGTGCTGATCACCCCGCATCTGGCGTCGGTAGCGATCCCGGCCAGCGCCGCGCGTCAGGTGGCTGATAACATCCAGCGAGTGATGCGCGGCGAGCCGGTGCTCAACCAGGTGTTTCCCGCGCGGGGTTACTGAGCGCGTCAGGCGACGCGCACCACCTGCGGGTCGAAGTAGCTTGGCGCGGCCATGCCGGGAATGTATTGATCGGAGATGAACATGCGGCAGCGTTCGGCGAAGGCGTTGACCACCATCGACTGCTGCACGTGGGCCACCGTGGCGTATCCCAGCAACATCGGCCGGTTCACGCCGGCAAGGCGCACGCGGATCACCCGTTTGCCATCCTGCGACAGATTGGCTTTGGGCCGCACATTGGCGATGCCAAATCCCACGCCGTTGGCCACCATCGCGCGTACCACTTCCATATTGCCGGAGCGCATTACAATGTTGGGCGTAACGCCTGCTTCGCTAAACAGGCTGAGAAAATATTCGCGGCTCCACGGCATATCCAGCAGCACCATCGGCACCGTAGCGAGATCCTGAATGGTCACCGCAGACTGACTGGCAAACGGGTGATGTTCACCGACCATCACATACGGCGGCAGCTGCGCCAGCGACTGAAACGCGATGTCGCTGGCCGGCACCAGATCGTAGGTCAGCGCGATATCGATATCGGCGGCGCGCAGCTGTTTCAGCAGCTGTTCATGATTGCCCTCCACCAGCGTGATGCGCACACCGGGGAAGGCGCGGCCAAAGCCAAACACCAGCTCCGGCGTCAGCATCGGGGCCAGCGTGTCGAGACAGCCGACGCGCAGCGGGCCGCGCACGTTGTTCAGCGACTCTGAGGCGATGGTATACAGATTCGACATCTGTTCCAGAATCAGCTTCGCCTCTTTTAAAACCTGATGGCCAATGGCGGTGAGCGACACGCCCTGCGCGTGGTGGCGCACAAACAGCTGCACCCCCAGCTCGGATTCGATGTGGGTAATGGCGGCAGAGATCGACGGTGACGATACGTGAATACGTTCGGATGCGCCAATAATGCTGCCGGCTTCGCCGGACGCGACGAAGTATTCCAGCTGGCGCTGGGTGATGCGACTGAGCATGCAGATTCTCCTGGTGTCGCCAGCGCGATCTTGTCGCGCCGGCTTTTCTATTTACCCCTGTTTCCATGCATTTATCATGCCGGACAGCGAATAGCAGCATAATCCCCTGCCTGACCCTTCACGCCCATTCGCTTCTGCCTCACTAAGGCTTAAGAAAATCCGTTGCAAAGCAGCGACTTTTTTAGCGTCAGAAATTCCGATGCAACGGCGAGGAAAAGGCTGTTTTACCGCAGCAGCGGCCAGCGGCAGAATCGCTGTGACACCTGCTTTTCACTTTCGCACTGTTTTGGCGCAGCGCGCCGTGGCGAATCAACGGTGGTTCAGAGCAGCGATAACAGCCTTTTCATTCACTGGGGACAAAAATATGTTGCGTAAGATGTGTGCCTTAACGTTGTTAACCACGGGAATTCTGAGCGCAGGGAATGCCATGGCCGCCGACAAGCTGATTGTCAGCACCTGGGGCGGCAGCTTTAAAGATCTGATCGATCAAACCATCGCCAAAGAGTTCACCAAAGAGACCGGCGTCGAAGTCCAGTTCGTCACCGGCGGCACCATCGATCGCCTTAACAAAGCCAAACTGGCGGGCGGTTCGCCGGAAACTGACGTGACTTTCACCACCGCGCACGTCGGCTATCTGTATGCCAACAGCGGCCTGTTTGAGAAGCTCGATATGAGCAAAATCCCTAACGCGGTCAATCTGGTGCAGCAGGCCAAAGTCAGCCCGTATCATCTTGGCGTGTGGGGCTACGTCTACACCATCGGCTACCGTCCGGATCTGGTGCCGAAAGGGGAAACCTTCACCAGCTGGAACGACCTGTGGAAGCCGGAGCTGAAAGGCACGCTGGCGCTGCCCGACTGGGATCCAAGCCACATCATCGCCGTGGCCGCCAAACTCTCCGGCAGCGATGCGGCGCACTGGCAGCAGGGCCAGGCGAAGCTGAAAGCGCTGATTCCTAACATCAAATCGTTCTACACCGATGATGCCAACAGCCAGCAGCTGATCTCCACCGGAGAAACGCCGGTGCAGGTGATGCTGTCGATGAACGCCTACAGCATGATTGCGGAAGGGGTTAACATTAAGCTGGCGATACCGAAAGAGGGTGCGATCCTCGGCGTGGATACCGTCGGCATCAATAAAGGCAGCAAACATGCCGATCTGGCGTACAAGTTCATCAACATCGCGCTGAAACCGGAAATTCAGCAGCAGGTGGCGAAGATCTATCGCGGTAGCCCGACGGTGACCAACGCGCATATCGATCCGGAGCTGGCGAAGCTGCCAGGCATGCTGACCACGCCGGCGCAGTGGAATGCCACCATCAATACCGATCCCCAACTGCGTGCGGAGAAAACCGCCGAGTGGCGTCAGTGGTTCTCTGAAAACATCATGTCTCACTGATTGTCCTGGTACTGCGGCGGGGCGGGTGCCTCACCGTAGCCGGTAACACCTATGCAGGCAGTAACGTCCATGACGAAAAAACCGACATTTTTACCCTGGTTCATTCTTCCCGCCACGCTGACCGCGATGGGGCTGGTCGTCGCGATGTTTGCGGTGATGCAGTTCAGCGTGCGCGCGTACATCCCCGGCTCGCTGGATGTCGGCGGCTTTACGCTGGCCAATTTCAGTGGCCTGTTCAAACGCATCTACGGCGATGCGTTTCTCAATACCGTGCTGCTCAGCGCCAAAACGGCCTTATTTGGTTTGCTGATGAGTTACCCACTGGCCTATGCGCTGGTGCGCACCCGCACTGCGTGGATCAAATCCACCATTCTGATCATCGCGATTACTCCGCTATTTTTGGGGGAAGTGGTGCGCACCTATTCGTGGATTATCGTGCTGGGTAACAGCGGCTTTCTTAATAGCCTGCTGCTGGCGCTGGGCATCATCAGCCAGCCGATCCAGTTTATGTTTACCCAGACCGGTGTGGTGGTCGCGCTGGTGCATGTCACCATGCCGATCATGGTGCTGATGCTGGCGACGGCGCTGTCACACATCAATCCGGACTACGAAAAAGCCGCTACCAGCCTTGGCGCCGGGCCGGTACGCGCGCTGCTGACGGTGACCATTCCGCTGTCGATTCCCGGCATCATCGCCAGCCTGACCACCGCGTTTGCCTGGACCTTTAGCGCTTTCGCGACGCCGCAACTGATTGGCGGCGGACGCGTCAGTACCGTGGCTACGCTGGTGTATCAGCTGGGCTTCTCCTCGATGAACTTCCCGTTTGCCGCAGCGCTGAGCATTGCTGGCCTGCTGCTGACCATTCTGCTGCTGCTGGCGCTGAAGCGCATGACGCGCTTCCTGCATGCCATGGGAGGGCACTGATATGACCCGTTCTCACAACGACAAACTGATTGCGCTGCTGGGCAAACTGCTGGTGATCGCCATTCTGACGTTTGTCATGTTGCCCACCGTCGTGGTGTTTATCTCGTCGTTCAGCAGCACCTCCGTGCTGTTTTTCCCGCCGAAAGGCTGGTCGCTGCGCTGGTTTGAGCGGGCGCTGAGCTACGACGATTTTCGTCACGGCTTCTGGTCCGGACTGATTGTCACAGCATGGGCGTCAACGCTGGCGGTGGTCATCGGCGCCACGCTGGCGATTGCCATCGAGCGCTATCGCTTTCCCTGCAAACAGGTGCTGGAGAGTATTCTGCTGTCGCCGCTGTTTATTCCGCATTTCACCATTGGCCTCGGCCTGCTGATGCTGGTGTCGCAGCTCAATCTGGGACGCGGCTACGCGCTGGTGATTTTCTGCCATGTGGTGTTGGTGCTGCCGTTCGTGCTGCGCAGCGTCTATGTATCGCTGAAAAATCTCGAGCAGCGGATAGAACTGGCGGCGGCCAGCCTCGGCGCATCGCCGCTGCGCGTGGTATGGACCATTACCGTGCCGCTGATTCTGCCGGGCCTGTTTGGTGGCTGGCTGTTCGCGGCAATTCTCTCTTTCAATGAATTTACCGCCTCGCTGTTTATTACCACCCAGGCGACGCAGACGCTGCCGGTGGCGATGTACAACTACGTGCGTGAATTTGCCGACCCGACGCTGGCGGCGCTGTCGGTTATTTATATTGTGGTGACCGCCGCGATGTTAATTATCGCCAATAAGTTTTTCGGGCTGGGAAAAATATTAAACGTTGAGGCCGGGCATTAATTTCGCTGTGCCATTAAGCCGCCGTTAAACATGACAACCTGGTGTTAATCGCCAGCGGCGCAATATTTGCGCCGCGCTGGTGGCATGCCAACTATTCGGGGATGACCTATGTCAGTAGAAAAAATCAATACCGTGATCGTCGGAGCGGGCCAGGCGGGTATCGCCATGAGCGAACATCTGGCGCAGATGCAGATCCCGCACGTGGTGCTGGAGCGCAGCCGCATTGCCGAGCGCTGGCGCTCCGAACGCTGGGACTCGCTGGTGGCCAACGGCCCGGCGTGGCACGACCGCTTTCCTTCGCTGAAGTTTGATAACATTTCGCCGGAGGCGTTTCCGCCGAAAGAGCGCATGGCGCAGTATTTCGAGGATTACGCAAAGATGCTCGACGCGCCGGTGCGCACCGGGGTTGAGGTACAGCAGGTAACGCGGCTGCCCGGACGCAGCGGCTTCCGGGTGGTGACGTCAGTGGGAGAATTCGACGCGGACAATGTGGTGGCTGCCACCGGGCCGTTTCAGAAGCCCGCGTTCCCGGCCATCGTGCCTGAAGGCGCGGTGCCGCAGCAGATCCACTCATCGGCGTACAAGAATCCACAGCAGCTGGCGCCCGGTGCGGTGCTGGTGGTCGGTGCGGGTGCGTCCGGCACCCAGATTGCCGAGGAGCTGCGTCAGGCCGGCCGCGAGGTGTTTCTGTCGGTCGGTGAGCACTACCGCCCGCCACGCGCCTATCGCGACCGTGATTACTGCTGGTGGCTTGGCGCGCTGGGGCTGTGGGACGAAGTGAAAATCAAGCCGAAGAAACAGCACGTGGCCTTTGCCGTGAGCGGCTATGAAGGCGGTAAAACCGTGGATTTCCGCCGGCTGGCCCATATGGGCATTACGCTGGTCGGCATCACCGAGCGCTGGGATAACGGCGTGCTGCGCTTTGCGCCGGGGCTGGCAGAGAATATCGCTGAAGGTGACAGAGCCTATTTCGAGGTGCTGCGCGATGCGGATGCGTACATTGAGCGCAACGGGCTGGATTTACCGGCCGAGCCGCAGGCGTGGGAGCTGTTGCCGGATCCGGACTGCCTGTTAAATCCGCTGATGCAGTTGGACGTGCAGGCGGCGGGCATCAGCACCATTATCTGGGCTACCGGGTTTAAATTTGATTTCAGCTGGCTGCAGGTGGATGCGTTTGATGAACAGGGCCTGCCATTCCACAAGCGCGGTATTTCTGCCGAGCGCGGTATTTATTTCCTTGGCCTGCCCAATCTGGTCAACCGGGCGTCGTCGTTTATTTACGGCGTGTGGCACGATGCGAAATATATTGCCGACCACATCGCGCTGCAAAATGCCTATTCGGATTACGTGAAGTCGTAATTATTTTCCAGGTGCGCATGAATGCGCACCCTACGGAAGATTCACAAAGCCCGCACGTACTGTTGCCTTGCAACCTTTGAATTAGCACGATAAATCGTGCCGCTACACCAGGTGCGGTTAGAAGATGCAGTAATCACAACGCGCACAAACCGTAGCGGCGCAATTTATTGCGCATTGGGCAGCAGCGCAGCGGACAACCAGCACGATAAATCGTGCCGCTACACCAGGTGCGGTTGCAAGATGCAGTAATCACAACGCGCACAAACCGTAGCGGCGCAATTTATTGCGCAACAGGCAGCAGTGCGATGGACAACCAGCACGATAAATCGTGCCGCTACAACAGGTGCGGCTGGAAGGTGCAGTAATCACAACGCGCACAAACCGTAGCGGCGCAATTTATTGCGCATCGGGCAGCAGCGCAGCGGACAACTAGCACGATAAATCGTGCCGCTACACCAGGTGCGGTTGCAAGATGCAGTAATCACAACGCGCACAAACCGTAGCGGCGCAATTTATTGCGCAACAGGCAGCAGTGCGATGGACAACCAGCACGATAAATCGTGCCGCTACACCAGGTGCGGTTGCAAGATGCAGTAATCACAGCGCACACAAACCGTAGCGGCGCAATTTATTGCGCATTGGGCAGCAGCGCGGCGGGCAAATAGCACGATAAATCGTGCCGCTACACCAGGTGCGGTTGGAAGACGCAGTAATTACAACGCGCACAAACCGTAGCGGCGCAATTTATTGCGCATCGGGCAGCAGCGCGGCGGACAACTAGCACGATAAATCGTGCCGCTACACCAGGTGCGGTTGGAAGGTGCAGTAATCACAGCGCGCACAAACCGTAGCGGCGCAATTTATTGCGCAACAGGCAGCAGTGCGATGGACAACCAGCACGATAAATCGTGCCGCTACACCAGGTGCGGCTGGAAGATACAGTAATCACAGCGCGTACAAACCGTAGCAGCGCAATTTTATTGCGCAATCTGACACAGCATTCAGCCAATCCTGAGACAAAAAAATGCCGGTGGGCGATGGCTCGCGCACCGGCATCGGTTCGATTGACTCAGCGATGGCCTATTACAGCGCCATATCCTGCTTCGCGGACTCTTCGCGCGGTTTGGCCTGCGCAGGTGCCGACTGCTGATCGTCCATGTTAATCACTGGCGGTTTGGTCAGCTGCAGCACGGATGCGGTATTATCCCATACCTGCTGGGTCAGCGCGGTATTGCCGTTCAGCTTCTGGCCGAAGCTTGGCACGATAGCGCGGATCTTCTGCTGCCACTCCGGTGACGCGAACTGCTGCGGGAACAGCTTCTGCATCACGTTAAGGGTGATCGGTGCCGCGGTAGATGCACCCGGTGAAGCACCCAGCAGGGCCGCCACGGTTTTCTGCTGATCGGTCACGATTTCGGTACCCAGCTTCAGCACGCCGCCTTTCTCAGCATCTTTCTTGATGATCTGCACACGCTGGCCGGCCTGAATCAGTTTCCAGTCCTCTTTACGCGCGTTCGGGTAGTACTCTTTCAGCGCGGCAAAGCGGTCGTCATCGTTCAGCATCACCTGACCAATCAGGTATTTCACCAGGTCAAAGTTATCGATGCCCACGTGCGTCATCGGCATGAAGTTGCTGGTGGTGGTGGCGCTCAGCAGATCAAACAGCGAACCGTTCTTCAGGTATTTGGTTGAGAACGTGGCGAACGGCCCAAACAGCACCACTTTTTTACCGTCGAGGTTACGGGCATCGATGTGCGGTACCGACATTGGCGGTGCGCCTACGGAAGCCTGACCATACACTTTCTGCAGGTGACGGCTGGTGATTTCCGGGTTTTCGGTCATCAGGAACGAACCGCCCACCGGGAAACCGCCGTAGTTATCGGCTTCAGGAATACCGGTTTTTTGCAGCAGCTTGATCGCCGCACCGCCCGCGCCGATGAATACGTATTTCGCATCAACTTCACGGTTTGCGCCGCTCTTCACGTCTTTGATGGTGACGTGCCAGGAGTTGTCGCTGTTGCGTTTGAAATCGGTGACTTCAGAGGAAGTTTCCAGCTTGAAGTTCTGATCTTTCTGCAGGCTGCCGATCAGCTGACGGGTAATTTCACCGTAGTTCACATCGGTACCCACCGGCGTCCAGGTGGCGGCCACTTTCTGATTCGGATCGCGACCTTCCATCACCAGCGGTGCCCATTGCTCGATCTGTTTGTGATCGGTAGAGAACTTCATGCCCTGGAACAGGGTAGTTTTCTGCAGCGCCGCATAGCGTTTGGTCAGGTATTCGACATTTTTGTCGCCCCAGACAAAGCTCATGTGCGGGGTGGAGTTGATGAACGAACGCGGATCGTGCAGCACGCCACGCTGTACCTGGCTGGTCAGGAACTGGCGGGTAATCATGAACGATTCATTGATTTCCAGCGCCTTGCTCACATCGATGGAACCGTCTGCACGCTCTGGCGTGTAGTTCAGCTCCATGTTGGCAGAGTGGCCAGTACCGGCGTTATTCCAGCCGTTAGAGGATTCCAGCGCGACGCCGTCGAGACGCTCAACCATCAGTTGTTTCCAGCCCGGTTGCAGCTCCTGCAGCCAGGTACCGAGCGAGGCGCTCATGATACCGCCGCCAATCAGCAGCACGTCGGTTTTTTCTGGTGCGTTCTCAGCGTGAACCGCTGAAGAGACAAGCAGTGCCGTCAGCGAAAGCGCGGACACAAGTTTTTTGGTCTGAGTCATGCCAGTCCTGTTTATTCTTTGCAGATGAACGTTAAAAATTCGGTTGGCAAATTAAAAGATTGTTACGAAAAGATTAACTTGTTTTTAGTTAATTAACTATTGATGGCAATTAATTAACTTTCATAAAAGCGGGATGGCGAAATAAACGGCAGGAATACAGCAGAAATGCGGGAAAAAGCAACAATATATCCGCTAACGGAGCGCGGTTATTATTTATAACGACGGGCACGACTTAGGTCAAATTAAATCCGCTGCCGCGATGACAAATCATGCACTATCACTGCACGGAGCGTGTTGATGATCTGACGCCGAATGGGTTTACCCTAAGGTCTCTGATGACTTGTTTAACTTTCGCGTGGACATGAGCATGGCGGGCAAAACCCTGTATGAAAAGCTGATCGAACAGCATGTGGTACGTCACCTGGACGATGAGGGGCACGTGCTGCTCTACATCGACCGGTCAATCCTCAATGAGTACACCAGCCCGCAGGCGTTTAGCGGTCTGCGCGACCGGTCGCGGCGCGTGCGCCATCCGGCCACTATTTTACTCAACGTCGACCATGTGAACCCGACGCGGCCAGTGCGCGATGCGGCGATGACCGACGCTGGCGGTCAGCTGCAGGTCGATTACTTCCGCAAAAATGCTGAACACTTTGGCATCGAGCTGTTTGACGTGCTCGACCCGCGACAGGGCATTGAACATGTGGTGGCGCACGAGCAGGGGCTGGTGATGCCGGGGATGGTGATTGCCGCCGGCGACAGCCATACCACCACTTACGGGGCGTTTGGCGCGCTGGGGTTCGGCATCGGCACCTCGGAAATCGAGCACCTGCTGGCGACACAGACGTTGATTTATCGCACGCTGAAAACCATGCGCGTTGAAGTCACCGGCGAGCTGCCGTTTGGCTGCGCCGCCAAAGACATCGTGCTGGCGTTGATCGAACAGATTGGCGCATCCGGCGCTACGGGGTATGCGATTGAGTTTACCGGCAGCGCGATCGATGCGCTGAGCATGGAAGGGCGTATGACGCTGTGTAACATGGCGGTAGAAGCCGGTGCGCGCGGAGCGATTATCGCGCCGGATGACAAGGTCTACGCGTATATTGCCGGCAAACCGCAAATGCCGGTGGGCGAACTGTGGCAGCAGGCGCTGGCCGAGTGGCGCAAGTTGCGCAGCGATGATGATGCGGTATTTGACCGGCAACTGACCATTGACTGCAGCGATCTGGAACCGAAAGTCACCTGGGGCATCAGCCCGGATCAGGCCTGCGCCATCAGCGGCCACGTGCCTAATCCGGCTGACGAACCCGATCTGGTGAAACAGCAGGCGATGAAAAATGCGTTGCATTACATGGGGCTGCAAGCCGGCACGCCGCTGGCCGACATTGCCATCACCCACGCGTTTATCGGCTCCTGCACCAATGGGCGCATTGAAGATTTGCGCGCTGCGGCAGCGGTGATTGGTACCCGCAAAATCGCGCCGCACGTGCGCGGCATCATCGTGCCGGGCTCAACCCAGGTACGGCAGCAGGCGGAGGCGGAAGGGCTGGCTGCCATTTTTATCGACGCCGGCTTCGAGTGGCGTCAGTCGGGCTGTTCGATGTGTCTGGCGATGAACGAAGATGTGCTGGCACCGGGCGATCGCTGCGCATCGGGCACCAATCGTAACTTTGCCGGCCGTCAGGGCGCGGGCGCGCGTACTCACTTAATGAGTCCGGCGATGGTTGCCGCCGCTGCGCTGGCGGGCCATCTGGTTGATGTTCGTCACTATCTGCAATCCGGGGTTTAATATGCAAGCTTTCACTACCATCACCGGCAAGCTGGCACCGCTGCCGGCTGCTAACATCGATACCGATGTGATTATGCCCAAGCAGTTTCTCAAAGGCATTGACCGGCAGGGGCTGGACCGCGGCGTGTTCTTTGACCTGCGCTTTCTGGCCGACGGTGCACCAAACCCTGATTTCATCCTCAATCAGCCGGGCTGGCAGAACGCGACGTTTTTGCTAGTCGGCGCCAATTTTGGCTGCGGCTCCAGCCGCGAACATGCAGTGTGGGGGCTGAATCAGCTGGGCATCCGCGCGATTATCGGCACCAGCTTCGCCGGCATTTTTGACGACAACTGCCAGCGTAACGGCGTGCTGACGCTGAGCCTGAGCGAGGCGGATTATCAGCGTCTGAGCGCGGTGGCCGCCGATGCGCAGCGCAACACCATCAGCGTGTCGCTGGAGCAGCAAACCATTCAGTTCGCGGATGAAGTGATTCACTTTACGGTGAGTGCCCTGAAGCGCGAAATGCTAATCGGTGGCGGCAGCGCGGTGGACTGGACGCTGCAATATGAAGCGGATATCAGCCAGTTTGAAGCGCAGCACTTTGCGCAGCGTCCGTGGCTGCAGCGCACCAGGGAGCAACCATGAGTAAGATTATCGATCGCGGCCCGTCGCCGTTTATCGCCGGTTTTACCCTGCAGGATGTGACGCTGGATAATGGCGTTACGCTGCGCGTGGCCAGCGGCGGCAAGGGCTCGCCTTTACTGATGCTGCACGGCCATCCGCAAAATCATCTGGCCTGGCGTAAAATCGCACCGCAGCTGGCGCAGCATTATCAGGTGATCCTGCCGGATTTGCGCGGCTACGGTGACAGCGACAAGCCCGCCAGTGACGCTGAACATCTGCCGTATGCCAAACGCAGCATGGCACAGGATATCAGTCAGCTGATCGACGCGCTTGGCCTGCAGCGCGTGGCGTTTGTCGGCCACGATCGCGGCGGGCGCGTCGGGCACCGGCTGGCGCTCGATCATCCGGAGAAAGTCAGCTGCTGCGTGTTTGTCGATATCGCACCCACTGCCACCATGTACGCGCTGACCGATCAGGCGTTCGCCACGCGCTACTTCTGGTGGTTCTTCCTGATTCAGCCGCATCCGCTGCCGGAAACCATGATTGGTCACGATCCGGCGTTCTTTTTGCGTAAACACATTGATGGCCAGCTGAAAACGCCGGGAGCGACCGAAGCGGCGATATTCGAAGATTATCTGCGCTGCTATCGGGATCCGGCGATGATCCACGCGGTATGTGAAGATTATCGCGCCGCCGCCAGCATCGATTTGCAACACGATGCCGCTGACAGCAACCGGCGCATTGCCTGCCCGCTGTTACTGCTGTGGGGCGAAAAGGGCACGGTCGGTCAGCTGTATGATGTGGTGCACACCTGGCAGGACAAGGCGCTGCAGGTGCAGGGCGAGGCGTTACCGTGCGGCCATTCACCGCAAGAAGAGGTGCCAGAGCGGTTTCTGCACTCGCTTCAGCGCTTCCTGGGATCTGTGTTATAACCACGTGGCGTTCACTCACCATGTGCTGTTATGAAAATACTGCTTGCCGGAAAAAGTTATCAGAAGCCGTTACAGGGTTGGCCGTCGATTGAAGACCTGTACGTGTTTATCAGCGTGGCGCGGCATGACGGTTTCGGCCGTGCGGCGATTGAGCTGGGTCAGTCACCGTCTTACATCAGTAAACGCATCGCCATTCTGGAAAAACAGCTGGAGACGCGGCTGTTTTTCCGCACTAACCGCGTGATGCGCCTGACGCCGGAAGGTGAAAAAGCGCTGGAGGGCGCGCTGCAGGTAGTGCAGGAAATGGATGGCTTTCTCAATAATTTCCGTCAGTGGCGCGGCGAGCTGACCGGGGAAATTACCGTCGGCTGCTCATTTGGTTTCGGTCAGGACTATTTATCGGATGCGGTTTCGGCATTTATTCACCAGCATCCGTCGCTGAATATTAAACTGATGCTAAGCGATCGGGCATTCGACCTGCTACAGAGCGGCACGGATGTGGAAATCTGCGTTGGCGACGATCTCAATCCTTCCTATATTGCCCGCCGGCTGATTGCCAACCGGCGCATTTTATGTGCCGCGCCGGCGTATTTATCCCGCGCCGGTATGCCAGCCTCGCTGGATGCGTTAATTCATCACAGCTGTCTGATCATTAATGAACGCGATAATTCATTTGGAAACTGGGCATTGACCAATGGCGAGCAGCAGGTATTGTGTCGCCTGAACAGCCATTACTCTTCCAATAGCGGCAAGGTGATTCTGCACTGGGCGTTGCAGGGGCATGGTATTGCGCTGCGTTCAGCGTGGGATGTGGCGCCGTATCTGGCGACGGGCGAGCTGGTGGCGGTATTACCGCAGTGGTATCAGGAAGCCAATATCTGGGCGGTGTATACGCAACGCGCCGCAGAATCGCAGCGTATTAAAGTTTTTCTCGATTTTCTCGCCGCCTATTTTAATGAAAAAAGCCTGCCGGAAATGACGGGCAGGCCATAAACAGAAAAACGCGTTAATCCCGGCATCAGCCGTAAGCCACTTTGTCATTGATGTGATACAGCGTGGCAGTGGCGGCCATCACGTGCTGGCCGTCGTGGCCCGGCTCATGTGATTCAACGTCGGTGATGTGATAACCGACGGCTCCGGCCGCCTGGGCTTTTTTCACAATGGCGTCTGTTAACTCTTCCATTGACGTGGCCCAGCTTACAGTAGTGACACCCGCCGGATGGATTGAAGATAATTCGCGGTGCGTCAAATCGGCGCGAATTAAAACCGGTTTAACATTTTGCGGC
This sequence comes from Pantoea sp. SGAir0430, assembly GCF_043549295.1. Taxonomy (NCBI): domain Bacteria; kingdom Pseudomonadati; phylum Pseudomonadota; class Gammaproteobacteria; order Enterobacterales; family Erwiniaceae; genus Pantoea; species Pantoea sp. SGAir0430. The sequence continues at coordinate 610,679 of NZ_CP039428.1, forward strand.
GTAAAAATGGAAATCACATCGTTAATTAACGCTTTCATGGTCTTACTCCTCAAAAATAACAACAGAGCCGGAAGTGAATTAACCGATCCTGAGATCGTTGTTTATTGGTTTATACATTCCGGCAAAGCGCACGGTGAATCATCATGCCGGTAGGGTTAATAAACACCTTTTGAGGTTATGCGTTTTAGCTTTAATTGCTAATCAGATGTTAAGAAAAGTTCCGCCACAACTCCGGTAATGTTTCGCTAATATTTTTTCATCTGCTTACATTTGCCATTAAAAAAGTCGGTGCGTCATGTGCGGGCAAATCCGGCCATCCGTGGCCCTGCGGCTTAAAACTCGCGCTGGCCGCCCAGTTCGATCACCCGGTTGGGCGGAATATGAAATTGCTCATGGGCGCGCAGCGCGTTGCGCTGGCAGAAGTGAAAAATCCCGCCGCGCACCCGCGCCAGACCGCGGCGTTTTTTCATCACCAGCGTATCGTGCGCGGTAAAAAATGATGCTTCATTCACCGTGCAGCCAAAACCTTCCAGTCCGCACAGATGCAGAATCTCGGCCATCGACGGCACTTCACGCCAGCCGTAGGCGGCAGTGACCTGCCAGAACGACGGCGACAATTGCGTAATGCTGATGCGCTGCTGGTTATAAACGCGCGGCGTGTCGGTGGTGCGGATATGCAACAGCACCACGCGGCGGTGCAGCACGCGGTTATGCTTAAGGTTGTGCAACAGCGCCTGGGGAATTTCAAACTCCTTGCGCGCGAGGAAGATGGCGGTGCCCTCGACGCGGTTCGGCGGATTGCTCTCCAGCGATTTCACCAGCGCCAGTAAACCGTCCTGATCGTTATTCAAACGGCGAATCAGGCGGTTACGCTCGCTGCTCCAGATTAGCATCAATCCCATCATGGTCAGCGCCAGCAGCACCGGCACCCAGCCGCCGGACAGCAGTTTCATCAGGTTGGCGATGAACAGCGGCACGTCAACCACCAGCATACACAGCAGGAACAACAGCGCCAGCGGCAGCGGCCAGCGCCAGTTACGCAGCGCCACCACGCCCGCCAGACAGGCCGTGATCACCATGGTGCCGGTCACCACGATGCCGTACGCCGAGGACAACGCTGACGACTGACGGAAAGCCAGCACAATCAGCATCACGGCGGTGAACAGCAGCCAGTTCACCACCGGAATGTAAATCTGCCCGGACTCAGTATGCGAGGTAAAAATGATGCGCATCGGCGGTAAAAAGCCCTGGCGAATGGCCTGATGCGTCAGGGTATAGACGCCGGAAATCACCGCCTGCGCCGCGATGACCGTGGCCAGCGTTGACAGCACAATCAGCGGAATCTGCGCCCAGCCGGGGGCCAGATTAAAGAACGGATTGTTCAGCGCCTGCGCATCGGCGATCACCAGCGCGCCCTGGCCGAAGTAATTCAGTATCAGCGCCGGCATGGCGATCACCAGCCAGGCGAGACGAATCGGCGCTTTGCCCAGGTGGCCCATATCCGCATACAGCGCTTCCGCGCCGGTCACCGCCAGCACCACCATGCCCATCGCCGCGAGCGAGAGCGCTTTGTGGCTGAGCAGGAAGGTCAGTGCATAGGACGGACTGAGCGCCTGCAGCACTTCCGGGTTGAGCAGAATACCGCGTATGCCAAGTGCGCCGATGGCCACAAACCAGACAAACATCACCGGGCCAAACACCCGGCTGACCTTTTCCGTGCCGTGTTTCTGGATAATGAACAGCAGCGCGAGAATGGTGAGCGCCAGCGGCACCACATATTTTTCCAGCCCGGGCGAGACCACCTGAATCCCTTCAATGGCCGACAGCACCGAGATGGCCGGGGTGATCACGCCATCCCCATAGAAAAATGCGCCGCCAATCAGACCGGCCAGCACGATGATATGCCCGGCTTTGCGGCCAACGTTGCGGCGTGCCAGTGACATCAGGGTGAGTATGCCGCCTTCGCCGTCGTGGTCGGCGCGCATCACGAAGCAGACATATTTCAACGTGACGATGAGCGTCAGCGCCCAGAAGATCAGCGACAGAAAGCCCATCACCGCCAGCGCCGACGGCGCGCCGTCCGGCAAAATCGACAGACACTCTTTCAGGGTATACAGCGGGCTGGTACCTATATCACCAAACACGATGCCGGCGGCGGCCAGCATGCCAGCAGGCAGAGACTGTTTCTCTGATTGACTCATACATTTCCTGTTTTTTCAGGGAGAAAGGGCGAGCGCCATCAACCGCACTGGCGTGTCGCAATCACCCACTTTTATGCTGGCGAAGATAGCGTTTCAGCGGCGTAATCGGTAGGGGTTGGCGTTTTTTTGTACGCGATTTTTATACCAATCGACCAAATTTTTACGCCATTTTTACACCGCTGCGCCTTTTTCAACCTGAAGTGTAGACGATTCAGACAGCAGCAGAAGCGGGCTGGCTGGCAGAAAATGGGATGGGGGAGCGGGGGCTTTGCGGTGGTGGGAGATGTCCAGGTGCGCATGAATGCGCACCCTACAATATTGTGGCGGGTTCGCGATTAATGAGAACCGCGATTGATATAGGGTCGCCATTTATGGCGACCGCATACGCTTACCAACCCTTAATAATATCGCCTTTATAAATCTCGTTGGCTTTATCCAGCACCGGCTGGGACTGGAACGCTTCTTTCAGCTTCTGCACGTTCGGGCTGTCTTTATTATCTTCGCGCGCCACAATCGCATTCACGTACGGCGACGCTTTGCCTTCCATAAACATCCCGTCACGCGAGGCGGATAAATTCACCAGCGCGGCAAAGTTATTATTAATGATCGACAGATAAACCTGCGGATCGTCCAGCGTGCGCGCCAGCTGCGGCGTATCCACTTCCACAATCTTCAGCTTTTTCGGGTTATCGGTAATATCCAGCGTGGTCGGCAGCAGACCGGCTTCGGGTTTCACCTTCAGCAGACCCTGCGCCTGCAACAGCAGCAGGCTACGCCCCAGAGTGGTCGCTTCGTTAGACACGGTCACGGTAGCGCCATCCGGCAGATCCTGCAGTGATTTAATCTTGCGTGAATAACCGGCAATCGGGAACACGAAGGTATTGGTCACGACGGCAAATTTATATCCGCGCTCTTTGGACTGCATCTCCAGATAAGGCAGGCTCTGGAACGCGTTGGCGTCCACGTCTTTATTGAATAGCGCTTCGTTCGGCTGCACGTAATCGTTAAACGCCACCACATCAACATCGAGCTGATATTAATCGTGTGCCACCTGCTTCACGGTCTGCCACAGCGCCTCATCCGGTCCGGTATTGATCGCCACTTTGATTTTGTTGTCGTTGTGGTTGTCACAAGCGCTGAGCAGGGTGACAGAGGCCGCCAGCAGGGCGGTAAGCCATGTTTTATTCATTGTTTGCAGGTTTCCTTATGTTTGCAGGAAACCGACTATAGTATACGTCCAGACGTCTGTACATCCGTGTGCGGTGCGATCGCCTGGTATTTATCCAGCGCGGCTGTGTAAGCGCTACGGCTGTGGATGTTGCAGACAGGCCAGATAGCGACGGCCCGACTGCTGTACCGCCTCATCGGCACGCGCGAGAATTTCGCGGCCGGCAAACGCGCCGTACAGGCGCGTAAACTTCACGCCCTGCAACCGCTGCAGCATGGCCGTCACCGTGGCGCCGGCCAGCGGTAACATATTGGGATAGCTCCACATAAACGAAACCGCACTGGCACCGGGCGTTACCTGCAGAATATCGCCGCTCAGCAGCATGCCGCCGTCGTGCGACCAGTGCAGCACCGTGCCGCCGGCAAAGTGGCCGCCCAGACGTAACAGCCGCACGCCCGGCAGCAGATCACAGCTGTCGCCGTGCCAGGGCTGCAGACGGGGCGATGCGCGCATAATCCACTCGCTGTCGCTGGCGTGCAGATACACCGGCGCGTCGAAGGCGTCGGCCCAGTCCTGCATGGTACTGTAATAGTGGGGATGGGAGATGGCGATGGCGTGCAGGCCGCCGAGCGCACGCAGCAACGTGACGGTGGCGTCATCCAGATGCGCGATGCAATCCCACAGGATATTGCCGTGCGGCGTTTGCAGCACAATGGCGCGCTGGTTAATGGCAAAATCCGGTACGGTTTGCAGGCTGAGCAGCCCGGGCGCCAGCTGTTGCCACTGGTTTTGATGCGAGGCGCGCAGCGCAGACTGATCGATCCACTGCTGCCCGCCGGGCGGCACAAACTGGCGTTCATCCTGACAAATGCGACACTGCGTAAGGGCAGGTTGCTGCTGCTGATAAGACGTGCCGCAGGCGGTACAAATGGTGATCATGGCTTCTCCTCACAGTCCGGTGAGGATCAGTTTAGGCAAGGTACGAGGTTAGCGCGCGACGTCCTGCTGTGGCTGCAGCTGATAAATCCACGCCGTCCGCTGCTGGCCGTCGGTCGTGGTGACCTCAACCGGCACCCGGTCGTAACCATCCTCAAACTCATCCAGCATCGGCCAGTGCAGCGCCAGCTGGTCCGAGATGAACAGATAACCCGGCACGCGCGCGCCGTGCTCATCAAGTACGATGCCGGGAAAATCAGCGGCCGCGCCCCAGCCGTTGGCATAGTAAGTGCCGGCGACTGTCCCTGCCAGCCACTCACCGCCGATGTTTTCCAGGATATGCGCATTGCACTGGCCCGGCTGCAGCGTGCCGTAAACGAAAAGCGTGTTCATTTTCCCTCGTAAAATCATGCAAAAGCGCTACTTTACCTGCCTGCTGCCGCCCTGTCATCCGCCAGAAGAAGGCCACACCGGCAGCGAAATTCTGCGTTACCGGTGGTGCGATGGCTCGTAATGTGAGGACGCGCGCGGCATAAAACGGTTAACGTAGCCGCAGATGTTTACCGCTGCTGCCAGCCAGCTTTCTCTTTTTCGAGGTATCCGCGCTATGTTGAAGGGTTCCAGCCTCTGCCGGGGTGCAATCAGGGAGTATCCGTACTCCGCTCAGTTTGATGGCAAAAAGTTTCGCAATGTCCAGCCGCGTCAGTCGCTGAGCTTTGGCGACTACCGCAAAATGCTGTGGGATTTCCTGTTCAATAAACCGAAAGATACCCAGCCACCGGCCGCGCTGCCGGTGCAGCCCATCACGGCCGCCGCGCTGGCACAGGCCGCGCCCACCAGCGTCTTTCGCCTCGGCCACTCTTCGCTGTTGCTGAAGCTCAATGGCCAGTTCTGGCTGACCGATCCGGTGTTCGCCGAGCGCGCGTCACCCTTTAAGCGACTGGGACCAAAGCGATTTCAGCCAGCGCCGATTGCCGTGGCCGATCTGCCGCCGATCGAAGGCATTATTTTGTCGCACGACCATTATGATCATCTCGATTACCACACCATAATGCAGCTGAAAGATCGGGTGAAGCACTTTCTCACGCCGCTCGGCGTCGGCGATTTGCTGATTAAGTGGGGTGTTGCGCCAGAGAAAGTCATCCAGCTCGACTGGTGGCAGTCGCGGGATATCGACGGCATCCATTTTGTCGCGACGCCGTCGCAGCACTTTTCCGGCCGTGGCCTGTTCGACAGCAACAAACGGTTGTGGTGTTCGTGGACGCTGATCTCTGACCAGTTCCGCCTGTTTTTTGGCGGTGACTCCGGTTACTTTGACGGTTTCAAAGCGATTGGCCGAAAATACGGTCCGTTTGATGCGGCGTTTCTGGAAAACGGCGCTTACGATGCGCGCTGGGCCGACATTCATATGCTGCCGCAGGACACGCTGCGCGCGTTTCAGGACCTCAACGCGCGCTGGCTGTTTCCGATTCACAACGCGGCTTTTGATTTAGCTTTTCACCGCTGGGACGATCCGTTTACCCAAATCGTCCAGCTGGCGGCGGAGCATCAGGTTGCACTGTGTCTGCCGATGCTGGGCGAGGGCGTCGATCTGTTACAGCCGCAGTCCACCGCGGCCTGGTGGTAAAGCACGCAACCCGATGGCCGTTTGGCTATCGGGTTGTGCAGGTCAGGCAGTGAGTTCATCGTACAGGCTGCGCAGCCGGGTGCGCAGAAACAGAACCGCTTTATGTTTGCGCGACAGCAGCGCCTGCACGCTGTCGCCGCTTTCGGCGGCCAGATCCTGATAGCTGAAGCCGAGCAGCTCGGTCTTTTCAAATACCTCGCGCTGCGCAGCAGGCAGTTCCGCGAGCGCATCGTCCAGCTCTTCCCACAGCAGCGTCTTCAGATACTCATCCTCCGGCGTCTGCGCTACGCCAAACAGCGTTTCGGCAATTTCATCCTCGGGAAAATCTTCGTCTCCGGCGGCGTTAAACAGCGAGAGCTCGCGTTTTTTTCGTGACCGATCGGTGATCTCGTTGCGCGCGGCGCGAAACAGCCAGGCGCTGACGTTCTCCACCGGCTGTTCCACCTGCAGCAGTTTCCAGCTGATCTCCTGCAGGATATCTTCGGCCTCATCGTGCCGCTCGCTGCGGCCGCGAATAAAGGCGCTGAGCTTAGTGCGGCAGGCGCCGAGGGCCGCCAGCAGCCGCGAATCCTGCGCCATGCTGTTTACTCTGCATCCGGGGATTTGGCGGGCGCATCGTCTGCGGGCGGGCGCGGATCGTCACGCTGGCTGCGGCGATCGTGCCAGTCACAGCGTCCGCCATGATGACCACGGCCGCCAAACCGCTCGCGCCGCTGCTGCATAAAGGCTTCACGCTGCTCCGGCGTCATCTGCATCCAGCGTTCATGCATGCGGCGACGCGCCATGCCAAACATACCGGGATGGAAGCCCAGCCCGCCGAACAGGATGCGACACAGCACCAGTAGTCCCAGCGCCTGCCAGAAGCCAATACTTTTTACGCCGGTCAGTTCCGGCAGCAGCGCATTCCACAGCGACATCACCAGCAGGCCAAGGGCAGCAAACAGCACCACGCCGAGCAGCAGCGGTTTCGCCATGCGGTGATGACCAAAGTGGTGACCACGTGAATGCTGATGCCTGTCAAAATCTCTCATTGGGGTTCCTCATTACGGTGATAAACAGGGTTGGTGATGAGGTAGACGAATCAGCGACGAAAATATTGCTGAAAAAATGAAAAAAGTGCGCGCTGCGCGTCAGGCCGCTGGCTTGACTTCTTCCCTGCCTGCCAGTAGGTTGACCGATCTCTGTTGTTCTACCGGATTGCGTTATGACTGCCCGTTCCTCTAAAGCCCGCGAAATCATGGCCTGCACCCGCCAGTTGCTCACTGCCGGCGGCTATAAAAGCTTTAGCTATGCCGATATTGCCGCCCAGGTGGATATCCGCAAGGCCAGCATCCACCACCATTTTCCCGGCAAAGCCGATTTGGTGAAAGCGGTGGTGGAGGAATATCGTGCTGAGGCGCAGGCGGGCATGCAGGCGATGGATGAACAGATCAACGATCCGCTGAACGAAGTGAAAGCCTACGTCGATTACTGGGCGCACTGCATTAAAGAGGGAACTTCACCTTTCTGCATCTGCGCGATGCTGGCGGCGGAAATGCCCACGCTGCCGCCGGATGTTGCCACGGAAGTCAGCGGCCACTTCAGCGATCTCTCCGGCTGGTTAGCGCGCCAGCTGAGTAAAGGCGCCGCCAGCGGCGTTTTCCAGCTCAGCGACAGCGCTGAAAACGAAGCCAAAACGCTGATGGCCAGCGTGCACGGCGCGATGCTGGCGGCGCGGGCATTTAATAACGCCGGGATGTTTGAGCAGATTACTCATCCGCTGCTGCATAAGCTGATCAAAACCGCCTGACGGCGCACAATCAGTGCGCGCCGGCCTGGGCGGGTGTGGTTTGATTTCGGAACGAAGCTTCCATCCTGTCCACCAGCGTTAGTGCTTCCCGTAAATGCAGCAGGATAATTTCCCGGTCCTCCTGCATTTCCGCCAGCTCTTCCAGCATTTCGCACTGCTCCGTCAGCTGACGGATGCCGGTGACGCGCAGCGATCCGGTGATGCGATGAAACAGGCTGGCGGCAGTGGCGAGATCGCCGCTTTGCACCACGTCAATCGCCTGCGTCAGATCGGTGCGTGCTTCATTAATCACGATGTCGAGAAAATCCGCGATAGCGCCGGGGCTGTTGGGCATATATTTCTCGATTTCGGCGATGTCGACCCAGTCAGAAAAATCATCACCGACCGACAGCGCGCTGGCGCTGTGAATCTGGCTCAGAATCGTGGTTAACTGCGCCAGCTTAACCGGCCGGAACACGCATTCGTTCATCCCCGCTTCGAGACAGCGCTGACGTTCGGACTGCTGCGCGTTGGCGGTGATACCGATGATGTAGGTGCTCTTATCTTCCCGGCGGATGTTGCGCGTCATGTCCAGACCGTTCATCACCGGCATATTGCAATCGGTAATGATCACATCCGGCTTCTGCTGCCGCCACTGCGCCAGGCCTTCTTCACCGTTGTTCGCTTCGCGGAAACGATGACCTAACAGCGTCAGCTGACGCGAAATCAGCAGGCGGTTGGCCGGATGATCGTCAATGATCAGCACATTCAGCGCGACCTGCGGCGCAGCGGGCAACGGTTCCGCGACCGGAGACGGCAGCGGGGTAGCGATATCACGCACGCTGACCGGCACGGCGACGTTCAGCACGGTGCCGACGCCGGGTTCGCTCTCCAGTTCGATGCTGCCGCCCATCAGGCGGGTGATCTCCTGGCAGATAAACAGGCCCAGCCCGGTGCCGGCGTTATCCGACAGGCCCGCCTGTTCGAACGGGCGGAACAGCGCATTTTGCGCCGCTTTATCGATGCCGCGTCCGGTATCGGCTACCTGAATCCGCAGCTCGGTATGACTTTCCAGCGGCGTCAGACCCACCGTCACCTTCACTTCACCCTGATCGGTGAACTTAACGGCGTTACCCACCAGGTTAGACAGCACCTGGCGTACGCGGCTGGCATCGCAAAACAGATCGTCATCGCCGACCGGCAGCATCAGGTTCAGGTTGATGCCTTTTTGTCGCGCCAGTCCGTCAAAGGCACAGATCACCGGGCGCACCAGCGCATGCAGGCTAACCCACTGCGGCTGCAGCGTCATGCGGCCGGACTCAATTTTCGCCATATCCAGAATATCACCGACGATATCCATCAGGCTGACCGCCGCTTCGTGCGCCACGCGAATCAGTTCGGTATCGGCGCGGCCTTCCTGCGTCTGCAGTTCCAGCAGGCCAATCACTGCGCTGAGCGGCGTGCGAATTTCATGGCTCATGGTGGCGAGGAAGTCGCTTTTGCTCTGGCTGGCCAGCTCGGTGGCTTCGCGCGCCAGCGAAAGATCTTCCAGCAATTGCAGGTAGTCGGTGACGTCCTGCCAGCCGCAAATCAGCCCGCCGCTGCCGACTTCATCGCCGGTGTACGACGTCATCCAGTGACGGATATGGCGCTTCTGCCGCCCGTCATCAATAACAAATTCCGCCTCTTCCGGAATGTCGCCAGGCTGGATATTTTTGTCGATCTGCTGCCACACGTGATAGAGCGGATGGCGACAGTCATACAGTGAATAGCCCAGATGGGTTTGCTCTTCCGGGGTGAAAAACTGGGTAAACGCTGGATTGGTGTGCACGATCATCCCATCCAGCGAGGCGACATAAAACGGCCGCGGCGGACCATTGATCAGGCGATCGCGCAGCTGAATTTCCTGGCGCAGCAGCGCTTTGGTGCGGCGTGTCCGTTTGACCTGCCGCATCAGCAGCACCGCCCAGACAAAGGTAACGGCGATGATGGTGGCTGCGCCCAGCGCGCCAACATAAAACTCTTTGCGGTACAGCTTCCAGGTGTCGAAATGCGCGGCGGGCGTGGCCTGCCAGTGGGTTAATACATCGGTCATCATGCCGGCCGGAATCGCGGCCAGCGCTTTGTTCATGATGTCCTGCAGTTCCGGCTCGCTGCGGCTGATGCCAAAGGCGATAGCCGCTTCCTGCGCCGGTTTCAGCTCGGTTAAACGCAGTTTGCCGGGATACAGACCTTCGGAGAGATAGCGTGCGCCCACCAGCGTATTAATGGTGGCGTCGGTTTGCCCATCCGCCACCCACTGCATCGCCAGACTGGGATTGCCAACATAATCAACTGGCACATCGGGATATTTTTTCAGAAACCAGTGGGAGGCATCCTGCTCGCGTACCAGCGCGGCGCGTTTTGGCGGCGCATCCTGCGCGGCCGTGTTGGTCACCAGCACTTCCGGCGTGAACATAAACGGTGTGGTCATCAAAAAGTCACGGCTGCGCTGCTGGCTCCAGATCAGCGGTGCAGCAATCGTGACATCGCCGCGTTTCATCCGCGCGGTAAGATCGCGACTGTCGCTGATTTCAACAAAGTTGAAGCTCAGTCCGGTGCGCATTTCAATCAGGTTGAGCAACTCCGGCACGATGCCGGTGATTTCGCCCTGCGCGTTTTTAATAAAGAATGGTGCGACCAGGTCCGTGACCGCCATGTTGATTTGGTTGTGCGTCTGCAGCCAGGCCTGCTCGGTGGGCGTCAGCGACAGCGGTGTAGTAACAAAGCGCGTGATGTTGGCAATATCCCAGCGCGCAGCGATGATCTCGCCGGCCGCGTGGCGCTGCAGCGCGTCAAAGGCAATACGCATCGCCCGCGCCAGCACGTGCTCTTTGCTGTTAACCACAAAGCGATACGGCGAGCTGAGATCGGGCAGAATGTGATCGATGGTCAGCGTATTCAGGTAGTTGCGTTCAATCAGGTAATAGGCTTCCACCGCCGGCACATCGGCATAGGGCAGCGTACCCATTGCGACCTGCGGCAATTGGCTGTAAGGGGAAGTTATCGCCGGGCCGGGTAAAAACTCCTGACCGGCCAGCGGGTTACTGCTGCTGCGTACCACCCGAACCGGGCTGGCTTTCAGCGCGGTTACGCTAATGGTGTCGTTAACATGCGCCGGCACCGCTTCACCGGCCGGCACAAATATCATATCCAGCTCTTCGCGCGCCAGCGCGGCAAAGGCTTCGGGCGCGGTGTCGTAATGTTTGACGCGAAAACTGATACCCAGGCTGTGCAGCGCAGCGTAAGCCGCATCGGGAATGTAGCCAAACACTCTGCCCTCAGGATTGGTGCGCAGCATCGGTGGCCGATCCGGCCCATAGATGCCAATCATGCTGTCGCGCTTTTGCCCCAGCCAGTGCCAGTCGGCGTCATTGAGCATCGGCGCGGGCATCGCCGGCAAATCGTTGGGCTGATAGTTAAGCTGCTGCACCGCCGCGCGCAGTGGGGCGACCAGCAGCAGCGCGCAGCACAGCGTGCACAGGGAAAAAAGTCGCATCAGTTAATCTGGTTCCGGCGAGTGAAATCGAGTAAATCCTTTTGATTTTTCAGCGATAACTTTTCCATCAGTCTGGCTTTATAGGTGCTGACCGTTTTATTGCTGAGCTTCATGCGGTTGGCGATTTTGACAATCTCGGTGCCTTCACCGAGGTAGCGCAGCACTTCGTATTCGCGATGCGACAGCAGCAGCAGCTTGTCGCTGTCCTGCACCAGCTGATCGCCCTCCGCCTGATGACTCAGGCGCAGTGGAAAATAGCCGTAGCCGGAAAGCACCGCGTCGACGGCGTGGGCCAGATCATTGAGATTGTTCTTTTTACTGATAAAGCCATTGGCACCGGCTTTTTTACTCTCATAAGCATAAAACTCAGCGTTTTTCCCGCTCATGACAATCACAGGGATTAACGATCCGGCGGTGCGAAGGTTCCTGACCGCTTCAATACCGCCAATGCCGGGCAGATCAATATCAATAATTGCCGCATCGGCACCATACTCTTTGACCAGGCTAAATATATTGTCGCCGTCGCCAGCCTCTGCTGAAATACGATGTCCGGCATTTTCCAGCACCAGCCGTATCGCCACGCGCACAATAGGATGATCATCAACAATAACAAAGTTAGCCATACGCACTGCCTTTCTCTTAATTAATCTGAGCACGCTCGTTCAAAAGCACACTTATATAATGGCATCTTAATCAACTCAAGACCATTCTGTTTGCAGGTGTTTATTTTTAAATGTAGTCCATAACTTACAGCTGATTACTGGCTGTCTTATTTACAAAGATAAAATCTCGCCTGCGACTTTTCTGCTTAGCATAAAGATTATTCACTAAGGATAAACGGCGCGAATTTATTAAACTTAAGTGCTGAAGATTAAAGGTTCGTAAGTTTTTAAAAAGTTAACATGGCAACAGAGGGTGGCAAGGTTAGCGCTTTAATAACAGCGACTTACCGTAAACCTTTAAATGTTTGATGTTATGGGTAAGTTATGAGATCTGCATCAGATGAATTATTTGATAAATAAATTAGCCGTTGTTGTTGTATTTAGGTAAAAAGCCGGACGTGCAGTAATTCGGGTAAATGAATAAACGCTGAATTAACCACGCTGCATTGCAGGTTGCAAAGGGAGACGTGGCGTTTATTCTCTGCGCACTCAGGTTGCGCTGATGCATTGTTTTTGAATTATTTAAATTTCAAGGTGAGTAAACCTGTAGTCCTCAGCCTACAGCGTAACCTGATGGTTTTTATTTGTCTGGCGATTGGTTTTGAGACAGGTCTTAAAGAGGTTAAGACCTGTCTCAACGTTAGAATTCAGCCCAATCCCGTAGCTTTAATTATTTTGCGGCATCAGGTGAAGGAGAAAATTCCTATCGCATCGCCGCCGTTTAAACCGTTAGGTCGTATCCGTCCGGGTTCGACATAATCAGAATCAGGAAAAATCATGAACAAAAATTATCGTGTTATCTGGAATTACGCCCAGCAATGTTATGTCGTGGCCTCGGAACTGGCGCGCGGCAAAGTGAAGTCTTCCTGCTCTGGTGCAGCGACAAATAAATCATCACTGATTATAGGCGCGCTGGGTTCAGCGCTGCTGCTGGCCGGTTCACCGGCGGCGCTGGCAGATAATGGCGCGACTGCAACAGGACCGGAACAAACTCTGAATCTCAGCAACCAGACGTTACAGGCGACGGGTAAAGATCATTACGGGTTGCTGGTTGAGAGCGGCGCTAAGGCCAGCGCCACGGATGTAACGGTATTAACTGATGGCGCTGATGGCTACGGTGTATTCTCCACGCTCGCTTCTTCTGATATTCAGATGACGCGCGGCAGCGTGCAAACCACGGGCGATGGCGGCTACGGCGTGGTCGCCAGCCTGACCGGCGCATTTAAACTTGATGGCACCCGTGTAGAAACCAGCGGAAAAAACGCCTACGGCGCATACGCTTCTTCGGCCGGAATCATTAATAGCCAGAACGCAGACTATATAACGCACGGTGACAGTGCTTATGGTGTTTATTCCCGCGCTGCGGGTACGCTGATCGATATTACAGGCGGCAGCGTCACCACCAGTGGCACTAAAGCTTATGGTCTGGTGGCGGGTTCCGGCGGCAGACTTAATGCCAGCGATGTGAACGTTATTACCCAGGGTAACGATTCATCGGGTGTTTTTAGCAACCTGGCCCGCACGGAAGTCACTCTGCAAGGCGGCAGCGTCACCACCAGCGGCACTAAAGCCTACGGTCTGGCGGCGGGTTCCGGCGGCAAACTCAGCGCCAGCGGCGTGCAGGTGAACACCAGCGGTGACCAGTCGAATGGCGTAACTGCCAGCAATGCCGGTACGAAAGTGAATCTGGATAACAGCAAGGTTACTACCGCCGGAGCCAGTGCATTTGGTCTGTATGCCAGTGGTGCTTCAACGTTGGATGCCAGTAATGTGCAGGTCACTACCAGTGGTGATAAGGCCTATGGCGTAGTGTCCGAAAGTGCCGGCACTGCACTGACTTTCACGGGTGGAGAAGTGACGACTGGCGGACAAGGTGCATATGGCTTATATGCCAGAACTAATTCAACTCTTAACGTCGGCAACGTGATAGTCAACACCGCTGGCAAAAATGCGCACGGCGGCTACGTTACTGGCGAAGGCTCTGTACTGAATGTGGACAACAGTTCGTTTATTGTCAGTGGCGCAGAAGCTAATGGCCTGCAGGCGGACGGAAAATCGACGCTTAATGCCACAAACACCGCGATTGAGATTACGGGCGACGGCTCAGGCACTTACGCATCGGGAACAGGCACGGTGCTGAACCTGTCCGACAGTCACATTCACATGGGGCAGAATGCCGGAAACGCAGCACTGGGGAAGTATAACAGCACGACCAACCTCAAAAATGTTGAAATCATCACTGACGCCAGTAATGCTGCTTTGGCAGTGGGTTATGGCGCTACATTAAACAGCGATAATGTTAACGTGCAGGCGCGCAGCGGGGGTTTTGGCATTCAGGTCCAGGATGGCAGCACCTTCAGCGGTAATAATATTACAATTCAAAAAAGTGGCACGGACTCTGAAGGGTTTAATGCTGCAATAAATATGACGAATTTATATTATCCTGATGCACGAAATACTCTTTTCCTGAGCGATGCAGCTATCAATGTATCCGGCGAAAATGCCACCGGCATTCTTTCCAGACGACAGGCCACGCTGGCGGACATTAAGCTCGCGAATACCACCATCACCGCCACCGACGGCACCGCCGTCAACGTGCTGACCGGCACCAGCATGAATATTGACGCCGACAACTCAGTGCTGAGCGGCAGCACGCTGCTGAAAACCGGCTATAACACAGCAGAAGGTTCAACCGCCGGCTCGGTGGTGCTGAACGGCAGCAACCGCTCGCTGTTCATCGGTGACGTGGACATTGACCGCAGCCAGACCACCGACAGCCAGATCAACCTGAGCGGCAGCTCGGTGTGGACCGGTGCGTCATCCGGCCTCAATACGCTGACGCTGAACGACAACAGCCAGTGGAATATCATGGACAACAGCAGCGTCGATGCGCTGACCGCGAACAACAGCGTGATCAACGTAGCGCACAATACCGCGAACTTCACGGTGCTGACTGTTAACGGCAACTACACGGCGGACAACGCCACGCTGGTGATGAATGCGGCGCTGGGCGGCGACACCTCGGCCACCGACCGGCTGCACGTGCTGGGTGACGTCAACGGCAACACCGACGTGGTGGTGAACAACGCCGGCGGCAGCGGCGCGCAGACCATTCAGGGCCTGCAACTGATTCAGGTGGACGGCGCGACCAACGGCGAATTCCGTCAGAAAGGGCGTATTGTCGCCGGTGCCTATGACTACAACCTGGTAAAAGGCGCGGATCAGCACGGCTGGTATCTGGTGAGCGACAAAAACGGCAGCGAGACCGATCCGGTTAATACCGATCCGGTGACCGCACCGGGCGAAGGCACCGGCGGTGACATCATCGCGCCGCCGGCGGAGCAGCACAATATGATCGTGCGCCCGGAAGCGGCGAGCTACAGCGCCAACATCGCGGCGGCCAACACGCTGTTCGCCACCAGCATGGACGACCGCCCGGGCGTCACGCAGTACACGGACGCGAACGGCCGGCAGCAGCACACCCGCCTGTGGCTGCGCAACAGCGGCGGCCACAACCACCAGAAAGACAGCAGCGGCCAGCTGAAAACCGACACCAACCGCTACGCCATCCAGCTGGGCGGTGACCTGGCGACCGGTACGCTGACCGGCGCGGACAGCCTGCGCCTCGGCGCGATGGCCGGCTACGGCAACGCGCAGAGCAAATCGCGCTCGGCGGTGAGCGGCTATCAGTCGCGCGGTCAGGTGCACGGCTACAACCTGGGCATTTACGGCACCTGGCAGCAGAACGCGGCCGAGCGCAGCGGCGCGTTTATCGACAGCACGCTGAGCTACAGCTGGTTCGACAACAGCATCAAGGGCGAGGACATCGGTGAGGAGTCCTATAAATCGAAGGGCATCCTGGCGTCGCTGGCCAGCGGCTATAGCGCCGAAGTGGCGACGCTCTCTGAGTCGACCGGCTTCTGGCTGCGTCCGCAGGCGATGCTGAACTGGCAGGGCGTGAAGGGCGATGACCTGACGGAAGGCAACGGCACCCGCGTGCGCGGCACCGGTGAAAATAACCTGCAGAGCCACGTCGGCGTGCGCGCCTCACTGCGCTCCGGGCTGGAGCAGGGGCGCAGCGTGGAGCCGTACGTCGAGGCCAGCTGGGTGCACAACACCCGCGCGCTGGGCACCTCGATGAACGGCGTTACCATCCATCAGGCCGGCACGCGCAACGCCGGTGAGCTGAAGCTGGGCGTGGACGCCACGCTGAACGCCAACGTCAACCTGTGGGGCGGCGTGGCGCAGCAGCTGAGCAGCCACAGCTACAGCGACACCAGCGCCATCGCCGGCGTGAAGGTCAGCTTCTGATGCTCAACGGCTCCCACAACGGGGGCCGTTTTTTTATGCCCGCCCGCGTTCTCCGCTTTTGTTTACTGCTCACCTGACGTGTTAACACAGAATTAATTGATCTGGAACATAGCGCGGCGACTTACTTTTTGTAGTCCTGCGACTACAGCCGTATGCCGGTGCTCTCATATTCACCCTTCCGCGATTTTGCGAATATTTTCCCATCAGCCGCTCTGGCAGAGATTAATTAAGGCCGGTAAGACAGCGCGTCACCGTAAATAGCGTGATGGCTGTTTCTTCCGCGCCTGCCCGTTAATAACCGCTTATTCCGCTTATTGCCGGAAGGGATTGCTTTAACCTGAATCAGGAAAAGAATATGAACAAGAGCTATCGCGTTATCTGGAATTATGCCCTGCAATGTTATGTCGTCACCTCGGAACTGGCGCGCGGCAAAGTCAAATCATCCTGCCCCGGTAAAGCGGCGAATAAATCAGCACTGATCGGCGGCGCGCTGGGCTCGGCGCTGCTGCTGGCCGGTTCACCGGCGGCGCTGGCGGCCAACGGTGCCACCATCAGCGATCCGGCGCAGCCGGTTGAACTGAATAATCAGACGCTGCAGGCGACCGGTGACAAAGCCTATGGACTGCTGGTGCAGAATGGCGGCAAGGCAAGCGCCACGGATGTGACGGTGCTGAATGCGGGCAGCAGCGGCTACGGTGTGTTTTCCACCGCCGGCGCTGCTTCTGCGGAGATGACGCGCGGTAGCGTGACCACCACCGGCGCCGGCGGCTACGGCATCGTGGCCAGCCTGACCGGCGCGGTGAAGACCAACGGCACTAAGGTGGAAACCTCCGGCCAGAACGCCTACGCCGCCTACGCCTCTTCTGGCGGTATCATAAACAGTACTGATACAGACTATGTCACTCACGGCGACGGCGCGTATGGTGCTTATTCGCGCGCGGCGGGTTCGCTGATCGATCTGACCGGTGGCAGCGTTACCACCAGCGGCAACAAAGCCTACGGCCTGGTGGCGGGTAACGGTAGCAAACTCAACGCCAGCGGCGTGCAGGTTACCACCAGCGGAGATCAGTCCAGTGGAGTGGTCGCCAACAATGCCGGCACGGAAGTCACGCTGATGGGCGGAACCGTGAACACAACCGGTAGCAAAGCTGTCGGCCTGGCGGCGAATTCCGGCGGCAAACTCAACGCCAGCGATGTGCAGGTAAGCACGAGCGGCGCACAATCTTATGGCGTGGCGGTCAGCAACGCCGGTACGGAAGTGACGCTGACAGACAGTACGCTCACAACCACCGGTGATAACGCCTATGGGGCCTATGCCGCAAGCGGTGCAAAGCTCAGCATTTCAGGAACAAAGCTGATCACCTCAGGTAAAAATGCTGATGGCGTTTATACCAGTGGTGAAGGCTCTCTTCTGAATGTAAGTGACAGTACCATTGCAACCAGTGGCAGCGGGTCTAACGGCCTGAAGGCGAACGGGAAATCGACGCTTAATGCCACAAAAACCGCCATTGAGATTACGGGCAGCGGCTCAGGCACTTACGCATCGGGAACCGGCACGGTGCTGAACCTGTCTGACAGTCGCATTCACATGGGGCAGAATGCTGGATACGCCGTACTGGGGATAAATAACAGCACGACCAGCCTCAAAAATGTTGAAATTATCACTGACGCCAGTCACTCAGCTTTGGCAGTGGGTTTTGGCGCTACATTAAACAGCGACAATGTTAACGTGCAGGCGCGCAGCGGCGGTTACGGCATTGAGGTTCAGGATGGCAGCACCTTCAGCGGTAATAATATTACCCTTGAAAAAAGCGGCATTGATTCTACAGGTTTAAACGCAGCGATTAACGTGCTTAATTTATACCGGCCAGATGCACAGAATGATATTTCCCTGACGAGTTCAGATATTAATGTCTCAGGCGAAAACGCCACCGGTATTCTGTCGCAGTATCAGGCCACGCTGGCGGATATTAAACTGGCGAATACCGCTATCACCGCCACCGGCGGCACCGCCGTTAACGTGCTGACCGGCACCAGTATGAATATCGACGCGGATAATTCAGTGCTGAGCGGCAGCACGCTGCTGAAAACCGGCTATAACACCGCAGAAGGTTCAACCGCCGGCTCGGTGGTGCTGAACGGCAGCAACAACTCGCTGTTTGAAGGCAACGTAGACATTGACCGCAGCCAGACGCAGGACAGCCAGATCAACCTGAGCGGCAGTTCGGTGTGGATCGGCGCGTCATCCGGCCTGAATACGCTGACGCTCAGCGACAACAGCCAGTGGAACATCACCGGCGACAGCAGCGTTGATGCGCTGAGCGCCAGCAACAGTACGCTGAACTTCACCCACGACGGCGTCGGCTTCAGCACCCTGACGGTCAACGGTAACTACAGCGGCGACAACAGCACGCTGGTGATGAACGCGGCGCTGGGCGACGACCACTCCGCCAGCGATAAGCTGCACATCCTCGGCGACAGCAGCGGCAGCACCGACGTGGTGGTCAACAACGCCGGCGGCAGCGGCGCGCAGACCATTCAGGGCCTGAACATCATTCAGGTGGATGGCGCTAACAACGGCGAGTTCCGTCAGAAAGGGCGTATTGTCGCCGGTGCCTATGATTACAGCCTGGTGAAGGGCGCGGATCAGCACGGCTGGTATCTGGTGAGCGATAAAAACAGCAGCGAACCCGATCCGGTGGTGACGCCGGGCGAAGGCGAGGGCGGCCAGATCGTCGAACCGCCGGTAAATCAGCAGAACATGATCGTGCGTCCGGAAGCGGCGAGCTACAGCGCCAACCTCGCGGCGGCCAACACGCTGTTTACCACCAGCATGGATGACCGTCCGGCGGAAACCTTCTACACCGACGCCAGCGGCCAGCAGCAGAGCACGCGCCTGTGGCTGCACAACAGCGCCGGCCACAGCCGGGTGAAAGACAGCAGCGGCCAGCTGAAGTCCGACACCAACCGCTACGCCATCCAGCTGGGCGGCGACGTGGCGAGCGGCACGCTGACCGGCAGCGACAGCCTGCGCTTCGGCGCGATGGCCGGCTACGGCAACGCGCAGAGCAAATCGCGCTCGGCGGTGAGCGGCTATCAGTCGCGTGGCCAGGTGAACGGCTACAGCCTGGGCGTGTACGGCAGCTGGCTGCAGAACGCGGCAGAGCAGAGCGGCGCATTTGTTGACAGCTCACTGAGCTACGGCTGGTTTAACAACAGCGTGAAGGGCGATGACATCGGCCAGCAGTCGTACAAGTCCAAAGGCATCAGCGCGTCGCTGGCCGGCGGCTACCGCGCACAGGTGGCGACGCTGAGCGACAGCACCAGCCTGTGGCTGCGTCCGCAGGCGCAGCTGAACTGGCAGGGCGTGAAGGCGGACGACGTGAAAGAGCAGAACGGCAGCCGCGTGCAGGCCACCGGTCAGGACAACCTGCAGAGCCGCCTCGGCGTGCGCGCCTCGCTGCGCACGCTGCTGGACCCGCAGGCGCGGAGCGCCATCGAGCCGTACGCGGAAGCGAACTGGCTGCACAACAGCAAGGCGTTCGGCACCGCGCTGAACGGCGTCAACATTCAGCAGGCGGGCACGCGTAACGCCGCCGAGGTGAAGCTGGGCGTGGATGCGCGGCTGAACGCGAACGTCAACCTGTGGGGCGGCGTGGCGCAGCAGCTGGGCAACCACAGCTACAGCGACACCAGCGCGGTGGCGGGCGTGAAAGTCAGCTTCTGATAAGTGACATATAATAGAACCGGTGGGGAGTGTCGCCTCACCGGTTTTTTTGTATCTGCAATGCGGAGGTCAGGTGTCATCATCTGTGCAACCCGAGTCCGGCCAGCCGATCATCCTTTATGATGGACAATGCAAGCTGTGCAATGCCTGGGTAATTTTTCTGCTGCGCCACCGTCTGCCGCGCGATTATCACTTTGCGGCGATCCAGAGCGCGCGCGGCAAACAGCTGTTGCAGCACGCCGGATTACCGCACGATAACATCCGCACCATAGTGTTACTGCGCGATGGGCAGCACTTGCTGCGCGCGCAGGCCATCTGTCGCATTATGCACTCGCTGCCCTGGCCGTGGCGCGTCTGCGGCGTTCTGCGTTATCTGCCGGACGGGCTCACTAATCTGATCTACAACCTGATTGCCCGCAATCGCTATCGCCTGTTTGGCCGTTACGACCAGGTGCACGCGATTGAAGCAGATTATCCCGGACGATTTCTGACCGACTAAAGACTGACGCGCCGGCCCTGCGCATCAATCACCACCTCACCATCCTCTTTAGTAAACGGACCGCGCTGCGCATCGGGCAGGATATCCAGCACCTGCTCAGAAGGACGGCACAGACGCGTTCCCAGTGGCGTCACCACTATCGGGCGGTTGATGAGAATCGGCTGCGCCAGCATGGCATCCAGCAGTTGCTCATCGCTCAGCGTTTCACGTGCGGACCCCAGCGCCTGCCAGGCGTCGGTGTTTTGACGCACCAGCGCGCGCAGGCCAATTCCCATGGCGTCGATCAATTGCTGCAACGTTTCACGCGTGGGCGGCGTAACCAGATAAAGCACAATGGTGGGCTCGACGCCGCTGTTGCGAATCAGTGCCAGCGTATTGCGCGAGGTGCCGCAGTCCGGGTTGTGATAGATGGTAATGTTAGTCATTGTCAGTCTCTTAACGGTCAAAGGGAAAGGCGCAGCGCCAGCGCTGCCAGCGTCACGGCCAGCACCGGTAACGTCAGGGTGATGCCGACGCGAAAATAGTAGCCCCAGCTGATGCGAATCTCTTTTTGCGCCAGTACGTGCAGCCATAGCAGCGTTGCCAGACTGCCAATCGGCGTGATTTTCGGACCCAGATCGCAGCCGATAATGTTGGCGTAAATCATCGCCTCGCGCACTACGCCCTGCGCCGTGCTGGCATCAATCGCCAGGGCGCCCACCAGCACCGTCGGCATATTGTTCATGATGGAGGAGAGCAGGGCGCTAAAGAAGCCCGTGGCAAACGTTGCGCTCCACAGGCCGGTCGCAGAAAAACTATTCAGCAAGTCGGTAAGCCAGACGGTCAGCCCGGCGTTGCGCAAACCATACACCACCAGGTACATGCCGAGCGAAAACACCACAATCTGCCACGGCGCGCTGCGCAGCACCTTACGCGTATCAATCACCTGACCCCGCCGCGCCACCAGCCACAGCATCAGTGCACCTGCGGCGGCCACGGCACTTACCGGTACGCCCAGCGGCTCAAGGGCAAAAAAGCCGACCAGCAACAAGAGCAGCACCAGCCATCCCGCGCGGAAAGTAGCTCGATCCCGAATCGCCGCTGCAGGCGACGTCAGCCGGACGCGATCATAGCTGAGCGGTAGCTCTTTGCGGAAAAACAGATGCAGCATCAGCAATGTCGCCAGTACTGCCGCGAGCGTGACCGGCACCATCACTGAGGCGTAATCGCCAAAGCCGAGCCGGAAATAGTCGGCCGTGACGATGTTAACCAGATTGGATACCACCAGCGGCAGACTGGCGGTATCGGCGATAAACCCGGCCGCCATGACAAACGCCAGCGTGGCCCCCCGGCTGAAACCCAGCGCCAGCAGCATCGCGATCACGATAGGCGTCAGAATCAGCGCGGCGCCGTCATTGGCAAACAGCGCGGCGACTGCGGCACCCAGCAGGATAATAAAGGAGAACAATTTTTTACCGCTGCCACCGCCCCAGCGCGCCACGTGCAGCGCCGCCCAGGCAAAAAAGCCGGCCTCATCAAGCAGCAGGCTAATGATGATCACCGCAATAAAGGTGGCGGTGGCGTTCCAGACAATCTGCCACACCGCCGGGATATCGCCGGGATGCACCACGCCCGTCAGCAGCGCCAGAAGCGCGCCGGCGCTGGCGCTCCAGCCAATGCCCAGCCCGCGCGGTTGCCAGATCACCAGCAGTAAAGTAATGGCGAAAATAGTCCCTGCCAGTAACATGTTTCCTCCGGAAAGTCAGGTTGTGTTCGTATCATATATGGTAAATCGAATATGTAAGGGTAAAATTTTTTACAGACACACCGCCCGGCCATCGGTGGTCAGCTGGTCGCGCTGCACCGGCAGCAGCAGGGCATGGATCGCATCGCGCTGACATTGCCATGCCTGTTCGATCACCGTCGCTGCCCACACCGGCATATGCGGCGAAAGGCGATAGTGGATCCACTTGCCGTCACGACGATCGCTCAGCAAACCGCTGTTGCGTAACAGCGCCAGATGGCGGGAAATCTTCGGCTGCGGCAGTTGCAGGATGGCAGACAGCTCGCACACGCACAGCTCCTGGCGTTCTTTCAGCAGCAGCACCAGCGTCAGACGCGTCTCGTCGGAAAGGTTTTTAAACAGCTGCAGTGGCGTTAGCGGCGACATAATCCCTCCTGAATGGAAAGCCGACAGTGTGGTGCGGCGACGTGATGAAGTCAACTACATATGCGAAAAAAGAGATGTGTTAATTCTGTGATGCGCCAGGCTCACGGTGGGCGGCTTGAAGCTGGTCACAAATCTGTATTGTGGTGCCCGCGGGCCTGAGCGGAGTAAAAACGGGGCTGGCTTTGTTAACTCATTGTTAATATTGAGGGCGGCCCGTTGCCGGCAGCGATTAATGCGTCAGACGCATCACGCCATGCGTTTATTGCGCTTATTAACCTTAACGTTCTGATCCAGTCTTCCGAAGCAGGCGCGATTGATAACAGCGCCAGGGACAAACTGGAGATACTTATGCATTCCTCTGCCTTACCGATGACCACCCGAGCCCGGGTTGGCGCTATTTTCCGCGTCACCTCCGGCAACTTCCTCGAACAGTTCGATTTCTTTCTGTTCGGTTTCTATGCCACCTATATCGCGCACACCTTTTTCCCCGCCAGCAGTGAATTCGCGTCGCTGATGATGACCTTTGCGGTGTTTGGTGCCGGCTTCCTGATGCGGCCGATTGGTGCGATTGTGCTGGGCGCTTATATCGATAAGGTTGGCCGGCGCAAAGGGCTGATCGTCACACTGTCGATCATGGCGGCGGGCACCTTCCTGATCGTGCTGATCCCGTCGTACCAGTCGATTGGCCTGTGGGCGCCGCTGCTGGTGCTGATTGGTCGTCTGTTGCAGGGCTTCTCGGCCGGGGCTGAACTGGGTGGCGTGTCGGTTTATCTGGCAGAGATTGCCACGCCAGGGCGCAAAGGTTTCTACACCAGCTGGCAATCCGGCAGTCAGCAGGTTGCCATCATGGTCGCTGCCGCGATGGGCTTCGCGCTCAATGCCGCGCTGGAGCAGAGCGCCATCAGCGCCTGGGGCTGGCGTATTCCGTTCCTGTTTGGCTGCCTGATCGTGCCGTTTATCTTTATTCTGCGCCGCCGTCTGGAGGAGACGCAGGAGTTCAGCGCGCGCCGTCATCATCTGGATATGCGTCAGGTATTTAGTACTCTGTTACAGAACTGGCCGGTGGTGATTGCCGGGATGCTGATGGTGGCGATGACCACCACCGCGTTCTACCTCATTACCGTCTATGCGCCCACCTTCGGCAAAAAAGTGCTGATGCTGAGCGCCTCGGACAGCCTGCTGGTGACGCTGCTGGTGGCGATCTCCAACTTTATCTGGCTGCCAATTGGCGGGGCGCTGTCGGACCGCTTTGGGCGTAAACCGGTGCTGCTGGCGATGACGCTGCTGGCGCTGGCGACCGCCTATCCGGCACTGACGCTGCTGGCGCAGACGCCGACCTTCAGCATGATGCTGAGCGTGCTGCTGTGGCTGTCGTTTATTTACGGCCTGTATAACGGTGCGATGATCCCGGCGCTGACTGAAGTGATGCCGGCAGAAGTGCGCGTCGCCGGTTTCTCGCTGGCCTACAGCCTGGCAACCGCGCTGTTTGGCGGCTTCACGCCGGTGGTGTCTACCGCGCTGATCGAATACACCGGCGACAAAGCGTCACCGGGTTACTGGATGAGCTTTGCGGCGATTTGCGCGCTGCTGGCGACGCTGTACCTGTATCGCCGCCGCGCGCTGACGTTGCAAACCGCGCGTTAAGCGTGCTGAGACTGTTCGATAATCAGCTTTTCCAGCTCCGCAGCGACGTAAGATTGCATACGTCCGCTGCGGCGAATTAATCCCACCGAACGGGTGACCTGCGGATCGGTCAGCGCCAGCTGGCGCAGCAGCGGATGCCCGTTCGCTGGCATCGACATCGCGGGCACGGCAGCAATGCCGATGCCCGCTTCTACCATCCCCAGCAGCGTCGTGACATGGCGCGTTTCGCAGATACTTTGCCGGGCGGGCGTGAGATGCGCCAGCGCACTGTCCAGCAGATTGCGGTTGCCGGACACTTTATCCAGCGCCACATAATCCTGCGCAAAATACTCCTGCCAGCTGAGCTGCTGGCGCGTCGCCAGCGGATGATCGTGGCGACAGGCGGCGACGTAAACATCTTCCACCAGCGGCGTGAAGGTGAGCTCCGGCGGTAGATTACGCGCAAAACAGATACCGAAATCGGCCTGACCGCTGCTCACCGCATCCATCACGTTGCCGACGCTGCTATCAATCAGCTTGATGCGCACGCGCGGGTAACGCGCCTGAAAGCGGCGGATCACCTCCGGCATAAAATAGTAAGCGCCCGAGGGCACGGTAGCGACGGTGATCAGGCCGGTGCGATCCTGGCTGGCGCGCTCGACGTCGGCCAGCATCGATTCGACATTATCCAGCAGCTGCTCCGAGCGCTGAGCAAAGTTCTGGCCATACAGCGTTAGCGTGACGCGCCGCGTGGTGCGGTCAAACAGCCGGGTGCCGAGCGCCGCTTCCAGCTTCTCAATTCTGCGGCTGAGCGCTGACTGCGACAGGCAGATTGACTCCGCCGCCAGACGAAAGTTGCCGTACTCCACCAGCGCGCGGAAGGCGTAGAGATCGTTGAGGTCAAAATTGACGGGCATAACCGCGACTATCCTGCGTAATAACGTCAGCACACTGCGCCGCTGACGTTAAAAAGTTGTTATAGCCGACGAGTGTAACAGGCTGCTGCGCGTTTCCGGCGGCGCAGAGGGAAAAAATCCGTTTTTAGCGCATCAGCGGCACTCAGCGCATCCAGTCAGCAATGAGCTGCCCGTAAATCTGCTCAGCCTCGCTCAGACGGCTCACCAGGCAATATTCATCGGTCTGGTGCGCCTGCGTCGGCTCACCGGGACCGAGAATAATGCAGGGCGGATCGCCGAGCGCCGGCAGCAGCAGCGAGGCATCGGTAAAATAGGGCACGATACGCGCTTCCGCAGGTTGCTGCGTCACGGCTTCGCAGGCACGGTACACCGACTGAATCCACTGGTGCCGCTCCGGGCTCAGCACCGCCGGCAGATCGACCAGCGTGCTGATGTGCACGCTGTCACCGAGAAAGGTCGCCAGTTGCTGGCGAATCACCGCGTGTTGCAGGTTGGGTGCGCTGCGGATATCCACATCAAACGCGGCGCGGTCCGGCACCGAGTTGATGTTGAGGCCGCCCTCAATGCGGCCGACGTTCAGCGTCGGCTGTTTCATCAGCGGATGCGGCGCGCCCGGTGAAAAGTGACGAATCTTACCCAGCGCATCAGCCGCCAGGTAGATGGCGTTGATGCCCAGCTCCGGCATGGCTCCGTGCGCGGTTTTACCACGCGTTTCGCAGCGCAGCCACAGCGCGCCTTTGTGGCCGATCACCGGCTGGTTGGCGGTTGGCTCGCCCACGATCAGCGCGCCAACTTCAGGCAACAGCCCGGCCGCGATCAGCGCCTGCGCACCGTGGCAGCCGGTCTCTTCACCGCCGGTCAGCAGCAGCACCACGCCGCGCCCGGCCATAATCGCCGCTTTGTGCTGCACGCAGGCCAGCACAAACGCCGCGAACGCCGCTTTCATATCGCTGGCGCCGCGCCCGTACAGCCGGTCGCCATCAATGTCGTGACCAAACGGATCAAACTGCCACGGCTGATTACCCAGCGGCACGGTGTCCAGATGGCCGGTAAAGGCCAGCGGTTTGCCCGGCATCTGGCCCGGCAGGCGGGCGATCAGGTTGGCGCGCTGCTCGCCAAACCCCGTCAGTTCGACCACGAAGCCCTGCTTCTGTAGCCACGCGGCGAGGAATTGCAGACAGGCCAGCTCATTGCCCGGTGGATTGATGGTGTTAAAGCTCAGCAACTGCTGCGCCAGAGGCAGTGAGCGCGCTGGCATCAGTCACGCTCCGTCAGCCAGTCGAGGCAGTTGATCCACAGCTGGCGATAGCCCGGCCAGCGACTGAACTCTTCCGGCAGCCAGTGGGCTGACATGTCACTGGTCCACACCAGCGAGCGGCCTTGCTGATATTCGCGCACCGCCAGCAGCGGATGACCGGTGCCCGCCACGGTGGCCAGCAGCGTGCCTTCCGGCTGCATCTCCACTTCGTTGTAACCGAGCAGCCACGGCCAGTCGCCGGGAAGATCGGCAACCACTTTGTGTGACGTTGTCACCTCAGCGTAACTGCCTTCCGGCGTTTCGATACGGTCGTCCCAGGCCAGACAGCGCACCGGCAGCACTTTCTCCACCAGCGTATTGCGATAGCGTGCGCCGCCGTTAATCCCCTGAAAACTGTAATAGCCGCCTACCATCATTAATGCGCCACCCGCGGCAACATAGTCGTGAATCAGCGCCAGGCGATTGGGCGTGCGCCGGCTTTTCAGCCAGGTGTCCGGATGCAGCAGCAGGGTATTGGCACCGATATCGGACAGAATAATCACGTCCCAGCGCTGCAAATCCTCCAGCGTCTGCGGAAAATCAGTGGCGGCGGCATGGGCCGGCATATGCGTGACGGCATAGGCGCTCTCCTGCAGCGCGGCAAGAAAATCCGCCGCACCGCTGTGCCAGGTGGCGGTAGCAAACTGATCAAAGCCTTTTACGTGCGTTGCGGTACTGGTCCAGGATTCACCGACCAGCAAGACGTTCTTTTGCATGCCAACTTCTCCGTTTATCCGCCAAACACCCGTTGCGGATTAGTGATCATCAGGGTTTCGAGTTGTTCGCCGCTGACGCCATGACGTTTCAGGCGCGGCACAAAATGTTTGAGGATGTAGCCATAGCCGTGACCGCCGTAGCGCGTCAGCATGGTTTTCAGGAACACGTCCTGCGACAGCAAAATCTGCGGCAGATAACCGTCGTCGATCAGTGCGCAAATGGCGCGCGCGTTCTCCTCATCGGACGGTGACTGCGCCGATTCGTCGGCGTAGTAGTAGCTCATGCCGATCATGTCGTATTCGAGGAACACGCCGCGATCTGCCAGCTCGCGCTGGTAGGTTTTGTCGGCAAAGCTGGGGTTCATGTGACACAGTACGGTGTGGCGCAGATCGGCACCTTCCTGCGCCAGAATATCCAGCACCTTATGGCCGAGCCGCTCCCAGCCCGGCAGATGCACCTGAATCGGCACGCCGGTGGCCGCGCTGGCGCGTCCGGCGGCACGCAGCGATTTTTCTTCATCGGGCGTGAAGCGGCTGGAGATGCCGATTTCACCGATCAGCCCGGCCAGCACCTCCGGCTTCTCCGGCAGTCCGCCGAGGTCGTAAATCAGCTTGTCGGTCAGCTGTTCCACGCTGATGGTTTTTACCCACTCCGGATGCGACGGCTCCAGATACAGGCCGGTGCCCATCACAATATTCAGGCCGGTGAGACGGGCGATGCGCTGCAGCGCTTTACCATCGCGGCCGATGCCGATATTGGTCGGATCGATCACCGTTTCGCCGCCCAGCGCGCGGTATTTCATCAGCTCGTCAATTGCGGTGTCGACGTCAAACAGCTGGCAGTTGTCGCGACTCATCAGCGGGTTAAGCGACAGCTCGCCGAGGTTCTCGATGCGCACCGGCATTTCAGCAATGTGGCGGTCGCTACAGCAGCAGGGCGGCACCCATTTACCGGAGGCATCCAGTAAAATGTGCTCGTGCATCAGCGTGACGCCCATCTCCGCCACCGGCAGCGGACCGAGTACCGTCATGACCTGACCGCTGCTGACGCCGAGCGGCAACGGATCCGCATGGCGAAAAATTGATCCTTTCATGGGCTATCCTTTGGCGGGCGCGCGGCTCGGGTTGAGAATGCGGGTGTTGAGCCAGATGGCGAGCAGAATGATGGTGCCGGTGGCGATTTGGGTATAAAACGGCGAGATATGCGACAAAATCAGGCCGTTCTGGATGATGGCAATCGACAGCGCGCCGAGCAGCGTACCGATCACGGTTCCAAAGCCGCCAAACAGGCTGGTACTGCCCAGCACTACCGCCGCAATCACCTGCAGTTCAAAACCTTCGCCCTGGTTAGAGGAGCCGCTGCCGAGGCGCGCGGTGATGATCATGCCAGCCAGCGCCGCCGCCATGCCGCTAAGAATGTACACTTTCATGGTCACCGCTTTGGTATTGATACCGCTGCGGCGTGCACCTTCCGCGTTGGCACCGATGGCGGTGACGTAGCGGCCAAAGCGCAGGTGATTAAGCACAATGTGACCGGCCAGCAACACCACGATGCCGATCAGCGCCGGCATAGGAATCCCCAGCACCCAGGCGCGACCCATAAAGGTGAACAGGCTGTCAGCCGGCACCGGGATCGAATAGCCCTGCGTCACCAGCAGCGCAATGCCGCGCACCACCGCCAGCGTGGCCAGCGTGACGATAAATGCCGGTATCCCTTCCCAGGCGATAAAGAAGCCGTTGATGGCGCCCACCAGCGCACCGAGCAGCAGCCCGCCAATCAGCACCACCGGCCACGGCAAGCCCCAGTTATTGAGCGCAATGGCCGACAGCGCGCCCACCAGCGCCAGCGTCGAGCCGACCGACAAATCGATGCCGCCGGTAGTAATCACCAGCGTCATTGCGGTGGCGACGATCAGCAGCGGCGCGCTTTGCCGGATGATATTCAACCAGTTGGTACTGGTAAGAAAGTTGCTGGTGATCAGCGAAAACACCACGCAGCAAAAGACAAAAAACAGCGCGATGCTCACCACACCCGAATGGTTATGCAACAAGCGGCGCGGCAGAGAGTGCTGGATCATGCGTGAACTGCCTAAATTCATGATGCTCATCCTGTTACCTCAGTGTGCTGCCGCGGACTGCGCGGTAAATTTCTCACCCACGATCAGGTTGACGATATCGCTCAGGCTGGTGTCCGCCACGCGGCGATCGGCCACGTTAGTGCCCTCGTACATCACCATGATGCGATCGCACACCAGGAACAGATCCTGCAGCCGATGGGTGATGAGGATCACGCTGACGCCGCGCGCCGACACGCGACGAATCAGCTCCAGCACCGCCTCGACTTCCGCCACCGCCAGCGCGGCAGTGGGTTCATCCATAATCAGCACTTTAGGATCGAAAGCGGCGGCACGGGCGATAGCAATCGCCTGACGCTGCCCACCGGAGAGATTACGCACCAGCAGACGGGTATCGGGAATCGAGATGCCGAGGCCTTTCAGCATCTCACGTGCCTGCGCATGCATTGTGGCCTGATCGAGAAACGGCACGCCGAGGATGCGTCTGGTCGGTTCGCGGCCCATGAACAGGTTACCGGCCACGTCGACCGTGTCGCACAGCGAAAGATCCTGATAAACCATTTCGATATGGCAACGGCGCGAATCCGCCGGATTGCTGAAGTGCTGCTGTTCGCCATCAATGCGGATCGCGCCGCTGGTAGGGATCACCGCGCCGGACAGCACTTTGGTCAGCGTCGATTTGCCGGCACCGTTGTCGCCCACCAGACCGAGCACTTCACCGGGGGCCAGCTGCAGATTGACGCCGCGCAGAGAACGAATTGAGCCGTAGGTTTTGGTGATGTTAATCATCTCCACCCGGGCCGGAAGAGCTTGTAATTGCTGCATTGGATCACTCCCATCAACGCCTGTGGGAAATGTTTAGCCGGTCGGGAAAAAGAGGCTATCTGACACGATTTACAATCTAGTAAACCGGTTTACCTGTCAGATAAACCCTTAATTCACAGCAACAGGGTAAACGCTACAATGATATTTACTCGCCAGGTATGACATTGCAGCATCCATGCCAGCCTGAATAACAGGCACTGCACTCGCGGCTAACTTGTTGTAATACATCGTATGTTATGTAATCAGCAAGTAAACCGGTTTACTCACTATACCGCTAACGGAAAAAATCGCTCACTTTTTGCGCCATAATTGTGCAGTTTTGCCTCATTTTGGGACATCGCTAACAAATCCCACCGAATCGCGACCAATCCATTCCACCGGTAAACGTGTCTCCATCGGGATGCTGCTGTCGTTGTTGAGCAGGCGCAGCATGATGCTCACCGCCGTGTGGCCCAGCTGGCGCGCTGGCTGGCGGATGGTGGAGATGCGCGGCTGGGTCAGATCGCTGTAGTTGGCATCATCGAAGCCGACCAGCGATAGCGCCGCCGGTGCCTGCAGGCCGATGGCGCGCAGACCGTCGAGCAGTCCCAGCACCAGATAGTCACTGGCGGCGAACACGGCGCTAGGGCGCGGCGTGCAGCGGAACAGGTGCTGCAACGCCTGCTGACCAAATTCGCGTTCGTAGTTGCCATACATCACCCATTGCGGCGGTACGGTTAAACCGGCCTGCTGCATCGCGGTGCAAAAGCCAAGATAGCGTTCGCGCACGCTCATCAGCTGCTCCGGGCCGCCGATAAACGCAATCTGCGTGTGCCCGGCGGCGATCAGCTGCTCGGTGGCCATGCGGCCACCCTGCACGTTATCTGCAAAGACCTTCGGCACGTTACTGCCGGGAATGTCTTCATCCAGCAGCACGACATGGCGCTGGCGCTGGATCTCGTCGCGCAGCAGGCCGTTGTCCGGCCGGTTGGTGGTGAACAGCAGGCCATCTACCTGGCGCGTATCCAGCCAGCGGATAAACTGCGCCTCTTTGTCCGGATTGTTGCGCGTGATGCACAGCACCAGACTGTAACCGTGTGCCGACGCCGCTTCTTCGGCGGCATCCGCCAGTTCGGCAAAAAACGGGTTAGTGATATCCGGCAGCACCAGGCCCAGAGTTTCGCTGCCGCCTTTGCTTAAACGCCGCGCAAGAGAATTACCGCGATAGTCCAGCGTGCGGATCGCGCTTTCAATGCGGTCAACGGTGTCCTGCGGCAGCACAATACTGTGATTCAGATAGCGTGACACCGTGGCTTTTGACAGGCCAGCCAGCTTTGCCACGTCAGATAACAACACGCGTTTTGTACTCATCCATTTCGCCATGTTTGCCGGGGTGGCTTATCTGTAACACAGTTAAGCGCGACTAATACAGCGCTTTCCCGATTACATTGCTGGAGAAATAAACACTTGACAAAAAAATTCGTCGGGCGAATTGTATAAAGCGTTTACCGCAGTACCGGGATTAACTTCCCAACCCGACATTGTTTTTTTCACGCCGCACTCCCAGTGGATGGGATGCCGAAAAAGACGACGCCGGCGGCATCAAAACACGGCATTATCGCCGTGCTCAGAATCATTGAACTGATATTTACCTGCCAAAAAAAACGCTCAGCGGTACGTCGCTGAGAAGCGCTGGTTATTATTATTCCCGACGAGGAACTCAATGATGTCATCTTTCAGCGGAAAACTGCGTTCACTGTTCATTGCGAGTGGTTTACTCGCCGCAGGTTCGTTATTCATTCAGGCGCAAGCCGCACCCACTTATGCGTTAGTCCAGATTAATCAGCAGGCGCTGTTTTTTAACCTGATGAATCAGGGCGCACAGGAAGCGGCCAAAGCCAGCGGTAAACAGCTGGTGATTTATAACGCCAACGATAATCCCGTGGCGCAAAACGATGCGATTGAAAACTATATTCAGCAGGGAGTGAAAGGCATTCTGGTGGATGCGATCGATGTCAACGGTATTATGCCAGCGATAAAAGAAGCCGCAGCGGCGAATATTCCGGTGATTGCGATTGATGCCGTATTGCCTGCCGGTCCACAGGCAGCGCAGGTGGGTGTAGATAATCTCGAAGGTGGAAAAATCCTCGGTAAATACTTTGTCGATTATGTTGCGAAAGAGATGGGCGGCAAAGCGCGACTGGGAATTGTCGGCGCGCTCAATTCGGCCATCCAAAACCAGCGTCAGAAAGGTTTTGAAGAGACGATTAAAAGCAACAGCCAGATAACGGTCGCCGATGTGGTCGATGGCCAGAATATTCAGGACAACGCCATGACCGCTGCCGAAAACCTGATTACCGGCAACCCGGATCTCACCGCGATCTATGCCACCGGCGAGCCGGCGCTGCTGGGTGCCATTGCCGCAGTAGAAAACCAGGGGCGGCAGAAGGACATCAAGGTATTCGGCTGGGATCTGACGGCAAAAGCCATCAGCGGCATTGACGGTGGCTACGTTACCGCCGTGCTGCAGCAGGATCCGAAGAAAATGGGTGAAGAAGCACTGAAAGCGCTGAATAGCCTGACGGCCGGTAAAACCGTGAGCAAAACCATTCTGGTTCCGGCCACGGTGGTGACCAAAGCCAACGTCGACAGCTACCGTTCGCTGTTTAAGTAACCGCCAGGCGCAGACGCGAACGTCTGCGCCCAGGCTTAGCGCTGCGCCAGAATACGTTGTAATTCATCAGCATCGGGAAACGCGTTCAGCGTGCCAGTGCGACTGACGGTGATCGCCGCCGCCGCGCTGGCATGCTGCAGCGCCAGCAGGTCGGGCGCGACGCCGCGCAGCAGGGCAGACGCCAGCAGCACGGCGAGGAAGGTGTCGCCGGCGCCGGTGGTATCGACGGCCGCGACGTTAATCGCCGGGCAGTACACGCGCTGATTGCCGCGTATCAGCAGCGCACCGGCAGCACCCTGGGTAATCACCAGTGTGTTAACGCCGGCGGGTTGCAGCAGATCGGCTTCCGGTTGATTGACTACCGCGATGTCAATCAATGGCCAGAGATCGGCGAAGTCCGGATTGACCGGTGAAGGATTAAATACCGTGATTAAGCCGTGCGCTTTTGCCCAGCTAAATAACCGGCGGGTTTTATCCGCAGAAAAATTGCCCTGCTGCAGCAGAATATCGCCGGCAGCGGCATCGGCTAAGTAAGCCAGGATAATATCCGCTGCCAGCGCATCGGCCGCGGCGGTGGTAGTAATAATGGCATTATCGCCATCGCTGCTATTAAAAATAATTGAGGTGTCACTGTGAGCAGACAAAAACTGAGGCGGCAGTAAGGTTAATTTCTCGTGCCGGATGCGTTCGCGGATCCACTGGCCGTTAATATCATCGCCGGTGGCGCTAATTAAGCGCGTATCGATGCCGCAACGCGAAAGTATGATTGCCTGATTGGCGCCTTTGCCACCGATATCCTGCGCAATTTTTTTGCCATGAATTGAGGCGCCTTTTTCAGGGAGTTGATCGATGGACCAGGTTTCATCCACCACAATATTGCCTGCAACATAGACACGCATAGTTTTCTCGTTAATAAGGTGAAAGAGATGGCTTCTATATCAGCAGAAAAAATTAACGCGATACAAGATGTTTTTTCACGCCCTAAAGCGGTGATTGGTGTTATTCACTGTGATGCTTTTCCCGGCTCGCCGAAATATCGTGGTAAACCGGTGAATGAAATTATCGATTGCGCCCTGCGCGATGCGGATAATTATCTGGCTGGCGGCGTGCACGGTTTAATCATTGAGAATCATGGCGATATTCCCTTTGCCAAGCCCGACGATATTGGTCCGGAAACGGCGGCATTTATGGCGGTGATCACCGATAAAATTCGCGAGCGTTTTGCGGCACCGCTGGGTATTAACGTGCTGGCCAATGCGGCAATCCCGGCGATTGCCACGGCATTAGCCGGCGGGGCAGATTTTGTGCGCGTTAACCAGTGGGCCAATGCCTATATCGCCAA
The DNA here is from genome assembly GCF_043549295.1 of Pantoea sp. SGAir0430. Lineage (NCBI taxonomy): Bacteria > Pseudomonadati > Pseudomonadota > Gammaproteobacteria > Enterobacterales > Erwiniaceae > Pantoea > Pantoea sp. SGAir0430. Next base: position 644,713 of record NZ_CP039428.1, read on the forward strand.
TGAAGGTTTTATCGAAGGGGCAGCCGCTAAAGCGCTGCGCTATCGCAATCAGCTGCGGGCCGATCACATCCGCGTATTTGCCGATAGCCATGTTAAACACGGCAGCCACGCGATTGTCGCCGACCGCTCGATTCAGGAGCTGACGCGTGACGTCGACTTCTTCGAAGCTGATGCGGTGATCGCCACCGGCCAGCGCACCGGCGACAGCGCCACGCTGAGTGAGATCGACGAAATCCGCGCCGCAACTGCCTTGCCGCTGCTGGTGGGCTCAGGCGTGACGCCGGACAACGTCTGCCAGATCCTTGGCCGCACGCAGGGGGTGATTGTTGCCAGCACGCTGAAAGTCGATGGCGTGTGGTGGAACCCGGTGGAACTGGCGCGCGTGAAGCACTTCATGGCGGTGGCGCAGGCCGCGCTGGAGGAGGCGTGATGGAAAGCTTCAGCGATCGGCTGCTGACGCAGCATCAGGCGCTATGGCAGGCGATGCAGCAGCACCGCTTTGTCGTCGACATTGAGCACGATCGGTTGCCGGACAGCGTGTTTAATCGTTATCTGGTGTTTGAGGGTAACTTCGTCGCCACCGCCATCGCTATTTTTGCGCTGGCGGTGAGCAAGGCGCCGGGCATTCGTCAGCAGCGCTGGCTGATTGGCGTGCTCAATGCGCTGGTGGATACGCAAATCGCCTGGTTTGAGGCGGTGCTGGCGCGGCGCGGCATTCAGCCAGCGGATTATCCGGACGATCTGCCCGGCGTCAGCGCATTCCGCGATGGCATGCTGAAAGTCGCGCAGCAGGGCAGCTATGCGGAAATCATCACCCTGATGTTCGGTGCCGAGTGGATGTATTACCACTGGTGCCTGCGCGTCAGCGCGCAATCGCAGCAGGACGCTGACGTACGCCGCTGGGTAGAGATGCATGCCGAAGACGAGTTCCATCAGCAGGCGCAGTGGCTGAAAACCGAGCTGGACCAGTGCGCACTGACGCTCAGCGCGGCGCAACAGGCGCAGCTATCGCAGCTTTACGCCCGCGTGCTGCAGTGGGAGATCGATTTCCACAGCGCGGCTTACCCGGAGAGCGCCCATGACTAGCTGTTTCATCGAAGCGCGCAACATTGGCAAACGCTTCGGCGCGTTAACGGCGCTTAGCCAGGTCAATCTGTCGATCCATCGCGGTGAAGTGCTGGCGCTGCTGGGAGACAACGGCGCGGGCAAATCGACCTTTACCAAAGTGTTATCCGGCGCGTACAGCGCCAGTGATGGCGAGCTGTGGGTAGACGGCAGGGCGGTGAAATTCACCTCGCCGCGCCAGGCCGCCGAGCACGGTATTGCCACCATCTATCAGGAGCTGGCGCTGGCAGAGAATCTGTCGATCGCCGAGAACGTGTTTCTTGGCCGCGAGCTGAAGCGCCGCGTGCTCGGCATCCCTTTTCTGCGCCGCCGCGCGATGCGTGAAACGGTGGATCAACTGCTGACCGAGCTCGATGCGCACATTTCCGATGCCGAAGCGGCGGTCGGCAGTCTGTCCGGCGGCCAGCGCCAGGCGGTGGCAATCTGTCGCGCACTCAATCTCAACGCGCAGCTGGTGATCATGGATGAACCCACCGCCGCGCTGGCGGTCGCGGAGACGCAGAAAGTCCTGCAGCTGACGCGCCGCCTGGCGGAACGCGGCTGCGCCGTGGTGCTGATCAGCCACAACATCAGCGATGTGTTTGCCGTGGCCGATCGCATGGTGGTGTTTCGTCGCGGCCGCAAAATCGCCGAGCGCCGTCACGCGGACACCACGCCAGACGAAATTGTTGCACTCATTACCGGTGCGCATCCTGATGCGCGCATTTTCGAAAACACCTAAGCACTCACACCAGGGGAAATCATCATGCATCGCATTGCTACTGCTGTTTGTTCGCTGTCGCTGCTGGTATCGGGTTACGCCTTCGCGGCACAAAAGGTGGCCTTCGTGCCGCAAATCATCGGTATTCCCTATTTTCAGGCGATGGAGGCGGGCGGCAAGCGCGCCGCGCACGATCTCGGCGTGGAGTTTGTCTACAGCGGTCCGGTAGATACCAACCCGATGGATCAGCTGCAGATCGTGCAGAACCTGATTGCGCAGAAGGTCAATGCGATTGGCATCAGCGTGCTGGATGCCTCCAGTATTGCGCCGGTGATGGCGCAGGCGCAGGCGAGTAATGTGCATCTGTTCACCAGCGACAGCGATGCACCCGACAGCGGGCGGCCGGTCTATGTGGCGCAGGCCACCGATGAGGGACTGGGCGATACGGTGATCGATGAGATGGTCAAACGCGTCGGCGAGCGCGGCAAAATTGGCATCGTCTCCGGCGAAGCCACCGCGTCTAACCTCAACAGCTGGATTGGCTTTATGCAGCAGCGGGTGAAAAGCAAATATCCGCACATTACGCTGCTCAAACCTCAGTACGCCGGCGGCTCCGCCAGCCGCGCGGCGCAAATCACCACCGATTTGATGTCCGCTAACCCCGATCTGAAAGGGGTGATTGCCATGGCCTCCACAACCTGTCCGGGCGTGGCGCAGGCCATCGAAACCGCCGGCAAAAACGGCAAGGTGATTGGCAGCGGTTTCTGCAGCCCGAACACCGCGCGCGCCTACCTGAAAAGCGGGGCGTTTGGCTACACCGTGCTGTGGGACCCGGAAAAGCTTGGCTATCTGACGGTGTGGGCGGGCAAACAGCTGATCGACGGGAAAGCGTTTGCCGCCGAAAATCACGTTCCCGGCTTTGCCCAACCGGTGACCTTTGACAGCAAAACCGGTGTGCTGCTGCTCGGCAAGCCGGCGGTGTTCACCAAAGATAACGTCGACCAGTTCAAATTCTGACGAGGCCTGTGATGCATATGACTTCGCGGGAAATCGTCCTGCTGGCGATCGCCGTGCTGGCTGGCGCCTGCTTTACGTGGTTTTCGCCGTGGTTTGCTACCGCTGACAACCTGCTAACCATTCTGCGCAACAGCAGCGAACTGCTGTTGATCGCGCTGGGTATGACGCTGGTGATCGCCATGGGCGGCGTCGATGTGTCGGTGGGCGTAGTGATGGGCGTGGCCGCGTGGGGCGTCGGACAACTGCTGATGCTGCAATCCCCGCTGCTGGCGGCGCTGGCCGGACCGCTTATTGGCCTGCTGGCAGGGCTGATCACCGCGCTGGTAGTGGTGATTGGCCGCATTCCGGCGATTGTTGGCACGCTGGGGCTGTTCGGCGTCTGGCGCACGGCGCTGTTTGTGCTGCTGGGCGGGCAGTGGCTTTCCGGTCTGCCAGGCGATCTGACGCATGCGCTGATGCGGCCGCTGCTGGGACTGCCGCTGATGGCCTGGCTGATTATCGCGGCCTGGGCGCTGGTGTGGCTGGCGCTGCGCCATACGCCGTACGGGTTATGGCTGCTGGCCGCCGGCAACTCCGAAGAAAAAGCGCGGCTGGCGGGCATTCCGGTGACCCGGGTGCGTGTTGCGACCTTTGCCCTCAGCGGCGTGCTGTGCGGCCTGGCCGCCACCTGCTACATCGCCACCTATCGTAACGTGGAGATGACCGTCGGCGGCACGCTGGCACTGGAGGCGATTGCCGCGGTGGTGCTGGGCGGCACGCGCATTACCGGCGGCTCCTGCAGTCTGCTCGGCACGCTGCTCGGCGTGCTGCTGTTGCGCATTCTGCAAAATGGCCTGCTGCTGATTGGCGTGCCCTCGCTGTGGCAAACCGTGGTCACCGGGGCGGTGCTGTTGCTGGTGCTGAGCAGTGAAGCAGCCAGTGGGCGGCTGTTATCGCTAAGGAGGCTGGCATGAAACTGTGGCGCAAAGCCCACGATCTGACGCTGCTGCTGGCGCTGTGGCTGTTGCTGCTGGGCGCCATCGCGTTTGTGCTGCCGCAGATGCTGGCGGCATGGTCGCTGACCTCCATCCTGCAGTTTGCCACGCTGCTGTCGCTGGTGGCGCTCGGGCAGTCGCTGGTGGTGATGACTGGCGGCGGCGGCATTGATTTGTCGGTTGGCGGTAACGTTTCGCTCTCGGCGGTCATCGGCATGCTGGCACTCGATCAGGGTATTGCGCCCGGCTGGCTGCCGCTAATTTGCCTGCTAAGCGGTAGCCTGGCCGGCGCGCTGAACGGCCTGCTGGTGGCGCGCTTACGCCTCTGGCCGCTGATCGTTACGCTGGGCAGTTTTTATCTGTTTTCCGGCCTGGCGCTGGCATTAACCGGTGGCGCGGCGCTGGCCGGCGTGCCGCCGCTGCTGACGCAGTGGGGCCGGGCGGCCATGCTGTCCGTTCCCTTGCCTTTCTTAACCTGTGTCATCCCGGCGTTTCTGCTGGCGTGGCTGATCCTCAGCAACAGCGCGTGGGGCAAATGGATCTACGCCTGCGGCTTCAATGAGCACGCCACGCGGCTGGTGGGCATTCCGGTCGATCGCCTGCGGCTGCTGGTTTACTGCCTGAGCGGCGCGCTGGCGGGCTGCGCCGGCTTTATTTCCCTGTGCTGGCTCGGCAGCGCCCGTCCGGAAATCGGCGTCAATCTTGAGCTGGAGTCGCTGACTGCCGCGCTGCTGGGTGGCGTGGCGATCTTTGGCGGGCGCGGCAGTGTCATCGGCGTTCTCGCCGCCGCGCTGATGCTGGTCACCCTCAAAACCTGCATGTTGCAGCTGGGGCTGAACAGCGTGTGGCAACTGGGCGTGGTGGGCATGCTGTTAATCATAGTGTTAATGGCACAACGACTTTTTATCTATCGGAGATAACACATGAGTCTGACTGAAAAAATTAGCGCACACGTCGATGCCAGCGCGCAGCGTATCGCGCAGACATTATGCGACCTGCTGGCATTTCCCTCGGTGGTGAAAGTCGATCCGCGCGAGGCCGGGCCAGGCGAGCGCGACTGCCAGCGCTATCTGCAGCAGCGGCTGATGGCGCTGGGCATGGACACCGATCTGTGGGATCCGGATGGCCCGGCGCTGTACCAGAAGTATCAGGGCCGTCCGGGCGCCAATAAAGGCCGCACCTTTGAGGGCCGTCCCAATCTGGGCGGCACCCTGAGCGGATCCGGTGGCGGCAGGTCGCTGATGCTTACCGGCCATATTGACGTGGTACCACCGGGTCCGGCTGAGCACTGGCACAGCGATCCATTTGTGCCGGAGATCCGCAACGAGGCGGTGTATGGTCGCGGCGCGGTCGATATGAAAGGCGGCGTGGCCTGCATGCTGATGGCGGTGGAGCTGCTGCAGGAGCTCAACGTGCAGCTGGCCGGCGACGTGGTGTTCACTACGGTAGTGGATGAAGAGATCGGCGGCATGGGCTCGCTGGCAATGGTGGATCGCGGCTTCAAAGCCGATGCCGGTATCATGACGGAGCCCACTGCCAACCGCATCGCGCCGATTTGCCACGGCATTTTGTGGGCGCGCATCATCCTTGATGGCATCGGCGGACATGCGGAATTAACGCCGAATAGCTGGGACAGCAGCGGTCCGGTTGATGCCGTGATGTTGTGTCGCCAGATGCTGGACGGGCTCGATGTGCTGAACCGCCGCTGGCAGACGCAGCCGGATAAAAATCATCCACTTATGGATCTGCCCAACCAGATTATCGTGACGCAGCTGAAAGTGGGCGAGCATCCGGCGTCGATTGCCGGCCGCGCCGAAATCGTCATAGACGTGCAGTATCTGCCGGCAGAAAAGGATGAGATGGGGCTGGGCGGTAAGGTAAAACAGGAGATTGAGGCGCACGTGACGAAGGTGTGCGCGCTGGATCCCTATCTGGCAAAGCATCCGGCGCGCGTGGAGTGGATACTGGACGCCGACTGCGCCGAGATCCCGGCCGATCATCCTTTTGTCAGCGCTTTTCAGCAGGGCGTGAGTGACGCGGCACTGAGCCCGCAGCTGGCCGGCTTTGGTGCCCACAGCGACATTGGCCTGCCCAGCACGCTGGGCCAGACGCCGACGGTCAACTTTGGTCCCGGCGATCCGGCGCTGTCGCATCAGCCTAACGAACATGTGCCGATTGCCGATCTGGTGGCCTGTACCAAAGCCATTGCGCTGACGCTGGTGCACTGGTGCGGGCTGACTCAGGAAGCGGGGCGCTGAGAGCATTAACCAGCGCAGTGACGCTGGCCGCAGAGGGCCGGCGTCATGCGTTAGCGCATTCTGTCACTGAGCAGTCCTGACGGCTTAGCCACTTACGCTTTTCCACCCTCCGCCAGCCAGCATGCACTGGCGGAGGGGACCTGCATTACGGCTGAACGGGCAGCGCGGCGAGTAACTTATCCAGCGTCACCGGATAGTCTCTCACTCGTACGCCGGTTGCATTGTAGACCGCATTAACCAGCGCAGCACCGACGCCACACAGCCCCAGTTCACCGACGCCTTTGGCTTTCATCGGTGAAGAGACCGGATCGGTATCATCGAGGAAAATCACCTCCTGCTCGGGCACATCGGCGTGTACCGGCACTTCATAGCCTGCCATGTCGTGATTGACGAAGTAGCCGAGCCGGGTGTCCACCGCCAGCTCCTCCATCAGCGCGGCGCCGAGGCCCATGGTCATCGCGCCGATCACCTGACTGCGCGCGGTTTTGGGGTTAAGGATGCGCCCCGCAGCACACACCGCCAGCATGCGCCGCACGCGCACTTCGCCGGTGGCGCTGTCGACCGCCACTTCAACAAAATGGCCGGCAAAGGTGGATTGCTGGAAGGTTTTGTCCAGATCGCCGAATTCCATGGTCTCTTCCGCCGTCAGCGGACCCGCCGCAGTGAGCGGCAGGCGCTGCCCGCTGGCGTGAACGTGCCCATCGGCAAACTCTGCGCTTTCCGCATCCAGACCCAACTGTGCGGCAACCTTCTCACGCAGCCGGACGCAGGCCGCGTACACCCCGGCCGTGGAGGTATTGGCTCCCCACTGGCCACCCGAACCCGCCGAGACAGGAAACGCCGAATCGCCGAGCCGCACGCTGACCTGCTCAATCGGCACACCCATCATCTCGGCTGCCGTCTGGGCGATGATGGTATAGCTGCCGGTGCCGATATCGGTCATGTCGGTTTCGACGGTGATTGTGCCTTGCGCATCCAGCTGCACGCGCGCGGCGGAGGGCGCCAGCAGGTTATTACGGAAACCGGCTGCCACGCCCATGCCCACCAGCCAGCGCCCCTCGCGCCGCTGCCCGGGTTGGGTACAGCGTTCAGCCCAGCCAAATTTGCTGGCGCCGGTGCGCAGGCATTGCACCAGCTGGCGGCGTGAAAAGAAGCGCTCCGGATGCAGCGGATCGACCTGTGTATCATTGATGATGCGAAACTCAACCGGGTCGATACCGGCGATGGCGGCCATTTCATCCATGGCGATCTCCAGCGCCATCAGACCGGGCGCTTCACCTGGCGCACGCATTGCGTTGCCCTCAGGCAGATCGAGTTCGGCGAGGCGCAGCCCGGTAAGCCGGTTGGCGGCGGCGTAGAGTAATTCAGTCTGCTGCACCGCAGTTTCCGGCGTTCCGCCCGGCAGGTTACCGGACCAGCTTTCATGGGCAATGGCGGTGAGATGGCCTTGCGCATCGGTAGCTAATCGGATGCGCTGCCGCGTCGCTGGCCGGTGCGTAGTGTTGTTGGGGATCATCGGGCGCGGCACCATCACTTTTACCGCGCGTCCCACGGCGCGCGCGCCCAAAGCCGCCAGCAGCGCATCGCTTCGTAAAAACAGTTTGCTGCCGAAGCCACCGCCGACGTAAGGAGAGAGCACGCGCACCTTTTCCATCGGCATGTCGAGCGTGTGCGCCAGGTCGGTGTGGCACCAGTTAATCATCTGATTCGAGGTCCAGACCGTCAGGTGATCGTCCTGCCACAGCGCCATGGAAGCGTGCGGTTCCATTGCCATATGGCTTTGATCGGGCGTGGTGTAGGTGGCGTCCAGCGTAAAGGCTGCGCTGTGCAGGGCAGCATCGACGTCGCCCAGTGTTTTATCAGGCTCACCTTCGGGTGACGTTGTCACCTCTGGCTGGGCCGCTGCGAGATCGTAAGCCCCCGTTTCAGCCTGGCAGTTAACCTTAACCAGTTGCGCGGCCGCACGTGCCTGCTCGAAGGTCTCCGCCACCACCAGCGCCACGGCCTGGTGATAGTGTTCGATTCTATTATTCGCCAGCAGCTTCGCGGTATTGCGCTCTGCCTTGTTGAGCTTGCCGGCGGTTGCTCCGGTGACGATGCCGAGCACGCCCGGTGCCTGCGCCGCGGCGTGGGTGTCAATCGAGAGAATATTGCCTTTGGCAATTGGCGCGCCGACCACATAACCGTAGGCCGCATCCGGTGCTTCAGCGTGCCATTCATAGGCGTAATGCGCCGAGCCGGTGGTTTTTAACGGCCCATCGATGCGTGCCAGCGGCTGGCCGACGACGCGCTGCCGATCGATAGAATTGGCGGTTGCTGGTGTGTCAAATTTCATGCGTTGCTCCTCGCTTCCGCGATCGCTGAGGCGAGCGTGCGCTGCGCCAGCAACAATTTGTATCGGTTGGCTTCAGTGGGACGTGCATCAGCAAACAGCACATCGCAGACCGCCTGCGCCCCGTGAGGAAGTTCAGCATCCGCCGCCGCGCTGCGCCACGGCTGATGGGCCACGCCGCCGACGGCCACCCGGCCGCCACCCTCAGGCAGGATAACCGCTGCTACTGAGACCAGCGCAAAGGCGTAAGAAGCGCGATCGCGCACCTTACGGTAAATGTGCGTGCCACCCAGCGGTGCAGGCAGGGTAACCGCGACGATCAGCTCACCCGGCTGCAGCACGGTTTCGATGTGCGGCGTGTCGCCCGGTGCGCAGTAGAATTCAGCGATGGGAATGGCGCGCTGGCTGCCGTCAGGGCTGACGGTTTCAATCACCGCATCCAGCAGTCGCATCGCCACCGCCATATCGCTGGGATGGGTGGCAATACAGGCTTCGCTGACACCCACTACCGCATGCTGGCGGCTGAATCCTTCGCGTGCGGCGCAGCCCGTACCCGGCTGACGCTTATTGCAGGGTTGATTAACATCGTAAAAATAGGGACAGCGCGTGCGCTGCAGCAGGTTGCCGGCGGTGGTGGCCTGATTGCGCAGCTGGCCAGAAGCGCCTGCCACCAGCGCGCGCGTCAGCACGGCATAGTCGCGCCGGATGCGCGCATCTGCCGCCAGATCGGTATTGCGCACCAGCGCACCAATACGTAAGCCGCCCCCGGCGGTGGGTTCAATGCTGTCCAGCGCCAGTCCGTTAACATCAATCAGGTGCGATGGGGTTTCAATTTCCAGCTTCATCAAATCGAGCAGATTGGTACCGCCGGCAATAAAGCGTGCGCCTGGATGCTGCATCGCGCTGCTGGCAGCCTGTGCGGGCGTCGCAGCCCGTTCAAAGGTAAAGGCTCTCATGCTTTCTGGCCTCCGGCGTACTCTTCAATGGCGGCAAGAATGTTGGCATAGGCGCCGCAGCGGCAGATGTTGCCGCTCATGCGCTCACGAATTTCGTCATCGCTCAGCGCTGGCGCGGCAGTCAGATCGCCCGTGACATGGCTGGGAATGCCCGCCGCAATTTCCTGCAGCACCGCCAGCGAGGAGCAGATTTGCCCCGGCGTGCAGTAGCCGCACTGATAGCCGTCGTGGCGGATAAAGGCGGACTGCAGCGGATGCAGATCATCCGGCGTGCCGACGCCTTCAATGGTGGTCACTTCGGCATCCTGCTGCATCACCGCGAGAGTGAGGCAGGCGTTGATGCGCCGGCCATTGACCAGCACGGTACAGGCACCGCACTGACCGTGATCGCAGCCTTTTTTGGTGCCGGTTAGGTGTAAATGTTCGCGCAGCGCGTCCAGCAGCGTGGTGCGGGTATCCACGTTTAGCTGCTGAGGTTCGCCGTTCACCTGCAGCGTGACCGGCACCGTGACGGGGGCCGGCGCGGCGGAACCGGCACCGGCTGTCAGCCGGGCTCGCTCTGTCTCTTCCTGCTGCGGTGAATACCGCTGCGTCTTCTCATCGCGTGGGTTGCTCATGCCTTTGCCTCCGGACAAGTGGCGAAATGAAATCTCAATGACACCGATTTTTATAAGGTTTTGGAAAACTTTAAGCATAGACGTCAATACGCAGACGACCATGCGGCAGGGCGAAACCGATCCCAGCAACGGACAAGTCTGAAGCCTGCCGGACTGTTCACGGTGACAAATACCCGCGTTCATGATTAATATGCATGCTTTGCTAAACCGTTTTAGCGATTAAATGAGACTGAATTATGATGAAACGTATCTGGTGTCTGGGTGATGCCGTAGTGGATTTGCTGCCTGATGACGCGGGCCGTTTGTTGCAGTGTCCCGGCGGCGCGCCCGCCAACGTGGCAGTGGGTATCGCCCGGCTGGCGGGTAACAGCGGATTTATCGGACGGGTGGGTGACGATCCTTTTGGCCAGTTTTTGTGTCGCACGCTGGCGCAGGAAAAGGTGGATGTTTCCCATATGCGCAAAGATGTGCAGCAGCGCACCTCCACGGTGGTCGTGGCCCTGGATGAGCAGGGCGAGCGTACCTTCACTTTCATGGTGCGCCCCAGCGCCGACTTGTTTCTCACGCCAGACGATTTGCCGCGGTTTCAGTGTGGCGAGTGGCTGCACTGCTGTTCGATTGCGTTACTCGCCGAGCCGTCGCGCACGGCGGCGTTAACCGCCATGCAGCGCGTGCGCGAGGCGGGCGGTTTTGTCAGCTTCGATCCCAATATCCGTCTCGATTTGTGGTCCGATGCGGCGGAGTTGCTGCAATGCCTCAGTGCGGCCCTGCAACGGGCGGATGTGGTGAAGCTCTCTATGGAAGAACTGGCCTTTATGACGGACACCGCCAACATTGACAGCGGCATCGTGCAACTGGCGCAGCGCTTCTCCGTTAAATTGTTGTTAGTCACACAGGGCAGTGCTGGCGTGCGTGCTTATTTTGATGGCCGGCAAACTCACTATCCCGCGCGCGCGGTGATCAGCGTGGATACCACCGGTGCCGGCGATGCCTTCGTGGCGGGACTGCTGTGGGAACTGGCGCAGCGGGGTCTGCCGGCGGATGAAGCGCAGCTGGCGGCCTGCCTGCGCACGGCGCAGGCGTGCGGGGCGCTGGCCACCACCGCCAAAGGCGCGATGACCGCGTTACCGAACTATCAACAGTTACAGCAGCACGGTATCTGACCCCGCCGTTTTCCCTGTTTTGCGATGTATCTCACATCCACTAAATCGGTTTAGCAAAATCCATTGCGCTTTAAAAATGGGCACCGCTATGATGCGGTGCCTAAACCGGTTTAGCAAAAAAATACATCTGATGATAGCCTTGCCTCAGGGATGCAAAACAGTGAAAAAAAGCATAATCGCGATAACCCTTAGTACCGTATTAGGCTCAGGCTCAGCCTGGGCGGCAGACGACATGAGCAGTATTGAAGCGCGCCTGGCGGCGATGGAAAAACGACTGGCCGCGGCTGAACAGCGTGCCAGCGTGGCGGAGCAGCGCGCGCAGGCGGCGGAACAGCAGGTGCAAAAGCTGGCTGCGGTGCAGCAGCAGAACCCGACGCCAGTTGCCGTCGCACAGACCGAACCGCGCGCCGCTCAGCCTGTGGCGCCCGCCGCCAGCAGCGAGTCAGAGGGCTTTGAGTTTCATGGCTACGCGCGCTCCGGCCTGTTGATGAACAGTTCCGCCGCCAAAACTCAGGGCGGGCCCACCGTCACGCCAGCCGGTGAGACCGGCGGTCACGTCGGGCGGCTCGGCAATGAGCCGGATACCTACGTTGAACTTAACCTCGAACATAAACAAACGCTGACCAACGGTGCCACCACGCGCTTCAAGGCGATGCTGGCTGACGGACAGCGCACCTACAACGACTGGACTGCCGCCAGCAGCGATCTCAACCTGCGTCAGGCGTTTGTTGAGTTGGGGCAGCTACCGACCTTCACCGGCGCGTTCAAAGACTCCACGATGTGGGCCGGTAAGCGTTTCGACCGCGATAACTTCGACATCCACTGGATCGATTCCGATGTGGTATTCCTGGCCGGAACCGGGGCCGGTATTTACGACATGAAGTGGGGCGATGACGCCCGCAGCAACCTGTCGATTTATGGCCGCACCTTCGGGGACATCGAAAATAACGACAACACCGCGCAAAACTACATTCTGTCGCTGAATAACTTCGTCGGGCCACTGCAGCTGATGGTGAGCGGCATGCGCGCGAAAGATAACGAACAGCGCACCGATATTGACGGCAATCGCGTGAAAAGTGATGCCGCCAGTGACGGTGTGCACGCCCTGGTCGGATTGCACAACGACAGCTTCTACGGCCTGGGTGAAGGTTCAGCGAAAACCGCGCTGCTGTACGGTCATGGCCTCGGCGCAGAAGTGAAGAGCATCGGTTCCGACGGCGCGCTGTTGCCGCAGGCGAATACCTGGCGGCTCGCCAGCTACGGCATGACGCCGCTGGGCGCTGGCTGGCACATCGCGCCAGCGCTGCTGGCGCAGAGCAGCAAAGACCGCTATGTCAAAGGCGACAGCTATGAGTGGGCCACCGTGAACCTGCGCCTGATTCAGGCATTTACGCAGAACTTTGAGATGCAGTATGAAGGCTCATATCAGTACATGGATCTGCGGCCTGAAGGCTATAACAATCGCCAGGCCGTCAGCGGCAACTTCTACAAGCTCACCGTCGCCCCCACGCTCAAAGCCAGCGACGTGGGCGAATTCCTCAAGCGTCCGGAAATCCGCCTGTTCGCCAGCTGGATGGACTGGGATCATCGTCTGGATAACTACGCCAGCGATGACGCCTTTGGCAGCACCGGCTTTAAATCCGGTGGCGAGTGGAACTTTGGCGTGCAAATGGAAACCTGGTTCTGATGAAACGGCCCGCGTGCGGGCCGCTTAGCGCATGATGGCATAACAACCAAAAACAGAGGTTACTATGGATTTTGTTACTCTTTCCCGGTCGCTGCTGCCGCTGCTGGGAGGCCGGGAAAATATCGCCAGTGCGGCGCACTGTGCCACACGTTTGCGCCTGGTGCTGGTGGATGACGCCAAAGCCGACACCGCCGCGATTGGCAAACTGGAGGGCGTGAAAGGCTGTTTTCGCAATGCCGGACAGCTGCAGGTGATTTTTGGCACTGGCGTGGTGAATAAAGTGTATGCCGCGTTTATCCGCGAAGCTGGCATCAGTGAAACCAGCAAGTCGGAAGCGGCGGATATCGCTGCGCGCAAGCTCAATCCGTTCCAGCGCATTGCGCGTCTGCTGTCGAACATTTTTGTACCGATCATCCCGGCGATTGTGGCCTCTGGCCTGCTGATGGGACTGCTCGGCATGGTTAAAACCTACGGCTGGGTTAACCCCGACAACGCGCTGTATATCATGCTGGATATGTGCAGCTCAGCGGCCTTTATCATCCTGCCGATCCTGATTGGCTTCACAGCGGCGCGTGAGTTTGGCGGAAACCCGTTCCTCGGTGCCACACTCGGCGGCATCCTGACGCATCCGGCGCTCACCAACGCCTGGGGCGTGGCGGCCGGCTTCCATACCATGAACTTTTTCGGTATCGAAGTGGCGATGATCGGCTACCAGGGCACGGTGTTTCCGGTGCTGCTGGCGGTATGGTTTATGAGTGTGCTGGAGAAGCAGCTGCGCCGGGTGATTCCGGACGCGCTGGATCTGATCCTGACGCCGTTCCTGACGGTGATTATCGCCGGCTTCGTTGCGCTGCTGGTGATTGGTCCGGCAGGACGGATGCTGGGCGACGGTATTTCATTCGTCCTCAGCACGCTGATTGCCCATGCCGGCTGGCTGGCCGGACTGGTGTTTGGCGGGCTTTACTCGGTTATCGTGATCACCGGCGTGCACCACAGCTTCCATGCGATTGAAGCCGGACTGCTGGGCAATCCGGCGATTGGCGTCAACTTCCTGCTGCCGATTTGGGCGATGGCTAACGTGGCGCAGGGCGGTGCCTGTCTGGCGGTATGGTTCAAAACCAAAGATGTGAAAATCAAAGCGATTTCGCTGCCGTCCGGCTTTTCAGCGCTGCTGGGTATTACCGAGGCGGCGATTTTCGGTATCAACCTGCGCTTTATGAAACCCTTTATCGCCGGCCTGATTGGCGGCGCGCTGGGCGGTGCCTGGGTAGTGTCGGTGCATGTATATATGACGGCTGTCGGTCTCACCGGTCTGCCGGGCATGGCGATTGTGCAGGCCAGCTCGTTGCTTAATTATGCCATTGGCATGGTGATCGCGTTCAGCAGCGCATTTATGATCTCTTATCTGCTCAAATACAAAACGGACGCGGAATAATGGCGGCTTCTACATTGTTACCCGATATTTTACAGGCGGTGATGCGCGGTCAGCCGCGCGCGCTAAGCGACCCGCATTATCCGGGCTGGCATCTGGCACCCGTTACCGGATTACTTAACGATCCGAACGGTTTTATCCACTTCGCCGGGCGTTACCATCTGTTCTATCAATGGAATGCGCTGGGCTGCCAGCATCAGCATAAATGCTGGGGCCACTGGAGTTCAGCCGATCTGCTGCACTGGCAGCATGAACCCATAGCGCTAATGCCGGATGAGGAGTATGACCGCAGCGGCTGCTATTCGGGCAGCGCCGTTGATGATAATGGCGCACTGACCCTGGTCTATACCGGCAACGTGAAGTTCGTGGATGGTTCGCGCACCGCCTGGCAGTGTCTGGCGGTGCAGAATGCGCAGGGCGGCTTTGACAAACTCGGGCCGGTGATCGCGCTGCCCGACGGCTATACCGGACACGTGCGCGACCCGAAAGTGTGGCGGCATGGCGGGCACTGGTTCATGGTGCTGGGTGCGCAGGATCAACAAAAGCAGGGCAAAGTGTTGCTGCTGCGCTCGGCGGACCTGCGTGAGTGGCACAATCTGGGTGAGATTGCCGGCAGCGGCCTTAACGGACTGGCGGCAGCCAGTTATATGTGGGAATGCCCGGACATGTTTATCCTCGGCGATACCACCTTCCTGATTTGCTGCCCGCAGGGGCTTGCGCAGGAACAGCATCGTTTTCTCAATGCACATCCCAGCGCGTGGCTCTCCGGCGATCTTGATTATGCTAACGCCCGCTTTAGCCATGGCGAATTACATGAGCTTGACGCCGGTTTCGAATTTTACGCGCCGCAAACCACGCTAACCGCCAACGGACGCCGGCTGCTGGTGGGCTGGATGGGCGTGCCGGATGGCGAGGAGATGCTGCAGCCCACGGTGGCCAATGGCTGGATCCATCAGATGACCTGCGTGCGCGAACTGGGCACGCGTGATGGCCGGCTGTTCCAGCGTCCGGTTACTGAACTGCAGGCGCTGCGCAGCGCTGAACAGCACTATCAGGGGCCAGCCGCCGATGCGCCGGTCATTGATGCGCAGCGGCTGGAATTACTGCTGAGCGGGCAGGGCGACATCACCCTGGATTTCGCCGACCAGCTACGGCTGGAGTGGCGCGCCGACGGGCTGCGGCTCGCGCGGCGCAGTCTGGCAAGCGGCGAGTGGCAGTTCCGTTACTGGCGCGGCGCGGTGAGTCAGCTCCAGTTACTGTGCGATCACTCCAGCGTCGAGATTTTCATTAATGAAGGGGAAGGGGTGATGAGCAGCCGCTACTTCCCGGCGCATCTGGCGCAATTAACCCTGACCGGACACGCAGAAGTGACGGCGCGCTACTGGTCGTTGCGGCCGTGCATGGTAGAATAAGTCATTGTTTCCTTAACCGATGCACTGACGTGAGAAAAACCAAACGCGTTACCATAGCGGATATCGCCGCGCTGGCGGGGGTGTCCAAAGCCACCGCCAGCCTGGTGCTGAATGGCCGTGGCAAAGAGTTGCGTGTGGCGAAAGAGACGCGTGAACGGGTATTAACGCTGGCGCGCGAGCATCACTACCAGCCCAGTATTCACGCGCGCTCGCTGCGCGATAATCGCAGCCATACGCTGGGTTTAGTGGTGCCGGAGATCACCAACCATGGTTTTGCCGTGTTCTCGCACGCGCTGGAAAATCTGTGTCGCGAGGCGGGCTTACAGCTGCTGATCTCCTGCACTGACGAGAACGCCGGGCAGGAGCGGGTGGTGGTGGATAATCTGGTGGCGCGTCAGGTGGATGGGCTGATTGTGGCGTCCAGCATGTTAAGCGACAGTGACTACGTCAAACTGAGCGATCAACTGCCGATCGTGCTGTTTGACCGCTACGTTAATGATACGCAACTGCCGCTGGTGATGACCGATTCGGTCACGCCGACTGCCGAGCTGGTGGAACGGCTGGCGCGCGCCAATCCGGATGAAATTTATTTCCTCGGCGGTCAGCCGCGTTTGTCACCCACCAAAGATCGTCTGGCCGGTTTCATGCAGGGTCTCGAACGAGCAGGTGTGACGCCACGGCCGGAGTGGATCATTCACGGCAACTATCACCCGAGCAGCGGTTATGAAATGTTTGCCGCGCTGTGCGCCCGGCTGGGGCGTCCGCCCAAAGCGATTTTCACCGCCGCCTGCGGTCTGCTGGAAGGGGTGTTGCGCTACATGAGCCAGCATCACCTGCTGCACAGCGACATCCGCGTGGCCAGCTTTGACGACCACTACCTGTATGACTCACTAACTCTGCCGATCGATACCGTCGAACAGGATGTGCCGCGCCTGGCGCAGGAGTGTTTTACGCTGCTCACTACCATGATTAACAGCGATGAACCCATCAGCCAGCATACCGTGCTGCCGGCAACGCTGCGGCTGCGCTTTGGCAGGTAGCGCAGCCGCATCGCGTTTAACGACTTAATCGGTCTCCGGCTCACACACCTGCCATCTGACCGAGCTGACGCCTTTTTCCAGGCTGATGCGGCTGACCAGATTTTCCAGCTGATCGGTCAGGCTGGGTTTACCCAGCACTTCCGCATTCACCGCCATGCGGTGTGAGGGTTCCAGATCCTCACTGTGCAGGGATTGCAGCCGCAGACCGCTGCCGCCAAGGCTATGCAGCATCAGGCTGCGCACCTGCACCTCATCGGCCGCCAGACAGATGATCTGCACTTTGTAATACTGGCTGGCGTCCTCCGCAGTAATGATGCTCTGCCGATTGATGCCTTGCGCCAGTTCGCGCAGCAGGATATTGGCGCACAGAATTACTACGCAACCGATGCCTGCTTCCAGCAGCAAGCCCATGCTGCATAACACGCCAATCGCCGCGGTACACCACAGGGTGGCTGCGGTGTTAAGGCCGCGCACATTCAGGCCATCGCGCATGATGACGCCACCGCCAAGGAAGCCAATGCCGGAAACCACATAGGCGGCGACGCGCGAGGCATCTGCGGCAATTCCCGGTACGCTTTGCGTCATCAGTACAAACAAACAGGCACCGGTGCTGACCAGCGCATTGGTGCGCAGCCCGGTCAGGCGCTGGCGCAGCTGGCGCTCACTGCCAATCAGCGCGCCCAGAATCAGCGCGACCGTGACGCGCAATAAAAAGATTTTCCAGTCCATGTCAGACCTCACTCCATCACCGCCGGGCAATGGATATTCAGGGTTGTAAGAATGGATTACAGCGGGGCCAGACAGAACGCAGGAAAAAGGGGGGAGGGAAATCCACCGTCTTAACGCAGGGCTAAGACAGCGATGAGGCTATCTCAGCATCGGCACCGATTGTAATCGTGTGGGACAGGTGTCCAATTGTGTATCCTCATCAGTAAAAATTTCGCCGGCATTGTAGACGCTTTGCTCCGTCAGAGCGAAGACAAATCGCGCATCGTTTAAGCGGGGTTGAACAGGCATGAGATAATCACGCGTTTTCACCACAATCAGGCTGGAGTATCTGCTAAAAAACGTTTCATAATTAATTATCTGCGCTTATCCAAATACCCTAAGGTCTGACATGCAACCAATCAGTCTGCAAACCCGGTACCGTTCTGCAAACGAGAACACCATTGCGCTGTGGGCGAAAAATGCAGGCATCGGGAACATCCATGAAGAGAACTATTACGATCCGGTAAAACTGGCGCTTGCCGCAGGGATAAAGCCGTCAGTTTCCTTACCGGTGTTACGTCTGATTGATGAATTGCAACGACTCACACAGGCTGATCCGCTTGCCGATACCTTGCCAGCGCAAGGTCTTCATTTTACTTTTTTGCCTCTGACCTTGCCGCTTTACAACATCAATGAGCGTTTACCAGCGAAAGTGGCGCAACTGACCACAATCTGGCAGGAATTTGCTGCGAAAAAAATCGTTATCCGGGATCTGCGCTTAGTGGCGTTACCCAGTCAGTTATTGCTTGCAGGCATACCTGACACGCCTGCGATTGCCATGCGCCAGTCATTTTGCGACAAGATTCTGGATTCAGACTGGAAAAATGAATTGCTGATGCGGCATGGCAACAGCCCGTTGCCGGCACCCTTCTGGCACAGCACGTTACTGCGCTACAGCGCTGAGTTTTTACCTGGCATTCTGCGTCAATTCTTTTATGAACGTCAGGACATCAATTTTGCTGAGGTGGCGGGAGAACTGATGCTGGCGAAGACTAATTATAACTGGACGAAGTGTTATCCATTATTGCCAGCGAGGATTTGAATATGGTGAATGCGCCATAACTGGCAGCCTTAAACTAATGGAGCTGTTTATAGATGCTACTGATTTGCCTTTTGCGCCAAAGTGCGCATAATCATGATTATGTTAAATAAGATATCTGATCACGTATCTCAATCCTTCAGTTTCGCCCTTCACGCCTCTTAACAGGCCCACAACGCATTCCACCACGGCGATACTATGTGAAAACTTATCCCACCGGTCCGTTTGATGGACACCACTGCGTTATCCTGGTGCGCATCAATGCGCACCCTACAACTGAATACCCGGTTAGCTTCGCCCTCGGTGCTTCAACTATCTCTTTAGCTCATCCACAATGACAACGCTACGCGAAAACATCCCGTTTATCCCTCAGCGCTTTCGTCAGATTTCACGTAGCGCTATCGATTTGTTTGCTGGATATAGCTAGTTATTTTCAGAAGGTTTTAATCCAGGCAGTTTCTTATTTCATTACAACAATTTCGTTGTCTTTTTTGTCTTCACATTTACCCTTTCTTTTCTCTAATGTATTGACTTCCTTGCCCGGGTTTATATATTCATAGTCAAAAAGTGATTTAATCTCACTATGAAGCATTTTACAGGAATTTTTATCTAAATTTGTGATAATGTAAGCAAAGTATTTCACATCTTTAGATTTACCATCAAGAGGTGGGATTTCTTTTATAAATAAATTTTCCGGGATTTTCATGTCGATATAAAATCTCTTCAACCAGTCAGACCCTTTGCTCTCGTAACTGATATAACTTTCTTCAAGGTTGTTATAGTATCCATTGGACGGTGGAGATATTAAAGCGACTATTTCCGCTGGTTTATAAATGGCTTTTACTCTATTAATTCCTTCGAAGGTGTGATTTATATTTGATACTGTTTCAGCCACCTCAATAGCCATTAACGGCGAAGCAGAGATGGAAAATGTCGTTAAATTAACTCCTAATAATATTGCACCAAATCTGCACCCAAATGATTTCAATTTTTTATCAAGCGAAAAATTCATCATGGAATCCTCTTTGTCTAAGTTAAAGTTTATGCTTACATACCTGAATAATATATCAAAAAAGTAAAGTTAATCTTATTTTTCAGTTAAAGTTAAATTTATTCAATAAGTTAAGATCGCGCTTCTCGATAATGTTTAAGTAAAAGGATCGGTGTCCGGGCGCATATCACAAATTCACCCTGTCGGCACCGCGAGCCTGAATCGGTGCGCGTCGTTCCTATACTCCAGATCCGGCTTTGCGAGAGGTGAAATGTAGCCCGCGCTGCAAAACAGTCGAGTTCGGGAAACGACATGGCCAGCGATCACGGGTGCTGGCCATCGAGGCGTATTTCGTCGCGTTTCCTTTCTAGCACCGGAATAACCAGCTCATTAGTCGATAAATCCTGTTCGGTTAAAATGCCCGACTGGTAATATAACCCCGCTGCATGCTGTGGCCTGCGGCGCGGCGGCGTTCCAAAGCGCGTCTCGCTGCTGCTGGTCTTGCTGCAGTCGCTGTTGCTGCTGATTCTGAATATAGTTGCGGTCGCCGGGATTCAACGGTGCGGCCAGCGCTGAAGCAGTAAATAAACTGACGCTTAGCGCCATTAACTTTCCTGTATTTGCCATCATAGAAGGCTTAAGTGAAATTGATTGTAAATGTTTTGTAAGCCTGCTTGCTCATAATATCACTTAAACAATCAGAAAGTTCCTGATGAGGGAATAAAACGAGAATGATCTTTTGATAGCACTTAATTTGATGTGGTGTGCTGCGCTAACTCAAATTAAAAGAGAATTGCTTTATAATTGCTGACAAGCGCTGAGATTTATTCGTGGTAATTACAACTATCTCATTAATGGTGGAACTGGATATAAAAACTTACCCACTCTGGCGAATTAATGAAACGGGGGAATCTGCTTGATTACGCCTATGCAGGGTTATCCAGGTGCGCATGAATGCGCACCCTACGGGATATCGCACAATTTGATGTTTCTCCGGTGTGCATGAATGCGCGTCCTGCGAGGCATCGCACAATTTACTGTTTCTCTGAGGCGTATGAAGTAACAAAACCGCGCCGTTTTCTGTAGGGGCGCCATTCATGGCGACCAAAAAAAGCAAGGTGAAATTCCACAAACCCGCTGCCGCACATTGTATCACCGGGCCGACGGATTTTCCCCCACCGAACCGCGCACCACCATCCAGCTGTCAAACGCGGGTAAGACGCCGGGGGATTGCTGGCGGATATGGCAAATCAACCGGCGCGCGGCTTCGCGCCCCATTTCATACACCGGCTGGGCGACCACGGTCAGCGGCGGTGACATCAGCTCGGTCCAGGGAAAATCGTCGTACATCACGAAAGAGATATCTTCGGGTACGCGCAGGCCGCGTTTGGCCAGACCGCGCAGGATGCCCATCGCAATCAGGTTATCGGAGGCAATCAGCGCGCTGGGTGGTTCGGCGAGCGCCAGCAGTTCAGTCAGGATCTGCTCGATGATGGCTTCGCTGAGCGCATTAAGCCGAATCAGCGCTGGATCCAGTTCCTTACCTGCGGCCCGGTAAGCATCAATCATTCCGCTAACACGTTGCGCCACCGGCGTGGGGCCCAGCGTGATTGCCGGCGAATACGGTGCAGCGCTGCGCATGCTGGAGAGATAAGCAATACGCTGATGCCCGGCCGCCAGTAACAGTTCCGTCGCCTGTTTGGCCACTGCGACAAAGTTTGCCTGGATGGTCTCCACCTCCATCCCCTGCACTGCCCGGTCGAACATCATTAATGAACGCCCTTCTGCCAGCACCTGGCGAAGATGTTCGTTATCCTCAAACAATGAGCTGCACGGCGCGACGATGATGCCATCGACGCGTTTATCCAGCATCACGCGCACGGCTTCCCGCTCTTCATCCAGCGTTTCATCGCTGTTACTCAGCAGCAGGTGAAAGCCCGCCTGGCGCGCTACGTCCGCCATGCCGCGCAGCGCCAGGCCAAAGTGCGGGTTTTCGATGTCGCCGACAATCACCCCGATAGTATTGGAGCGGCCAGTGTTCATGCTGCGCGCCAGCTCGTTTGGCCGGTAACCCAGCGCTTCAGCCGCCTGATTCACCCGCGTCTGCACGTCTTCACTGACGGAACCATATCCGCCCAGCGCGCGTGCCGCCTGAGCTTTGGAAACATTGGCGGCGCGGGCGACGTCGGCAACGGTCGGACCGCGGGAACGAGCATTTTCATTGGTCATAATTATTTCGAATCACAAGTTGATAACAACATAATTGACGCTGCTGATAGCGTGTGCTTAATATCAGTATATCCGAATGAGACCGGTCTCACAACCAGAGCCGGTTTCATTTTACCCCGCGTTGAGACCGGTCTCAATAACAATAAACCGGCTTGGCGAACTCTGAAGTTTCACCTGCACAGACGGAAGAGCCTTATGACATCGCACAAACGTTTCAATCACCTGACCGCCGCCCTGTTCGGCACGGCCATGCTGGTTTCCGCCAGCTGGAGCGCCCACGCCGCCAGCGACAGTAATCCATGGGGTTTGATCGAACCCGGTCATCTCCGCGTTGCCAGCCTCGGCGACGCGAAGCCCTACACCTTCACCGATAAAAGCGGCAACTTCACCGGCTTTGACGTCGAATTCTTCAAAAATGTGGCGCATCGCATGGGCATCGATCAGGTGGATTTTATCGGTCAGGACTTCTCCGCCATTTTGCCGGCGGTGGCAAATGGCCAGTATGATGCCGGCGTCGCCGCGATTGGTATCACGCCGCTGCGCGAAAAAACCGTCGATTTCTCCACCGGCTATCTTGCGGGCTATCTGACAGTGCTGACCCGCAGCGATTCCGGGGTGAAAAACGTAGAAACCCTGGCGCATAAACGGCTCGGAGTGATTCAGGGCACGCTGCAGGAGAACTATGCGCTGCAGCACTTCAAACAGACCGATCTGGTGCGTTTCCCCGATAACAACGCAGCGGTGTCCGCGCTGAATAACGGCACGCTGGATGCCATGTTCCTCGACTACGAAGCCGCCAAAGATTATGCCACCCGCTTTAAGCTGGTCACGGCAGCGAACATCCCTTCATTTGACGCGCCTGCGGGTGTCGCCATCGCCAAAGGCAAGCCCGAGTTCAAAGCAGCGCTGGATAAAGCCATCAAAGCGGCGATGCAGGATGGGACCTGGAAACAGCTGTACCAGAAATGGTTCCCGGGTTCACCAATGCCGCAACAGTATCTGCCCGGCGGCCAATAACCCTGCGCATCGTTATGCGTGAGACTGCATCCGGTGACGGCGCATGTCCGTCACCCGCAACCGAGAATCGGCTATGGATCTGATCACTATTCTTTCCCGTACGTTTTTTGATATTCCATCGATGATGGACGTCCTGCCACAGCTGCTGGCAACCGGACTGGTCAACACCATCATTATCTCCGTGGCGGCCACCGTGCTGGGCACGTTATTCGGCCTGATACTGGCGTTGATGGGCATTTCGCCCTCGCGCTGGCTGCGCGTGCCCGCGCGGCTCTATACCGATCTGTTTCGCGGCTTGCCTTCCATCCTCACCATTCTGTTGATTGGTCAGGGTCTGGCGCGTTTCAGCTATCAGCTGTTTGGCCCGACGCCATATCCGCTCGGCATTTTTGCCCTGAGCCTGATTGCCAGCGCTTACATGGGCGAGATTTTCCGCTCCGGTATCCAGAGCGTGGAACAGGGGCAGATGGAAGCCTGCCGGGCGCTGGGAATGAGCTATGGCCGGGCGATGCGCCTGGTGATCATTCCGCAGGGCATCCGCCGCGTGTTGCCTGCGATAGTCAATCAGTTCATCGCCATCATCAAAGACTCGTCGCTGGTTTATCTGCTGGGTCTGATGACCGGTCAGCGTGAGCTGTTCCGCGTCGGTCAGGATGCCGCCGTGCTGAGCGGCAACCTGTCACCCCTGATGCTGGCCGGGCTGTTCTATCTGGTGATCACCGTGCCGCTCACCCACGCCGTGAACTACATCGACGTCCGCTACCGTACCGGACGTCGCCGCGCCACCGCGCCACAAAGCGGCCTGAAGGAGCTCGATGAAGTGCAGCAAAAGCGCAACGTGGTTCCGGAGGTCTCCCTTACCAGCGAGCGAGGACACTAATATGGCCATGCCATCTGCATTTCACGGCGCCAGCCTCGAGCTGCGCAATCTGACCCTGGCATACGGCCCGATTGAGGTGCTGCGTAATGTGTCGCTGAGCATCGAACCGGGCACCACCACCTGCATTATCGGTCCCTCGGGATCGGGAAAATCCACCTTACTGCGCGGCATCAATCGCCTGCATGAGCCGAAGAACGGCGATGTATTACTGGCCGGGCGCTCTGTTCTGAAAGATAAGCCCGATGCGCTGCGGCTGAGAATTGGCATGGTGTTTCAGCATTTCAACCTGTTTCCCGATCACAGCGCGCTGGAAAACGTGGCGCTGGCACCGTGGAAAGTGAAAGGCCGCCCGAAAGCCGAAGCGCTGGAGATTGCCCGTCAGCGGCTGGCCGAAGTGGGACTTGCTCAGCGAGCCGATCACCGGCCGCGCGATCTCTCCGGTGGCCAGCAGCAGCGCGTGGCAATAGCGCGCGCGCTGGCGATGGAACCGGAAGTGATGCTGTTCGATGAAGCCACCTCGGCACTCGACCCTGAGCTGGTGAAAGGCGTTCTGACGTTAATGGCCGATTTGTGCCAGCGCGGCATGACCATGGTGGTCGTGACCCATGAGATGGGCTTCGCCCGGCGCGTGGCCGACCAGGTGGTGTTTATGGATGAAGGTGAAATCGTGGAAGCCGGCACGCCGGAACAAATCTTTGACCGTCCGCAGTCCGCGCGCCTGCAGCGTTTTCTGTCGGAGGTGCTGTAATGACACATCTTCAGGTTAGCGGCCCAGTCCGCACGGCGCTGGTGGGATTTGGCGTCGCCGGCAGCGTGTTTCATGCACCGCTGCTTGCCCATAACTCCGACTATCGTCTCGACGTTATCGTCACAGGCGATGCCCAACGCGTAGCGATCGCGCAGCAACGTTACCCCCAGGCGCGCGTGCTGCCGGACTGGCCCGCGCTGCTTAAGGCCATTGATGGCGGCGAGATCGGCATCGATCTCATCGTGCTGGCCACGCCACCGGCGCAACACGCGGAGCAGGCTGTACAGGCCAGCCAGCGCGCGATCCATCTGGTGGTGGATAAACCGTTCGCACCAGACGTGCAGGCGGCAGAAATGATGATCGCCGCCGCGCAGCAGGCCAATACCTTGCTCACCGTGTTTCATAACCGACGCTGGGACGGCGACTTTCTGACGTTGCAGCGCCTGGTGCACCAGGAAGCCTTCGGCACCGTAAGGAGTTTTGAGTCGCGTTTCGAGTGGTGGCGACCGCAGGGATTCGGCAATTGGCGTGACAGCGTCACGCTGGCGCAGGGCGGTGGTTTGCTGCTGGATCTCGGCAGCCATCTGATTGACCAGGCCATCCAGCTCTTTGGCCCGGTCACCCATGCCACGGCAGAGCTGGCGCGCCATTCCGGCCCGCAATCGGACAGCGACGAGGACTGTTTTGTCTCATTGCTGCACCACAACGGCGTGCGCTCGCTGCTGTGGATGAATGGCCAGGCGGCACTGAATGCGCCGCGCTTTCACCTGCTGGGCAGCAAAGGCGCTTTCACCCACTGGGGGCTGGACAATCAGGAGCCGCAGCTGGCGGCTGGCATGTCGCCCGGCGATAGCCAGTACGGCGTCACGCCGGCAGAAAACGTTGCCCGGGCCGGCACGGTCGGGGCAACCACAACGGTGCCGATTGAACGTGGCGACTACCCCGCTTTCTATCAGCTGTTAGCCAACGCGCTGTTACATGGCGGGCCGCCGCCGGTTGATGCGCATGAAGCGCTCGGCGTTTTACAGCTTATTGAGCAGCTCCATCGGCAGCATCGCGTACGTATTGCCTGAAGGGCGAACATTTTTTAACAGAAGGAATGAATG